>CAZTDV010000024.1:0-50786 GCA_964612195.1 uncultured Sediminibacterium sp.
GAGTAGGCAAAGGAATAGGTCCTGTTACTACTGCACCTGTACTACGTACTGTCTTAACGATCTTCTCTGCAGATTTATCTACTAGATTGTGATCGTATGATTGTAATTTGATTCTGATTCGCTGAGACATAGTCAAAAACCAATTTTTATGTTGGGGTTGCAAAGGTAAGGAGCTGTAATTGAATAGACAAGTTTTTTATCTTTTTTTTAGGTGTTTTTGTGGATTTATTTTTTATTTTTTCCAAAAACACCCTGTTTTTCCCCAAAAACCTCCTTTAAATTAAACTAAAAATTAATATAATTGAGCCTCTTGCCTTTTTTGGGCTGCCGACATTCAGCCTTTTTAAATTTAAACGGCAGCTAAACTCCATCCCCTATTAAAAAAAAACGCCCCGACTTTAGTCGGGGCGCGGTATATCAATTAAATGGATAATTAATCATCAGATTTAACCTTACCCTTGTTCTTAGCCATTACTTCTTCTGCAACGTTATTTGGAGCAGGATTGTAATGAGAGAACTCCATTGTAGAAGTTGCACGTCCAGAACTTAAAGAACGAAGCTGAGTTACATAACCAAACATTTCGCTCAATGGAACTTTAGCTTTAATAACCTGTAGGTTAGCTCGGCTATCCATTCCTTCTAGCATACCACGACGACGGTTTAAGTCTCCGGTAACATCTCCCATGTATTGATCTGGAGTAAGTACTTCAACCTTCATGATTGGCTCTAATAAAGTAGGCTTTGCTTTACGTCCCGCTTCACGGAAACCAGCTTTAGCACACAATTCAAAGCTCATTGCATCAGAATCCACATCGTGGTAGCTACCATCAAATACACGCACTTTCATATTGTTTACAGGATATCCTGCCAATACACCAGAAGTCATTGATGTTTCAAACCCTTTAAGGATTGCTGGAACAAATTCTTTAGGAATAGATCCACCAAATAAATCGTTTACAAATTGGAAGCTCTTTCCTTCGTTTTCTTTCAACCACTCTGCATCAGCTGGTCCAATTTCAAATTGAATATCGGCAAACTTACCACGACCACCAGACTGCTTCTTCAACACTTCTCTATGGGTAATAGTATTTCCGAAAGACTCTTTGTAAGCAACCTGAGGAGCACCTTGGTTTACTTCTACCTTAAACTCACGACGCATACGATCGATGATGATTTCAAGGTGTAATTCACCCATTCCACGTAAAATGGTTTGGCCAGTATCTTCATCGGTATTTACACGTAAAGTAGGATCTTCTTCTACCAACTTTGCAATTGCCATACCCATTTTATCTACGTCTGCTTGAGTTTTTGGCTCAACAGCAATAGCGATTACTGGTTCTGGAATAAACATGTTCTCCAAAGTAATTGGATGATTTTCATCGCAAAGAGTATCTCCTGTTTTGATTTCTTTGAAACCTACAGCAGCAGCAATATCACCCGCTTCAATAAAGTCAATTGGATTTTGCTTGTTAGCAAACATTTTCATGATACGGCTGATACGTTCTTTCTTACCACTTCTTACGTTCAATACATAAGAACCAGCATCTAAACGACCAGAGTAACAACGGAAGAATGCCAAACGACCTACGAAAGGATCGGTCATGATTTTGAATGCCAATGCAGCAAATGGTTCTTTTGCATTTGGCTTTCTGGTAATTTGCTCACCAGAATCAGGATCAGTACCTACTGTATCTTCTACATCAACTGGAGAAGGTAAGTAACGACAAACCGCATCTAATGCTGTTTGTACTCCTTTATTTTTGAATGAAGAACCACACATCATTGGAACGATACTTAAATCGATACAAGCTTTACGGATTGCTTCGTGAACCTCATCTTCAGAAATTGAATCTGGATTGTCAAAGAATTTCTCCATCAACTTATCATCGTATTCAGCAACGGCTTCAATTAAATTTTGTCTCCATTGCAATACATCTTCCATCATATCTGCAGGCACAGGAATTTCGTCGAAAGTCATTCCCTCTGTTTCAGCATGCCATACAATACCTTTCATTTTAATCAAGTCTACAACGCCCTTGAAATTATCTTCTGCACCAATTGGTAATTGCAATGGAACTGCTTTTGCACCCAACATTTCTTTAACCTGTGTAACCACCATTAAGAAGTCGGCACCAGCACGGTCCATTTTATTTACGAATCCAATACGAGGAACTTTATAACGGTTAGCTTGACGCCAAACAGTTTCAGACTGTGGTTCTACACCATCTACTGCAGAAAACAACGCAATCAAACCATCCAATACACGCATAGATCGTTCTACCTCTACGGTAAAATCTACGTGTCCTGGAGTATCGATGATGTTGAAATAATAATTCTTGGTTTCTGGAGTGGCTTTACCCAATACAGTTGGGAAATTCCACTGACAGCTTACTGCCGCAGAAGTAATAGTAATACCTCTTTCCTTTTCTTGCTCCATCCAGTCGGTAGTAGCACCACCATCATGTACTTCACCAATCTTATGGATCATACCAGTGTAGCGCAAAATACGCTCGGTGGTAGTGGTTTTACCGGCATCAATATGTGCGGCAATACCAAAGTTTCGTTGAAATTTCAAATCAGCCATATAGTATTCTTGTTTTTTTAGAGGCCGCAAAGGTACAGATAATACCGAACCAACAAAGGGTTCGGCCCGTTTTATTTAGAATGGGGAAAAATCGTTACCAAAGGGCCTTATTAAGTTATTGAATTGCAGGAGTTTGGTCCAAAAAAAAACCTCTCCGTTATCTTGGAGAGGTCTTGTAAATATTTGTAAGAAATTACACTTTAAAGTGAGAGAAGGCTTTGTTAGCCTCAGCCATACGGTGTGTATCTTCTTTTTTCTTGAATGCAGCGCCTTCACCTTTTGCAGCAGACATGATTTCATTTGATAACTTATCAGCCATGGTACGACCGTTTCTTTCGCGACTGTAGCGGATTAACCACTTCATGCTTAAAGAAATTTTACGATCAGGGCGAACTTCAGCTGGAATTTGGAAAGTAGCACCACCAATTCTACGGCTTCTTACTTCAACAGCAGGAGTTACATTCGCAATTGCTTTCTTCCACACTTCGTAACCATCTTCGCCAGTAACTTTTGTTATTTTGTCTACTGCATCATAAAAAATATTGATTGCAGTACTTTTTTTACCATCCCACATCAAGTTATTGATGAAACGGGTAACCAACTTATCGTTGAAACGACCGTCTGGTGCTAAGGGTAATTTTTTCGCTTGTGCTTTACGCATGATTTAATTTTTAAAGAGACTGATCTTCTTCAAGTATTAAAACTTTACTCAGTCGCAGTTATGAATAGAACTATTTTTTAGCTTTTTCCTTCTTTGTACCATACTTAGAACGGCTCTGCTTACGGTCTTTAACACCAGCAGTATCTAAGCTACCACGTACAATATGGTAACGAACCCCTGGTAAATCTTTAACACGACCACCACGGATTAATACGATAGAGTGCTCTTGTAAGTTGTGGCCTTCACCTGGAATATAGGCAATAACCTCTACTTTATTGGTCAAACGCACTTTCGCTACTTTACGCAAAGCAGAGTTTGGTTTTTTTGGAGTGGTAGTATATACACGGGTACATACGCCACGACGCTGAGGACAAGCATCCAAAGCTCTTGACTTACTCTTAGCCCTGATTATTTCGCGGCCTTTTCTAACTAATTGTTGTATTGTAGGCATTATAAACCATTTAAAATTTCGGACGGCAAAGGTAATGGCTCCAAATGAGAATCCAAAATGTTTTCAAAAAAAAAGTATTTCTACGGGCAAAAAAAAGGGTTTTAGCCCAATTTTCGTCCCCCTATTGTTGGTTTCATGAACAGTTTGTTGCTTTACAAAGTAGCCCCGCATACCCCCCTATTCCGCCATGAGGCCATCTATTATCCTTTTACTGCTGCTTTTTCAGGCGGTGGATTCAACTGTTTATGCACAATCAGGTAGCCCAGTCATTTATTCTGAAAAAAAAACGGTTTACCTACAAAATTTTAATGATTTACCCAATGGGGGATCATTTACGTTAACTGGCAAAGGACCTCATTCTTTTACTCAATCTCCTTTTTTGACAGCAGGAATAAACGGTTGGGAATTCATGCATAAGTTAGGTACAGGCACAAATGCTGTTTTTATGCAAGGAGCTGGAACAGCAACATCAAGTGGAATATACAGCGTGGGCACAAGTGGAAGCACAGATAGAGCATTGGGTTCTTTAGCTGCAGGCTCAGGTGTTTATGCATTTGGCATTATACTAACCAATCAAACAGGAGGAAATCTTAATAAAATTAGTGGTTCTTTCTCAGCAGAGCAATGGAGAAAAGGGGGGTCTGGAAATATAAATACCTGGATGGGAAAATATGCTTCTGGCATATTGAACAGCATTGATCAACCCAACTTATTGAATCATAGCGCAATGAATTTTTCATCCACTCAATTTTCAATTGGTGCTGGAAGTTTAAATGGGAATAACCCTGAAAACCAAACCAATATTCAATTCACCATAACAGGTATTGATTGGAAAAATGGAGAACAATTATTATTGAGATGGGACGATATAGACGAAACAGGCAGTGACGACTTAGTAGCAATAGATAATTTTAGTTTCAGTGCCGATTTTGATACCAGTAACCAAACCGTCAGCATAGACAGCTTGTATTCC
This sequence comes from uncultured Sediminibacterium sp., assembly GCA_964612195.1. Lineage (GTDB taxonomy): Bacteria > Bacteroidota > Bacteroidia > Chitinophagales > Chitinophagaceae > Sediminibacterium. The sequence goes on from CAZTDV010000024.1 coordinate 4,670, forward strand.
CTAGCACCTCTACTAAGCAATGCAGACACCATTCAATACAGTTTTAAGGCAGGTGGAGATATCAGTGGATTAAGTACCAGTAATTTTGCTTTGATTACAGACGGTTTAAGCAATGCTGCAATAACCAGTATTTCAGGCACAGGTGATGAATACTTAATTCATGTATACACGGGAGTTGGTGAAGGAAAAATGGTGTTAGGAATTAACAATAATAACAACCTAATTCCGGGATTAAGTGGGCTTCCTTTTTTCAGTATTGACACCCAACTAATTGATAAAGTTAAACCGATTCAAATCAGTTTCAGTTCGCCCAATGATAGCTTATTAAAAATGGGTGATACTTTGCAACTGAAACTACAGTTTAGCGAATCGGTTCATTTAGATACGAGCTCTCCAATCAACTATTTACCTATCACTATTGGTAGCAATAATAGACAAGCAACTTATGTAAGTGGCAATTATAGTAATCAACTATTGTTCAATTATATTATACAGAAAGGAGAAAAAGACATGGATGGAATTAGCATAGCCAACAATTTTAATTACACTCAACTAAAAATAAAAGACCAAGCAGAAAATCTTGCAACTATAAATTTGTTGTCTACATACATTCAATATATAAAAGTAGATGGCAGCACCATTCAATTTAGATTCCCTTCGGATACTTTGTTAACACAATGCAATAACAGAGACAGCATTGATATAAGTGCATTGCTGGCTATAGACAGTTCGGTTATAGGGGAGGAATTAAGTTGGCAAATCATTCAGGCGCCCACCAATTGGTTCAGCAATTTGCAAAACTATACTACTGTGTCTAATGGGGCCATTACCAGCCCTATAAAATGGAATGTTCAGGCTCAAGAGTCATCAGTAAAAGATAGCATAATAGTAAGAGTATCAAATGGAATAACAAATGCAGATAAAAAAATATTGCTTCAGTCTACAAGCTGGTTGGGAAATACAGACAGCAGTTGGCAAAATCCACAAAACTGGTGTAATTCAACCTTACCGAATGATAGTGCTACTATTACAATTACAGCCAATGCTGCATTTCAGCCTACCCTTTCTGGTATTCAAAATATCAACCAACTTCATCTGTTAACTGGCGCTAAATTACAGGTTACAGGAACTTTAAAAATAATGGGCATCATGCGCGGAGATTCATTATCTATTGATGCAACTAAAGCAATATTGGAATTGAATGGAAATGAAAATCGACTGATTGATGGTCGTTTATTTAAAGATCATCGCATTCAACATCTAGTCTTAAATAACAGCTCGGGCTCACAAATTATTCATCCATTATTAATTGAAGGTAGTCTGCAATTATCAGCTGGAAATTTAACAACCAATGACCAGTTATATTTAGCTGAAATGGCTGCTATTGCTGCTTCAGCTGATGGAACCCAAATAATTGGCAAGGTTCATGCAAAGAATATGCTGATTCAAAAAGCGGCAGGAAATTATTTAGTAGGTCATCCATTTAATCAATCGCTTTCATTCAATAATTGGACAAATAAACCCAGCATTTTTTATAATAATCCTGTATTAAATACCAATAGCAACTCCATAGAAAATGGATGGCAATCTGTTGATTTTAGTGTTGATAGTATAACCAATGAATGGAAAAAATACCAAGGCATCAAATGGACTATTTTACCTAATCAAATAAACAATTTATGGCCAAACTATTTTAGTGGTAGTATTCAAATAGGAACTCAACAAATTGCATTAAATAAAATAGGAAATGGTTTTAATATTATAGCAAACCCTTATTTAAGCCCAATTAACACAGGAACCCTGAATAGATCAGCAAAAGTGAGTTCATATAAATATATCTGGAATCCATTATTAGGAGATTCAGGCGGCTATATAACACTTCCTTTTACACAAAAGCATATACTCAATCCATTTGAAGCTTATATACTTTTAACCGATAGTTCAGCTGCTAATGAAGTTACCATTTCGGAAGCATCTAAATCTATTGAATGGAACAAAGGATTATCAGAAGACTACCAAGAACTGTTTGGATACTTTTCTACCATTGATTTATTGAGTAACCAAACCCTACATGACCGATTTATAGTTAGAGAACAATCAGGAGCTAGAAATGGCAAAGATTCACTCGATGCCATCAAGCTGATGAATTCTGGAATAAATATGTTTAGTAAAATTGCTGATAGTATAAAACTTGCCATTGACAGTAGAATTTTTCAAGAACAAACTATTATTCCAATTGAATTAAACAATACAGCAGAGGGCAATTATCGTTTTCAAATATTTGATGCATTCATGCCAACCAATTTAAAACTGGTTTTATACGATAATTACACTAATAAAACATTGAGTTTGGTAAAAGACAGCAGTTATCTTTTTAGCATCACTAGTGATACTTCAAGTAAAGCAACCAATCGTTTTTATATTGGTAAATTTATTCCCAAAGCCAGCAGCCCTTTAGTGAATTTACTAACCGTTAAAATTTACCCTAATCCAGCAAAAACTGAATTAAAAGTAATTTTCAAATCGGCGGTTACTGCTAATAGTTCAATTAGATTATATCATTTATCTGGCACCCTTATCAAAACAATACAAGTGGGTAACATGCAACAAGGATTAGTGAGTATACCAATTGGAGATATTAGCAATGGCCAATATTATATTCAAGTAATTAGTGGATCCAATCAACAAAATATTCCTTTTATTAAGCAGTAGAACTTCATCGAATAAAAAAACCTCGCCCCAAAATTGGGACGAGGTTTTACTATATAAATAGATTCAATAATTGAACATTAAATAGAAAGCATCCAACCATGTTTATCTTCAGACTTACCCTGACGAATATCATTTAGCCTTTTCTTTAATTCTGGGGCAACAGTCCAACTATCAGTGTCAAAAAACATTGATTCATCTTTATAACGCAATTCCTTAATTAAAGAAATAGTTGCTGCTGTACCAGCTCCAAAAACTTCACGCAATTGTCCTGCTTTGTGAGCGGCCATTAACTCGTCAATTGAAATCTTTTTTTCTACTACTTCAAGCCCCATCTCTGCCAATAAGGTTAACGAACTCATTCTTGTTATACCCGCCAAAATTGTTCCCTCTTCCAAAGATGGAGTTATTGCTTGGTTCCCGATGATGAAAAAAACATTCATCATTCCCACTTCCTGTAAATATTTGTGCTCATTAGCATCTGTCCATAACACTTGATCATATCCCATTTCTTTTGCTAACTGTGTTGGATACATGCTTGCTCCATAATTTCCGGCATTCTTTGAATACCCAACACCACCAGTTACTGCTCTTGTATATTTCTCTTCAACATAGATGCGCATTGGGGTACTGAAATAAGGACCAGTTGGGCTAAGAATGATCATGAATTTATAAGAATCAGAGGGTTTAACACCAAGCACAGCATCTGTAGCAAACATGAATGGTCTAATATACAATGAATGATCTGGCATGGTAGGAATCCAATTACGATCAAGATTGATTAACTCACGCATTCCGTCTATAAAGATTTCTTCCGGTACAGTAGGCATTTGCATTCTAGTAGCCGAAATATTAAAACGCTTAAGATTTTCGTAGGGTCTAAATATAGCCGCTTTACCTTCTTCGTTTCTATAGGCTTTAATCCCTTCAAAAATAGATTGGCCATAATGCAATGCTGCTAATGATGGGTCCATGTTCAGGGGCTGGTAAGGTTTAATCTCCACATTTTTCCAAACCCCATTACTGTATTCAGCAACCAACATATGATCGGTAAATACTCTTCCAAAAGGAATATTCTCTAGGCTAATGGTATCTAATTTAGATTTGTTAACCTTAGTAATGTTTATATCAAGTACTGCGTTCATAGTTTTATATTTGGCGCAAAGAAACAAAAAAATTAAAAACTAACAACCGTTAATATTTTAAATGGACAAAAAAATGCCTGAACAACTACCCCATTTTGTATTGGCTAACCTTTTTCCGAGCAATTTGGTTATAGTTGAATCGGCTGAAAAGCCCCTGCCCATTTCTGCCCCAAAAGCAGTGGCAATAGACCCTCCCATTTATTCGGAACCTGCAAAAGAACGTCCTGAAAAATGGTATTTGGGCAATAATGGTAAAAATATTGTCATTTTAGTGCATGAACCGGAAGCGGCTTTCTTAAACGAGGAAAGTTTAGACTTTTTAACAAAGATATTAGGCGCTTGTAAATTGAATATGGGAGATGTGGCAGTCATAAATATTGCTCGATACCTGGCCAATTTTGCCGAAATTAAACAAGAACTAAATCCGACTAGCTGTTTACTGTTTAATGTAAGTGCAGCAATGATAAAACTTCCTTTCACAGTTCCTAATTATCAAGTTCAACAATATGGTGGATGTACTTTTTTAATGGCGCCATCTCTTTTGCAATATTATGGTGATAGTGGAGATGCCAAATTAGAAAAGACCAAACTTTGGGTAAGCCTTAAATCACTTTTTAACCTTTAATCAATGGCCACAGTTGAAATTATTTTTGCTACCAATAATGCAAATAAAGTAAAAGAAATAAAAGCAGTTACTGGCAATCTTTTAACGGTTCTATCACTAGCCGATGCAGGCATTGATATTGATATTCCTGAGCCACACGATACCTTGGAAGCCAATGCCAGCGAGAAATCTAGAGTTATACACGCGTTAACCAAAAAGAATTGTTTCAGCGAAGACACTGGATTAGAAATTGCTTCATTAAATGGAGAACCTGGTGTTAAAAGTGCTCGTTATGCTGGCGATGAAAGAAATTTCCAAGCTAATATAGACTTAGTACTTCATAAATTATTGAATAAAGAAAACAAAGCCGCTCAGTTTAGAACCGTTATTTCTCTTATTTGGGATGAACAAGAATTCTTGTTCGAAGGAATTTGTAAAGGAAAAATCATTTCTGAACAAAAGGGTACTGAGGGATTTGGTTATGATCCTATTTTTGTTCCCGACGGGGCTAATAAGTGTTTTGCAGAAATGACTATGGACGAAAAAAACCAATACAGTCATCGTAAAAAAGCAATGAGTAAGCTCCTTGACTTCCTTTTAAACCAAACAAAGCAATATTAGTTGTAACTAATTTGAGTAAATGAACAGCCATGAATCGAATTAAAATTCAACTTCCAGAACAGTTTAGCTTTACCACTCAAATGCAAATTCGGGTGACCGATTTAAATTATGGGGGTCATGTAGGTAACGACACCATATTATCTTTACTGCAAGAAGCTAGGCAACAATTTTTACAATCTAGGGGATATGCAGAATTAAGTGTTGAATCATATGGCTTAATTATGGCCGACGCTATGATTGAATACAAAAAAGAATTGAATCATAAAGACACTATCGAAATTGCCGTTGTAGCAACTGATTTTGACAAACTTGGTTTTGACATTTACTATCGAATTACGGTATTACAAAATAGTGAAGCTCATTTAGCTGTGCGTGCTAAAACCGGAATGATGTTATACGACTATACCGCAAAAAAGAAAGTTTCACTTACCAATAATATTATTCGGCAATTGAGTTAATTAAAGGTTCCAAATTCTCCAACTTTCTTCTGCTTGCATTACCAACATCTCATATCCATTTTGCACAGAAGCACCTTGTGCTTTTCCCTTTTTCAAAAACTGGGTTTCAGTTGGGTTATAAATCAAGTCGTACAAATGATGCTTAGGACCCAGAAATTCATAAGGAATAAGTGGTGACGCATCAACATTGGGATATTGACCAACAGGACTCGTATTAATAATGAGATGATATTGTGCAAGTATTTCTTTGCTTAATCCATTATACTGGATGGAATTATTAGCAGCGGTTCTTGAAACATTTAAATAAGAAATATTGAGTTTTCGCAATACAAACTCCACTGCTGCTGCTGCTCCACCTGTACCAAGTACCAATGCGTGGGTATGATTTTTTTGCAAAAATGGCTTTAAAGAATTTTCGAATCCGACAATATCGGTATTGTAGCCAATTAGTTTTTTGTGCTGAATACGAACACAATTACAAGCCCCCATTTCAGTCACTTCTGGTGTTAGTTGATGGAGGAAAGGAATTATTTGCTTTTTATAGGGTATGGTTATGTTAAATCCAACCAAGTTATTTTTTTGGATCAGTAAATAGGGTAACTCCTCTATATCGGGAATAGAGAAGTTTTCATAAAAGCACTCATCACTTATTCCCAGCAGTGAAAACTTTTGAGTAAAATAACTTTGAGAAAAAGAGTGTGTTAAGGGGTTACCCACCAAGCCAAATAAGCGCATATTAAGCTTTATCTAAATAAAGATGAAATGTGTCTCCTCTTAATCCTATGCGCATTGCTTCTAGTGGCAATACTTCATTGGGTGCTATATTACCCAAGTTTACATTGCATCCAATCAACTCAAGAAAATAGAGTTGTTGTGCTTTTTGAGGGGCTTCCCAAATAATTTTTTCGGCAGGAATTTGGGTTAAAATCTCTTGAACCAACCCTTCACGTACTTCTCCACTTCCTCTATAAATACCTACATTTCCTGCTTCCCTTGCTTCAGCAATTACATAAGATGATCCAGCTTCTAATTCAGCTCGCATCAATTCAATCCATTTGTAAGGTGGAATAATATGCGCTGCATCTTTGCTTCCTACTTCGCTTAATACCGTTGCATGCTGAGTTAATTTTTCAATATAGCCACATTTTTCAGCATGTGGAATGGTAATTGAACCATCTGATACCTCTATATAACTTACCTCATAATCTTTACAAACTTCTACATAGTCGTCAAATTGATTTCTAATTAAGAAGGCTTCAAACAAAGTACCTCCAAAATAAACTGGCATATTGGCTTCTCGGTAAACGGCTAATTTTTCTCTTAAATTGGGGGTAACAAAAGAAGTTCCGAATCCTAACTTAACAATATCAACGTGAGGACCAGCAACACTTAGAAAATCCTTCGCTTGATTAATGCTTAACCCTTTGTCCATAACCATGGTTAATCCATTTGCCCTAGGTTGCTTTGTTCTTTCTGGTATTTGTGTAAGTCTATAATTCATTCCTGTCTTATTTATCGGCGCAAAAGTACATATTTATATTTTCTTTCCTTTCTTATACCTAGCAATGATATCCACTACCTGATTATTTTGTAAAATAAAGGGATTGAGTTCCATGAATTTTTTGAGCAACTTCGGTGCTTTATCCATGGCTGTTTCTAATTTAAGTAATGCCTCTTTGGATTTTCCTAAAATAAATAAAATGGTACTTGCATAAAAGTAAAACAAAGGCTTTTCGGCTGTTGCAACCAACGCAGCCTGGCACTGATTATATGCTTCTTCAAACATTTCAGCTTTAATTAAACAACGTAATAATGCTTCCCAACCCGCAACAGATTTAGGCTTATGCTTTACCACCGTACCAAAATAAATGATGGCATCTTTATACCTATCTAAATTCATCATACACTCTCCCATAGCCAAATTATATTCTGGGACTGAGCGAGTAATTCTCATTGAATTTTCTAATTGCTTGGCTGCAGCCTGCCATTGCTCTTCTAACATATACGTGACTGCAATTTTATAATGCAACTTGCTATCACCTGCATTTAAGTGTACTGCTTTTTTATAATTAAATCTTGCTTGAGCATATTTACCCATTCTATGGTAGCAATGACCTATAGCTTCATAAATCACATCTTCGGGCCTACTGAGCTCAAGTACTTTTTCTAAAACTTCAATGGCTTCTTTGTACTTACGCAATCTTAAAAAGGCATCGCCCATATTTCTATAAGCATAGTCAAATTTTTCGTCTATTGCTACTGCATATTGATACGCATCAATGGCTTTTTCATATAACTTAAGTCCTTGATAGGCTGCTGCCAAGTTAAACCAAGCTAATTCACTAAAAGGATGCTCTTCAATGATTGATTGATGTAGTTTAATACTCTCTTCGTTTCTTCCAGTAAAATCGGTCCAAAAACAAATTTTATATAAAGCTTCTTCATTGTTCGGATCTTCTTCTAAAATCAATTTTAAACAATCAAATACTTTATCAAACTCTTCATAATCATCATATACATCGGCTAACTCAAAAAGCAGATCTAATCGTTCTTCTCCGTCAAAAAGCAATAAAGCAGCTTCTAATAATTCTACCGCTTTTGCCTGCTGATCTAAAGCCAAATAAGCATCTGTTTTTAGAATAAACAAATTCAAATCTGTACTATCAAATAATTCAGCTGTTTCTAATAAATTTAAAGCTTCTTGGTATTTTCTACTCGCCAATAATAGGTCGGCTTTTTTAATCATGAGGTTGGCCGAATAAGGAAACTGTTCTAATCCCAGCTCTGCTGCAATCATTGCTTCGGGCAAATCATCCTTTTCATCGTAATAATCAATAATCCGCTCAAAAGCATCTTCCTCTAAAAATGGATGGCTTCTACCATGCTTAAGATGTTGATACTGAATAATCAACTCCCTTAATTCTTCCTTGTCTTCGCGGTACGGATTCTGGCTCATGGGGTGATGGTTTACCTAATTTAGGCAAATAATTAAACTTTTTTCGGCGAAAACCAAACTTTTACCCCCTTATTAACGTTTGTTAATAAAAATAATTCGTTAAAATATTTAGGATATATCCTACCTTTGCCATATGTTAATGCAAATGAAATCCGCAATAAAAGCCCCAATGGTGATGCTCGTTATGAGTTTGCACTTGGCTATTGCAGCTTTTGCATTTACTGGAATAGTTGACGACAAAGCTAAAAACAGCAAGTTTACTTTACGCAGTCTCAATAATTTCTCTAAAAAAGGATTGTCTTTATCTGCCATCAAATCTAATCTACATTACAAGGGATTAACCCTTACTGGGAATGGCTTAATGCAACAGAACAATGATATGAATAGTATGTTGCAATACAACAATGGCAACACTACTTATATTTATCCGTATAAGATTAAAGTGAAAGTGCCTAAATTCAAGACACCACAAGAATCCCGCAATTAATTATTCATTCAATAATCGGTATCCGGTTGTTGGTATTTCAAATTTAGCTGCAGAAACTGGGTTGAAACTTATTTTGGTTGCAGTATAGGTGATTTTTTGAGTGTACCCGTCTTTTGCTTCATACTCTAATACAAATCCTGGTATATCTTTAAATTGATACTCAAACTCTCTAACAGAGGGGGTTATTGAACTTGCATAGTAAACAGAAAATGTACTCCCATCTTTTAATTGCATAATTGCATGCTTGCATTCGTACCCAAGAATTTGTTTTTTCTCTGCGGTAAACTGAATAAGCATATCACTAAACTTTTCGTTTTGCTTTAACCAGTTAGTTGCATCAATTTTAGTTAAAAATTTATTGGCACCAATTTCCCTTAAAATTACTGCGTTACCGTTTGCCTTATTATAAATAAGTGATTGTGTAAATGAAGGACTAATTAAATCGGACCGACTATTATTTCCTTTTATGTAAACTGTTTTACCGCTTTGCTTTAAAAGTGAAACAGCATCTTTATCAATCTGAGATTCATTGTTTACGGTTATAGCATAACTTACCGTACACTCAGCCACTACGCGGGTTTGAGCAGATGCGCTACTTACCAAACAACAACAAAAGACCATGTTTAATAAGTAGCGCATAACAATTTATTTTTTAGTGGTTTTATTTTTTAGCTCCTGTACTTTTTTCTGACTTTCTACCATTTGTTCATAGCGTTCTTGCCATTTACTTTTGGTTTTAGGTGCTTTTCTTTTTGCCTCAATTTTCACTAGAATTTTATCATGATCAATAATATAATTCTGAATTACAAATTGCAATAATAAAGTTACCAAGTTAGAAACAGTATAATACCAAGTTAATGCCGACGGTAGGCTGTTAAATATAAATAACAACATGAAAGGAAAAATATATGGCATGTATTTTAACGCAGGATTATCCTGTGTTGGTGTCATACTCATATTGTAGATGGAAATTAAAAAACTGGTAATAACGGCTGTTATAGTAAATAAGCTTATATGATTACCAAATGCAGGAATAGTAAATGGAAGATTGGCAATTGTATCAAAACTAGATAAGTCTTCACTCCATAAAAAAGCTTGTCCGCGCAATGCAATTTCAGAGTTAAAGAAACTATATAATGCAAAGAATATAGGAATTTGTAATAAGGCCGGAATACATCCGCCTAAAGGATTAACCCCAGCTTCTCTAAACAATTTCATTTGCTCCATTGCAAAGCCCTGTTGATCATCCCCCATTTTCTTTTTTAAAATATCCAATTCAGGACGTAAGGCTTTCATTTTTGCACCACTTAAATAGCTGCTATAAGTTAAAGGCGCGGTAACAAGTCTTATAAATAAAGTCAGTAACAAAATAACCCAACCATAATTCTTAACAAATGATGCAAAGAAATCAAACACATTCATGATGATGTATTTGTTTATTGGACGCACAAACGAATACATATCTCTGCCCAGATTTACAATTTTATCCATTTCTGGAGCCTGCTTAGCAAGAATTTCATATTCGTTAGGACCTACATAAAAATGGAATGGAACAGAAATACTGGCTGCTGCAGGAACTTTAATTTGCAATGTACTAGTAGCTGTAGCCAAATTTCGTGATGAGTCTGTTGCCCTAGCCCATTTTATACTTCCACTATTAAAAGAGTTGTCTGCAATTAGGGTACTATTAAAAAACTGTTGTACTACAGCAACCCATTGTGCAGGCTTTTCAAAAGTATGGTCTGTATTAGATGATATATAATCAAATTCATTGTCTTCAGAAAAACAAATATTTGAGACCTGGCGCTCGTACTGAGATGTTCGCTCCATTTGCTGTGTAGCAACAGTCCAATTCAAATTAAGTGCACTATTGGTCAATAACTGCCCTGCTCCATTCATGCCCAACTTCCAGCCAATCTTATAACTATTGGGCTGCAAGCTAAATTCATGCGTAATAGACTGCCCGTTTGCGGCAATAAGTGTATAACGCAATATTTGAGTCCCATCGGCATTCTTGATAGGCTCAGTTGGAGTGAAATACAAATTTTCAATAGTAGCAGACTGTGCCGGTGCAGTATTAATTGCATAAGAAACGCTGCTTTTATTAGAAAGAACTACCAATTGATTATTGGCGTCTTTATAATTTTTTAATGTTACCGATTTTATTTGACCGCCTTTATTAGTAAAGCTTACTTTAACCAATTCATTCTCTATAGCAGTTTCTTGCTCCTTTCCAACAGCTGCATCTGTAAAATTTCCAGCAACAGCAACCCTAACTGCTGAATCTCTTTTTAAAGAGTCTGTTTTTAACGCTACAGTGTCTACCAATTTCATTCTAGCAGCAGCCACTTTAGCAAGAGAATCTTCTTCTCTTTTCTTCATTTCAATAATGGCATTTTGCTGCTGACTGGTATACCAGAAATATAAGAACATCAGGATACCCAACAACACAAAACCAATGACCGTATTTTTGTCCGTCTTCATACAAACTTTTATTGAGCGGCAAAGGTAACGTTTGCCTAACAAAAAAAACCTTTTCTTTGTCTTTCCAACCAGCCAACCCCAACCAACCAAAAAACAACCTGTGCCTGCCTTAACCATTAAAAAAAATAGTTATGCAGGAAAATTATTATCCCAACCGCCGGGAACAATTCTTATGGTGGCTGAGTACCGCCGAAACCGCGTTAGTAAAAGATGCGGTAGTAGACCGGAATAGGCATTCCATTATTGGAATGTTGGTATTAGGCACTTGGGGATTTGCCACCTTGGCATGGTCTTACTTTTTTAGCACCGTTGTTTCGGCATGGTGGTTGGCATTAATATTGGGCGTTTTCATGGGCGGATTAATTTTGTTTATAGACCGTGCCTTAATTAAAGGGGTTCAAAAATCAACCTCATTTGGCTGGAAACCACTTGTTTTTCGGCTTTTCTTGGCCATTACTATTGGACTATTTATGGCCCAACCTGCTTTATTGTTTCTTTTTGAAAAAGAAGTAAAAGTGCAGGCTTCAATTGATAATGAAAAAAGAAAGAAAACTAAAAACAACGAGCTAATAAAAAGCTATGAGTATGACAGAGCTCAATGGGTGAATCAACAAAAAATAGCCAATGAAACCATTCATCTGTACTACCAAGAAATGATTAATACCCGAAACCGTTTTATTGAAGAAACTGATGGCACAGGAGGATCTAAAAAAATTGGTTTAAAAAATATTGCTTTAGCAAAAAAAACGGCAGCAGATAAAGCCGCAAATGATTATCAAGCAATTACCGAAAAGTTTACTGCTACTATTCAAAATTCAGATAGTGCTATTCAATCTATCAATAGCATTATTGCTAAAGAACAAGCTTCATTTAACCAATTATTGAATACTGGATTCATCACGCAAATAGAAGCTTTAGATCACCTAATTCAACAAAACAAAGCAGTAGCATTTAGGTATTATTTATTAATTGTCTTATTGCTATTGATCGAAATAATGCCTCTACTTGCAAAGTACTTGCTTCCTTCTGGAACATATAGTATAAAAGCTGAATTAGTGGAAGAAGCCGAAATAAAATTGATTAGATCCACTTACTCATAACGTACCAATTGATAATTTTTTATAGACGAATTAGCCATCATATCTACTACCCTTATTACATCCATATAATCAGCTCCTTTTGCAACAGCAATACTTAAGGTTTGACTATTTAAAGATGAAGAATGCTTTTTCAAAAAATCACTTAATGAATCGTAAGACAAAAATGTTTCATTCGAAAATACATTGGCAACAACCTTATCACTCAACAAAATCAAACTATGCATCAACTCTATATCACTTGCAATTGGTTGGTTTTCTACGGGCGAAATAGTGGGAATAAATGCCAAAGTTTCCGTTGCCTCCAAGTTGCCCCTAAAATGATAGGTTGCAGAGAGAAGGAGCAAAAAAATGAATAAAATGGCTTTTTTCATTCCCGACAAATTCGGGTATTCAGGAATGCAAGGGGCATTTTTTTCACCAATCCCCCCATTTTTTTCATGAAAGACCAAAAATCCCACCATTTTGGATGGTAGGATTTTTATTTTATCAAGATTTCCTAATTAAATGACTGCATCTTTTTTGCTAGACGACTTGAAATTACTCTTGTTTTCATTGTACTTTTTTGCAGCATCAATAAAACCAACAAATAATGGGGCGGGTCTTTCTACTGTACTTTTTAATTCTGGGTGATATTGAACTCCAATAAAAAAAGGATGATTGGGTAATTCAATAATTTCAATTAAACCTGTGGCCGGATTTTTTCCACTGGTCTTCATCCCTGCAGCCTGGTATTGCTCTAAATAATCATTATTGAATTCATAACGATGTCTATGTCTTTCTGTAAAAGTTTTGGTTCCATAGATTTTATGCGCCAATGAACCCTCTTCTACTTCACATGGATAAGCACCTAATCGCATGGTTCCTCCCATCATGGTAATTTTCTTTTGCTCCTCCATCATATTAATAACTGGGTGAGCCGATTGAGCATCCATTTCAATTGAGTGCGCATCTTTTAAACCCAAAACATTTCTTCCAAATTCTATAACAGCCATTTGCATTCCTAAGCATATGCCAAAGAATGGTAAGCCCTTTTCTCGTGCGTATTTTACTGCAACAATTTTGCCTTCAATTCCCCTATTTCCAAATCCTGGGGCTACCAATAATCCATCTAAGCCATTCAATTTTTCCGCTACGTTTTCGTCTGTAATAAATTCTGAATGCACATTTACTACTTGTACTTTTACTTCATTAATGGCTCCTGCATGAACAAAGCTTTCTAAAATAGATTTATAAGCATCTTGTAATTCAATATACTTGCCTATTAAGCCAATGGTAACTTTACTCTTCGGATATTTCAATTTATCTAAAAACTCTTTCCAATTATTTAAATTGGGCTCGGCAAAATTGGTAATATTTAATTTTTTAAGACAAATAATGTCTAGTTTCTCACGAAGCATATGTAATGGCACTTCATAAATAGTGCTGGCATCCATGGCTTCAATTACTGCTTCTTGCTTCACATTACAAAACAGCGCAATCTTTCTTTTGATATCGTTGTTTAAAGGCTCTTCTGTTCTACATACAATAATATCAGGATGAACCCCAGTTTCACTCAACATTTTTACACTGTGCTGAGTTGGTTTCGTTTTTAATTCTTTTGCTGCTTTTAAATAAGGAATCAACGTCAAATGAACCACCATTACATCTTCTTCTGGCAATTCCCATTGCAATTGTCTAACGGCCTCAATAAATGGTAAACTTTCAATATCGCCTACTGTTCCTCCAATTTCAGTTAACACAATATCAAATTGGTCGTCTTGTCCCAACAAAAGCATTCTATGCTTTATTTCATCGGTTATATGAGGTACAACTTGTACAGTTTTGCCCAAAAAATCTCCCGCTCTTTCTTTGTTAATTACGGTTTGATAAATTCTACCCGTTGTAACATTATTAGCCTGAGACGTGTAAATGTTAAGGAATCTTTCATAATGGCCTAAATCTAAATCGGTTTCTGCACCATCTTCAGTTACATAACATTCCCCATGCTCATAAGGGTTTAGGGTTCCTGGATCTACATTGATATAAGGATCAAATTTTTGGATAGTTACTTTAAGCCCTCTGGCCTGTAATAATTTTGCCAATGAGGCGGCTATAATCCCTTTACCTAAACTACTTGTTACGCCACCGGTAACAAAAATATACTTGGCCATAAAATGAATACTTTTATTGCAATAAATTAAAAAACAATCTTGGACCTGGAAATTTGAACTGATATAGTTCGGAGGTCAAACAAAGCTAGCTTAAAAAATGAAATAAGAAAAATACCGAAGCTATTTTCAACCAAACTGACTAAAAACTGTTAGTGAAAAGTGAACAAGTCTTTATTTAAACAACCATCATATATGAAACAATTACGATTTTTTGCCTTATTTGTAGTGGTATTGATTGCCATTCAAGGTTTCCGTTATACAGAAACCAAACAAAATATACGGTCAGCTGAAGACTATTTGGCTTGCTATACAGACATTCGGGATCAATTTAGAGACGAAGCAATGACTCCAGCATTTGCTGCTATGCACGAAAATCCACTTCCATTTAAATTAACCAACGGTACGGGAGAAACAATCAGTTTTGAAGCCCCAGACGGAATTAAAGCTTCTGGCTATTTTATTAAAAGCAAGAAGAAAACCAATAACTGGATTTTTGTGATTCAAGAATGGTGGGGTTTAAACGACCAAATTAAACAAGAAGCAGAAAAATTAGCTGCTGAATTAGGTAACGTAAATGTTATCGCCTTAGATATGTATGATGGCAAAGTGGCTGCTACACCTGATAGTGCAATGAAATTAATGAGAGCGGCAACCAACCCAAGATTGGAGGCAATTGTAAAAGGTGCGTTGGCTTATGCAGGAACTAAAGCAAAAATATTTACGATAGGTTGGTGCTTTGGTGGCATGTGGAGTTTACAAAGTAGCATTTTAGCAGGCAACCAAGCAGCTGGAACTGTGATGTATTATGGTCGTCCTGAAAATAATATGGAAAAATTAAAATCACTTCAATCTGATGTAATTGGGTTTTTTGGGAACCAAGACAGAAGCCCTTCACCTGAAGTAGTGAATACATTTGAAAAAGATATGGCTGCTGCAGGTAAAAAATTAACATTACACCGCTATGAAGCCAATCATGGTTTTGCTAATCCAAGTAATCCATCTTTTAATAAAGTAGCTACAGAAGATGCGCACAAAAAGACCATTGAATTTTTAAAAGCGCGTTTATAATTCAATATCAACTTTCAAAAAAAGAGGCTGCCTTTTCGGGCAACCTCTTTTTTATTTTGTTAGTAATATTTATTAGTAGTCAAATACTGTCGAACATAATCGTCTACTCCTTCTTCTAAAGTATAAAAAGACTTTGTATATCCCACATTTTGCAGCTTTTTCATATTGGCCTCTGTAAAGTATTGGTACTTATCTCTTATGTCTAAAGGCATGTCTATAAATTCAATATTGGGAGCAATATCCATCCCTGCATAAGTGGCATTAACTAAATCTATAAAAGTTCTTGCCTTTCCAGTTCCCAAATTAAATAAACCATTATTGGTACTAGACCATTTTGATTGTACCATTTCTTCCATCATCCATAAAATAACAGCCACCACATCTTTTACGTAAACAAAATCTCGCAGCTGTTCTCCATCTTTAAATGCTGACTGATGACTCTTAAATAATTTTACTAAACCCGTGTTTTTAATTTGATTAAAAGAATGGAAAATAACAGAAGCCATTCTTTTCTTGTGTGCCTCATTTGGACCGTACACATTGAAAAACTTTAACCCTGTCCAATAAGGAGGTTGCGTATTTTGCTGCAATGCCCATTTATCAAATTCATTTTTGCTTACACCATATGGATTTAATGGTGTTAATTGACTCACAATAGCATGTTCATCATTGTACCCATGCTCTCCTCCACCATAGGTGGCAGCACTAGAAGCATATATAAGTGGTATTGAATGGATACAACAATAATTCCAAACATCTTTTGAATATTCTAAGTTTAGTTCTTCATGAATTGCATAATCAAATTCTGTTGTATCGGTTCTTGCACCTAAGTGAATCAACACATCTAATTTAGGTTGGTGTTGGTGCAACCAATCCAATAAATTATATCGTTCAATAATGGTAACGAATTGTTTGTTTTGCCAGTTGTTTCTTTTTTCTTCAACACCAAAATCGTCTACCAAATAAATATTGAGATAGCCCTGTTCATTTAAGTATTGAACCATGCAACTGCCAATAAAGCCAGCTGCTCCAGTAACCATAATATGCAAGTCTTTGCTCATGCTATTTTATCAACTTTTCTATGGCTGTATCATATTTATTTTTCCATTCTTCAATTGTACCCCAACTATTACCAGCAACTTCAACTTCTTTTGAAGTAACAGTACCTAATTGAGTAACTGCAATGCCTTCAGCAGTAGCAGCGGCATGTACAGCCCCCCAATCACTTGCTGCAACAGAAACAACTACTCTGCCCTGTGCTTCACCAAACCAATAAGCATCTTGTCTTATATCGATAGTAGGATGAACACTAAACCCTTTACCACCACTGAACCCACTTTCTAACAATGTAATCATTAAGCCACCTTCACTAATATCGTGTGCGCTCTTAATTTTTTTGTTTTTGATTAGTTTACTAATCAATTGCTGCGTATTGTATTCTTCTTCTAAATTAAAATATGGAGCTGGAGAATATTGTACTCCTTTTAATTTATGTAGGTATTCACTAGAAGCAATATCGTTGTGCTGCGCTCCAATCAATACTATTATATCACCTGCATCTTTAAAATGCATGGTCATTTTTTGACTAATATTATCTAATATCCCCACCATGCCTATTGTTGGTGTTGGATATACAGGACCATCAGGATTTTGATTGTAAAAACTCACATTACCACCTGTAACAGGCGTATTGAATTTTTTACACGCATCACCCATACCGGTAACTGCATGAACAAACTGAAAATAAACTTCAGGATCATAAGGGTTACCAAAATTTAAACAGTTGGTAACACCAATTGGCTCTCCGCCACTACAAACAATATTTCTTGCGGCTTCAGCCACTGCAATCATTCCACCTATATAAGGATTAGCAAAAACATATTTACTATTACAATCAACCGTAATAGCCAATGCTTTACCTGTTCCTTTTGCAAGAACAACAGATGCATCGCTTGGACTATTGGTACTGGTGTTAGCAGCTCCAACCATACTATCATATTGAGTATAAACCCATCTTTTGCTGGCAATATTAGGTAAGGTGATCAAAGCCTCCGCTGTTGCTTTAAGGTCTTGTATATCTGCTAAAGCAGTTGCATCAAAGGCATTTATTTTTTCAAAATATTTTGGTTCAGTATACTCTCTAGTATATTGAGGGGCTCCTCCACCTAAAACCAATTCATAAGCAGGTATGCTGGCTTCTAAGGTTCCATTCATGTAGAAATTTAACAAACCATCATCTGTTACATGTCCTATGGTGCTAGCACTTAAATCCCATTTTTCAAACACTGCAACCACTTCTGCTTCTCTTCCTTTTTCAACCACCATTAACATTCGTTCTTGGCTCTCACTTAATAGGAGCTCCCAAGCTTTCATATTTTGTTGACGGGTGGGCACTTTTTCTAAATCAATATGCATACCCACTTCCCCTTTTGCACTCATTTCAGCGGTAGAACAAATAATACCTGCTGCACCCATATCTTGCATTCCTACAACGGCACCTGTTTCAAGTACTTCTAAACAAGCTTCCAATAATTTCTTTTCTTGAAATGGGTCACCAACTTGAACCGCAGGCAATTCCTGCACAGAATCATGGGTAATATCTGCACTTGCGAAGCTTGCGCCACCAATACCATCTTTACCGGTAGCACTACCCACATAAATCACCGGATTACCTGTACCTTTTGCGGTAGCACTTACCATCTTATTGGCCTGCATAATTCCTACACTCATTGCATTCACCAATGGATTGGTATGATAACAATCTTCAAAATAGACTTCACCACCTACTGTTGGCACACCAAAGCAATTTCCATAATGTCCAATTCCTTTAACTACACCCGCCAATAAGTGTTGGGTTTTTTTATCTTTCAAATTACCAAAACGTAAACTATTTAATGAAGCAATTGGTCTTGCTCCCATGGTGAAAATATCACGTTGGATTCCACCAACACCAGTGGCGGCCCCTTGAAACGGTTCAATTGCACTAGGATGATTGTGGCTTTCAATTTTAAATACGACGCCAAAACCATTTCCCATGTCCATGAGACCGGCATTTTCCTCACCAGCAGCAACCAACATTCTTCCTCCATCTCTTGGGAGGGTTTTTAGCCACTTTATGGAATTTTTATAACTACAATGTTCGCTCCACATGCCGCTGAAAGCGCAGAGCTCAGTGAAATTAGGGGTGCGACCCATTTTTTGCTTTATCAACTCAAATTCATCTGCAGTTAATCGCAACTGCTGGGCTGTTTTTACGGTGATTTCCATGATGCTGCGAAGGTACAAAACCAAGGCAATGTGTCCGAATGAAGTTTTCCATAAAAAATACATACAAATTAGTTGGTATTTAATACGTTTTTAGTGCTTTGGCACGTTATTAGAACAGCATATGCTATGATATGCAGTAATTTTACATTAAACTCTTTAGCTATGAACCGCCCTATCCTATCCCTATTAATTGCTTTGTTCCTGTTTACAGGTGCCCAGCAGGTTCAGGCGCAGAACTATACCTATATGGGCACTTACAATTCTAGTGGCTTGCCCAATTATCTTGTTACACCTAGAGACAGTGTGAGTCCTTTTTTTAGAACATTAATTGAAATCACTCTCCCCGAATACAGGCCTGTTCCTGTTTACAACCCACTATTAATTTCAAATGAACGAGTAAAAACTATTGGAGTAAACTGTCCATCTGATGTATGGATTACTTTTATAGATGAAGGTGCTTCTTACAGAAATGCATTAGGGTATTATACTTTCCCAAAAGGAAATCCGCCTACTTCAGCTCCTATAAACACTGATATTACCATCATTTTCCCAAACGCATCTAAGGAAGGTTTTGGTGGATCAATGGTAGCTGGCGATAAAGTTTATTTAGGCAATTTTCCCGCTAATACTGAAATAGGATTTGTATTAATTTCAGATGGCTGGGATGGTAGTGATGTAAAGCAAGGGAATTGGAAAGTATATTCTAATCCTGCATTTAACCCTGAAATCAATGACTCTTTAAAACAACATACGGTTATTGTTAGAGATACAATGACAAATAGACTAGTCATAGGTTTTGAAGATATCTTAAGAGATAGAAATGACTGTGATCAAGACTTTAACGATTTACTTTTTTATGCAACCGTGAACCCTATTTTATGCACAGAAAAATTAGACTCCATTCCCATTTTTACAGAAGATGGTGGGGTTTCTTTTTCAGGAAATACAGGAGGATTGGAGAGCAAGGGCTTAGGAAATAAGATTGCTAAGCGTGTTATGAATAAATTAAAAGAGGGTACCAATGGGCCTGTTAATTATGCACGAATGGAAAAGTTGGATTTACAACACAACCAAATTCGGAGCACTTCATTAAACAGAGAACTTACTTTAGCTGATGTAATGCCAGATAGAATTCCTGAGGGAACATATACCGCTTTTGTTAGTACACCTACAGATATTCCAGGCATTACCAATGCCGTAGAAGTTAGGGCAATTGATTTTACTGAAAATGATACTTGTAAAGCAGTAGCATTCGCTACTAAAACTTTAGGGGACGTTTATGATCATACTAAGCCAATTTGTGATAGGCTAAAAGGAGCAATTTTGCTTAATATGGACCAATTCAAGTTGAGAAATTTAGTATTTACCAGATACGAACTAAAACAAGAAAATGGCAATATTGAATATTCAATGAGTTTTTCTATTGGCAAAAAAGCTGGAAGAAACACTTTCTCTTTCCAAAGCAATTGGTTAAATGCAGATTTTGTTGGTGAAGATACAATGTACAATTACCAAGTATGGGGCGTTGCGCCATATTTATGTATTGATATGGCATTAAATGTTTTAGACAAACTAACTAGCATAATGCCAGTGGAGCCCATTGCACCTCCTACTGCTTTACCTAGCACTTATATCCGTTATGGTAACAGAGACGGACTTAAAGTAAATTTATTGGTGGAGAACGAAACAAGCGCTACAACAGCCTATTTTGAAGTTGAGGAAAAATACAATGAACTTTCACAACTAGAAACCAAACGTATTATTCCATTTACATTAAATCCAAATGGGAAAACCAATGTTTCATTCCCAATGAATGATACACATGAGAGCTTAATTTCAATGTACATCAACGGTAAACTTCAAGATGTTGTATATATGAGCGACGGTAGTTGGGATTTAGATTATGATTCTACTAAAACAGTGGTTGAATCTTATTCTATCACCAACGACACAGCAAGAAATTTTGCAGATACTTATCCTGTTTTTAGAGATGTACAGTTTAAAGCAAAAACCGATAGTTATATTTCTGCTTACAAACTATTAAGAGGTGCTGCTGCAATGCAAGACCTTAGAGAATACAAAACAATGAGCTTTAAAGCAAAAGGAGAGGGTGCAAGCCTTAAGATTACATTAGTCAAATACTCCATTACTAATTTTGCCCAACAATTCAGTTATGTACTGCCAATTGGTAAAGAATTGAAAGACTATACCATTAATTTATCAGATTTTACAGGAGAAGATCCCTTAGAAAAAATAAATGCAAATGACATAACAACCGTTGTATTTGCTTTTGAAAATACTACTGGAATTAGCACTACAATTGACGCAGCAATTGCCGATATCTTCTTTTCTAAAAAGCCTAAAGAATACCTTGAAAACTTAAAACAACAAAAAATACATATTTTCCCTAATCCTACTACAGGTGGCAAATTCAGTGCAACATTCCGTTCTGACATTGACGCATCACTTACTTTAAGGATTATTGATGCTGCAACGGGAAAAACCGTTTATAGTAAAATTGTACAAGCTATAAAGGGAGATAATGTAGTGCCAGTTCAGTTTATCTCTAAACCTGCTTCAGGTGTATATATGATTACTGTAGAAGGCGCTGGTGTTAAATATGGCACCAATAGAATAATAATGAATTAGAATTAAATATTAAATTCAACTAGAAATTTAACCAAAGCTGCAGGTGAACTCAACTGCAGCTTTTGCATTATATTCTTTCTATGTGTTTCAACTGTATAAATACTTAAATGAAGGGTGTCAGCAATTTGTTGATTCGTATAAGTCTGTTTCAAATACAATAAGATTTCTTTTTCGCGCTTTGTTAAATTGTATTTGCGTAAAAAAATATCCATTTTCTTGAAAGCGTCTTCTTGATTAGGTTCATTTTGTAAGTCAAAATGGGGTTTCCCATTCACAACATCCATAATTGCTTTCATTAATTCATCCTTACTGCTGTTCTTTAGAATATACCCATCGGCTCCTGCTTTTTTAGCTTGCTCAACTACTTTTTCGTCACTATAGGCTGATAGCATTAACACTTTGGAAGATCCAAAAGACTGCTTAATATATTTAATGGTGTCTAAACCATTCAAATTGGGCATATTTACATCTAACAATATGAGGTCAATATTGGGTTGCTGAGTAAGTAAATACAAAAGCTGCTTACCATCATTTGCAATACCTGCAATTTGCAAAAGATCGTTACTACTTAAAATCATCTTTAGGCCTTCTACAAAAAGCGGATGATCATCAGCAATCATTGTTTGAATCTTTTTTTCCATATTATCAGCTTCAATATAAGTTATTTTTGGGGAACAAACATAGGACCCGCAAAACAGGGATAAGCTTTTATTTTATAAACACCATTTTCATAATAGGTTTCCGCCCAGCAATACTTAGATCCAGGTCTGTCGTCATTTTTCATTTGAGGTACATACCATAACACTAAATCGGTATTTGCGGTGTTTTCTGGAACAACATTGATAAATTTTTCGGGACCCTGTTCATGATTGGTATTACAACATGGGCCAATTGTCACTAAATCGGTTTCGCCTTCATCTTTATTCAAATGATTTTTGGTAAGGTATAAATAGGCATTATCTCCTTTCCCACCATCATTAAACTGACCCTTCCCAGGTTCTATAAAATAACTATTGGCTTTGTCTAAACTAATTTTGTATTGATACCCATTCGAATCATAAAGGGTAGAGGGTTTTTGCAATTGCCAGTTTTCTTTAGCCCATTGTTTCCAGCCTTCTTGTGCATACTCATAAAAATTCTGTTCATTCCCAGCAAAAGAAATCCTAAACACAGGCCTGTAAGTTCCATTATTTCCACAACCTCTTCCAATGCTGGCACAGGTAATTCTAAACCTTCCATCTTTATAAAAAAAATATCGCTGAGAATAACTGTAATTACATGGTCCTGGCCACAACTCTGAAAAAAATTTTTGCTCTAACATGAAGCCTACCACTGAATCTCCCTCTATTATTTCTGCAACTTTAGGTGGATCAGTAGCAACTACAGCAGCCTGACTATAAATAGGACAACCAACCGCATCACTGTAACCAAATCCATCCGTTCCAGAATAGCTGACATGCCAATCAACTAATTTGGCACTATTCAAAATTCGTTTACCATTGAAAGTAACATTGCTAATTTGTAATCCATCAGAAGCTGTTAGCAAATAATCCATATTCCATCCACTTTTATGAATCGTATTGACTTTCTCACAATAACAATCTGCAACTGTTTCATTCTGCATTTTTCTTTCAGTTACTACTGCCGCATCAGTACCGGTATTAGTCCATCTTAAACCAACCAACCGATTATCGGTTAAGTCTACAATTGCCCATAAAGCCCTATTACCTTGAACAAATGTTGGAGCTACACATAAATGTTGTGAACGTTCACACTTGGTTCTATTTAAAGCTGTTTTGGTACTGCTCATAATTGGCTTTTGGGCATTAGGTTTAAACCCTAATGCTTTCTCCACTTCCGGAGCATTTATTGCAATTCTTTCAGCAAGTTTTATTAAAGACGGAGGTATATCAGGCTGCGTATCTGGATAATGATCTGCACTCACTAATTTCATCTTAAACAAATCTACAACACCAATAGTGGTTAAATTATTAGCATAATTATACATTTCAACCCGCATTAACGCTCCTGGCGATGAAGTGATTCCTTTTTTTATATCACCTGGCCTTGCTGGATAAACGCCAAAAATTTCATTCCATAGCGGTTTCCTGGTTTTTAAATCAAATAAGTAACGTGTAAAAAACGGATCTGCTAAGGCAATCTTTTGTGCAAGCAATACCTTCTCTCCCCCATTCTCTTTAAACCATTTTACTGGCAAACTATCTTTTAAAATTTGTTCGATTTCTTTTTTCCGCTCTACTATAAACCAATTAGTGTCTAATTTGGGTGAACTCATTAAACCTGCTCTATACTCGTTTAAGAAAACAGCTGCTCGTTTTTTAGGTGTTGTTTTTTTTTGTTGAGCAGAAGCAATCATCTGGAACATACTTAACAGCATCACTAATGAAAATAGTTTTATTTTAAGCATATGCTATTGGTATTGAAATGGATTAAGTAATTCCTTATTGCTAAGATAACTGGTATCTGTTAAAGCATTAAAAAAAGCAATTAATGCCTGTTGCTCTTTATTAGTCAAATTTATTGATTGTTTTTTGCCATAATATTGAATTACATCAGTTATGTTTTCTAAAGACCCATCATGCATATATGGTGCTGTAATCATAACATTTCTTAAAGAAGGTATTCTTATTCCTTCACTAAAATTAGCTTCATATTTTTTAAATGGTTGCTCCCAAGAATGACATTTTATACAACTTAATTTATTAGAACTAAATAATTTCATTCCAGCAATAGCTTGCTCATTCATTGCCTGTTGATTACCCTTTATATATTGATCGTAAGGTGCATTATAAGCAACCAACTGCTCCTCAAATGCAATAATTGCTTGTTGAATATTAGTAGTATTGATAGGCTTTTTTTGACCAGGAAAAGCAATTTTAAAAAGTTGTTGATATTTAGCATCACTTTCAAATCGGTTAAGTATTAATTGTTCTTGACCTTTCCAACCCAACTCAGTAGGATGCTCGTTAAAGAAAGGAAATTGTATCTGCATTTGTAAACTAATCACTACGGGGTTAGCCCATGTATATTTAGTTCTATATTTTACATTAATTAATGACAAAGCATTATGTTTTACATTATACCCATCAGCTCCTGAAGAAGTTCTGTAACCATCCGTAAATGCCATTTTAGGGTCGTGGCACGATACACAACTCTTGGTTAAATTATAAGAGAGTTTGGTATCATAAAAAAGATGACGACCTAGGTTTACTTTAGCTTTACTTATGTTTTGCCTTGAGTTACTTTCTGTATAAATATGAAAGAGACCTAAACAAACTGCGGCTATAATCAACCCAATAACTTTCTGCTTTTGTTGCATGATTAATTATAATTGATTAATCCCCATTTTTTTTCTTTAGTCAACCAGATAAATGTGTACAAGGTTTCAGGCTTTTCACTGGCCGCTTGTAAGTTATAATTAAATGCAGTGCCACTCACTAATAGTTGGTTCCCACTAAATTTTATTTTCCTTGCTTTATCATCACCTCTTGGCCCATAACCTTCTAAACTTAACTCTTTACGAATGGTTTTTTTCTCCATTTTACCTTTTGCATTTACCACTACTGAAAAAATATTCCCAGTTCTAACACTTCCATAATACAATCTTTTTCTTCTAGATTCATCTATACCAAAACCTAATCCCATTGCATCAAAATTTGTTATTGAATCTGTTGCTTTTTTATTGATTGGATTAATCAAATAAATTACACCACGTTCATTATATCGATCTGAACCTGCAACTGTTGATGCTACTAAAAAATGATCTTGGCAATCATAATTTATACCCAATAAACCATATGGATTTTGAGAACTCGGTTTGGCAGTAAAAGGTAAATTGACCCACTCATTCATTTCGCCATTAATCGCATCAATTTTATAAATGGTATTGAGTTTTTCAGTTCTATTATACAACATGGAAATCAAAGGTGCAGGAACTGTATATGCATTGCCTTGTTGATCAAAACTTATGGTTGATAAATAACCTGCTGTTTTCCAACTCGGGTGTTGGTAAATTTCCATTTTAGTCGTTTGTGCAGTAGGAGTAGCTTGTCCTGTTTTTTTTTCAAAGGCAATTAAACTTATACCGATATATGTTTTTTCTGATGTACTGAGTGCAGTCCATAACGGATCATATCCCAATGTTCTAATAAATGCGGGTTCTTTTTGACAGGGTTTTATTTCTCTCTGAGCCAATCCAATATTTGGGCTCAATAGCACCCAACAATTCAAAAATAGTACCCACATTTTTATTGAACAAAGTGAAAATTTCATCATTAAAATTATTAAATCTATTAATGTATTCAGATAAATTGATATGAATTTGAAGAAAAATACATACAAATTGGTGGGTATATTTGGCTTTTAACGCCCATTTTAAGCTGTTTTGAATATAAAAAAGAGGTTTTGTATCTACCTTTAGTTTAATATAAATCCGCTTTTTACAACTTATTTATAAATACCTGAATATGGAAGCTATTTACACATCTCTTAACCCAAAGGCAAACAACTCAAAACGTTACCTTTTATACGTTTTATTGGTTGTTTTGGCTCAATTAGGAATAATTGCCAATTCTAACGCGCAAGTTAGTGGAACTGTTTACAGAGACTTTAATGCAAATGGCGCCAAGAACAATACTGCTTCTTATAATGAGCCCGGTGCTGCTGGCATTACTATTAAAGCATATGATAATGCAGGTACGTTATTAGGAACAACTACATCTGGAATTAATGGTGCATTTAGTTTTTCTGCGGGTATTATTCCTGCAGCAACTAAAGTTAGATTAGAATTTAGTGGGTGGCAGTCAGCTGATTTTACCGCTCCATTTGGTGCTAACAATAAAACAAGTGTTCAATTTGTTACAGCTCCTTCAACTACTGCAGATTTTGGTATAAACTACCCAGGGGATTATATTGATAATTTAAACGCAAGAATTATACTTCCTACCTATTCAAATGGTAATAATCAAGTAGACAATGGTAACTGGTATGATGCGAAGAACGGAGATGGAAGTTTCGCATTCAACTATGATGGTGTTGCTGCTGCAAATGTTATTGCAGATATGGGGCAAATTGGTTCTGTATGGGCTACTGCATACAATAGAAAAGCAGATAAGGTTTTTTATGCTGCATTTGTTAAGCGTCATGTTTCTATGGGCCCTTTAGGTATGAACGGAATTTATGTAACCAACAACGCAAAAAGCACCAACGACAAAACTAATACCACCAGTTTTGTAAACCTGAACGCGGTAAATCCGGCATTTGACGCAGGATCAATTCCAGGAAGAAATTTTAATCCTGGTGATTTTGATATTAGAGAGCCTAACAACGATGAATTGGCATTTACAGAAGTAGGAAAAAAAGGAATTGGTGGAATGGCAATCTCAGACGATGGTCGTTACTTATATTTAATTAACTTAAACGACCGCAAACTTTGGAGAGTTGATATTGGTGTAAATGGCACTGCTCCTACACTTGCAACACAAATTGTTTCTTACAATGCATTTCCAGTTACAGAAGGCAACAGTAGCTTTAGACCTTTTGCGGTTAAATTTTATAGAGGTGCCATTTATGTTGGCGGTGTATTAGATGGTGTTAAACCAGATAATTCAAGTGTTGATAGAGCAGAATTAAAAATGGTTGTATTAAAAGTAGATGCAACTGTAACCCCAGGTGCAGAAACATTTACAACTGTTTTAGATGCTCCACTTACCTACAATAGAAAAGCCAATATGAATGCTGGCTTTAATGTAAACCATAATACAGATTATGTAGACCCCAATGGAACCATACCAGCAGCTACAACCAGCCATGGTTCTTGGCACCCATGGGCTAGAACATTTGCTGAATTAACTGTAGTAGGAAACATAGGTACTGCTATTTATCCTCAGCCAATGCTTACTAGTATTGAATTTAATCCAGCTGATGGATCAATGATATTAGGTTTAATGGACCGTACAGGACATCAAACAGGTAATCAAAATAGAGGTACAACTGGTACTAGTTTATTTACAGGAAATGCTGCCGGCGATATATTAAAAGCAAGCAACAATGGAACTTATACCAGCTTTACTTTAGAAAATAATGGATCTGACGGAACCAATACATCTGCTGGTGCAGGAAATGGTGAAGGCCCTGGTGGAGGTGAATTTTATTTTACGGATCGCTTCTCTGCTGGTCTTGGCGGAACTTTAGGAATTGGAAACACTTCAACTGGAAAATTATATATTGACCACGAAGAAACCAGCACTGGTTCAATTCTTAACTTCCCAGGTAAAGAACTAATAAGCACCGCATTTGACCCTATTACCACATGGTATACAGGTGGTGTTCGTTATTATAATAACAACGATGGGGTTGCTGTTAACGGCAAAGTTTTATATACAGGTAATGATGTGTCTGTTTTTGGGAAAGCAAATGGTTTAGGCGATTTAGAAATTATTACAGCTCCCGCTCCAATTGAAATTGGAAACAGGGTTTGGTTTGACCTAGATGGCGATGGAATTCAAGATGCTGAAGAAATTGGAATTGCTGGTGTTACTGTTAGCTTAGTTCAGGGTACTACTGTAATTGCAACAGCAACAACTGATGCAGACGGTAACTATATTTTTTCTTCTGACGCAAATGGAGTAAACACCGCATCAGCTGTATATAATATTTCACAAATTCAACCAGGTGC
The DNA here is from genome assembly GCA_964612195.1 of uncultured Sediminibacterium sp. GTDB lineage: Bacteria > Bacteroidota > Bacteroidia > Chitinophagales > Chitinophagaceae > Sediminibacterium. Next base: position 33,065 of record CAZTDV010000024.1, read on the forward strand.
TGCGTTAATCATTCGAATTGCCAATGCAACCGGAACAAGTGTACAAACACCATTAAGTACATATGAACTTACTGTAATAAACAATGGTGGATTAGATGTAGATGCAGATTTAAGAGATAGCGACGCAGCTCTTAGTGGAAACGATGCTGAAATTAGTATTACTGCAGGAATTGCTGGTGAAAACAACCATACTTACGACTTTGGATTTGTTACCATTGGTGGCGTAGGCGGCGGTGGCGGCGGTGGTGTTGAAAGCAAAAGCTTAGGAGATGCCATTGCATACAGAGTATTTAACAGGGCTGTTAAAAGCGAGCAAGGACCTGTAGACTATACCAAACTTCCTATTCCAGATCAATATAATAGATATGCAGGTGCATCTGTAGGAACAGCATTAAAATTACAAGACATTTTGCCAACCAAATTGTCTAATGGATACAAATCTTTTGTTTCTACTCCTAACGATATTATTTCTATTACGAATGCTAAAGAAATTCTGTCCATTGATTTTGTAAGTAACAATGTTTCTAAAGCTGTTGCATTTGGTACTAGAACTGTAGGACAGGTTTATGATCATACTAAAGCAATTTGTGATCGCTTAAAAGGATTTGAATTGATTTCATTGAAAAAAATAAATGTAAAAGGATATGAGTTAGTTCAATACAATTTGAAAAATAATAATGGTGAAATTGAGTATGCTACCAGCTTTATCATTGGTGCAGAAAGTGGAAGGAACAACTACACTATTCAATCAAATTGGTTAAATAAAGATTATACCCTAGAAGAGATGATGTACAATATTCAGCTTTGGGGTGGATCTCCAAGCTTAGTAATTGAAATGGCAACAGACATCATCACTCGCCTGAATACAGGATTACCTGTTATTGCTATTCCAAATACAGCAGGTTTACCTGGTGCTTATTTTACTGCAGGAAAAAGATCCGATGAAAATGTAACATTAACACTTCAAAACAATTTAAGTGCAACCACTGGCTACTTCGAAATTAGTGATAGAGCAAACGAGCAGTCAACTTCACAAGTAAAAAGAACCATTCCTTTTACAGCAAAAGCCAATGGACTTACTAGTATTTCAATACCTACCAACGATTTATTTGAGTCTACCATTAATTTATATATCAATGGAAAATTAGAAGATCAGGTATTTATGGCAGATGGTGCATGGGGTGTAGATTATAATACCAATACCACTAGTCTTAAAAAGTTTGTAGTAACCAATAGTAATACACCAAAGGCAAAAGATGAATTTAGCGTATTCAGAAATGCTGAAATTGCTGGAACTACACCCGACTATATTACTGTTTATAAATTGCTTAGAGCAGGTGGAACTCCACAAGATCTTAGTAGCTATAAGTCTTTAAAATTCACTGCTATAGGAAATGCCCCAGTAGTAATTACACTGGTAAAACAATCTATCAAAAATTGGGATGACCAATATAATATTCAATTACCAATTAGCAACGAAACAAAAGAGTATGCTATTGGGTTAGAAGATTTTAAATCAACAGCATTTAGCAGCAATATTGATTTGAAAGACATCAGCTCTATAATCATCACTATTGTGCCACCAAACAAAGGAAAAAGTACCGACTTACAACTTGCAGTAAGTAATATCTCTTTTAGTAAAGAAGATATGAACTATATCAACAGCTTAAAAGAAGTAAGCATGAGCGCCTTCCCTAATCCTGTTACTGGCAATAAATTTAATGTTCGCTTTAAAAGCGATAATAGCAAAACGCTTCAATTAAAAATTAGCGATGGAGTTACAGGAAAAGTAATATTAACCAAGCAAGTGAATGCAATTAGAGGAGAAAACATCGTTCCTGTTGAAATGGAAAACAATGGTGCTCAAAAAGTATTAATTATCAATTTAGATGGAACTGGCGTAGACAATACCAAGTATAAAGCAATTAAAATACTAGCTGGTAAATATTAAAAATAAATAGATGTATTGATTTTTGATTATTTTATTCACATTTTAAGCCTATTTGCCCCAAAAGAATAATTTCTAAAGGTAAATAGGCTTATTTTTGCAGCAAATAAATCAAAAAATATGTCTTTAAGATTTAACGCAATCAGCAGTATTGCCAAAGATGCGGAAACTTCAATACCGCAATTCAGTTCTAAGATTACGGGTATTTTCGGAGAAAACGTATTCACGCAAAAAACTGCTCGTGAATTTTTAAGCGATGAAGCATATAAAAGTTTAATTACCAGCATTAGAGGTGGTAAAAAAATTGATCGCAGTGTTGCCAGTCAAATTGCCAATGGAATTAGGGCTTGGGCAGAAAGTAAAGGTGTTACCCACTATACACACTGGTTTCAACCATTAACTGGCACTACCGCAGAAAAACACGACTCATTTTTTACACTAAAAAGTGATGGAACTGCAATTGAAGAATTTGATGGAGCTGCTTTAATTCAACAAGAACCAGATGCTTCTTCTTTCCCTAGTGGAGGCTTAAGAGCAACTTTTGAAGCACGTGGTTATACTGCTTGGGACCCTTCTTCCCCAGCTTTCATCATGGAAATTGGGAAAGGTAAAACCTTATGTATTCCTACCCTATTTGTTTCATATACTGGTGAATCATTAGACTATAAAGCACCTTTATTAAAAGCAACGGAAGCTTTAAATAAAGCGGCTGTTGAAGTATGTAACTATTTTGATAAAAACGTTACCAAAGTAACCCCAACATTAGGTTGGGAACAAGAATATTTTGTAATTGATGCTGGCCTTGCAACTGCAAGACCAGATCTAGTTCAGTGTGGCAGAACCGTATTTGGTGCTGCTCCTGCAAAAGGTCAACAAATGGAAGACCATTATTTTGGTTCTATTCCAGAAAGAGTATATGCGTTTATGAGAGATTATGAGCAAGAAGCATATAAACTTGGAATTCCATTACGCACTCGTCACAATGAAGTTGCTCCAGCTCAATTTGAATGTGCACCTATTTTTGAAGATGTAAACATTGCTGTTGACCATAATATCCTATTAATGGATGTAATGGAAAGAGTTGCCAAAAGACATAACTTAGTAGTACTTCAACACGAAAAACCATTCGCGGGTATCAACGGTAGTGGAAAGCACAATAACTGGAGTTTGGCAACAGACACAGGGGTTAACTTACTTGCTCCTGGCAAAACACCCAAAACCAATTTAATGTTCCTTACCTTTTTTGTAAATACCATTAAAGCAGTTCACGACAATGCGGATATCATGAGAGCCGCCATTGCATCTGCATCAAATGATTACAGATTAGGAGCGAATGAAGCACCCCCAGCAATTATTTCTGTTTTTGTTGGTCAATATTTATCAAAAGTATTAGCGGATGTTGAAACTAGAGTAGGTACTAAGTTTGATGAACAAGATGAAGCTATTTTAAAATTAGACCTACATCGTAGCATTCCAGAATTAATGCTAGATAATACAGATCGAAACAGAACTTCGCCTTTTGCCTTTACTGGAAACAAATTTGAATTCCGTGCTGTGGGTTCTTCTGCAAACTGTGCCAATGCAATGACTGTTTTAAATACGATCATGGCTGATACTTTAAAGAAATTTAAAGCAGAAGTAGATGGCTTAATTGAAAAAGGAGACAAAAAAGAAATTGCCATCATGCATGTAATTCAGCAATACATTGTGGCTAGCAAAAAAGTATTGTTTGAAGGAGATGGATATAGTGAAGAATGGCATAAAGAAGCAGAAAAGCGTGGGTTACCTAATTTAAAAACTACCCCTGTAGCTTTAGATGCAATGGTTACAGAAAAAGCAATGAAGCTTTATCAATCCAATGGCATTTATTCTCATTCTGAGTTAGAAGCAAGGTATGAAATTGAATTAGAGAAGTACATCAAGACTGTTCAAATTGAAGCAAGGGTTATGGGAGATTTAGCCATCAATCATATTCTACCTGCTGCCATTAAATACCAGAACGATTTAATTAAAAATATCACTGGCTTAAAAGAGGCAGGATTAGATGAGTCAATGTATAATAGTCAATTAACTATACTTAAATTCATAAGCAACCATATTTCTGTTATTCATACCAAAGTGTATGAAATGGTTGAAGCAAGAAAAGTGGCTAACAATATTTCACATAGCAGAGAAAAAGCAATTTCCTATGAAAATATTAAGAGTACTTATTTTGAAGAAATTAGGTATCATGTAGATAAACTAGAGCATTTAGTTGACGATGAATACTGGACATTACCTAAATACAGAGAAATGTTATTCTTACGTTAATTAGAACTGCCGACTATCATAAGCTTTTGACCGATAAACAAATAGTGGATTTAAAAAAATCCACTATTTTGTTTAATATAAACTATCAAAAAATGAAAAAAATAATCACACTAGCCATTTTTGCGCTAATCTGTTCTCTTAACACTGCTCAAGCCCAGGGTGGTGGTCAAATGGATCCTGCACAAATGCTTGAAATGATGAAGCAGCGTGTAAAACCTCAATTAATTGAAAAAACTAAACTTACAGATGCACAAGCAGACAAAGTTTTAGAAATTCAATTATGGAGTCAAGGTGAAATGCGTGGCATGCGCGATTTAAGCGAAGAGGAAAGAGCAACCAAAATGAAAACGGTAAATGATGAAAAAACTAAGAAGTTTAAAGCGATTCCTTTAACCGATGATCAAATTAAATCAGTAAATGACTTCTACGAAGAAATGAGAAAAAATCGCCCTCAAAGAGGCGGTGGTGGATCTAAGTAAATAAGCTTAGAAGAGATTTTTAAATAAAGAAGCCCCAATTATTAGTAATTGGGGCTTCTTTATTGCTGGTTAGTGTTCTACATTTAATTAGTATTACAGTAATCTTCATTATTATTTCATGGTGAATGATTCTAAAAATTTAGTAGTGAAGTTTCCTTTTCTAAAATCTTCATTCTGCATCAATTGTAAATGAAAAGGAATGGTTGTTTTAACCCCTTCAATAACGTACTCACTCAACGCTCGATACATTGTATCAATCGCTTCTTCACGTGTTTGTGCTACAGTAATTAATTTACCAATCATCGAATCGTAATAAGGTGGAATCACGTAACCTGCGTATACATGACTATCAACCCTTACACCATGACCACCTGGAGTAAATAAATTAGTAATTTTTCCAGGAGAAGGTCTAAAATCATTATATGGATCTTCTGCATTAATTCTACACTCAATTGCATGCATGGTTGGTTCATAATTTCTTCCAGAAATTTTTTCACCCATGGCAATTTTAATTTGCTCTTTTATCAAGTCAAAGCTCACCACTTCTTCTGTAACACAATGCTCTACCTGAATACGTGTATTCATTTCCATAAAGTAGAAATTGCGATGTTTATCTACTAAAAACTCTATGGTTCCTACACTTTCATAATTGATTGCAGAAGCTGCTTTAATTGCTGCTTCACCCATTTTTTCGCGTAAGTCTGCAGTCATAAACGGTGAGGGAGATTCTTCAACCAATTTTTGGTGACGTCGTTGAATGGAACAATCTCTTTCACTTAAGTGACAAACATTTCCATACTGGTCACCCGCAATCTGTATTTCAATATGTCGAGGTTCTTCAACAAACTTCTCCATATAAATTCCATCGTTCTTAAAAGAAGCAGCCGCTTCCATTTTTGCAGTAGTATAGGCCCTTTCAATTTCTTCTTCATTCCAAACAACACGCATTCCTTTACCACCACCACCTGCCGTGGCTTTCAATATAACAGGATAGCCTACTTCTTTAGCTAATACCTTAGTTTGTTCTACACTTTCTAATAAGCCTTCCCCTCCTGGAACTACAGGAACACCAGCTTTAATCATGGTTTCTTTTGCAGTTATCTTATCCCCCATTTTGTTAATCATATCAGGGGTAGGGCCAATAAACTTAATTCCATGATCGGCGCAGATTTGAGAGAATCTTGCATTCTCTGCTAAAAATCCATAGCCTGGATGAATGGCATCTGCATTGGTAATTTCTGCAGCAGCCATTATATGCGCAATATTCAAATAAGAATCACTGCTCTGAGGTTTCCCTATACAAACAGCTTCATCAGCAAATTTTACGTGAAGGCTTTCTCTATCTGCAGTTGAATAAACAGCAACTGTTTTTATGCCCATTTCACGACAGGTTCTGATTACACGCAATGCAATCTCTCCCCTATTGGCAATTAGTATTTTCTTAAACATGTACAATTTTTTGGGTGAAGAATGAATTAGGCCGGCTCAACTAAGAACAAGGGCTGATCATATTCTACAGGGCTGGCATCTTCTACCAATACCTTTACAATCGTTCCTTTTACTTCACTTTCAATTTCATTGAACAATTTCATTGCTTCAATTATGCAAACCACTTTACCTGGGGTAATTTCAGAACCAACTTCTGCAAGAATAGGCTTATCAGGTGAAGGTCTACGGTAAAATGTTCCGATCATAGGACTTTTCACAGTGATAAGGTTATCTGCTTTAGGGGCTGGAGCAGGAGCCGCTGCAGGAGCAGCTACTTGTGCTGGAGCGGAAGCCACAGAAGGGCCCGCGGTAGTGAACACTTGATGACTAGGAGCTGCAGTAACATTAACAGCAGGTTCTTCTTTCTGCTTTATGGTTACTTTACCATCTTTGTCTTCAATACTAATTTCTCCAATATTGCTTTTGTTGATAATCTTAATTAATTCGTGGATTTGCTTTAAGTCCATAAATGGCAGTTTTAGGGGTAAAATCAGTTAGTTTTTGCTGAATTGGGGGGCAAAATAGCCTTTTTTTACTAAAAAACAGGTAATTTCTCGTTATAAGCAAAATGACCTGAAACGAATAGAATCAGGTCATTGTTATCCGGGATTACCCGGGAAAATTTATTCTTTTACGCGTTCTACGTAATCACCAGATTTGGTATTTACGCGAATTAATTCGTCTTGATCAACAAACAAAGGCACCATTACTGTGGCCCCAGTTTCTATTGTAGCAGCTTTTAATGCTCTAGTAGCAGTATCGCCTTTGAGACCAGGCTCACAATAAGTAATTCTTACAACAATTTTTTCTGGTAATTCAGCACCAATTGGCAAATCAGTTTCCGTATTAATGAAAACAAATACTTCAGAACCATCCATTAGAAACTGTGGAGCGTCAATCATTTCCTCAGCTAAGGCAATTTGCTCAAAAGTTTCATTATTCATTAAATTATAGCCAGTTTCATCTTTATAGAGATACTGAAACGCCTTTTTTTCAACTCTTACAGGAAAAATATTTTCACCACTGTTCCATGTCTTTTCAATAGAGCGTTTATTGTCTACACCTTTCAATTTAGCCCAAACTTTAGCTGCAGCTCTTGCAGTTTTATTTTCACCAAACTCTACAACAGAGTAAAGGTTGCCGTCTAATTTTAGAATCATGCCACGGCTGATGTCGGAAGTAGTTGCCATAAGTAGTTTTTTAAATATAAAGTCTGATTAAGACGGCTGCAAAAGTAGGAAATAGCAGCCAAATAAAGACTATTTAACGAATAAAAAAGCGTGTTTACGAAGCAATCTAAAGCTAATCTGTACATGAATAATCGCGGTAATGCTTATGATAAACATAATTACAGCAACAGTTTTAAACATGCTCACCATCGTTTCCATAGAAATCTTACCCGCTAATTCTGGTTGTTGCTCCATTACATCGGATAGCATTTGTTGTAATTGTATGTCTCCAAGAAAAAACACTCCAGTAGAATTTAAAAAGAACATACCAGATATAAACAAAGTCCCGTATGCATTTACCTTAATCCAATCCCTTAAAGTGGATTTACAAGGTCGTTCATTACCTATTCCATGCAATAAAAATCTTAAAGAAGCAAAAACATAAATGACCAAACACGCCATCACAAAAGCAATAAATAACATAGCAGGGTTACCCGACAACCCCATTATTAATACGAAAAGGTCTAAAAATCCGATGATTAGGGCAATTGGAACCAAAATAAAAGTGAGAATTCTGTAAATGGTCAGTTGTTTCATAAATATGTTTACTAAATGCAGGTAAAGGTAAAGAATTATCGTTTGGAGACTCCTGATAAATCAATAGTCAGGCGAATACACAAAAAAATTATGCATAATTTTCTTATGTATTCAACAATTATGTATAATTGCATATCAGAATTAGAACCACTAAATGAAAAATGGCATGAAAAAATCTTCACTATACAAAGGTTGTTTAGAACCCATTTTATTAAGGCTATTAAAAGACAATGGCAGAATGTATGGGTATCAAATGACCCAAATGGTAAAGGAGATCACCAAAGGCGAATTAAGCATAACAGAGGGCGCATTGTATCCACTTCTGCACAAGCTAGAAGAGCAAGGCGTTGTAGAAACGGAAACAGAAATGAATGGAAATAGAATGCGGAAATATTATAGCTTAACCAAAGCAGGCAAAAAACATACAGTTAATGCCATGGATGAAATGAAAGCATTTATGCAGAGCCTTGAATTCATTGTAAATCCTAAAACGGTGATATAATGATTACAGAAGTGCAATACGAAAGACTCTTTGCATTTTGCAGAAAGCATTATGTTCAATATTATGATGTACAGGTTGAGCTTGTAGATCATTTAGCAGAAGCCATTGAAGAAAAAATAAAGCTAAATCCAAAGTTAAGTTTTGAACAAGCATTAGATTCCGTTTATGCTGGTTTTGGAATCAAGGGCTTTGCAGATATTGTTGCCACAAGAATGGAAATGGTAAGTAAGAAAAGTAGGAAACAAAAATGGAAATTATTTTTTTCCTATTTCACCATCCCCAAAATTGCGATGACTATCTGCTTATATGCAGCTATATTATTATTGGGTAGATTTTTAACGCAAGATTATTTTAGAGGAGTTTTTCTAGCTGTTTTAGGTGTTTCACTTTTTGTTTTCGAAATTATTTATTCAATTCATCTAAATAGACTTTTCAAAAAGCAAAAAAAGGAAATGATTTTTACTAATGAGCGACTATCAGGAATTATAGATACCGTATTTTTTGTGCAATTTTTCTTTACTAGTAGTGTTTTTGATTTCGCAGAAGCAAAACAAATGAACTTCCTCGCCTATTCCTTGATATCACTATTCATGTTAGTAATTTTTGTTTCTATACTTGCACATCGAGACTTTGTAAAGGAACTACACAGTGATGCCCTGAAAATTTATCCCAAAGCATTTGCCTAAATAATTATTTATGGAACTTACACAAGAACAATATTCCTTAGTCAGTGATTATTGCCGAAAAACTGGAAAACAATTTTATGATGTTGAACTAGAGTTGACAGATCATATAGTTAATTACATTGAAGATAGATTAACAGACACTAAAAAATTCAGTAGTTTATTTGAAGAAATTAAACAGGATTTCAATAAGAAAGCTATTAGTAATATAATTACTGAAAAAGCTACTTCTATTGAAAGTAGTATCAAACTTCAACTGAAATCTGAATTACTTCGATACCTTAGTCTTCCAAAGATTGCAGTAACTTTTTTGCTAGTAGCTTTAGTTATATGGTTAGATCAAAATTATGCAGTTGAAAAAATAGCCGCTTCATTTATACACCTGATTAATGCTTTAAATATTACATACGCTTTTGGAAGGGGGAAATTAGCCAACGATAACATCAGAGATAAAAAGAAAAGCTTATTAAGCATGAAGGTCATCCGAGACTTTCATATAATATTCATCATCCCCAGTATTTTTTACTTACTGATTTCCTTGGGAATTATTTTTGAAATTTCTAACAGCTATTTATTTATTTATAAAATTGCACTTTATCTGCTACCAGTTGTAATCTTACTCAATTTGGCATGGCAAGAAGTATACATCAAATCGCAATTGAAAATTAGACAACAATATCCAAATGCATTTGCTCAATAAAGCTGAGTATTAAAAAAGCCGCTCTGATTGAATGGAGCGGCTCTATTTGCATGATTTAAAATTCTTGGCTTTTGCCTGCTTGAGAAATGAATAGAAACTTTTTATTTCAAATTCAATTTGATTTGCAATTCATCAAACTGCTTATCGTCTATAGAGCTTGGTGCATCTAACATAACGTCTCTGCCACTATTATTTTTAGGGAAGGCTATAAAATCGCGTATACTTTCGCTACCACCCAAAATAGAACACAAACGATCAAAACCGAAAGCAATTCCACCATGCGGTGGTGCACCATATTCAAAAGCACCCAATAAGAATCCAAATTTATGTTGCGCTTCTTCTTCGGTCATACCTAAAGCAGCAAACATTTTCTCTTGTAATGGACGTTGATAAATTCTTATAGACCCGCCTCCAATTTCATTTCCATTTAACACCATATCATATGCATTCGCCTTAATATTAGAATAAGGATGTTCTAAATATTTATCTGCATTTTCAATCACTGGATTATTGTTAATCATCACTTCAATATGATCTGGCTTTGGTGAAGTGAATGGATGGTGTCTGGCTACCCAACGATTTTCTTCTTCAGCATATTCAAATAAAGGAAAATCCATCACCCACAATAATTTGAATTCATCATCTTTGCGCATTCCCAAACGCTTACCCATTTCCAATCTAAGCTCACTGGTTGCTTTACGGGTTCTTTCTTCACGTCCTGCCAATATTAATACTAAATCGCCAGCATTTGCACCTGCGGAATCAGCGATGGCTTTCAACTTTTCTTCTGAATAAAATTTATCTACACTACTCTTATACGTTCCGTCTGTATTGCATTTGATAAATACCATGCCATGCATACCAATTTGAGGTCGTTTTACCCAATCTGTAAGTTCATCTGTTTGTTTGCGCGTATATTCAGCGCAGCCAGGTACAGCAATGGCTAATACTGTTTCTGCATTATCAAATACCCCAAAGCCAGCTCCATTAATTAAATCGCCTATAGCTTCAATTACACCTCCTTTTAAAAAGGCGCTTTTTAAATTAGAGAGCTTCATGCCAAAACGAATATCTGGCTTGTCATTTCCATATTGCCACATTGCATCTTCCCAAGACATTCTCTCTACTTTTTCAATGTAGTCTATGTTCTTTACGTCTTTAAAAATACGCTTCACCAATCCTTCAAACATTTGCAAAATATCTTCTTGTTCTACAAATGCCATTTCACAATCTATCTGAGTAAATTCTGGTTGACGATCTGCTCTTAAATCTTCGTCTCTAAAACATTTAACAATTTGATAGTATCGATCATAACCACTCACCATCAATAACTGCTTGAAAGTTTGAGGGCTTTGTGGTAATGCATAAAACTGTCCTGGATTCATTCTAGATGGAACCACAAAATCCCTTGCACCTTCTGGAGTAGATTTAATTAAGAAAGGGGTTTCAATATCCATGAAGCTATTCTCATGCAAATAATTTCTTGCTGATCTATTTACTTCATACCTTAATTCTAAATTCTTCTTTACGGCATTTCGTCTCAAGTCTAAAAATCGGTATTTCATTCTTAAATCGTCTCCACCATCCGTATCATCTTGAATGGTAAATGGCGGAACAGCCGATTTATTCAATACTTTAAATTCTGTAACAGCAATTTCAATTTCACCAGTTGGAATATTGTTATTCTTACTACTTCTTTCTTGCACATTTCCTTTGACTTGCAAAACATACTCACGACCTAAAGGCTGTTCATCTAACAGCGCAGTTAAAGATTCTCCGAATAACAATTGTGTAATTCCATAACGGTCTCTCAAATCAACAAAAGTAATAGCACCAAACTTTCGAATAGTTTGAACCCAGCCAGCCAAAGTTGTTTCTTGACCCGCATTTGCTAATCTTAATTCCCCACAGGTATTAGTACGATACATACGCAATAAATAATTTATAGAACAGGCTAAATAGCCCTTTAAGAGCGCAAATATAACCTAAATGGGCCAAGTTGTCTTATTGAGGTATTTTTGTGTTTGAATTATAGTTATGAGTGTAAATGCCCTTTCACGAAGAACCCATCGTTGGTCTATTGGGAGTTATTTTTTTATAGCTGGAATAACTTTTGCCAGTTGGGCAAGTAGAATTCCAAACATCAAAGAAAAGCTACAACTAAATGATGCAGAATTAGGTGGGATACTCTTTGCATTGCCTGCAGGATCAATGGTTAGTTTACCCATTTCGGGTTGGTTGGTTTCAAAATTGGGAAGCAGAACAGTAATGTTAATTGCAGCAATAATTTATCCTCTTTTACTTTTATTATTGGGATCTGCTTCAACTACTTTTATACTAACCACTTTATTATTCTTCTTTGGCTTATTGGGCAATATGATGAATATTTCTGTTAACACACAGGCTGTAGCGGTAGAAGAATTATATGGGCGTTCTATTATGGCTTCTTTCCATGGCATTTGGAGCATGGCTGGCTTTACTGGTGCAGCTTTAGGTACGCTAATGATTTCATTAGGCTTTGATCCACTAAAACATTTTTCTGTTATAGCAGCAGTAATGATTCTACTGGCCATTTTCATGAAGTTTGGAAGAATGCCAAAAGATGCGGTGGTTGGTAATCAGCCCTTATTTGTAAAGCCCGACGTAGTTTTATTGAAACTAGGATTAATTTCATTTTGCTGTATGGCTGCAGAAGGAACCATGTTTGACTGGAGTGGAATTTATTTTCAAAAAATTGTTGAAGCACCTGCAGGCTTGGTAACATTGGGTTATTCTGCATTTATGGGCACTATGGCATTGGGTAGATTTTTAGGAGATGGATTGGTTTTGCGTTTTGGCAGAAAAGAAATTTTACAGGGCAGCGGAATCTTAATTGCCATAGGATTGCTTATTGCAGTTTTTATTCCTACTCTTGTATTTGCAACTATAGGTTTTTTATTGGTTGGATTCGGAGTTTCCTCTGTTGTACCTATCGTGTATAGCCAGGCTGGCAAATCTGAGAAAATGAGTCCTGGCATGGCGCTTGCGGCTGTTTCAAGTATTGGTTTTTTTGGATTTTTTATTGGGCCACCATTAATAGGATTTATTGCAGAAGCATTTGGGTTACAATGGTCCTTCGGGATTATAGCTTTGCTAGGATTTGGCACTACTATTCTTGCAGGAATCACTAAATTTAAAAACTAAAGTATATCAATGTCCAATAATGCCCATACACCACTTGCGGAAAGAATGCGCCCCACCAATTTAGATGAGGTATTGGGTCAAGAACATATTACTGGCCATGGAAGTATTTTAAGAACAGCTTTAGAAAAAGGGGTAGTGCCATCTATGATCTTATGGGGGCCTCCAGGTGTGGGTAAGACCACATTGGCTAATGTGATTACACAAACACTTCAAGTACCTTATTTTCAGCTCTCTGCTATCAGTAGTGGGGTTAAAGAAGTAAGAGAAGTAATAGAGCAAGCTAAACACCTGGATGGGGCTGTATTATTTATTGATGAAATTCATCGATTCAATAAAAGCCAACAAGATGCTTTATTAGGTGCCGTAGAAAAAGGTATTATTAGACTGATAGGAGCAACAACAGAAAATCCCTCTTTTGAAGTGAATGCTGCACTATTAAGCAGATGCCAAGTATATGTTTTAAAAGCTTTAGAAAAGCAGCAATTAATTCAATTGATGCAAGACGCCATAAATAGAGATGAACTGCTGCAACACAAAAATATTCAGTTAAACGAAACGGAGGCTTTAATCAACCTAAGTGGTGGTGATGGTAGAAAATTATTAAACTTGTTAGATCTTGTTGCACAAACGGGTGCTAATATAATTACTGATGAAATTGTATTAAAAGTTGCGCAACAAAAAATTGCTTTATACGATAAAAGTGGTGAGCAACATTATGATATTGTTTCTGCATTTATTAAAAGTATGAGGGGTTCTGATCCAAATGGTGCGGTCTATTGGTTGGCAAGAATGATTGAGGGGGGTGAAGATGTAAAATTTATTGCAAGAAGAATGCTCATTTTTGCAAGTGAAGACATTGGTAATGCTAATCCTAATGCATTATTATTGGCCAATGGAACTTTTGATGCTGTTTCAAAAATTGGGTATCCTGAAAGCAGAATAATTCTTTCTCAATGCGCTACTTATTTAGCTTCATCTCCTAAAAGTAATGCTGCTTACGAAGCAATCGCTAAAGCCCAACAGGCAGTTTCAAAGTATGGTGATTTATCCGTTCCTCTACATTTGAGAAATGCACCCACGAAAATGATGAAGCAAATGGACTATGGTAAAAATTACCAGTATTCACATTTAGGCGAAAACAATTTCATTGAACAAGAATACTTGCCCGACCAATTAAAAAACACCCCATTTTATATTCCTGGCAACAACCCTAGAGAAAATGAAATAAAGAAATTTTTAAAGGAGCGCTGGAAGGGGAAATATGATTATTAAGGATTCAATTTTTGTGGAACCAATCGCTCCGCAACTTTTTCAACTTCTGCACCACGTTCCCCACCTTCATGATATTCTGCATCCTCATTAACATCCCATAAATCATAAACTTCTTTGCCCGCTACTATGTTTTTAGCAGCCAGCATTGCAGTCATCATGCTATGATCTTGGTTATTGTACTTATGCATCCCATTTCTACCTACTAAATATAGTCCAGGATATTGTTTCAGTGCTTCACGAACATCATTCACTCTTTCTTTATACATATGATCATAAACAGGGTATGCTTTGGGTTGTCTAACTACATATCCATCTACCACTGCACTAGGTTTAGTTAATCCAATCTGTGCAATTTCATTTTTTGCCAATTCAATCAAATCAAAATCGCTACTGGTCCATAAGCCATCTCCTTCAAAACAAAAATACTCTAAGCCATAACAAGCCATTTCAGGATCTGGAACCATATAAGGGCTCCAAGATTTAAAATTTTGTATCCGCCCAACTTTAACACTTGGATCATGAATATAAATCCAATTATCGTTAAATGCATCTTCGTCTTTACAAATCAAAACCACGGTTAAAAAATCTCTATATCCTAAATTGGCTGCACCTTCAAATGCTTTAGTTGGAAATGCAGGACTAACCGCCTGAATTAATTCACGCATTGGAGCAGATGAAAGCACATAATCAAAATCAGCAAAAGTTCTACCGTCATTAGTATGTACCGTCCACTTGCCAGCCGCTGTTGCAATATCCTTAACGCCACAATTCATTTCAACTTGAACACCCATTGCTACACATTTTTCCGTACAGCGCTCCCACATTAAACCCGGTCCTTGCTTTGGATATCGAAAAGAATCAATCAATGTTTTAATCACATCTCCTTTTTTAGAAGGCTTGGGCTTAAAGAGTGCATTCCAAATAGCACTGCTCAAGGAAAGACCTTTAATTCGTTGTGCTGCCCAATCTGCTGAAATTTCTTTACAAGGTATTCCCCATACTTTTTCTGTATAGGTTCTAAAGAAAATATTAAAGAGTCTTTGCCCAAATTGATTAACTACCCAATCTTCAAAATTGGTTGGATTTTTAACTGGGAATATTTTAGCTTTCAAATAACTCAATACACAAAGTGCACTTTCAATAATACCTAATTTTTTTAATGCTTCCATTGCAACCAAAGGATATGAAAAGAACTTCTTGTTGTAATAGATTCTAGAACTTCTTGGTCTTTCGAGCATTTCATCACCTAAGATTTCAGTCCAAAAATCTTCTACTTCTTTAGATTTAGAAAAGAACCGGTGACCGCCAATATCAAAATGATATCCTTTATAACTCTCCGTTCTAGAAATACCACCAACATAAGTAGCATCTTTTTCAAACACTACTACTTGTTGTTTTTCTTTACCCAACAAATAGGCTGCAGTTAATCCTGCTGGGCCGGCAGCTATGATTGCAACTCTTTTTGACATGTTTATCGCTGGTATGCTTATTTTTACAGCATTGCAAAGATGCGGGATTATTTGCAAATCAGTTAAATGAACTCTATGAATACGGCAACAACTTATTTTTCTACAAAATCATTTGAATCACTTACTCCTTCTGAATTGTATGCAATTATTCAACTTAGAAACGAAGTTTTTGTTGTTGAACAAAATTGCGTTTTTCAAGATGCAGATAATAAAGACCAAAAAAGCAATCATTTAATGTATTGGAATAACAATGAATTGATTGCATATTGCAGGTTACTTCCTCCTGGTTTAGCTTATAATGAAATGAGTATTGGACGAGTAGTAAGTTCTCCTAAATATAGAAAAACAGGTGCTGGTAAACTTTTGATTGTAGAAGCCATTCAACAAATACATCATCAATTTGGATCTGGCCCTATTAGAATTGGAGCTCAGTGTTATCTGATTCAATTTTATGCTTCCTTTGGATTTATTGAAGAAGGAGAAATGTATTTAGAGGATGGAATAGAGCATATTGAAATGGTTAGGCCTTAAGAGGAAGCTTTACAATAAAAGAGGAGCCCAATCCTTCTTTACTTTCTACATGAATAAAACCTTCATGTACATCTATAATTTTTTTACATATAGCCAATCCTAAGCCGTAACTTTTCTCACCTGCAGTTCCTTTTCGTTTTGCAGTAGTAAACAAATCAAAAATCTTTCCTTGTAAATATTCTGGTATACCAATTCCATTGTCTTTTACAATGATTTCTGCAAAATCATGATTGGCATGTAATGAAACATGAACAATAGAACCTGGTTTACTAAACTTGATTGCATTGGTTACTAAATTTGATATTACCCTATCAATTTTATCTTTGTCGGCTTTTAATTCTATTTTTTGTTTGGTAATATTTGCTTCAATGATGATATTTTTCTCTTTTGCTGTAAATACTAGTAATTGAAGAATTTGATGCACTAACTTATTTAGTTCAATGCTTTGAAACTGATACTGTTCTACAGAATTTATATTGGTATGCATTAAATCACTAATCAATCTTAGTGTAGATTCTGCACTTTGCTCAATTAACCTAAACATTTCTTTGTTGTCTTCAACAACTTTGTCATCGGCCAACATCATTTTACTAATTCCAGAAATTCCACTTAAAGGACTTCTTAAATCATGGGCAACCACATTTAAAATCCTATCTCTTTCTTCTTTATTTTTAGTTAACTCAGCATATGCTGTTTCAAGCTTATATTGATTCTTAAAATAAATTTCCTTGAAATAATAAAGACAGATAGAAAAGAATGAAAGCGGAAATAATAATTTGACTGTTTTTTCAATAATATTTACTGCACTCATGCTGTTCAATGGCAATTCATCTAATCTGATAGCAACAAAACTGAGTGAAACTAAAATTACAAATAATATATATTGCCAATTTTTTTCGCAAAGTACCACTGCAGCTACTATCATAATCAAAAAACGATATTCATTTCCGTTCTTATAAACATAAGCCGTATAAGAAGCAATAAGTGCACCTAAAAATAATAACAGTGGTCTATAATCAAGATACTTTTGAGAATAGGATATATAATATCCAACAATAAAAATAGAAAGATGTGCAACATTAAAAAAAGCTAATGTGTATTCACCAATATAAAAGTTAATGCACATTACCAAAAAGGCAAAAGGAGTTGCCAACAGAAGGAACAGGTTGAACATATAGTTCTTGTACGCTACTCTAAAAGGAGTATTGTCCTGATTACCTAATGATAGAATTTGAAATATTATATTGGATTTCGGTTTAGTCATAAAACCATCGGCAAGTTAAGTCATTTAGATTAATCAAAGTTTAATGAAGCCTATTAAATTAGTGTTCCGAGAGATTAAGTCATTTGAGTTACGGGCAAAAAAAAACCTCGATCAATAAAGATCGAGG
>CAZTDV010000025.1:0-50464 GCA_964612195.1 uncultured Sediminibacterium sp.
TTAAAGCTCAGAAACCCTATCTACAGTGAAACTGCAGCCTATGGTCATATGGGTCGCAAGTCTGAAACAGTTACCAAAACCTTCAAAACCCCAGACGGTAAAGAGAAGAAAATAAAAGTGGAATTGTTTACCTGGGAGAAATTAGACTACGTGTCTAAAGTGAAAAAGGCGTTTGGGTTGAAATAGTTTTTAATTTACATATACAATAAACACACGGCCCTTCATTTCTATGAGGGGCTTTTCATTTATTTTGGCTTTAAAATTCATAAAGTAAATTTTAAAGGTTAAGATTCAATTTATAATTAAAATTCGGTTCTTAATAATCAAATTAAATTGAATTTGTTTTTAAGGCAAACACAAATA
The DNA here is from genome assembly GCA_964612195.1 of uncultured Sediminibacterium sp. GTDB lineage: Bacteria > Bacteroidota > Bacteroidia > Chitinophagales > Chitinophagaceae > Sediminibacterium. Next base: position 364 of record CAZTDV010000025.1, read on the forward strand.
GATTTTGTAACCCCCTAGTAAGCACTTAATTTAGGTTTAATTAAGCGTATTAAGTACTAGTATTATTGATTTTTAATCAGAAATCGTTATTTTAAGATAAATCAAAGAGAATTTATTTGGGAGCTAAAAATCTGCCCCATATATTTGCAAACTCATAAGTATATTTTAACCGATACTCCCCAGTCGTAGTAAATATGCTCTATATTATTCTATATTCATAATTAATTGAAGTCCCTTTGTACTTTGAATACATTCTAATTTTTCAAAATGCAAATATTTAAATTAATTGTGGCTTAGATTGGCGGAGCTTTTTTTAAACATGTTTTAATCATCGAAATAATTGATGTCCTTTAATCATTAATCTATATTGTTACTAGGAACAAAAAAGCGTTTGTTAGAGAAAAAATTGAATGGGATTATTATTTTAAAATTGTCTACTACCAATTATCGCTAATTTTTGCATCATTTAAAAAATAATATGAATAAAACATTTGATCCCTCATCTAATGAAATTTCATTAGATGAGATATTTCAACAGATAAAAATCGGGTATAGTTATGTAAAAACCCAATGGATAAAAATTATTTTTATTGGTTTTTCTTTCGGTCTACTTGGATTTATTTACGCATCCTTTCAGGATATAAACTATACTGCAAAAATCACATTTGTTGTTGAAGAAGGAAAAAATAGTTCCTCAGGATTAGGAGGGCTGGCATCTTTAGCAGGGCAATTTGGAGTTGATGTTGGTGGATCAAATAGTGGTAGTGTCTTATCTGGCGATAATATATTGTTGTATTTTAAAAGTGAATCTTTAGCAAGAGAAGTTTTATTGAGTAAATTTGACAGTTCATCTAGTAATTCTTTAGCAGACAAATATTCAGAGGTATATGGTTTACAAAAGAGTTGGAGAAAAAATAGAAGTATTGGAAAAATTAGTTTTCAAATACTAAGGGAAAGTGTAGTCTATTCAAGACTACAAGATAGTTTGTTGCAGCGTATAATAGGAGCTATTTTAACAAATCAGTTTTCAGTTTCTAAGACAGATAAAAAATCTGGTTTTGTTGAAGTAAATACGACCATGAAAGATGAGATGCTAGCAAAAATTTATTGTGAACGTATTGTCGAAGTTGCTGTTGCCAAATACATCAACTTGAAAACTCAACGTCAAAAAGCAACTGTAGAGAAATTACAATTTAGGTCGGATAGTATTTCTGCTATTTTAAGTAAAAAAACTTTTACTAGTGCATTATTACAAACTTCCAATAGTACAATGGACGTCAATCCGTTATATAAAACCGCAACCACTGTTGCATTCGAGTCCACAACTCGGGATAAAACTATGCTTGCTACAATTTTTTCTTCAGTAGTTCAAAATCTTGAAGTTGCAAAATTTACATTAAGTCAAGAAACACCAGTCATACAAATAATTGATTTTCCACTACTACCGCTAAAAGTCAAACAAGAATCAAAAAAATACTCTGCACTTTTATTTTCTATTATAGGAGTATTTTCATTTTTGTTTTTTTTATTTGTTAAAAATAAATTTTCAAAAACCGAATAATTTATTGTTGAATTCTTTCAATCACATACTTAATAAATGTTAAATGACTTAATTAACAAGTACAAGTCAAGTGAGTTTGTAAAAAACTCATTCACACTAACTTTGGGGACTTCAATTGCTCAAATACTTCCATTCATTTTTTATCCAATTCTTGGGAGAATTTATACACCAAGTGAATTCGGAGTTCTTGCAACAATTTCAGCCATTACTCCAATTCTTACTATTTTTGCTAGCGGTATGTACGAAGGTGCTATACTTATATCTAAATCGAAAATCGAAGCAGCAAATATTATTGGATTAATTATTCTTCGAAGTTTGTTTGTCTTAACATTTTTTTTATTAGTTATATTTTTTTTTGCAAATGAAATTTCAATAGTTTTAAAAGAACCTGGAGTTGAAGGGGTATTATTCGTTGCCCCTTTTGCTTCTTTTGCAATGGTTATTTATAATTGCTTTAATGAATGGTGTGTAACTAACAAATATTTTTATACACTCTCAATAAATAAAATAATAAATACTTCAACAGTTTCAGTTGGGAAAACAATATTTGGGTTGTCTCATTTTTTGAGTAGTGGACTTGTATGGGGTGATTTAGTAGGAAAATTAGTTTCTGCAGTTAGTTGTGTTTATAGAGCATTCAAAAGTGACAATTTTTATTTTTCAAAAATTAAGTTTAGAAAATTTAAAAGTTTAGCAAAGAAGTATAATAATTTCCCTAAATACTTGATGACAGATCAAATATTAAATAATATTGGAGGATCAATTCATATTTTTTTCGTAAGTATATATTTTGATAATAAAGAATTAGGTTATTTATCAATGGCAATGACTTTTTTGACAGTGCCAGTAACTGTTATAAGTTCTGCAATAAAAGATGTTTTTAGACAAAAAGCAAACAATGAGTTTATTCAAACTGGAAGTTGCAGGCCTACATACTTAAGACTTTTAAAGCCAATAACACTATTTTCTTTAATTTTCTTTTCTATTCTTTTCTTTATTCTGCCATCTAGTTTCCTTTTTGTATTGGGAAATCAGTGGCAAAAAACTGGTGTTTATGCTCAGATATTAGTACCTATGTTTATCACTAATTTTATCAGTATGTCACTTGGAGGAGTCTTAATCATCGCAAATAAAATTAAAATCTCTCTAGTTTGGCAACTATTTACAATTTTTATGTCAGCTTCATCATTTATAATAGGAATTCACATATACAATGATATTACGATAACAATTATTCTATTTATGATAGCAAGGTCAATATCATATATATTATACGGGTATTTATCATATTATTTTGCTATTGATAAAAAATTTGTAAAGATGTAGGTTGTAATTAATTATTTCATCTAAATTATTTATTCTAATTAACTGCTAAAATACATGAGAAAAAAAATTCTATTAGTTTTTGGAACTAGGCCTGAAGCCATTAAGATGGCACCTTTAATAATTGAGTTCAAAAAAAACGACTCTTTTTTTGATACAAAAGTTTGCGTAACTGCTCAACATAGAGAAATGTTAGACCAAGTATTAGATTTTTTTGAAATAAGTCCTGACTATGATTTGAACTTAATGAAGCAAAATCAAGATTTATATACATTAACATCTGATATACTTTTAGGGCTCAAAGAAGTTTTGTATGATTTCAAGCCTGATTTTGTTTTTGTACACGGTGACACTTCAACATCTAGTGCAGCTGCTTTAGCGTCTTTTTATAATAGATCAAAAGTATGTCATGTCGAAGCGGGACTTCGTACCCATAATAAATGGTCTCCATTTCCTGAAGAAATTAATCGACAAATTACTGGTAGAATTGCTGACTTTCACTTTGCACCAACTATTTTATCGAAAACAAATTTATTAAATGAAAATATTTCCGATGATGCAATATTAGTTACTGGGAATACTGTCATTGATGCTCTTTTGTATAGTAGTAAAAAAGTTGAAAATTATGAGAGCGATGAAATAAATTTTATAAAAGGGAAATTAAACCTTACAAAAAAAATCATATTGGTAACTGGGCACCGTAGAGAAAATCATGGTGAAGGATTTATTCGAATATGTAATGCTATTAAAAAGATTGCAATTCAAAATGATGATGTAGAAATAATTTATCCTGTTCATCTTAATCCAAATGTAAAAGATCCTGTTTTAAAATTTTTAAGCGAACTGAAAAATGTTTATTTAGTTCATCCTTTATCTTATCCCACATTTGTATGGTTAATGAAAATTTCAAAACTTATAATTACAGATAGTGGTGGAGTCCAGGAAGAGGCCCCAAGTTTGGGAAAACATGTTTTAGTTATGCGTGATACAACGGAACGTCCTGAAGCTCTTGAATCAGGGAAGGTGTTACTTGTTGGAACAAACGAGGCTAAAATTGTAGAGGAATGTAATCGGATATTAGCAATTAAGTTCGAGCAAAGTGAGAATAATTACAATCCATACGGTGATGGTTTTGCTTCTAAAAAAATTGTTGATTTTTTAAAAAAATTAAATTATGAATAAACAGAAAGTTGTTACAATGGGGCTTGGTTACATAGGGTTACCAACTTCAGCACTGATTGCAAATAATCAAATTTTTGTACATGGTGTTGATATTAATAAAAAAGTTGTTGATACAATTAATGCGGGTTTAATTCACATTGTTGAGCCATCACTTGAATCTGCAGTAGAAAATGCTGTAAAGAGTGGGTTCTTAGTTGCTGATATTAAGCCCGTAGAAGCCGATATTTATTTGATTGTAGTTCCTACACCATTTAAAGATAAGAATGAGCCTGATATCTCATTTGTTGTTGCAGCAACTGAGGCAATTATTCCTTTATTAAAAAAAGGTGATTTGTTTATTATTGAATCAACTTCACCAGTAGGTACAACTGAGCGAATTCAAAAATTAATATTTTCTGCACGACCAGAATTGGTAAATTCAATTTTTATTGCTTACTGTCCTGAAAGAGTTTTGCCTGGGAATGTTATGCATGAACTAGTACATAATGATAGAGTGATTGGGGGGGTTGATAATCTATCAACAAGTAAAGCAGCATCCTTTTATAGGCAATTTGTCAAAGGAGAACTACATCTTACCAATGCTAGGACAGCAGAAATGTGTAAGTTAGTTGAGAATTCATCCCGAGATGTTCAAATAGCATTTGCAAATGAATTATCTATCATTTGTGACAAAGCTGAAATTAATGTTTGGGAACTCATACGATTAGCAAATAAACATCCTCGTGTTAAAATTCTTCAGCCAGGTTGTGGAGTTGGCGGCCATTGTATAGCAGTTGATCCTTATTTTTTAGTGGCTGAATATCCTATGGAGTCAAAGATTATAGCTACAGCAAGGGAAGTTAATAATTATAAATCATTTTGGTGTGCTGAAAAGGTAAAGTCATCTAAATTAGAATTTCAAATAAAATTTGGTCGAAAGCCCCAAATTGCTATTATGGGCTTAGCGTTCAAGCCAAATATCGATGATTTACGAGAATCACCAGCTAAATATATAGCACAACGTATCATGCAAGATTCACAAGATGAATTTTATTACATTGTTGAACCTAATATAAATGAACACCCAGTTTTTAAACTAACTAAGTTTGACGAAGCTTGTAAAAATGCAGATATTATTGTTTTTTTAGTAGCGCATGATGAATTTAAGAAGTTAGAGTTAGATAGTAATAAAATCATTCTTGATTTTTGCGGGGTAATTGATTAAATAGATTTTGATTAAGAAATAGCATGTAATTCAAGCATTTTGAAAAAGAGACTTAATAAATTTTCAGAATGACTTGTTGCGATACAACAATGAAAAAAAGCTTACTTGAAAATTCAACTATTATTATTGCCTTAATTTTATATAGAATAATAGTTGACTATTCTTATGAGAATATTATTGCTGTCTTATTTGATTATCAAAATTATTTGCTCAATGGAAATATGCAATCAATTTTTGTATCTTGGTTTTTTTACTTATCACTTTTTCCATTAATAATTAAATGTTTTAAAAAAATTACTTTATCATCTATTATTGCATCTATACTTGTTTTAATTTCCCTTGTGCCAACTACTACTTTAATTTGTTTTAATAAAACTTATCCAACGAATTATCTAGTTTTAATGTATTTATATTGGACGATTTTTTTGTTTTGTATAATTCAATTACCTGTAATTCATATTTCATCTATTAAAACTCGTAAGTCTTCATTTTTAGTTGATTTAGTTACTTTTATCTTAATATCAACTATTGTTCTAATATCTTATAAGCACACCGGACTTAGATTTCATATTAACTTAATGACAGTCTATGATTTACGTGAGGAGGCAAGAGAATTTCAAATAAGTTTTGTTTTGGGTTACTTAAGTACATTTGCGGATAATATTTTGCCAATATTATTAGTTTATTATTTAGTAAATAGAAGATTTATAATTGCTTCGATTGTTTCTTTAGCAATTTTTATAAATTTTGGTATTTCTGGTACAAAACAAGTATTGTTTCTTTTTTTCTTTTCAATGCTGAGTTATTTTTTTATAAAAAATCTTAAACCAGTTCGTACATACTTATGGTTTTTTTTAGCTTTAATTATAACTTGTATATTAGAATATACTTTTATTGGTACTTGGTTTTTATCATTGTTCTCACTTTATAGGGTGTTTTTTATTCCAGCAAAGTTGCACTTTGTTTATTACAATTTTTTTTCTGTAAATGAACTCGATTATTTTAGGCAGTCGGCCTTAAAATGGGCATTTGATTCTCCGTATAAAATAAATATTGGTTTTTTAATGGGAGAAGAGGATATCGGTGAAATTGCAGCAAGGGCAAATAATGGATTATTTTCGGATGCATATTTTAATTTTGGTATTATTGGGGTTCTTTTTTTTCCTTTTATTCTTTCAATTATATTAAAATTGTTGGAAGGTGCATCAAGTAAACTAGGAAGTGAAATATTATTTATTATAATTATAACAATAACATTTATTTTATTAAATTTGCCGTTTACAACAGGTTTAATTTCTGCCGGAATTTTGCCACTTATTTTTATTTTATATATAGTACCCAGAAAATCGTAATTATTTATTTAATATCTTATTTTGAAAACAGTTTGTCATATAATAAGTGGTTACCATAGAATTGATGCTAGGATTTTTCAAAGACAATGTAAATCTCTTTCAAATTTTGGCTTTAATGTTTTAATTCTTACAAACGATAACGAGTCTGATGAAGTAATTGAAAATATAAAAATATATAATACTGGCAGGTTTTGGAAAAGTAGGATTAAAGTGCTTCTTTTTGCTAAGTATCAATTTTTTAAAAAAGCAATTGCTTTAAACGCTGATATTTATCAATTACACTCTCCTGAATTATTATCACTTGGTTTAAAACTCAAGAAAAAAGGAAAAATTGTTATTTATGATGCACATGAAGATTTACCGCGCCATATTATGGAAAAAGAATGGATTCCATTGTTATTTCGTAAACCGCTTTCTGTTTTTATAGAGTTTTATATGAACTCAATATTGAGAAATTACAATGAAATAATATCTCCTCACTCTCATGTCATTGACCAATTCAGGAAAATCTCAGGTAATGTTACAGTTATTGCAAATTTCCCTTTGATTAATAACAGTTATAAAGGTGATTTTAATAATTATAAAAATTTAGATCAAGTTATGTGTTATTCAGGAACTGTATATTCTTATAGTAATCAAGAAGTTATACTTTCTGCTATGAATAACATACAAGATGTCAAATATTTTATTGCAGGTTATATTGAATCAAACCATCTTGAAAAATTATCTAAAATTGAATCTTTTAAGCGTGTTAAGTTTTTTGGACGTATTCCATGGAAGAATTTACAAAATTTTTATAATAACTCAGTTTTAGGTCTAGTAATTTATGATTATAAATTAAATTTAGGATATAAACTCGGGTCCTTTGGTACAAACAAGATATTTGAATATATGGAAGCGGGTCTACCAGTAATTTGTACTGATTTTGAATTATGGAAAATGGTTGTTGACAAGTACAAATGTGGAATTTGTGTAGAACCTAATAATCAAGTGCAATTAGAGAATGCAATTCGATATTTAATTGAATTTAAAGAACAAGCTTTTCAAATGGGTCAAAATGGAAGGAATGCTATAATTAATGAATATAATTGGGCAACTCAAGAAAGTTTATATGTAAAAATTTTCAATAAATACATTTAAGTTTATATTTATTAATTACTTTCTAATGGATAGTTCAAAAAATAAAATTGCCATCTTAATCATTTCATGTGATAAATATTCTGATTTATGGCAAACTTGTGCAAATATGTTTGAAAAATTTTGGGCAGATTGTAGATTCGATAAGTTCATTGTTTCAAATTTTAAAAATTGTACAGAAGATGGATTTCAAAATATTAAAATTGGTGCTGATAAATCATGGAGTCATGGTTTAAAATTAGCTTTAAACCATTTAGAAAGCAATTACGAATATGTTTTTACAATGGTTGAGGATTACTATTTTAATGAGAAAATTGATAACAATTACATTGTAAGTATGTTTGATGAGTTTGTTAAAAGTAGGGGTAATTTTTTATCACTTTTCAAGCTCCCTTCTAAATTATATCCCGTTAATGAATTTTATGGAGCCCTGGAGAACCATATACCCTATAGGCAGTCAATAGGTTTCACATTGTGGAAAATTGACATATTGAACTCAATTTTAGCCGAAAATGAAAATGCTTGGGAGTTTGAAAAAAATGGAGTAGTAAGAGGTTTTCAGTATGATAATTTTTTTGGTTCTTACAAAAATTATAAGGTAATGAATTTAGTTATTAAAGGCAAACTAGTTCCAAAAGAATACAGAGTTTTAAAAACCTATTTCCCAGAAATAAAAATTAATCGACTTGAAATGAGTAAAAAAGAGCTTTTTATTGAAAAGCTAAGAGAGTATATCATAACTTCATTTCTTTTTTTTGCTCCCACTAGTATAAAACGAAGGTTATATTTTCCAAAACATAAATTTAATATTAATTGAAATATATAAGAGATAAACAATTTTTATGAAATCTATATTTTCAAAAGTCAGCGGGGTGTTAATTTGTACTTACATATATAAAGATGATATATCAGAATATAGAACAGACTTAAGCCCTGAAAAAGAAATTCTTCAGGGTTGTGCCAGAAAACTAAAGGGTAATGTTTTTGTAGCACCTCATAAACATTTACCTGTAGAAAGATCAACAATTGGCACACAAGAATCCTGGATAATCATTGAAGGTAAAGTACTTGCAACTTTGTATGATGTAGATGACACTTTACTTGATGAGATAGAATTGAATGCGGGAAGTTGCATGGTTTTTTTTAACGGAGGGCATTCCTTAAGAGTGCTTGAGAACAATACATTTTTTTACGAATTTAAAAACGGACCTTACTATGGATTTGACACAGACAAGTACAACATTTAATGATAAATGTTTGATTACTGGGGAGAAAATGAACAAGATTCTTGATTTTGGAATGCATCCCTATGCCGATACTTTTTTATCGGAAAAACATCTAAATTTATCTGAACCGGTATTCCCTCTAGAATGTTATTTGAATCCTAATTCAGGACAAATTCAATTAGGATATTTAACAAATGCATACGATCGGTATAATCTATATGCATATTCTTATACTTCATCTAATTCAAATTTTGCAAGAAAGCATTGGAATGCTTATCATGATTCATTAGTTGAAAACTTTAATATCTCAAATTCTACAGTTGTCGAAATTGGAGCGAATGATGGCTATTTATCTCATTTATTTCTAAAAGAAAATAATAGTGTTATAGCAGTTGATTCTTCAAAAGAGATGTGTGAATTAGCAAAGGAAAGAGGTCTTATTGTGTATCATAAACTATTTGATTTTCAATGTAGCCAAGATATAATTAAAAATCATAATAAAGCTAAATTAGTTATTGCGAATAATGTTTTTAACCATTCAAATTCCCCTCTCGATTTTGCAAAAGGGGTCAAAAATTTATTGAGTGAGGATGGAATTTTTGTCTTTGAGTTGCCTTATTGGGGAAGCACTTATGAATCAGATAAATTTGATCAAGTTTATCATGAGCATGTTAGTTATTTTACTGTAAAATCTTCATTTAATTTATTGAAGAAATCTGGAATGGATATGATTGATTTTCAGATTGTTGATTACCATGGTGGTTCTATTAGAGTTTTTGCAAGAATAAGCCAGCCTGGTTATTCTAACGACAAAATTTTAGATTCAATAAAAAATGAAGAAAAGTTAGGATTGTTTGAGTTGAATACATACGTTAATTGGCAAAAAAGATTACAAAGCAAAAGAGATGCTTTTTTGAGCAAGCTTTATTCCTTAAAAGTTGAAAATCCAGATGTTCCAATTATTGGAGTAGGTGCAGCTGCAAAAGCTAATACATTTTTAAATTATTATTGCCTAGATAAGTCTGTTCTATCTTTTATTACGGATAGCTCAATTCATAAACAGGGAAAATATACACCATTAACTCGTATTCCAATCGTTGATGATATGATTTTTGCAAACTACACTAGAGTTTTTGCCTTAATTTTATCATGGAATATATCTAATGACTTAAAAGAAGCCCTAAAAAAAATAAACCCAAATATCGAATTCATAAAAATTTACAATGAAAACAATTAATTTACTAAAGTCAAATAATGCACCTTTGGAAGTATTTACCGATGATCGCGGTATCATTGCGGATGTATTCTATGAGCATAATATTAATCACGTAGCAATTATTTCATCTAATCCCAATGCAATCAGAGGTAACCATTATCATAAAGAAACTACCCAACATATGTTGATTACAAAAGGGTCTTTGGAGTATTGGTATAAGGATTTGAATAGTGATGAGCCTGCAAAAATGCATCTTGCTGTAGTTGGTGATCTAATCTCTACACCACCATTTGAAATCCATGCATTAAAAATTACTGAAGAAGGAAATGAATTTGTAGTTTTCTCTGAAGGAAAAAGAGGTGGTAAAGATTATGAATCTGATACCTTTAGAGTCGATTCAATTATACCAGCTTAATGAAAAAGATTTTAATCTTTGGTGCTACAGGTGGATTAGGCTCTTGTTTAACAAAGAAATTTAATGATAAGGACTGTATTGTTATTCCAATATCAAGTAGTGAAATTAATTTCAATTCTGAAGATTCAAGTGAAAAAATTTCAAAGGTAATAGATGAAAACAAACCTGAAATCATTATTAACTGTGCTGGTGTTTTAGGACACAATAGAGAAGATTTCAATAAAATTTTCAACATCAATGTAAGGTCAAATTGGTTGATAGCTAATTATTTCATATCAAATCCTACAAAAATTACTACCACAAAGGTTATCTTTATAGGGTCAAGTTCATACCAGAAGGGGAAAAAAGATTACATACTGTATGCTTCATCAAAAGCTGCTTTGTTTAATCTTTTTGAAGGTGTTTCAAGTTATTTTGAAAATTCAAAAATTATTTTTGGATTAATAAACCCTTCACGAATTGACACAAAAATGATTGCACACTTAGAGAAGAACCCTAATCTCGATTATCTGGACCCTAATAAATTAGCTGGTGAGATATTAAATTTTATTGAATCTTTAACAAAAAGCACTTTCCTTAATATCAACAAATAATTACAAATATAAAAATCAAATGAAAACAGCTTTTATTACAGGTATTGCAGGTCAAGATGGTAGTTATCTATCTGAATTACTTCTTGAAAAAGGGTATAGAGTAACAGGAATTATTCGCAGAAATTCTACTGTAGAACATCAAAGAGATAGAATAAGTCACTTAAATAATTTGGAAATCGAATATGGTGATTTATTAGACCAAAGTTCATTGGAACATGCTCTTATTAAATTTAAGCCAGATGAAATTTATAATTTGGGTGCTCAATCTCATGTTAGAATTAGTTCAGATATACCACAATTTACTGTTCAAACAAATGCAAATGGGGTTTTAAATTTACTTGAGGCATATAAACGAGTTTGTCCAGAATCTAAATTTTATCAAGCAAGTAGTTCAGAGATGTTTGGTTCTTCAGTTGATGAAGACGGTTATCAAAGAGAAACTTCGAAGATGACTCCTGTGTCTCCTTACGGATGTAGCAAAGTATTCGGTTTTAACATTACGAGATATTATAGGAATGCATTTGGCTTACACATTTGTAATGGTATTTTGTTTAATCATGAATCTCCTAGAAGAGGATCTAACTTTGTAACAAACAAAGTTGTAAAAGCAGCTGTTGAAATTTCACTTGGATTGCGAAAGCAACTTGAATTGGGAAATATGGACTCATTTAGGGATTGGGGACATTCAAAAGATTATGTTAAAGCAATGAATTTAATATTACAAAATCCAACTCCAGGTGATTGGGTTGTTGCAACAGGTGAAACAAGATCTGTTCGAGATATGTGTAAATATGTTTTCAGTCGTTTGGGATTGAACTACGAAGATTTTGTTGTGCAAAACGCCAAATTCTTGCGTCCAGAGGAACTTCCATATTTGCGAGGCGATTCCTCAAGAATTAGAAAAGAGTTAAATTGGAAACCAGAGTATACATTTGAAACATTAATGAATGAAATGATTGAATTTTGGCAAGATTATTTTAAGAATGGTAATTAGTATAACACATTGCTGTATTATATAATTCGAATATTTTGAAAGACAATTGTTTAGGTTCATTCTCAGCAATTGTCTTTTATTTTTATTTTATTTTTATGTGAGATATTAAATTCAAGCTCATCTACAATAAGTTAATCATATTATTCTGTTGACCTTCCTTATATCTTCCTTTTAAATTATATTTATTTTCAAAAATCAAAAAAATGTCAATCGCATCTATAAAAATAATACAACTCCCTAAAATATTAGATGAAAGAGGCAATCTATCTTTTGTAGAAGAATTTAACCATATACCATTTAAAATAAACAGATCTTACTGGATTTACGATGTTCCAGGTGGTGAAACAAGAGGAGGACACGTGTACAAGTTAAACCAAGAATTTATAGTTGCACTATCAGGTAGTTTTGATGTGATTTTACACGATGGAATTAATAAAGAAGTTATTTCTTTAAATCGTTCATATTATGGATTATATGTGCCACAGGGGGTTTGGAGACAAATGGATAATTTTTCTACAAATTCACTTGGATTAGTTTTAGCCTCAACTTTTTTTGATAAGAATGATTATATCTATGATTTTGAAGAATTTAAAAACTCAAAAAAATGAGAGAAACAAAAGTATATCAGTGTTCTGTGATTGAGATAGATAAGCATCACCATCAAAAAGGAAATATTAGCGTTATTGAAAACGGTATTACAATTCCTTTTGATGTTAAAAGGGCATATTATCTATATGATGTACCCGGAGGAGAAGCACGCGGTGGTCATGCTCATAAAGCATTAGAACAATTGATCGTTGCTGTTAGTGGAAGTTTTAATGTGAATTTGAATGATGGCAATGTGACTAGAACATTTACTCTAAATAGGCCTTATCAGGGCTTATTAGTTGTACCTGGTATTTGGAGAGTACTAGATGATTTTTCTTCTGGTTCTGTATGCTTAGTATTGGCTTCACATAAATATGAAGAGGCTGATTATATAAGGGATTATCAAGAATATTTAAATTACAAAAAATGATACACCAACTAGCAGATTGCCTAAATGAGAATATTCACGAAACTACCAATATTTGGCAATATGTTGTTATTCTTAAAAAAGCAAAAATTGGAAAAGGGTGTAATATTTGTTCCCAATGTTTTATCGAAAATGATGTAATAATTGGCGATAATGTTACTGTTAAAAATGGGGTTTATCTCTGGGATGGAATAACTATTGAAGATAATGTTCAAATTGGACCAAACGTCACTTTTACAAATGACAAATATCCTAGAGCTAAAATGCCATATACCTTACAGCGAACTTTAGTAAAAAGAAATGCTTCAATTGGTGCTGCTTCAATTATTTTAGGTGGAGTAACAATTGGAGAAAATGCAATGGTAGGAGCTGGAAGCTTAGTTACTAAAGACATCCCCGACAATGAATTATGGTATGGAAGTCCAGCAAAATTTATTAGAAAATTAGAAATATGATTAAATTTTTAGACCTCAAAAAAATCACTCAAAAGTACCAATCGGAAATTCATGAAGCTGTACTTAGGGTGATAGATTCTGGTTGGTATTTACAAGGCAATGAGAATAAATTGTTTGAGGAGAATTATGCGAAATATATAGGTACAAGCCATGCAATTGGAGTAGCCAATGGCCTAGATGCATTAAGATTAATATTGAGGGCTTATATTGAACTTGGCGTGATGAGTCCTGGAGATGAAATAATTTTACCCGCTAATACATTTATTGCTTCTACAATGGCAATTACAGATAATGGTCTTGTTCCTGTAATGGTTGATTCTAAAGAATCTAATTTTCAAATCGATGAGAATTTGATCGAAGCTGCAATAACGTCCAAAACGAAAGCCATTATGATTGTCCATTTATATGGGCAATGTACTTATTCTAATCAAATTGGTGATTTATGTAAAAAAAACAATTTGAAATTAATTGAAGACAATGCACAAGCTCATGGTTGTAAATTTAATGGACAACTCTTAACTGGTTCAATAGGGGATGCTGCTGGCCATAGTTTTTATCCAGGTAAAAACCTCGGAGCTTTTGGTGATGCAGGGGCAGTTACGACTAATGATAATCATTTAGCTGAAGTTATTAGAGCACTTGCCAATTATGGTTCTAAAGAAAAATATGTAAGTGCGTATAAGGGACTAAATAGTAGATTAGACGAAATTCAAGCTGCTGTTTTAGGGGTTAAATTAAAATATTTAGATTCCGACACGAATCATAGAAGAAGGATTGCAAAACTTTATTATTCTCAAATTAGTAATCCATTAGTACAGTTACCTGAAATAGTAGACTGGGATGCCCATGTATTTCATTTATTTCCAATTTTAACACTAAATAGAGATGGGTTACAAAAATACCTTGGCGATTTTCAAATTCAAACCTTGATACATTACCCAATCCCCCCACATAAACAGGTTTGTTATCAAGAATATCATTATTTAAATTTCCCTGTTGCTGAAAAAATACACCATCAAGAACTAAGTTTGCCAATTAGCCCTGTAATTGAACTAGATGAAGCTTTACGAGTGATTGATGCAGTAAACAATTGGAAAGGATAAACGAATGCAAAGCAAAAATAAAAATATTGTCGTAATTGATTATGGTATGGGTAATATTGGCTCAATTGCAAATATGCTAAAATACCTAGGTGCTAGTGCAGTAATTTCTGCAGAAAAATCAGTTATTGAGAAGGCAGATAAATTGATTCTACCTGGTGTGGGCCATTTTGATAGGGCTATGCAAAATATTCATCAGTTGCATCTTTTAGATCTAATTCGCTTTAAAGCAAACGATCAAAAGACCCCAATTATGGGTATTTGTCTGGGTATGCAATTAATGTGTAATTCCAGTGAGGAAGGGGTTGTTGAAGGGTTGGGTTTTGTTGATGCAGAAGTGAAGAAATTCAATTTTGACAAATCACAAAACCTAAAAGTTCCTCATATGGGATGGAATAAAGTGGATTTAGCTAAACCTAATTCACTCATTACAAACGGTCTAACAACAGACTCTAGATTCTACTTTGTGCATTCTTATTTTGTTACTTGTAAGAATGACTCTGATGTGCTTACAAAGTCATGGTATGGCCACTCATTTGTTTCTTCATTTGAAAAAAATAATATAGTAGGGGTTCAATTCCATCCTGAAAAAAGTCATAAATACGGAAGCACTTTATTTAGAAACTTTATTGAAAATTTTTAGATGCATTTTACTCGTATCATACCTACTTTGTTATTGCAAGATGGTGGTCTTGTTAAGACTATAAAATTCAAGAATCCTAAATATGTAGGTGATCCCATTAATGCAGTTAGGATTTTTAATGTGAAAGAAGTTGATGAATTGGTTTTGTTAGATATCGCTGCAACTAAAGAAGGAAAAGAACCTAGCTATAGTGAAATTGAGGAAATAGTTTCTGAAGCTTTTATGCCAATAGGATATGGCGGTGGTATTAATCAAATAGAGCAGATTGAAAAACTCTTTAAAGTTGGAATTGAAAAAGTGATTTTAAACTCTGCTGCTTTCTCGAACGAAAAATTAATTACTGAAGCTTCAAGTATTTATGGTAGTCAAAGTATTGTTGTTTGCTTAGACTATAAAAAAGATATATGGGGAGAGTACAAGTTTTATACCCGGTCTGGTTCTGAAAAGATGAAGGGGAAATGTGTTGACATCATTAAAAGAATGGAAGATTTGGGTGCTGGAGAAATTATACTAAATTCTATTGATAAAGATGGTACAATGACAGGATACGACTTGCATTTATTTGAAAAATTAGCCAAAGAAGTAACTGTACCTGTAATTGCATCTGGCGGAGCAGGAAGTATTCAAGATTTTGTAAAAGCTATGCAATCAGGCGCATCTGCAGTTGCTGCAGGTTCAATGTTTGTTTATCAAGGAATTCATAGAGCTGTACTAATCAGTTATGTGAAGAGTCGCGAATTAGATGAGGCATTAAACGGTATTTAGTAATGATAAATTTTTAAAAAAAAACTATGCAAAATACAATAAAAGTTTGTTCAAGATGTGTAATGGATTCTACAGCAAGTGAAATTATTTTTGACGAACAAGGAGTTTGTAATTTTTGTAAACATTATGAAGAGGTAAGAACAAAAGATTTGTACCAAGACGAAGAAGGGAAGCAAAAATTAGAAGCTTTAATTAATCAAATCAAAGAAAAAGGGAAAAATAGTGATTATGACTGTTTGATAGGATTAAGTGGGGGGGTGGATAGTTCTTATGTAGCGTACTTAGTTAAAAAATTTGGTTTACGAGCATTAGCCATTCACTTAGATAATGGATGGAATACTGAATTAGCTGTTGCGAACGTTGAGCAAATTGTAAAGCGATTAGACATTGATTTAACTACTTATGTTTTGGATTGGAGAGAATTTAAAGATATTCAAACTTCGTTTTTAAAATCTTCTATATCAAATATTGAAATTCCAACTGATCATGCTATTTGGGCAATTTTAATTAAAACTGCCGGTAAGATGAAAATCCCGTATATCATCGCGGGAAATAACGTGGTTACAGAATCGATTATGCCTGAATCTTGGTTATATGGCTCAAAAGACTCTAGATTAATCAAAGCTATCCATAACAAATTTGGAAAAGTTAAAATGAAGACATACCCAAGTTTAACTACATTTAATTATGTTGACTATTTATTAATGAGAGGGATTAGATGGGTTCCTATCTTGAATTATATTCCTTACAAAAAAGATGAAGCTAAGCAGTTATTAATGGATGAATTGGGTTGGCGTGATTATGGTGGGAAACATTATGAATCTATTTTCACTAGATTTTTTCATGCGTACTATCTTCCTGAAAAATTCGGGTATGATTTGAGAAAGTCTTATTTATCTGCAATGGTTTGTTCTGGTCAACTAACCAGAGAAAAAGCTTTAGAAGAACTTTCTAAGCCTCCTGCTCCTAAAGAAATGCTTACGCAGGATAGAGACTATGTAATCAAAAAATTGGCATTGTCAGAGCAAGAGTTTGAACAAATTTTAAAGTCGCCAAATAAAACATTTGCAGACTACCCTAATACGGATTCATTGTGGAGGAGGTTGAATTGGTTTGTGAGAATTGCAAGACAAAGAATAACCCGGGTTGGATAGTGTAAATTAAAGAGTGCGATGAAAAAAACAATTTGGTTAGTTAATTATTATGCTATGCCACCTGAGCATGAAAGTAGGTTGCGTACAATTAAATTTGCCCAATACTTAAAAAAACTTGGGTACGATACGATTGTTGTTTCCTCTAGTAATTTGCATAATAAGGAGATTAATTTAATTGATGATACTAGTAAATTTAAATTTGCTAACTATGATGGGATTGACTTTATACTTTTAAAAACACTGAAGTACCGGTCTAATTCTTTGAAAAGATTTATTAGCTTATTTCAGTTCCATTTAAAGCTGCATTTCTTTAGTAAAAAATTTCCAAAGCCAGATTTTATTGTTCACACTTGTTTGCCTCCTTTTGGAAACATTACTTACTTTACTGCAAGAATGTTGAAAGCGAAGTACATAGCAGAAGTACTTGACTTGTGGCCTGAGTCTTTCGTGACTTTTGGACTAATCAAGTCATCAAATCCTATGCTTGGCCTACTGTATTATGCTGAAAAGTTCATTTACAAAAAAGCAGATGCACTAGTTTTTTCTATGGAGGGTGGGATAGATTATCTTAGAAATAAAAAATGGTTGAAAAGTCAAGGTGGTTCTATTTTAGATGATAAAGTGTTTTATGTTAACAATGGTGTTGATTTAGCGGATTTTGATTATTTTAAAACCAACTTTAAAATTAAAGACCCCGATTTAGAAAATGAAGGATTCTTTAGGGTCGTGTATATAGGATCTATTAGGCATGCAAACAATGTAAAACGCTTAGTAGAAGCTGCCACCATTTTGCAACACCACCAACAAGTGAAAATCTTAATTTATGGAGATGGTGGTGAGCGACAATCTCTAATTGATTATTGTAAGGATAATCAATTGAACAATGTGCTATTTAAAGATAAATGGGTTGAGCCTAAATATGTTCCTTATATACTTTCAAAAAGCAGCTTGAATATCTTGAATTATTTCCCTAATGAAATATTTCAGTATGGAGGTAGTCAAAGCAAATCCTTCCAATATATGGCTAGTGCAAAACCTATTTGTTCAAATCTTCGAATGGGGTATTGCCCAATAACAAAATATCATTTAGGCATTTCTAAAGAATTTCATAGTGCTGAAGAATATGCCAATGCAATAGAATATTTCATCAGTCTAGATTCAAACGAATACCAAAAGCTTTGTAAGAATGCAAGAGAAGCATCGAAGCACTATGATTATCCTTATTTGGTTGAGCAATTCAGTCAAATTTTAGACCCAAAACAGAACTAAACAGAATGAGTGACTTTAGATTTAGGAAGATGGTAGAGTCCGATGTAATTAAAGTGAGTTTAATTCATACAAAAGCGTTTAAAGATTTTTTTCTTACTAGTTTAGGAATGAATTTTCTTAAAACATACTATCGGGCTTGTTTAAAAAATCAACACACCATTGCTTTTTGTGCAGAAGACAATATGGGTAATTTAGTTGGTTTTGCAACCGGTAGTATTTGGGCAAAAGGCTATCATAAGACTATTTTTCTAAACAATATAATTAGTTTCATTGCCTCATTAACATTTTCAATTTTAAAAAATCCTCGAATATTGATTCGTTTAGTGATGAATTTAGAAAAGAAAGAGAATACAAATGATACGGGTGAATATGCAGAGTTACTCTCGATTTGTGTTAATCCAGACTATAAGGGTGGTGGAGTAGGGAAAGAATTATTAATGGTTTTTCATCTAGAAGTCAAAAAACGAGGAGGAGTTAAAGTGGCACTAACCACAGATAAATTAAACAATGAAGCTGTTTTAGCGTTTTATAAAAAGTGTGGGTATACAACACTTTACGATTTTATAGCATATCCAAAAAGAGAAATGTACAAGTTAATTGCGATTATAGACTAGTCATATGAAACGAATTTTTGATTTTGTTTGTTCTTTAACTGCTTTATTTCTTATATTTTTACCCCTGTGTATCGTTTCTATTTTTATTAGATTTACAATGCCTGGCCCAATATTTTTTATACAGGAAAGAGTTGGGAAAAATGGTAGAATATTCAAGTTAATTAAGTTTAGAACCATGAAGGTTGAAGAAGGAAAGGCAAAAGGAAGTTTTGATGCAGGTGACTCTTCTAGAATTACCCAATTGGGTAAATTTTTAAGAAAAACAAAAATTGACGAATTACCACAATTACTAAATGTATTAAATGGAGACATGTCTTTAGTAGGACCAAGACCTGAAGTAAAAAAATGGACAGAAGTTTATCCAGATAAATGGGAAATAGTGCATAGAGTAAAACCTGGAATTACTGATGAAGCATCCATTGCTTTTAGAAATGAAGAGGAGATATTAAGAAATTCGGTAAACCCTACTGAAACCTATAAAAATCAAATTTTACCTCAGAAGTTATCATTTTATATACAATATGTTCATAGCCAAAGTTTTTTTGGAGATATCAAAATTATTCTAAGAACATTTGGACATGTGCTTTTTAAATAAATTTAATGAAAAAAATTCCATTTTCTAAAGTTGAAATCGGGCTTGCCGAGCGTAATTATTTGAAAGAAGTTTTAGACTCCGGATGGCTTACGACTGCTGGAAAAACTCTTGAATTTGAGAAAAAATTTGCTGAATATGTAGGTGCTAAATATGCATGTGCGGTAAATTCTTGTACTTCTGCCTTGCATTTAGGAATAGATGCTTTAGGTGTTAAGTCAGGAGATAAAGTATTTGTACAAAGCATGACATTTACTGCTTCAGCAGAAGTGATTAGGTATATGAATGCCGATCCAGTAGTGCTAGATATAGAATATGGCACTAATTTAATTACCCCACAAATTTTAAAAAATGCAATTGCCCAATATCCTGATGTAAAATACTTGATAGTGGTACATTATGGAGGGCAATCTGCTCAGATGGACCAAATTGTAGAAATATGTAAAAACAATGATATTAAAATATTAGAAGATGCGGCCCATGCTTTCCCAACAAAATTTAATGGAAAAATGGTGGGCACTTTTGGAGATGTTACTTGCTTCAGTTTCTATGCAAACAAAACTATTACAACTGGAGAGGGTGGGATGCTAGTAACAGAAGATGAAGCCATATACAAGAGAGCCAAAGTTATGCGCTTGCATGGAATTAACAGAGATATTTGGGACCGCTTTACCTCTAAGAAGCCTTCCTGGGAATATGATGTAATAGAAGCTGGTTTTAAATATAATATGACAGACTTAGCAGCGGCAATAGGATTAGGTCAATTGGAAAAAGCCGAAGAATTACGAATGGGCAGACAAAAAGCAGTTGAATTCTATTTTGAATCACTTAAAGATCTCGAAATGATAGATCTACCGGTTGTGAATTGTGCGTTTGAGGATCATGCATGGCATTTATTTCCAATTGTATTAAATGAAAAAGCAAACATAACCCGCAATCAGTTGATTGAAGCTTTGGCAGAATATGGGGTTGGTACCTCGGTTCATTATAAGCCTTTACATCAATTGACTTATTATAAAGAGAAATATAAACTAAAATCAGAAGATTATCCAAATACAGAAAAGACATGGAAAGGCAATTTATCTTTGCCTCTTTATCCCTTTATGTTACAAGCGGATTTGGAATATATTTGCAAGTCAATAAAATATATAATTCAATAAATTGGTATTAATGATAAACACCAATCCTTCTAAATCCAGTATATTTTTTTTCTAAACAATTTTCAAGAGAATCAAAAACATAGACGTAAGAAATTTGTAAAAATACCTCTTTGTCAATGGTTGAGAGTAAGGTATCTATTATAAAATCTATTGAATCAGATGGTTTAATCTCACTTATCCAATCCGCGATAACACAAAAAGTTTTGGAATTATTATTTTCTTCGTCTACTAATAGCGTTACTTTTTTTATGGGTTTATTAGAATTTTCACACTTTAGTAAAAACTGTCTAAAAATTGGATTCATTTTTTAATTTTTTTAAATAAAAATTATTAAATATAAAAATAAAAATAGTGTTGACAATAAATAAAGATTTAGTGTCTGAAAGTAAATATAGGCCAGAAATTGATGGTCTCAGAGCAATTGCTGTAATTTCTGTTATCTTCTTTCACTCTGGTTTTGAATTATTCAGTGGAGGGTTTGTTGGAGTTGATGTTTTTTTTGTAATCTCTGGTTTTTTAATAACTAAACTGATAATTACGGATATTCTACTTAAACAATTTTCAATATCTAAATTTTATTTGCATCGAGCAAAAAGGTTGCTTCCTGCTTTAATCAATTTAGTACTTTTTGTACTTCTTTCTGGTTGTATTTTTTTCGATTTTTTGACCTTTAAAAGCCTCGGAAAAGAAATAATAGCATGTATATTTTATATTTCTAATATTCTTTACTGGAAGGATCTTGGTTATTTTGATGTTGCTTCAATCCAAAAACCACTATTACATACTTGGACTTTATCTATAGAAGAACAATTTTATTTGTTATTTCCCCTATTACTAATTATTATAAGTAAATCCAAGAAAATTAGAATAGAGTGGGTTTTATTTTTAATTTTTTTAATATCGATTTCACTCAATTTATATTTTGTCTCAAAATTTCCTAGTGCTACATTTTATTTGTTGCCAACAAGAATCTGGGAATTTTTATCAGGATCTTTATTAGTATTCATATCTGAAAAAAAAATTGCACTTAAATATCAAAAACTCTTATTTGCTTTAGGTCTTTTTTTAATTGGTTATTCAGTTTGTTTTTTATCAAAAAGCAATTATCCTGGTATAAATGCATTAATTCCAGTTAGTGGAACTCTACTAACTTTATATTTTGGTAATAAAGTGGATTTTTTTCTAGTAAAAATTATTAAGTGTAATTTTTTTTTATTGATAGGGAAAATCTCCTATTCACTTTATCTCTGGCATTGGCCAATTATAGTTTTATATACATATGTTGTAATGAGAGATTTAGTTTTTTTTGATTTTGCAATATTATTTATATCAATTTTTTTTATAAGTTTTTTTTCTTGGAAATATGTTGAACAAAAATTTAGATATTTTAATGAAAATTATAATAAACTA
Source organism: uncultured Sediminibacterium sp. (assembly GCA_964612195.1). Lineage (GTDB taxonomy): Bacteria > Bacteroidota > Bacteroidia > Chitinophagales > Chitinophagaceae > Sediminibacterium. The sequence goes on from CAZTDV010000025.1 coordinate 22,744, forward strand.
ATTGGTATAAGTTTAATTTTTTTATCATTTACTCTCTCTATCATTGGGTTGGTTATAAATAGAGGCAATGGAATACCATCTAGAAGTATATATAACAATTTTTTAGTTGAAGCATTTAATGATCCATTCTGGGAAAATATAAGCCAAAATGAAATACAAATTTCAAAGCAAGAAAAAATAGCTCCAGTTTTATTGGGTAAAAAGGTTAATAAGCCGAATTTTATTTTGTGGGGGGATTCACATGCAAGAGCAATCGCATTTGGTCTTGATTCTTTTGCTAAATTAAATAATATCTCTGGATATTTATTTTCATATTCCGCAACTCCACCTATTTTGAATGTAAAGAATTTAAGGAATACTGAATTTGACATGAAAAGTTATAATTCAAAAATATTTGATTTTATAAAAAAAAATGATACAATTTCTAACATTATTTTGTGTTCTAGATGGGGATATTATATAAAAGACTTTTATGACGATATTGAAATTCTAAATAGTCCAATATTTATTTATGATTCAAGCAAAATCACTGATAAAAAATTCATTAATCGTGAAATATTTTTTAAAAGTTTAGAAAGCTTAATTAATAAACTAAATCGCTTAAAGAAGAACGTTTATATCGTTACTCCATTACCTGAGTTAACTCAGGATGTAAGAGTAATCATAGGGAATTTTCAGACGTATAATTTTCTTAATCTTAAACCAAATCAATATTTTCAAAGCAAAAGTTCTTATTATGAAAAAAATCGATCTTTTTTTGATTTTTTACGTAAATTTAGTAAAAATGATAAAGTACACTTGCTAAACGTGCATGATGTTTTTTATCAAAAGGGTTTTAGTGCCATTTCAGATGATAGGCTTCTATATCGTGATAAGAATCATTTGTCCAAATTTGGATCTATTTATGTATTTAATATTTTTGATAAAATACTTTGATTAATTTTTAATTACTTTACTCAGGATGTTTAAGAGAATTAGGTTAAAACGATTTAGAAACTTATCTATTATACCGAGGTGGGTAATTTTCATTTTAGATATGTTAGTAAGCTCTTTTTGTTTTTTGCTAGCCTATTTAATTAAAAATGAATTTAATTTCAATATTTTTCTACAAAGTCAAATCGGGCAAAACTTATTAATATTATTGGCTTTTAATACCTCACTTTTTTCACTATTTAAGGTTTATGCTGGAATTATCAGATTTACTGGATTACAGGATACTTTTCGGATTTTCTTTGTAGTTTTCTTTGCCAATATGGGGTATTATGTTTTGGACCTTTTTTCTTTACAGTGGTATGGTTTTCATTTAATTCCTGCATCTGTCTTGGTCATAAATATGTTATTGTCTTTTGTTGGTCTAAGCTCTTATAGAGTAATAGTTAAGTATTTCTTTTCTTACATAACTACAATAAATGTTACTAAAAAGCGGGTGGCTATTTTTGGAGCGGGAGATGTGGGAATTTCTACTAAGCGTGCACTTGAACACGATATGACGGCCAATATTCAAATGGTTCTGTTTATTGAGGATGATCAACGTAAAGTGGGTAAAAATATTGATGGAATAAAAATTTGTTCTTCTGCTCAATTAGAAGTATTATTAAAACAGTATTTAATTGATGAGCTCATTATAGCTACAACTAAGCTTCCTTCAAAACGAAAAAACGAAATTGTAGATTTTTGTTTGGATAACAAAATTGAAGTCTTTACAGTCCCCCCTTTAAAAAATTGGATAAATGGACAATTAAGTACAAAGCAATTGCAAAATGTTAAGATAGAAGATCTATTAGAGCGTGAGCAAATAAAATTATACAATGAAATATTATTTAAACAATTAAATAATAAAACAGTATTTGTAACTGGTGCAGCGGGTTCAATAGGCAGTGAAATTATTAGACAGTTATTACAGTACAAACCTAAAAGCATTGTTTTAAATGATTGTGCAGAAACTCCTTTACACGACCTTAAATTAGAATTAGAAGAGTTGGGCTGCATTAATTTTGTATTAGCACTTGGTGACGTGCGCAATGAATTATTTGTAGAAAAAATCTTTCAAAATTTCCAACCTCAATTTGTGTATCATGCAGCTGCGTATAAGCATGTGCCTATGATGGAAAATAGTCCTTTGGAAGCTATTTGTACGAATGTGGGGGGAACTAAATTATTGGCAGACTTATCCATTAAATATGGAGTAGAGCGCTTTGTAATGATTTCTACAGATAAAGCAGTAAACCCCACGAATGTAATGGGGGCTTCAAAGCGCATTGCAGAAATGTATGTACAAAGCCTTTATCAGAACCAAGAAATACAATTCCAAAACGATTTGGCTACCACTCGAACTAAGTTCATCACTACCCGTTTCGGCAATGTATTGGGTTCCAATGGCTCAGTAATCCCTCGTTTCAAAAAACAAATTGAAGCGGGAGGTCCAGTCACCGTTACCCATCCAGATATTACCCGATATTTCATGACAATACCAGAAGCCTGTCAATTGGTATTAGAAGCGGGTTCCATGGGCAATGGAGGAGAGATTTTTGTATTTGATATGGGGCAACCAGTAAAAATTGCTGACTTAGCAAGAAAAATGATCAGATTATCGGGATTGGTTCCTGATGAAGATATTAAGATTGAGTATTCTGGGTTGAGGCCAGGTGAAAAACTCTATGAAGAGTTGTTGAACAATGCTGAAAATACATTGAACACCTACCATGAGAAGATTCTGATTGCTAAAACTCGTACTATTGAATACTCAAGCCTGTCTATTCAAATTGATGCGCTTATCGGTCCTGCAAAAAGACAAGAATCAATCAATTCTATTGTAAAAGCCATGAAAGAATTGGTGCCTGAGTTTATTAGCAATAATTCGGAATTTGAAAAATTAGACCTTCCCAAGCAGGCTACTATCGTTAACATGAAATAACCATGCGTTTATTTTCTTTATTAGTTTATTTATTGCTATTTAGCGCATCATTCGCCCAAACTATTCCATTAGATCAAGCAATTTGGTCCCGCATACAACAATTAAAAGGAGAAATAGCCCCAACCGATTCAGCTAAAAATGTTTTCAAAATCTTACCCGTTGGTTTAACCACCAAGTTCAATAGCCATAGCCCCTATGGGTGGAACGATGGGGGGATGATCATGGCCAAAGGACTTCAAACCATGGTTTCAGCAGGAGTATATGCAAAATGGGGACCATTGAGCATACAGTTGCAACCAGAATTATATTATGCTGCCAATGCTTTGTATACTACCACCACAGGGTATGGCTTCAATAGTGGCAAATCCTTTCAAAAAATATACTTCGGTCAATCTGCCATCAAACTAAATGTAGGGCCCATTTCCTTAGGTCTTTCTTCTCAAAATAATTGGTGGGGGCCTGGGCAATTTAGCTCCATCATGATGAGCAATAATGCCCCTGGCTTTAATCATTTCAGTATTAATACTTCCAAGCCCATTAAAACCCCCATTGGTTCTATTGAATTTCAATTGGTCATGGGCAGGTTAAGTGAAGATACCAGTAGGGCTTTCGAGAACAATTATATGCGCCCTTTTAATCCTCGCAGTGAAGGTCGTTATTTTAATGGGATTGTTGCCAGTTACCAACCCAAATGGTTGCCCGGTTTCTTTGTAGGGGTTACCCGTTCCGAACATTTTTATTTATCCGACCAAGCACGTAAATCAGGTTTTGCTGCTAAGTACCTACCTGTTTTACAAGCTTCTAGCCCTATTGACAATGCCAATACTGCTTCCATTCCTAGTGATGGGGCTTTTGGCTTTTTTACTAAATGGGTTTTACCCAAACACCAGGCAGCGTTTTATGCAGAATATGGTTACAACGATTTCAAGCAAAACTTGCGAGACTTATCTGTCAATACCAGCCATGCAGCTGCTTATATACTAGGGTTCAATAAATTAATTTCAAAGCCCCGCTTTGATTGGTTGGTAACCGGTGAAATTACCCAAATGGCACAAACCACTAGTTATGTTTTGCGCAATGCGGGCAATTATTATGAGCATGGACAAGTTTTTCAAGGGTTTACTTTTCAAAACCAAATTCTAGGTGCAGGTAGTGGAATGGGGAACAATGTTCAAACCATTCAAGTAAAAAGAATCAAAGGCAGGGAATTCATAGGATTAAAATTGCAACGGATTCAACAAGATCCTCGTGGCCTCAAAGGCCCACCTAATTTATTAGGGATGCGTCCCATTCAATGGAACGATATATCTATTGGTTTTCTAGCTTCCAAGCAATTGAATCAATGGCGCATCAATGGGGAGATGCAATTCGTGAACAGAAAAAATTATGGCTGGGTAAAAGGCAATGCCTTTAATTTATTTGCCACGCTTAATTGTCAATACTTTTTTTAAATTGACTCAATTCAAGACTTATCTAGATGCGTAATATTTTTTTATTTATACTTTTTGGCTGGGCAGGTTTATTGAGCACAGGCCATGCGCAAATTATTCAATCGGAAATTGATTTAACCGATTATCAACGCATTCAGCAATTGACAGATTCAACCAGCAATAATAACTTTTCATATACGCAGCGCAGCGCAAGTGTATATTGGCTCAATCATCCAGATTATCAAATCAAGAACAGTAGAAAAATTCAGACCCAACTACTACAAATAGGTTACCAGCAACAATACAATAGCAAAATAGCCACCAGCGCCAACGATGGGTCTTTCATCCCAGCATTGGGCATGCAACACCGCTTAACAATAGGGGCATTGTTCAGGTTCAAGAATTTGAGTATTCAGTTGCAACCAGAATTCATTCAGGCTGCCAATACAGCTCCTCAACCCTTTAATGGCAATCCTTTCGACGGCAACTATTTTTCTAGGTACTATATGTACTACCTCAATAAAATGGACAACCTCAGCCAATTTGGTACAGCACCCATTTCAAAATTCTTTCCAGGTCAATCCAGCATCCGTTTTAATACGTACAACCTGAGCATAGGAATTTCTACCGAAAATCTTTGGTGGGGCCCGTCTCGTAAAAACAGTTTGGTCATGACCAATAATGCCCCCGGTTTTTTACACGGCACCATTCAATCATTAAAGCCCATTGAAACCAAATGGGGAAATATGGAGTTTCAAGTAATTTATGGGAGCTTATTACAAACCCCTTTTGAACCCCAAGACCACCTGATCATGCGCAATATCTGGCAGGGGGGCATAGCCAATAAATCGACCCAATCAAGAAGTTTATTCGGTTATAATATTAGCATAAGCCCTAAGGGTGCAGAGAACTTATTCATTGGTTTAACAGGTGCCCATTATTTTTATACAGCCCCTACCAATATTCAATCCACCGATATTGTGCGGTCTTATGAAAATAAGCCTAGTTCTGGGACATTAGGTAGTTTATTGGTGCGCTATAAAATGCCCAATGAATTAGCGGAAGTATATGCCGAATATGGGAGGGCCAATCAACTAGCCATGCCCTGGAACCTTATTGGAGATACTATTCCAACGGGTTATACCATCGGGTTTAGAAAAGGATTTACGCCTACACGCAAAGGACATCTTTGGTTAAGTGCCGAACTCACCCAATTACAATTGCCCGATGCCCGCTTAATTTTTGATGCATCCAGTCCTGGTTCTACCCCTAAAACCAATAGTTGGTACACCCATCCTTATATTACCCAAGGCTATACCAGTTATGGGCAATCCATGGGGGCAGCAATGGGCCCAGGTAGCAATAGTTTATTTGTTGAACTAGCTTGGATCAATGGGCTCAAAAAATTAGGACTCTCTATTGAGCGTATTGCTAATAACAATGACTTTGCTTTATACACCTATACCAGTGGTAACCCCGGTCAAGGACTTCCCGACCGTTATTGGATCAATCAAAGTCTTTCATTACAAGCCCAAACCAATTGGGGAAATTGGTTAATTGCAGGCTCCCTTACTTCTACCAAAGCCTTGAATTACCGTTGGGTCAATTTGTCGGGCTTGTTCTCTCAGGGTTCCCCCGATTCTGATCGCAGCAGCGTTCGCGCCCAAATTTCCTTGATTTACTTTTTCAAAAAGCCTACTTTTACCCCTTAATTTATACTTATTTCAGCAATACAGCGTTCGTTATATATTGATACAATATGAAAAGATTTTTTTTGTTTTTAGTGCTATTGGTGGGTGCTTTTCAAATAAGACTGGCTGCGCAAAATTTACCCGTTAACATAGATAATTTATCGGACCAACAAATCATCTTATTGATGAGCCAATACCAATTGGTGGGGTTGTCTGAAGCCGAATTAGAAATGAAAGCCCGTGAAAAAGGCCTCAGCTCCGATCAAATAGCCCAATTAAAAAGGCGCATGAGTTTGGTAGATCCTGCTACCATGAAAGAATTAAATGGGTCAATTAAAAATGCGTCTGATCCAGATGAAAAGCGTATGCCTCTTAAACTCTACAATAACCAAATTGGATACAACCCTTTTGATAAAGATACTTCAGGTGTGCTCAAACCCTTTGGTTGGGAAATCTTCTCCAATCAATTCCTCAGCTTCGAGCCCAATTTACAAATAGCTACCCCACTCAATTATTTAATTGGCGTAAACGACCAATTGGTGATTGATATTTATGGCGTATCAGATATTACCAAAAGACTTAGGGTTAGCCCAGACGGGTATATTCGCTATCCCAATTTGGGTCCTGTTAAAGTGGCCGGAATAACAGTAGAAGAAGCAACAGCCAAACTCAAAAAAAACTTATCAGCCATTTATCCGGGATTAAATTCAGGGGCAGTTTCTTTACAAGTTACCGTAGGTCAACTTAGAACCATTCAAGTAAGCTTAATTGGTGAAATTAAAAGACCGGGTAATTATCAATTGTCTTCCTTATCTACCATTATGAATGCTTTGTATGCATCAGGTGGTCCTAATAAAATTGGTTCTTTTCGTCAGATAGATTTGGTGCGCAATGGCAAAACAGTGGTAGTATTTGATATTTATGATTTTTTATTCAAGTCAGACCTTAGTAAGAATCGCTTATTGCAAGACGGAGACGTGATTCGGGTGAATCCTTATATTACTAGGGTGGCTTTAAAAGGGGCAGTTAAAAAACCAGCTTTATTCGACCTAAAAGCGAATGAATCTGCTACCGAACTATTGGGTTTTGCGGGAGGTTTTGCAGACAATGCCTACCAAGAAAATATTAGAGTGGTAAGAAACGGTAAAGCCAACAAAGAAATTTTGTCTATTAAAGGAGTTCATCTTTCGGGCTTTAAATTATTCACTGGAGACACATTAACAGTAGATACCCTTTCAGCGCAAATGGCCAACAGAGTAACGGTTAGTGGTGCGGTATATTATCCAGGTGCTTATGGCTTACAATCTTTTCCTAGTTTAAAAGAATTACTATTCGCAAGTAAACCACGTGAAGATGCTTATACTAACCGAGCCTTGCTTCGCAGATTAAAACCAGATTTCACCAGAGAGCTGATCAACTTTAGTATTCAAGATATTTTGACAGGTAAGCAATCCATTGAATTGATAAGAGAAGACTCCATTCATATTTTCAAAATAAATGACCTTCGTGAAAATTATACCCTCACCATTAATGGGGAAGTAAACAAAGGAGGGGTCTATGCATTTGCGGAAAATACCCGTGTACAAGATTTAGTATTGATGGCAGGTGGCTACAGAGACGGAGCTTCTTTACAACGCATTGAAGTATCTCGCAGGCTTAGGCAACAAAATGGCAACAAAGATTCTGCTTTGTACTCTGTCATCAAAACCATTGACCTTACCAACGCCAATAACCAAGACCTCAATTTTGTATTGCAACCCTTCGATATTGTTTCGGTGCGTAAATCGCCTTTGTACAAAGAGCAAATTAATGTAGGCATTGAAGGAGAAATTGTTTTCCCGGGAAACTATACCTTATCGGGCAATACAGAAAGAATTTCAGATTTGGTGCGCAGAGCAGGTGGATTAAAACAAAATGGTTTTGCAGGTGGTGCGCTTTTAATCAGAAAAACGTACCGAGATATTTCTGAAACAGATGCTACTTTAATCAGTAATAAAAATAATTTAATCAATAGCCAGAGTGGAATCAATGCCGCCGCCAACGGAGCAGCCGATTCTGCTGCAATTGCTGCAGCCAACAAAGCGCAAAAACCAGTAGGGATTCGTTTAGATGAAATATTGTCCAATCCTGGATCTGCTGAAGATTTGTATTTGTTAGAAGGAGATATTTTAAAAATTCCTCGTCAATTACAAACCATTCAAACTTTTGGAGCAGTGAATGTGCCGAAACAAATTGTGTACTACGAGGGAATTCGTTTTAAAGATGCTTTACGAGAAAGTGGTCGCTTTAGCATGAATGCTTCTAGAAAAAATTCTTATGTAATTTACCCCAATGGGCAGGTTCGTAAAACAAGGTCCTTCTTGTTTATTAGATCTTACCCTGCAATCAAACCAGGTACAGAAATTTATGTACCCGCTAAAAAAGCAAAAGCCAAATTATCTACAGGGGAAGTAATTGGCGTAGTGTCTAGTTTAACTTCATTGGTAAGCATTTTAGTTTTATTGATTAATTCGCAGAAATAAGTATATGAATAATCAACCAACCACTGTTGCTTTAAGCCACTTATTATCCGAAGCCAAAGCCATGGTTAGTTATTGGTTGGGTATGCGTAAACTAATTTTGATAGCCCTATTTTTAGTAAGCGGGGTTGTGTTATTGTATTCATTTCTACAAAAACAACAGTACGAAGCCACTACTAGTTTTATACTAGAAGAGAAATCAGCAACTGGGGGAGGTGGTTTATCAGGACTGGCTTCTCAATTTGGATTCGATTTAGGTGGATTGGGTGCGGGAGGAAGTATTTTTTCGGGTGATAATATTTTAGACATTTTGCGTTCAAGGCATATTGTAGAAAAAGTATTATTATCTAAAATAGATAGTAGTATAGGTTTAAAGGGCCAAACATTGGCAGACTTATATATTCCACAACTAAGAAAAGACATTCCTACGGTAGATTACACCAATGTAGTGTATACAAAGCCCTTGAATCGTTTACAGGATTCTGTACTTTATCTTATTTATGATAAAATTGTAAGTAAAAATTTAGTAGTAGATCGGGTGAATAAAAAAGGCTCCATCATTAAAGTTACCGTAGTATCTGAATCAGAATTGTTTTCTAAAATTTTTTCCGACCGCTTGGTATTCGAAACCATCAAATTATATGTAGACCAAAAAACAAGTGTTAGCAATCGAAATATTGCTCGGTTAGAAGCAAGGGCCGATTCTTTATTGCGTGTGCTAAATAATAAATCTTATCAGTCTGCTAGTTTACAAATATTAGATGCCAATACCGCATTTCGTTCAACTGCTGTTCCTGTAGAATTATCGCAGCGTGAAAAATCAATCAGTTTTGCCTTGTTTTCTGAAGTGGTAAAAAATTTAGAAGCTTCTCGTATGAGCTTAGCTTCACAAACTCCCATCATCAATATATTAGATAGGGCAAAGTACCCCCTTCTCAATCGCAAAAAATCTATCTGGATATTATTGGGTGCGGCCACTGCTGCGGTAGCATTCTTTTCTTTTGTGATTGCCTTCTTCTTTTATCCTTCCAAAAAATAATCCTTCATAGTTAGGTATGGAAGTAAGCTTCATCTTAGTGAATTACAACACCAATGGGTTATTATTAAAAGCTATTGGAGCCATTTATCAATTCACTCATCCTAGCCTGTCTTTTGAAGTGATAGTAGTAGACAATGCCTCAAAGGAAAATCCAGCGGCTTTACTCAAGCAAGCTTTCCCTCAAGTTATTTTAATAGATGCTCCTTCCAACAATGGTTTTGGTGCTGCCAATAATTTGGCCATGCCTGCAGCAAAGGGTAAGTACCTGTTTTTCTTAAATCCAGATGCTTTTCTACTATCGGATGCTGCTCATTTTTTTGTACAGAAAATGAATGATCCCGCTTACTGCAATATGGCTTTTTGTTCTGGTGAATTATTGAATGAGCAACTGCAACCCAACCATTGCTTTGGCAATTTTCCGAGTATTTTGGGTGCTATATCTGCCTGTGGACTAAAAATATTTTATCGCAACTATTATCGTAAACACTTAAGTTTAGGGGTGGCCAATTATGATCAATCACCTAAAAAAGTGGATTATGTTTCTGGTGCTGCATTTATGGTTCGCGCCGAACTCGTGAACTTGTATGGTGGATTTGATCCTGCATTTTTTTTGTATTTTGAAGAAACAGAATGGGCGTATCGCTTGCAGCAAAAAGGCTTTTATTCCATGATTTTTCCAGCAGTAAAAATCATTCATATAGAAGGAGGTTCTACAGAAGCTGGTACCAATAAGGTGTTTAATCAGCGAACTTTTCAATTGTATGCCGAAAGCAGGCAATTGTTTTATAAAAAAACGAAGGGATTAGTTTTTGCTGCAATCATGAAACCCTTGGATTTGCTGCAAGACGTATTGCGCAGTATTTATCACCAAGAAGCCTCCATTTTTTTAACTAAGTTGGCTATCTTATGGAAAGCATAAAAGGATTCATTATTCATTCTGTACATGAGCCAGCACGTGCCGCGCAGGTGGAATCTATATTGAATCAGTTTAGCCATATCAAAAGGATTGAAGCCATTTATCCTAGCCAACAAAAAATTCCCTTTTTAGCTGATATTATTAAGTGCTCTATCAATAGAACGGGCAAAGCATTAACCCATGGTGAAATTGGGGTATTGTTAACCAATCGTTGGATTTGGCAACAAATTGCACAGAACGCTACAGATGAGCAAGAACATTTTCTGATTTTAGAAAGTGATAGTTTAATTAAAGAGCCCACTTTATTGGCAAAAGATTTTAAACGGCTAACCAACGAATATGACTTGTTTTATTTTGGTGGTTGGTTAGGGCATATTCAATTATTTAGAAGTACTCGAAAAAAATGGGCAAACCATTTTTTAGTAGGGGAGCCTTATATTAAAACACTTTGTAGTGGTTATGGATATGCACTCAATAAAAAAGCAGCAGCATTAATGTTAGCCAGAACCAAAAAAGTAGGATATGCTTTTGACGAAGTAAGAAGGTATCTGCAACAAGATGAATTAACATTGGGGGCCGTGGTTCCTGAATGGATAACCCAAAAGCCGGGGGAAAGTATGATTGGTAAAAGACCTAGTATTTGGGTAAGTGATGCTATTTGGAGAACTTTACTCGATTTGCGTAATTGGATTATCTGCTATTTTAAATGAAGCTAATAGGATTATACCAATATTTATTCTTGTTTGCGTACGGATCTTATCTGTATTTAAACAAAGCCATAGCCTATACTTATTTGTCTGAATTGGTTTGGCTATTGGGTATTCTATTATTCATCAAATATTTTAAACAACTCCATATTGCTTGGGGTAAAGTATTGGGTATTCTTTCTTTTTTATTACTGGTAAATGGCTTGCAACTATTGCGTGGTTTTGCGGGAAATGGTATAGTAGATACCATAAGAGATAGTTTTGTATTGAACTATGGAGGTTTCGTGTTTATTGCTTTTTTATTTTGGGATCAGCAAACTGATTTCTTCAATAGAATAGTAAAATTGTATCAGTATTTTCCAGTGGTTGTTTCCATTACTTATTTTATCAAGAGCATTTATCCTGATATCAATGATATAGAATTGTTTAAAGGCATTCCGCTGTTATTGTACAAGAATGGAGATATGTCTGTTCACTTGTTAATTACGGTAATGTTGGTATTAACAGGAAAGCTAACTTGGAACAACCAGCGTTTAACCCTGGCCAATTATATTCTATTAATTTATTTGTTTTTATTAACGGCCACTTATAGTAGGGGTGGGCTGTTGGCATTTGTTCTTCCGCTTGGTTTTTTTGTATATCGTTCTCGTAAATCGGAATGGGTGCAAAATATTAAACTATATTTTAAATGGATTCCATTGGTCATTGCATTGGCACTTCCTCTATACTTATCTACCAAAATTAAAGTGGAAGACAAAGACTATGGAAGACAAGTGGGACTTAGTCAATTAAGAGATAACGTGGTCAGTATTTTTGTAAGAGACGCTGCAAAATCAACAGGAGATTTAGACGATAATGTAACTTGGCGATTACTTTGGTGGGGTAAAATTATTGACTACACGGTTTATGGTCCTAATTTCTATACTGGAAAGGGATTAGGTGTTAGCCTGGCCGAAGACGACGATATTAATACAGATGATTCTTTGCGTTCTCCCCATAATTTTAGCTTAACCATTCTGGCCCGTTATGGGGTGCCTATTTTTTTGGTGTGGTTGTTATTCCTGTTTTATCTTTTTCAACCCTTGTTTCAAAAAAAGCAATCTGCCCAAACCTTGTTATTGGGTTCTGCGCTGCTGGGTATTTTCATTAATGCTAGTTTTGATGTTTCTTTAGAAGGGCCTATGATGGCATTTCCTTTTTGGAGCTTGCTCGGTATTTATTTAATGGAACAAATTAAGGTGAATGAATAGTCAACGGAAACAGTATATCATAAATCTGTTGGCAACATTTGCTTCACAAGGGTTCACCGCTGGGTCTATACTATTACTGACGCCCATTTTACTAACGAATTTGGGTACTGAATTATTCAGTTTATATGGAATCATTCTAAACCTTATTTTAATTTTTGCCATTTTTGATATTGGCTTTAATACAGGTTTATTAAGAAGATTGATTCATGAACAAGCGCAGGCTTCAACCCTTATTAGTACTTGTTTTTATTTTTTCTTAGTCATATCCCCCTTGGTTTTTTTAGCCATCTGGGGATTCATCAATATAGGTTGGTTATTTGCTGCCAATCAAAGCTTACCTATTTCATCGGCCCTGTTGGCAGTACTCTTGGCTGCTTGGGTTTTACTCAATATGCAAGCTGCATTGTTTGATGTGGTATTGCAATCGTTGAATAAAATTTTTGTGGGCAAAGTAATTCGTATTGTAAAAACAATTGTAGAATTTGGATTGATTTGGTGGGCTTCTTATCAGCAAAATATTATTTGGATGATTGGTTGCTTATTGGTCACTAATTTATTATACGTGTTTGCCATGTATTTAATTGCCAAGAAAGCAATTCCATTTCGTATTTTTTTTCCTACCGCTTTTATATCTTTTTGCAAATTGCATATCAATTATTCCATTTGGTATGGCCTAAGCGCCATTGCAGGTGTATTGGTTTACAATGCTCAAACAGTTTTGATGGGCACTCAATTGTCTACATCAAGCATTGCCATCATACTAGTAGTTGCTAAGTTTTATGAAGTGGTTAAAGTGGGGCTGGCTAATTTTACGGTTATTCTTTTTCCCGGTATTGTGTTGTCTGAAGCAAAAGGGCAATGGCATACTATTTTTGTTCAGTATAAAAAAACGATATTTCGTATTGGATTGTTGGTAGTACTTGCCAGTATTTTTTTATTGACAGTAGGAGAATACCTATTTAAAATTTGGTCTGGCTTTACGGATGCAGGAGCATTGCAAGTATACCATTATTATACTTTGCTCATCATGGCTTTAGTAATTGAACATATTTCCATAGTTTATTTGAGCGCCCTTAAGCTGAATAAAATTCCTACCATTGTTTCTATTGTTCAAGGCCTCTTGGGATTATTGTTGAGCTATTGGTTAATGCAGTCTTATCAATTGATTGGCGCTATTTGGGGATCATTAATAGCCTTATGTTGTACCAGCTTTTTTTTCAATCCCATTTATTTGATTTTACATTTGCGTAAAAAGCTGCAACCATGAAGCGGGTAATTTTATGTAGGGCTTTTGGCGATTTTATCATTGCTTTGAATGCAGCTTTGCATAGCAAGCAGCCCCATCAATTTCAATTGGTTGCCTCCAGTCATTTGAAGCCTTTGTATGATGCCATACCTACCAACTATTTAAATGCAGCTGTATCCATTCAGTTTGTTGAATGGGGTGTTAAAGGATCATTGTTGCGTGCATTTACCAATCAATTTTTTTTTCATCCAAATACTATACATGAATTGCTCAGTATAAAGCGTTGGATTAAAAAACAAGCACCCAATCATGCGCAATGGGTGCTTGAACAAAACAAGCGCAAATGGCTCATTGAATTGGCTACCCAAACCAAATTTGATTGTATTGTATCGCAAGGGAATATTTATGATGCCTATCAACATTTTTTTGATGCCAAAGCATTGACTATTGCTTTACCTACTAAACAATCCCTAAATGTATTGATACTGCCTACTTCTAGGCAAACTTTTAAAGATATACCCAATGAAGTGGTTGTAGACTTAATGCAATCTTTGCCCTTGCAAGGACATAAGGTTAATGCGGCATACTTTAAAGCAATACCGGACCCTGTAGTAAAGCCAATTCTTTCAGCCGGTGTAAATCCCAATGAAAAAATATTAGCATACCATAGTTTTACTGAACTCATTCAATTAATATTGGCTGCCGATTATATTTTTGCCCCCGACAGTTTAACGGCTCACTTGGCTTATTTTTTTCAAAAGCCCCATACCATTTTACACTCCCCCCGAGCCATCCCCCAATTTTTAACGCCTTTTGTTATAGCTAATCAATGTTTTTATTCTTTTGAAAATTCTTCGTCCTTTGTTAACATTGCGCATGGTTAAGGTATTAGATATTCCATTTTATGATCAATCCATTGAGGATATTGTACCCGAAATCATTCGAATTTGTACAGATCACCTTCAGCCGAACATTAATCTTTGCATCAGCGCATCTGGTGCACATGGTTTGGTAGAAGCCCACAAAGACCCTGCATTTAAAAATATTCTACAAAGTTTCTGGCTCAATTTGCCAGATGGTATGCCAACTGTTTGGGTAGGTAAATTAAAAGGGGCTAACAAAATGGCTCGCTGTTATGGTCCCGATTTTTTTAAAGCCATGATGTTGGCTTCTGCCAATAAAGGGGTAAAACATTTTTTTTGTGGGGGCCGAGAAGGAGTAGCCAATGCTTTAAAAGCCGCTGTTTTAACCAAATTTGGTAATAGCCAAGTAGTGGGTACTTTTTGTCCACCCTTTAGAAATATGACAGCAGCTGAATTGGAACAACTGGGCAACGAAATCACCCAATTGGGTGCTCATATTGTTTGGATAGGCTTAAGTACCCCCAAACAAGAAAAGTTTGCTGCAGCTTTGGCCAATTATTGTAAAACATGCTTTATTGTGACCGTTGGGGCAGCTTTCGACTTTCATACAGACCAAGTGAAGCAGGCCCCAAGCTGGATGCAGCAGAATGGTTTGGAATGGCTTTTTAGGCTGCTAATGGAGCCTAAAAGGCTGTATAAACGCTATTTTACAATAGTTCCCATGTTCATTTGGCTAAATATCAAAGAATTTGCGGACTTTTGTATCAATAAGAAGAAAAAACTGTACTAAAAGATTTATACTATGAAGAAAGTGTTGGTATGCGGTGCGGGAGGATTTATAGGGGGGCACTTGGTAAAAAAATTGAAAAGAGAAGGGCATTGGGTGCGTGGAGTAGACGTAAAAATGCATGAGTACAGTGAAACCCATGCCGACGAATTTATACTTGGAGACTTAACCGAACAAGACTTGGTAAAGCAAATTTTAGATCAACCTTTTGATGAAATATACCAGTTGGCAGCAGATATGGGTGGTGCGGGTTACTTATTTACTGGGGAGAACGATGCCAACGTAATGCACAATTCAGCTTCTATTAATTTAAATATTATTCACCAGGCCAATAAAGTAGGCGCCAAGAAAATTTTCTATTCTTCTTCTGCTTGTATTTATCCTGCGTATAACCAAGAAGACCCAGAAAATCCAAAATGCTCTGAAGACTCTGCTTATCCTGCAATGCCCGACAGTGAATATGGTTGGGAAAAATTGTTTAGTGAAAGATTATACCTCGCTTTTCATCGCAACTATGGTATGAATATTCGTATAGCCCGCTTCCACAATGTATTTGGACCAGAAGGTACTTTTGCAGGGGGAAAGGAAAAAGCACCCGCAGCCATTTGTCGTAAAGTTGCTGAAGCGGAAGCTAACGGGTCTATTGATGTTTGGGGAGATGGTTTACAAACCCGCTCTTTCTTATATATTGATGAATGCTTAGAAGCAGTAGATCGGTTAATGCAATCCGATTTTATAGGTCCTGTTAATATTGGTTCTGAAGAAATGGTTTCATTAAATCAATTGGCAGAATTGGTAATGGATATTGCCAATAAGCCATTAGCGATCAATAATATTCCTGTTTCTTTTACAGGGGTTCGAGGAAGAAATTCAGACAACCAATTAATTAGAGAGCAGCTGAAATGGGCTCCTAGTAAGCCTTTGAGAGATGGTCTTACCAAAACCTATGAGTGGATTGAGTCGCAGGTGAATGCTTATGCAGAGAAAGCTTAATCCCTAAATTTTTATTTATTTGCTACCCAACTTAAACGCACTCAGAATCTTTCTTGCGCTAGCGGTAGTGTTATTTCATATACCTACTATATCAAGTACTGTTGGGTTTGCTTATTTTAATGCTTCACCCATTTTTCATAAAGGGGAATTGGCCGTACTCTATTTTTTCACCCTCTCTGGTTTTTTAATTATTCGCAATATTTATATTGAACTTCAGCAAACAGGAAATATTCAATTAAAACGTTTTTACAGTAGGAGGGCAGGCAGAATATTGCCTCCCTATTTGTTGGTATTATTCATTGGTTTGTGTTTGTACCATTTTGTACTGCCTAGAATGGGAATCCCTTTTCAATTGGATTACTCTTTAGCTGAGGCTTTATTCTATAATATTTTCTTTCTTTCGAATGTTTTCAAAACACTGTATCCCAATATTGGTGGTATTTTGAGTGTGCTCTGGAGTATTGGCGTAGAAGAGCAGTTTTATTTGATTTGTCCACCGCTATTATTGTTTTTTCGTAAACAAGTGGCGCATTTTTTATGGTTGTCTATTTTTGTACTATTTGCTTTGTTGTTATTCGTTCCTTCTTTTTACCAATACAACAATTTCTTTTTCTATTTTGCTTTTGGAGGACTTCTGAGTATTTTGGCCATTCAGTCAAAATTGAAATGGTTAACAATATCTTGGGTGCAATGGATTTGCTTGTTGTTTTTTTTAGCCAGTTTTTTCACCAATTATTTAGCCGTTGAAAACCATTTTTTTTATCACCTGATCAATATGCTGGGGAGCGGATTGTTCATTGTTTCCATTGCGCATCAGCCACGCTTCGTTATTCAACATCCATGGATTAATTCCCTGGGAAAAATTTCCTACGGCATATATCTCTACCATATGGTAGTGATCACAGGTGTTTTATTTCTTTTGCAAAAATGGGTGGATCACGGCTTGGTCCTGAACAGTCTCACTCAAATTTTGCTCATTAATGCAGCTACTATTTCCATCACTTGTTTATTAGCTTGGCTCTCCCACAAATACTTTGAAAGCCGCTTTTATCGTAAGCCGTAACTGATTCCAATCTGCATCATATTCTCTGTATTACTGTTGCCATTGGCTAATGTTTGCTTCATGCGTTGGTAAGTACCGAGTAAGTGAAAGTTGTTCACGAATTCGTAGGATGCTTGTAAGAATATATCTGAGCGATTTTTCTGAAAATCAAATAAGAACGGTGGCTGCGGTATGGCATTGTATTGTTGGTCTACGGTACCTGGTCCGCCTTTGCGAATATATTGATAGCGTAAATAAGTTTTTAAACGAGGCAATGGGGTATACTTTGCAAATAGGATAGCTCTATCAAAATTATTTCCCATCCAATCTCCTAAGCTGCTATTGTATTGTGTAAAAGTTTGTGCAGGAATTAAATTATTGTACACGAATGGATTAACACGGGTATATTCTGCACCTACTGTTAAATAAGGTAATCCTAAATCGGTTACTGCAAAGCCCAATGTGTACCCCAATTGGTTTCTAGATTTTGCGCGATTAAATATGCTGCTCACCCTTATTTCATCGATGAACAAAGAGCCGTATAAATGGGTGTTTTTTAAATGATTTCTTGAACTTACTTGTAAAAAATATTGTCCGTTAGATCCTGCTCTTATATTGTAATTGCTTCGGTTATTATCGTAGATCTTGAATAAATTAATGGGAATAAAAAAACCTATATCTGTTTTGTCGCTGTACACAACCGATTCTCCAATGGCAATGTCTAAGCCCTTTGTAGGTTTAAATAATAGCGTATGGCTGGCCATGTATTTGGGAATATATTGGTCCCTGAAATCTCCCACACCAACAGTACCTGTTCTATAAGTTGCCGCAGAATCTATAATATTTGAATTTAGCCATGCATGCGTATAATTAAAATGCAACCAACTAAAAGGTTGATAATCTAATCGGATATACGGATAGGTGGGCGCTTTGTTGGAGAGTACAATCCGCCCATTCTCACCATAGCCCCATAGTAATTGGTCTTTTCCTAAACTGATGGACCCTTTTTTAAATTGATAATTGATGCTTGCCCTGATTTCAGAAAAATTTTGACGATTGGGCAATGCGGTTCCGGTTAACTCTACAATATCGGTAATGGGCGTTTCATTTCTATAAGACCTTACTCCAGTGCCTGTTTCAGTATAATCTCTGTAATATAATTGAAAGCCAAAATTTCCAGCTTTGCCCCAAAAATTAAAACCATTACTCATTTGGGTAAAGCTCTTCCCAGTTCCACTAACACGCATCAAACTTCCCATTGGGTCAAAGTTTAATTGAAAGTCTTTCGTATTGAGGAATAAACCTCTAATACGTTGGTTGGGATCTTTTTTTACCAAATGAATTTTGGGATCGTCTATTGTTTGAATTGGTCTAAACTCTTGTAAATAAAATGCCAATTCTTTTTTCTCGATGGTACTTAATTCATTGCTGTTTTGCTCTAGCTCTACTAAATGTTTTGCAATGACTTCTCTGCTAATGGGTCTGATGATATCCCTAAAATCTACTAATCCCTTTGCGGCCAATCTATTTAAATAATTGTATACTTCATGATTGGGGTTTTCCCAAACCATTTGTGCATTTGCGATAAAAAATCCAGTAGTGAATACAATGGCTAGTATTATTGTTTTAATACGCATTTTGGTCTCCTCTTAAAATGTTGATGATGGTTTGTAGTATAATTTGACAATCTAACCAGAATGTCCAGCGATGAATATAGTACAGGTCAAAATTAACCCGTTGCTGCATATCATCCACTGATTTGGTTTCACCTCTACAACCATTTACTTGCGCCCATCCACTAATGCCTGGTAATACAATATGGCGCAGCATATAGTTGTCTACGGTATGCATGCTTTCTATATTTAGAGGCGTAGGGTGGGGGCGTGGACCTACTACCGACATATTTCCTAATAAGACATTTAAAAACTGAGGCAGTTCATCTAAATTCGTTTTTCTCAATATTTTACCAATCCATGTTACTCTTGGGTCGTTTTTGGTAGCTTGTTGGTATTTACCCGATGCGTCCAAATCTCTGCTCTCAGCTACCATGGTTCTAAACTTGTAACAAATGATTTTTTCATTGTTCAATCCCCATCTTTCCTGCTTAAAGAATACCGCACCTTTGCTGGTTAATTTAATGAGGAGGGCAATTAATGGAAAGAGTATAATCCCTACGGTAAAAAATACCAGTAAAGAAAAAGCAATATCGAATATGCGTTTGACTAATCGGTTCTGCCATTTATCTAAGGGCAATTCTATGATGCTAATAGTAGGAAGCAATCCAATATTATCTACTGTAACCGCAGAAGAAGCAAACTGTTGTAAATCGGGTAAGATGCGTACTTTGGTTTTATGATAATCGCACACTTCAATGCATCGTTGAATTTTAGTGTATTCGGTATTGGGTAATGCAATGACTACTTCATCAATTTGTTCGGTTTGTAGCACATGGTGCAGCGCTTCAATTTTTCCAAAATATTTACTGCCATTTAATTGTGTGGGCTTATCATCAATAATTCCTGCACATTTATACCCGTAGTAATAAAATTTATTGATGGTTTCATAATAATTAATGGCCGAAGGGGTAGATCCTACCAATAAGATTTTATCGTACAACTTGCCTTGATGCAAAGCAGCGTGTATATTTTTTCTTAAATAGTATTTAGTGGCACTTACAAATAGGAACATATATCCTAAGTAGATACCAAAAAATTGCACATTGTAGATAGATGTGCCACTCACAAAATAAAGTGAAGCACCCATGCATACAAAAAGCAGGATAATATTGTATACAATAAAGATGATTTCTTCTGAAAATTTATTGGATCTTCTGTTGGCGTATAATTTGGAGAAAGGGGAAATTAAATACCAGTATAAAGTAGAAAAAAACAAGAACAAAACATTGAAATGCTCCGTAATAGACCCAAAAATACTGAGTAAAGTTACCGCATAAGCCAGTGAGATAGATAAAGCATCTGCTAAATAACGGGTGATATGGAAATAACTCAGTTTCTTCTTCATACGCTCAAACAAAAGTGAAGATATTGAATTATCCTGATTTGTACTTTATGGGGTCAATTCTAAAAGCTATGGGCAATAAAAGATTTGTTGAGTCCAGCGTATTTTTCTTTATACAAACTGGCGCTCGGAAACAATTGCTTTAGTGCTGATTGGGTGAGTAATTGAATCTCTTCTACTTGCGCTTTTGCCAATTGACGATCGGGAATCTTTCCAATATGGCCCAATGCAAAATGTTGGGTAATGTAACAACGAAGGGCTTTGGGCAGGTATTGAAAAAAAGGGAATACCCAATGTGGCTCTATTGGGAACCAATAATTGGGCGTTTGTATAAAGTGATGCTTGCCAACCCTTAAAACTTCAGCTGCCATTTTTTGTTGGTTTTCCCAAGTAAATAAGTGCTCAATAACAGAATTGGAGAATACAATATCAATAGATTGGTCCGCAAATTGGGTAAGCGCAGTGGCATCACCCTGCATAGCAGTAAATGGGGGCTCAACTGGTTCAGCTGGTTCTAGGTTCAATAAGATAATATTAACCCCTTCTTCTTTAAACTGCATTGCTTTCCAAAAAGCCATTGTTCCCCCAATATCTAAAATGGTCAATGGTTTAGGAACTTGGGCTAAGCAAGAATTAAAAAATGCAAAACGTTTTGTTCGCATTTGATGTGACAGCGAATTTTCAACTTGATTATTGGCGATTTGTTGAAAAACATCTAGTTTCATTTGCTATATCAATTGTATGATCCGAGTGTTCAAAAGTATACTATTTAAATTATTTGATTGGGTAATGCTACCATTTAGTATGCTTTACCTACCCGTGTTGAAATTATTGCGTAAAAATGGACTTAGTAATTTTCCCGCTCATCAAAAGCTGCTGCAACAACAAAGAGTTTATCCATTAATTGATCATTATTATGATCCAAGAATTAATTATGAAAATGATTTTGACTTTTCCAGTGCGCGAAATTTGCATATCAATTGGAATATTGATGGGCAGTTGGCTTGTTTGGGTGGATTAAAAGGGGTTGATGAATTGAGGGGGCTGCCGAGAGACGAAGGTTCTGCATTAAGTAACAGCCATAATCCACCTGATCAAATAAATTCTCCGAGACGATTCTACTTTAATAATCCAGCATTTAGTGATGGAGATGCAGATATTTACTACCTGATGATTCGGAATCTAAAACCTAAGCGCATCATTGAAATTGGTTCGGGTTTCAGCACGCTTATGGCCGTTGAAGCTATTCAAAAAAATAGGCAGGAGCAACATGATACCGTGCTAACATGTATTGAGCCCTATGAGTTTTCATGGCTAGAGCAATTGCCTGAAGTTAAAGTTTTGCGTGAACGCGTAGAAAATATACCCATCGACTATTTTTCTGCATTAGAAGCGGGTGATATATTGTTCATTGATTCATCGCATATTATTCGCCCCGGCAATGATGTTTTATTTGAGTACTTGCATATTTTGCCTGCTTTGAAAAAAGGGGTAATAGTACATATTCATGATATCTTTTCGCCTAAACATTATCCCAAAGAATGGATGGTTAATCAGCAGCTGTTTTGGAATGAACAATATTTATTAGAAGCATTTTTATACTACAACAATTCCTATACGGTGAAGTTGGCTTTGAATCTATTGAAATCACAGCATTTTGACGCATTGAAAACAGTTTGCCCAGGGTTGTTGGCTCATTCAGAACCAGGATCATTTTGGATAGAGAAAACGAATTGATCTACTTAATTTTATTGCATGCTAACTAATTCCGTTTCCATTAAAATTGTCAACCAATCTGTAAATGATTTGCCAGCATATGCAACGCAAGGGTCTTCGGGCATGGACATAAGGGCTTCTATTGCTGAACCCATGGTACTGCAACCGGCTGAGCGCGTTTTAGTGCCTACTGGTTTGTTTGTAGAGATTCCCTTGGGCTATGAGATACAAATTCGCCCTCGTAGCGGACTCGCGATTAAGCAGGGCATTACCTGTTTAAATACTCCAGGTACCATTGATGCAGATTATCGCGGAGAAATCAAAGTCATTTTAATTAATTTATCTTCAGAGCCGCAAACGATTCATCCCGCTGATAGAATTGCGCAAATGGTGGTGCAGAAAGTGGAAGTGGTGCAATGGGTGCCTGTAGCTGAATTAAATGAATCTGAAAGAGGAGCTGGGGGGTTTGGGAGCACAGGTTCTAAATAATTTATTGAGTAGTATGTTTTGTCATCTCGGCTGGCAAATAGAATATTCTAGCACTATTATTTATCAATAGGGTTTCTAATAAACTTCCAACTTTAGAATAGCTGTATTCTTTCTTTCCCGGCGTTTCAAAAGCTAAGACGCTTTTTGTAACGTATAAATAATTTAATTTGCTCCTATAAATGGTTATTATGGGTGCGAAAGACAAGAATACCAGCCTCTCAAAACTAGTTGAATCCTACAATGCCCAAGAAATTAGCCTTCTTGTGAAGAGTTTGTCTGGTAAAGTAAAACTACCCAAGAACTTTGATGAGAAAAAGGAATATAGGAAGCATTTGGTAAGTAAATACCGAAAATAAGTTGCCTTATTAGGCTACTTTTGTATATTTGCATTCAATTTATGGTAAAGAAATACCGAACTATAATAACTTTTAAAAATTACTTCGAAGAATTTCTAAAGAAGCAAAGGCAAAAAGTTAAAGATAAAATTATATGGACTTTTTTGCTAATCGAGGATGTTCAGCATGTTCCTGAAACATATTTAAAACATTTGGAAGGAACAGATGGCCTTTATGAAATTCGCGTTCAACTCGCGAATGATATATTTAGAATTTTTTGCTTCTTTGATGAAGGGAAATTAGTTGTAATTGCGAACGGGTTCCAAAAGAAAACCCAAAAAACCCCAAAGCAAGAAATTGCAAAAGCTTTAAAAATAATGGAGGAATATTATGAAAACAAAAAATAGCACAAAAACACTTGCACTCTTAATTGAAGAGCAATATGGGAAAAAAGGAACTCCTAAAAGAGACAAATTTGATAAAGGATATGAAAGCTTCAAATTGGGTGCAATGATACAAGAAGCAAGACTAGAAAAAGGATTAACACAGGAGCAGCTAGCCGAAAAGTGTGGAACAAATAAAGCTTACATTTCAAAAGTTGAGAACGACATTAAAGATGTTCGTATATCAACTCTTCAAAAAATTATAGAGGTTGGGCTTGGAGGACATCTCAATTTAACTTTTGACCTTTGATTTAAACAGGGCTAACACTTCATCGTATTGATTTCCTAAATCGGAGGGTTTGATTAAGATATCGCCGACTCCTTCGGTTTGGTAATTGTGGAATTTTTGGGCGTTATTTACGCCCGAACCAAAGAGCGCTTCGCTTTCTCTAACTTCTGTAATATCCTCCCATAAAATCCATCCACTGCCTATTCCAGCGGGCTTGTAAGAAAATCCCATAATTGTCAGAAATAAAATTAGATGACCACCTAAATGGTTAGGTGCATCAATGCCAATACGCCAATGGACACAATGGAAAAAACAACCAGTACAATCCCCTGGTCAATACACTATAATTTTCTGATGATATTTTGATGATTATTGGTCATTTCTATGATGAATTTACTGATTTTGGTGGTTCATTCAGTCATACTGAATTTAGCTATCTTTGCAGCCTTTAAATATGGCTTACTTGAGTTCTATTGCACAATAATTGCACAAAGGGCTCAAAATGGGCTCATGGTTGTGCAATTGAGAAAGTGGGCATGTATTTTGACTGGTAAGTGTGACATTTGAAAAATGGGAATTGATAAGTTAAAAGTTAATTGGATTATTATATGCGTATTTGAAAAATGAGGCATTTGATTTTTTGTAAAAAAAATCAGCTAACGAATTTTTCAAATACGCAATAAAAAAAAGCGAATGAAATTTTTTAAAATAGTATTGCTAATTGCCATTCTATCCAGCTGCAAAACAGTGAAGAAAGTAGCCACAATAGAACAAGCCATCGACAAAAAAGACACTACTCAAACCGTAGTAATCACCGAGACACCAAAAGTAGACTCTGCCAGCATTGTACGCGGTATCATGATGAAAGTGTTAACCAACACAATTAGTTTTAAAACCTTCAACGCTAAAATTAAGATTGATTACGAGAGTGCGGAGAACAGCGAAAATTACACAGGCTATTTAAGCATTATTAAAGATTCTTTAATCTTCATCAGAATCCGTGGTTCGTTCTTGGGTATTTCTGCAGAGGGCTTACAGGTAAAGATTTCAAAGGATTCGGTGGTTTTGGTGAAAAAAGTGGGTGATAAATATGTGCAGTACCGTACCATTGATTATTTAAAAGAAGCTACGCAGATTCCTTTTGATTTTTATACGTTGCAAGACCTCTTAATTGGGAATCCGGTATTTGTGACCAATAATATTGTGTCTTACCGTGATGGTCCTCAAAGTTTATCGGTGTTAATGGTGGGTGATATTTTTAAACACCTGATATCTTTATCTACGGTCGATTTTAGGGTGATGCACAGCAAGCTCGACGATGTAGATATACAGCGCAATAGAACCTGTGCCATTAGTTTTAGCAACTATCAACCCATGGGCACTTACCTATTTGCTACCCAAAGAAAAATTGTGGTGGCCGAAAAGAGTAAGCTCGATATCAACCTAGATTTTAAGGAGTTCAGCCTAAACGAACCGTTAAAATATCGGTTTGAAGTGCCTAAAAATTATAAGCGTAAGTAATTTACGCTAGCTTTTAACGTTATTTGGATGCGTTTGGGGCAATTGTTGCACAACCTTTGTATTAATTGTAGTTTAATTGTTCAATATGTTTAAAAAGATTTTTCCTGTTTTAGTAGTGCTGCTGATGGGTGGCTTGGTGGCCAATGCGCAAAACAGAGAGGATCTGCAAAAACAAAAACAAAGCATTGAAAAAGAGTTGGCCGAACTAAATAAGCTCTACCGCGAAACCCAAAAGAATACCAAGACTTCGGTTAAACAACTCGCGATTATTAAGCGTAAGATTAATGCTCGGGAAACTTTAGTTCGTAATATCAATAAAGAAGTAAAACAGTTAGACGAAACCATCTATTTAAATGAGCGGGATATTTATCGCTTGCGCAAAGAATTAGATACCCTTAAAGTAAAATATTCAAAAAGTATTGTTTTTGCTTACAAAAACAGAAGTAGTTATGCTTACCTTAATTTCTTGTTTTCTGCCAGCAGTTTTAATGATGCCATGAAACGTATGGCTTATTTAAAAAGTTATCGGCAGAACCGGGAAACCCAGGCCAACACCATTGCAAAGAGTGAACAATTATTGAAAGAAAAAATTGGGGTACTAAGTATCAATAAAAAAGAGCGTTTAAATACTTTAGAAATTCAGAGTAAACAACTGCTCGATTTACAAGTAGATCGTAAAGAGCAAGATCAAGTGGTAGCACAGTTAAAGGGCAAGGAGAAGGAATTAAATAAACAAATTAGAGACCGTGAGAAGCAACGTCAAAAAGTAGCTGTTGCTATTAATGCAGTAATTAGAAGAGAAATTGAAGAAGCAAAAAAACGCGATGAAGCCAAGCGTTTGAAAGCCTTAGAAGATGCGCGTAAACTAAAAGCGGCCAAAGATGCTGCTGCAGCGCTGGAGAAAAAAAATGCAGCGGGTACAACTTCTAAACCTGCAACCGTTACTACTTCAAAACCTCCAACCAATAATACAGTGGTGGCGAATGGAGCCAATGTTAATCGCCCTAAACCAACATTAAATGATCCTGCATCGGGCGTTTCTTCTGCTTCAAAAGATCGTACCTATTCTCCTTTAGAATCTACGCCGGAAGGAATGGAACTTTCCATCAATTTCGAGACCAATCGTGGGCGTTTGCCTTGGCCGGTAAGCAATGGTATTGTTACGGTGGGATTTGGAACGCAAAGCTATGCGGGCACCAAATTAATGCAGAAATCGGATGGGCTTGAAATAGCCGTTCCTATTGGTTCTGCGGTTCGTTGTGTGGCAGATGGTGAAGTGGTGTATGCCGGTGAAGTGGCCGATGAAAATATTGTACTTGTAAAGCATGGTAAATATTTTACGGGCTATAAAA
This sequence comes from uncultured Sediminibacterium sp., assembly GCA_964612195.1. Lineage (GTDB taxonomy): Bacteria > Bacteroidota > Bacteroidia > Chitinophagales > Chitinophagaceae > Sediminibacterium. The sequence goes on from CAZTDV010000025.1 coordinate 49,244, forward strand.
ATTTATCTACTGTTGCTGTTTCTCGAGATCAAAAAGTGAAAGCAGGAACAGTACTCGGAAAGTCTGGAACTTCTATTGATGGTGAGGGCGGCATTTTATTCATGATCATGAACGATAAAAGTGTGGCGCAAAATCCTACTCCTTGGTTAAGATCGAAGTAGTACGTTTCATATTTCGCTGATTGCGCTTGACGCTAATTTCTGTATCTTGTTGCAAAGCAATTTATGCAACAATATATTCTTTCATTCGACCAAGGTACTACTAGTAGCCGGGCCATTTTATTTGATAAAGCTGGCGCCATATTTTCTACTGCTCAAAAAGAATTCACGCAAATATTTCCACAGCCCGGTTGGGTAGAGCATGATGCCAATGAAATTTGGAGCACGCAAATTGGGGTGGCCGCAGAAGCCATAACCAAAGCTGGTTTGAGCATTCAAAACATTGCTGCTATTGGCATTACCAATCAACGCGAAACCACGGTGGTATGGGATAAAAAAACAGGTATTCCTGTATACAATGCCATTGTTTGGCAAGACCGTAGAACCGCAGATTATTGTGATCAATTAAAAGCAGCGGGGAATGCAAAATCGATTCAAGAAAAAACAGGACTAATTGTTGACGCTTATTTTTCTGCCACCAAAGTAAAATGGATCTTAGATAATGTGGCGGGTGCGCGTGAGCGTGCGGTGAAGGGGGAATTATTAATGGGCACGATTGATACTTGGTTGGTTTGGAAATTAACCAATGGGCAAGTTCATGTAACCGATGTATCGAATGCATCGCGCACGATGATTTTTAATATTCATTCTTTACAGTGGGATCAAGACTTACTCGAGCTCTTCGATATTCCTGCGGCTATGCTCCCTCTGGTAAAAAGTTCTAGTGAAATTTATGGTACTACCCAAAGTATTTTGACTTCGCATCCGGTGCCTATTGCGGGTATTGCGGGCGATCAACAAGCGGCTTTATTTGGTCAACAATGTACGCAGCCTGGTATGGTGAAAAATAGCTATGGTACGGGTTGTTTTATGTTGATGAATACCGGTGAAAAGCCAGTGGCTTCTACTAATCAATTGCTCACGACGATTGCTTGGCAAGTGAATGGTGTTACGCATTATGCACTCGAAGGTTCGGTTTTTATTGCGGGTGCAGTGGTGCAATGGTTGCGTGATGGTTTGAAAATTATTCGAACTTCTGCAGAAATTGAAACCCTTGCTGGTG
>CAZTDV010000026.1:0-50000 GCA_964612195.1 uncultured Sediminibacterium sp.
AGAATCATGGTTAGTAATAAAGTATCTCTTTCGAGTATAATATTAGTGGCAAGGCTAATAATCATGGCAATAAATACCATGAAGGAAACGAGGTTAAATATTTTATTCTCCAGCGAAATAATCGCTTTTTTTAACCCAAGTATTTTTTTAATTCGATCTATGTTCATATAAATTATACGGATTAAAGATAACCGTATTTCGTCACTCTCTTGTTATTCTAGCCAACTTTTCCCGCTACGTACATTTCTGAGAGTGTTGGGGTTTCACTGCCCCCTGATTTTTCGAGCGTGATAGCAAACATAGAAGCTGCTGGTATATTTTTCATTTTACAGAGACCAGCACAATCACTCAGAACACCCGCATCTACAGGCTTTCCATCAACAATAGCCCAAAGCTGGTATTGTTTGCCACTTGCTGGCTGAGGTAATTTATTGGGTAATATATAAACGTCTTTTGATTTCATATCCCAAAAAACAGTCGCGTCATTGGCTTCTTTACCAGGAATACCAGGCATAGACACTTTTTGCATATTAGGGTCTGTCATCATTTGCATGCTGTTGTACATATCCAAACTTTTCGTTTGCATAATTTGGTTATTGGCTTGCAAAGTATTTTTCTCTAAAACAAGGGCCTGATATTGTTGAGTGGTTTCTTTGAACTTGCTATAAAAATAGATATTCATGCCACCGCTAATCACTAAAAGAACAATTGATGCAGCCGCAAGGAATCGACTTGGCTGATTCATTTTTATTACTGGGGCTTCCTGTAGTGGAGTTGAAAATGCTTCTTTATTTTGAACCGTACTATTTTCTTCAGCAATAAATTCCGATTGTAATGCTGTGAAAATTTGGTTTTTTAATTTCGGTGGAGGAGCCACTGCATTGGTTAATGCATTGGCTTCTAAGGCCAATTCAAAATTGGTTAAAGCTTGCTTAATCTCAGGATACTGAAGACATAATTGTTCCAACTCAGCCGCTTCTGCTGAGCTAGCCATGCCTAGCACATAGCTTTCAATTATTCCACTTTGTATGTATTCCTGTGTATTCACTCTTTAATTAATTTATGCAATTCTTTTAAAGCCGCCCTCAGCCTGGTTTTCACCGTACCTAAGGGAATATCGAGCATTTTGGCAATCTCATCCTGGGTGTATCCTTCAAAATAAGATAATTCAACCAAAACCCTCCATTCAGGCCTTAAGCCATGTACTAGTTTTCTTAAACCAATATCGTCTGATTTAATTTCAGAACTGCCTGCCAAATCATATACGTTTTCAGAGAGCTCTTGGTTTTGTTTGTTTTTTTGAAAGCCTTTACTTCTAGTAGTATCAATGGCCGCATTGCGGGCAATATTCAGCATCCAAGTGTATAAACGCCCCTTACTACTATCATAAGAATCAATTTGCCTAAAAATTTTAATAAAAACTTCTTGCAAAGTGTCAGCAGCAGCTTCTTGATCACCTACAATAGTAAGTATACTGGTATATAAAGCACCAGAATAGTGATCATACAAGTAACTAAATGCAGTTTCATTTCGCCGACTGAGCAGCAAAACAAGTTCGGACTCACTGTATTGAAGTACTTGTTCCAAATATTAATTATAGGATATATTGAATTCGAGTAGTTTAACCTACCAATGCTTCATATGCATCTTTGGTCATCAACCCCTCAAAGCTAGAAGGATCAGTAACCGTCATCTTAATCATCCAGCCATCACCATAAGGATCAGTATTCACTAATTCAGGTTGTTTTTCTAATAAAGTGTTTACCTCGGTAACAGTTCCTGCTAATGGCAAAAACAAATCACTTACGGTTTTAACCGCTTCAACAGTTCCAAAAACTTCCTCTGCAGCTAAATCCTTACCAACTGTATTGATGTCTACATAAACGATGTCTCCCAATTCGTGTTGAGCAAAATCGGTAATACCAATAGTGGCAATATTACCTTCAATACTAATCCATTCGTGGTCCTTGGTGTAACGTAGTTCTGCTGGAAAATTCATAACGCGGTTTTTTTATAATGCAAATATTGAATAAAATTTGGAGGGATAAAATTAATTATCTGCTGTAAAGGTATTTAAAACCCTGATTGTTCAAAATATAAGAGCACATGGTCCTTTATAAAATTCTCTTGTTCAGGTAAGCTCATTTCTGGTAATTGTTTTAATTGAGCAAAATGAGGCCAACCCTCTTCATCCTTTCCCTCAACTAAGTAGTATCCGCTTTGAGCCAACACGCTGCAAACAGCCACATGCATCAAATCTTGTTTTTGCTCTTTTGAAATTTTTTCAGCCATGAATCCAGTTTCCTGAAGTCCAATTAAGAACAAAACCGCTTCTAAATCGGGCTTTTTACCAAAACGTTCTAACATTTTGGCCTCTAAAGCCCACCAACGTTGCATTAAATCATCTGTAATAAACATACTGCAAAGGTAAACCATCAAGGCATGCCATCATCAACCCTGATAAGGTATATTTGCAGCAAATTCGAGATTATGTTACAGGTAAGTGTATTAAAAGCAGCCCCAGAAAAGGTAAAACAACAGCTGGCAAAAAAACATTTTAAACAGCCAGAATTGGTGGATGCCATTATTCAAACAGATGATGAGCGCAAGAGAGTACAAGCAGCTTTTGACGATACACAAGCCAAAGTGAATGCGGCATCCAAAGAAATTGGGCAATTAATGGCTAAGGGCGATAAAGAAGGCGCAGAAGCCATTAAACAAAATGTAGCCAATTGGAAGCAAACATTAGAACCCTTGAAAGAGCAAATGGCGCAATTAGAAAAGGAGTTGGCCAATCAATTGGTGCAACTACCTAATCTTCCTGCGGATATGGTTCCAGAAGGTAAAACGCCAGAAGAAAATGAAATAGTTAGAACAGGGGGATCAAAGCCAACACTAGCCGAGGGCTCTGTTCCTCATTGGGACCTCACTACTAAATACAATTTGATCAATTTTGAATTGGGTAATAAAATTACGGGTAGCGGATTCCCCGTATATATAGGTAAGGGAGCCAAATTGCAACGTTCTTTGATACAATATTTTTTAGACTTTAATACGGCAGCAGGCTATATTGAATATTTGCCTCCATTCATGGTAAATGCAGACTCTGCTTATGCCACAGGGCAGTTACCCGATAAAGAAGGGCAGATGTACCATGCTACAGAAGATGATTTTTATTTGATTCCAACAGCAGAAGTGCCTGTTACCAATGTGTACAGAGATACCATCTTAAAAGAGAGTGATTTCCCGGTAAAGATGACAGCATACTCTCCATGCTTTAGAAGAGAAGCGGGTAGTTACGGTAAAGACGTGCGTGGATTAAATCGTTTACATCAATTTGAAAAAGTAGAAATCATTCAAATCGTACATCCCGATAGGAGTTATGAAACTTTGGATGAAATGGTCTTGCATGTAGAAAAATTATTGCAATCACTAGAACTGCCTTATCGCATATTGCGTTTATGTGGCGGTGATATGGGCTTTACCAGTGCCATCACGTATGATTTTGAAGTATACAGTGCAGCACAAGAACGCTGGTTAGAAGTGAGCAGCGTCAGCAATTTTGAAAGCTACCAAGCCAACAGAATGAAATGCAGATTCAAAGGGGCAGATGGTAAAACCCAATTGGTGCATACCCTAAACGGCAGTTCATTAGCATTGCCCCGCATTGTTGCATGTTTGTTAGAGAACAATCAAACACCAGAAGGCATCCATATTCCTGCTGCTTTGCAGTCTTATTTTGGTGCGGCAAAGATTTAATGTTTGGAATATAAAATAGATTAAAAAATAAAGAGAAAAACGAATTAATTTTTTCCAATAAGGATTTTTAGCTGGATTAATTGCTCGCTTAGTTGATTTAATAGCATCTCAATTTGTTTATCTTTTTCCTTTAACTGTTGGGTAAGTTGCGTTAGAAGTTGTTCGCTTGCGTAAATAATTTCCCCTTTATTGTAACTACTACTTTGGGGGCTATTGTTAAAGTTAATGATGACTGGTTCAGGACTTTTCAGATCTTCAATAGAAACGCCAAAAAGCCTGGCAATTTTATCGAGTGTTTCATCTGAAATTTTTGAGCTATCATTTTCAATTTTAGAATATGCATGTTGTGATGTGCCAATTTTTTGTGCTACAATTTCTTGGGTCATTCCCCTACTTAATCTGATCATCCTTATCTTATTTCCAAACATAATTAATTCCTTTTAAAATATAAATTAGTTAAATATAGGAATAATTTATTGCATGCAAAAAATACAAATATGACTATTGCCCAGTAATTTTATCATAAACCTAATAGAAGAATATTTTTAAATAAAAGAACGAAAATTAAAGGTTATGAAATCAAATAAAAACACACTTAGTTATTATAAAGATAGAATATGTAGGGATGATATGAGATGTTATTATGCCGGGGATACTCTTCCAGAAGTGGTAGTTAATAGTGGATATGGGAAAGTGTACGGGATGAATTATAATAGTTGGATTTTGTTAAATCCTACATTTGGATGGGGCGTAGGAGGCGGAAATTTTGGGGGGGGTGATGGTAGCAATATTTATGGAGGAGGTGGAGGTTCTGGCAGTCCTAGTGCTGGTACATCAAGCCTTTTTGCAGAAGATTTTAATAATTTTTTAACGGCAATATCTCTTGGAGCGGGGATAACTGGTTTGACGGCTGAAACAATAAATCATTTTTTTAGTGCGCCACAAAATGTACAAATTTTCACTCAGATAGCTAATTCTTTGGCAATTCTAGGGATAACAGTCAATCTTGTTGAAATTGGTGATAGAATTTATACGCAAGGATTTGAAAACCTCACTGCAAATGATTATATAACTATTATTTCTACAATTTCTGCAATTGGTGCATTATTATTAGGGGCTGGGCCACTAGCAGGTATCATATTAGGAATTGGTGGACTTTTTGGTGATGTCTATAAAATTCAAAACCCACCTACTAACCCGATAGATCCATCAACAAGAAATTAAATGTAAATATTTGAATGTAATAAATGCAGTTTGACATTAGTTTCACCAACAGAAAAAGAAATTTGTACTCATTATTTGTACTTATTATTGTCGGCGTTGGATCAGTAAAGCTTACGGCTGTTCCAGAAATTTCGCCAATTGTGCCATTTTTAATTTTAATATCCACATTTTTATTTGTTATTAGTTCAAGGTTAATTGTAAAATCATATTTCACAAATATTGCAACATTTACTTTTGAAAAAAACAAGATACAAATCGTTGTTTTTAATGCAGTTAAATCATTACAACATAAAGAATACGATTTAACGATCGATGATATATCATCTTACAAAATCACTTCTATTGGTGGATACGACAATTTAATTGATTTTACTTTTAAAATGAAAAATGAGAAGCAATTCTATTTTTCATTTAAGCTCAATAAATCAGCGAATGAATTTTTAAATTTTTTTAATCAAAAAATATTAGATGTCAATCAAAATTTAGATGTTAATGATAAAATCAATTTAATCCCTAGTTTTTATGCTACAGATAAAGCGTTAGCTGTGTTTAAAATAGCAACTATTTTAAGTTTTATTTTAATAATATCCCATCTAATACTTAATCCAAAAACAAGTTATGGGTCAATTCTTATTACAATTTCATATTTATTACATTATAGTTTAAGTCGGAAAAATAATATTATAATTTATAAAAAATTGAAATCAGGAATTGCACTCGATGTTTGATTAAAATCTTCTTTTTTTCATATAAAATGGTAAATTTTCCACACGAATATCAATTAGACATAAAAGACTGTGGCCCTGCTTGTATCAAGATAATTGCAAAGTTTTTCCGTAAATTTTATTCTTTACAGTTTCTACGAGATTTATGTGGTATTTCTAAAGCTGGAATTAGTTTATTAGATATGAGCGAAGCATTTGAACAAATTGGCTTCAGAACAGCTTGTGTGAAAATTGGTTGGGAAGATTTTAAAAACTTTCCTCTACCATGTGTTGTTCACTGGAAAAATAGTCATTTTATTGTCGTATATAATATCTCTAAGAAAAACGTGAAAGTTTCTGATCCATCAAAGGGGTTGATTAAGTATTCAATTGAAGATTTTAAGAAAGGTTGGTTAGGTAATGAAGAAAAATGGGCAGTTTTAGGTGTTGAACCAATACCAGATTTCAAACAAACTAAAGATCAAAAAAATATAATTAAGACAAATACCTTAAGTAGTTTTATTGATTATTTCAAGCCCTATAGAAAAGGTTTTGCTAATCTCATAGTAGTTATGTTTATTGTAACTATTCTTCAAGCAGTTTTACCATTTATTTCAAAAGCTGTTATTGATGTGGGAATACTAACTAATGACCTCGAATTCATCAACTTAGTCTTAACTGCTAATATTACGATAATAGTAAGTATTTTGTTAAGTAATATTGTGCGGGATTGGATTTTGTTACATATTACCTCAAGGGTAAATATCTCTTTAGTTTCAGATTATTTGATTAAACTAATGAAACTTCCTGTAGTATTTTTTGAAAGCAAGTTGATAGGAGATATTTTACAACGGGCTAATGATCATGAGAGAATTCGTTCATTTTTTATGAATAATTCCTTAAACTTTATATTTTCCGTTTTAACTGTTTTAGTATTTGGATTCATTTTATTTTTATTTGATCCTTATTTATGTTTAATTTTTTCAATTGGAAGTTTTATTTATGTTCTGTGGGTATTATTTTTCTTGAAATACAGGAAAAAAATGGATTGGGAGTACTTCGATTTAACTTCAAAAAATCAAAGTTATTGGGTTGAGACAATTAATAGCATTCAAGAAATCAAAATAAATAACTATGAAAAACAAAAGAGATGGAAATGGGAAGGTATACAGGCTCAATTGTATAAAGTAAACCAAAGTGTTCTAAACATTAATAATGCACAAAATTTAGGGGCACAATTCATTAACCAGCTTACCAATCTCTTCATAACTTTCTATTCTGCTAAAGCTGTGATAAATGGCGAAATAACATTTGGTGTAATGATCTCGACTCAATTTATTATTGGCATGTTAAACGCACCAGTATCACAGTTTATTCTCTTTATTCAGGCAGCGCAAAACGCAAAAATTAGTTTTTTGAGGCTCAATGAAATTCACATGATTGTTGATGAGGAACCAAATCATGTAAATAATAATATTGATTTAGTTGATGATAAAAGCATTATTCTTAAAAATATCGCTTTTCAATATAATAGGGGTTCTAGTCTTGTATTGAAGAATGTTAGTACAACAATCCCTGCTGGTAAAATAACTGCTATTGTTGGTGAAAGTGGAAGTGGCAAAACAACACTTTTGAAATTACTACTTCGTCTATATAATCCAATTTATGGTGAAATTGCTATAGGGAATATTAATATTCAAAATATTGGCCTTAGACAATGGCGATATAGTTGCGGTGCAGTAATGCAAGATGGTAAAATATTCAATGATACAATTTTTAATAATATTGTTTTAGAAGATGAAAAAGTAGATTATATCAAACTTAAAAAAGCTGTAAATACTGCAAATATTGCCCACGAAATTGAATCATTACCACAAGGTTATCAAACAATGATGGGCGAGAGTGGAAGAGGTCTAAGCGGTGGGCAGAAACAAAGAATTCTGATAGCCAGAGCTCTTTATAAAGACCCTGATTATTTATTTCTAGATGAAGCTACTAACTCTTTGGATGTTGAAAATGAACAGAAAATAGTAGAGGCCCTTTCTGATATTTTTAAAGACAAAACGGTTATTGTTGTTGCGCATAGATTAAGTACTATTAGAATGGCTGACCAAATTTTAGTTATGAAAGACGGGATGATTGTTGAAACAGGTAACCATGACTCTTTGATGGCTAAGCAAGAAGGATATTACAATAAACTTGTTAAAATTCAAATGGGGGAAACTATAAATGGATAATACAGATTTTCATAAATCCTTGAAGCCTTTAAGGACAGATGAGGTTGAATATATTATTGAAAAAATGCCTACTCGTTTCGGTTTAAATATAACTTTTATAGCATTATTTTTAATTTCAACAATTTTAATTTTTGGTTGGTTTATAAAATATCCTGATGTTTTGATTGGTGATATTACACTAACAGGAAAAATAGCACCAATCAAGATTGTATCTCTTTCTAATGGAAAAATTGAATTATTTATAAAAAAAACTAGTTCAATTGTAAAGGAAAATGAGCCGATAGCTATAGTTAAAAATACAGCTAATTATTTCGATGTTATTAAATTGGACAGCCTTCTTAAAAAAACTGATCTAAGTCATATTTCAATTTATAAGAATCGTACTTTCTTTCCTGCAAATTTGTCTTTAGGTGAGTTAACGCCCAAATATTTTTCATTCTACAATGCATTATTACAATATATTGATTACGGTGATGAAGAGCCTTTTAGTAAACAATTTAATGCTACAGAATCTTTATTTAAATCTAAGAAAATTCTTGAGAATGAAAACGATGAAGAATTACTACGACTAAAAAATAAATACAATATTGCTAAAAGAATTCATCAACGTGATTCTTTATTATTTGAAAAAAGATTAATCTCTGCCTTAGATTTAGAAAAATCAAAACTTTATTCAATTTCAAGCGAACAAGAATTTAAATCAATTAATAGAGAATTTGCTAATAATGATTATCTTCTTGTAGAAGCAAGAACTCGTCTAGAACAAATTGCCATACAAAAAAGAGATAAAGAAAGAGAGCTTAAAGTTATTTTATATAATTCTTATTATAGCCTTATTGATGGTATTCAGGATTGGCAAAAAAAGTATTTGATGAAATCGCCTTTTGATGGGGTATTAGAATTTTTATATTTTTCTAAAGTAGATGATTTTGTTCAACTAGGCCAAGAATTATTTTCTGTAATACCGAAAAAAAATATACTAATTGGTCAAGTTTTTTTACCTGATCTAGGTTCTGGTAAAGTAAAAGCAGGACAAGATGTAATAATTAAACTAAATAATTATCCCTATATACAATATGGATCAATAAGAGGAAAGGTTAAGAATATTTCCCTAATATCCAACAATCAAATCTCTGGTAGCAAATCGAATATAGGAGCTTATTTAGTACAAGTTGATTTACCAAATGGATTAGCTACAAATTTCGGGACAAAATTAAATTTCCAATTTGAAATGAGAGGGGTTGCTGAAATTATAACCGCAGATAAACGTTTAATCGAGAGGCTATTTGATAATTTAAAGCATAGAATAAAATAATTATACGAAAAATAGAATTATAAATGACTTCATTAGTTTTAAAATATCGTACTGTTTTAATTATAAACATCTGTTTAATTGTTTTTTCTTATGCCAAAGCACAAAATAAAGAAACAGTGTGGAGTCTTAAAAGAAGCATTGAATATGCTAAGGTTTATAATCCTCAACTCAAACAAGCAGAATTAAAGTACATGCTAAATTTACTACAATTTAAAAAAGCTAAATTAAATCAATTACCCACAGCAAATATTAGCGCTTTGCAAGCTGTTCAATTTGGCAAAACTATAGACCCGACTACAAATAGCTTTTTAGATATAAGTTTATTGGCAAACAGATTTCAGTTTAGTGGTTCATTGCCAGTTTTAAACTTCAATGGATTGAAAAATTTAGTTACTGCAGAAAAATATAATTCTCAAGATGCTTTCTTGAATATTACAAATATAAGCAATGAACTTTCCCTTGCTATACTAAACTTTTATCTGAAAGCGTCTTTGGCACAAGAACAAGTCAAGTTATATTCTTTAGATATTAAAAAAACTCTTGCTCAAGTTGAGTTCATCAATGAGTCAATTTTACTTGGAGCTACTAGTGAATTAAGTTTGCATCGATACAAATCTAAACTAGCTTTAGATAGCAGTAATTATTTAGAGGCAATAAATGAATTAAACAATTTAAAAATTACTTTAAAAACGATCCTTAACTTAGACCCATCTGAACAGTTTGATATTGTATTACCTGACTTAGATGAAATTAACAGAATAAATTTACTAAGTACTAGTGAGCCTGAAGTTTTGTATAAAGAAGCTCTTGAGAAAGATATTAAAGTGAAACAAAACTTTTTAAAATCACAATCATTATTTTTTAAACAAAAAGCAAATAAGGCCAATTTCTATCCTTCGGTTTCATTGATTTATAATACTTCAACTGTTTTTTCGAATGTTATAAAAGACAAATCATTCAATAAATGGTGGGATGGTTTTATGACTCAAATGAATACAAATTTTAATCAAATTATTGGAGTAAACATTAACATTCCAATTTTTAACAATGGTCAGAGTAGGTATACTTACGAACAAGATAAATTAGCAATTAGTAGTCTTGCTTTAGAGAATAAAGTTATTGAAGTTGAACTCAAAAAAAACATATATACAATAACTGGCAGTATTAACACTTCTTTTAAGAAACTCAACGAAGTAAAAAAAATTGTTAATGAATCAAATAAGGTTTATAACATGATTTTAGAAAACTTTCGATTAGGAGGAGTAAGCTCTCAAGAATTAATAAATGCACAAAATGAACTGCTTAAAGCTGAGGAATTATTTATAAGTAATAAAGTCGATATCTACTTTAAAATAAAACTTTTAAATTTTTATAAAAGTGGGACTATAAATTAATTCCACAAAGTTTGATTAATTTGAGAATTATGAAAACCCTTATTATTATTATTTTCAGTTTTATTTCTACATTTTTAGAAGCACAAACAAACGGAAAATTTTTTCTATTCAATAAAGATTGGTCTTCTATGCAAGATTTTGATAAGGCTACCTACTTTATGCAGCAGATTAAAGAAGATGATACCACTTTCACTTGTAGGTACTACCAAAAAAATGGCCCAATGGTTAGATGGGAAACATACCTTGATTCTAATATGACTATACCCAATGGACTTTTTGCTTGGTACAACAAAAGAGGTGACTTAGATAGTATCGGGTATACCAATCGGGGAAGAAAAAACCTGACCTGGCAATATGGATTCAAGCCAGATGGAGCAGTCATTACAGCTGAAGAGTATCAAGATGGTCAATTGGTTAAAAGGATTAATTATAAAACTAAAATAATTTCCTATCCGTCTGGAAATGAAGAAAAATTAGAAGATTCAAAAGAAAATAAAAATGATGTATTTAAAAAAGCTGAATTCATTGATGGTGGAATTGATGGCTGGGTAAAATACGTCGCAGAAAATTTAAAAACACCCGAAAGGTATATATCAATTGCAGGACCTAATTCGGATGGATATGTAGGTGTTAGTTTTGAAATAAATAAGATGGGTAAAGTCAATAAAATATTTTTGTACCATTCTGCGGAATGGTCTGCCGATAATGAAGCAATTCGATTATTAAATAACAGTCCAATATGGATTCCCGCAGAAAAAAATGGCTTGCCTGCAGAATATAATTTCAGACAAAAACTAACATTTAGGGTAGGACTTTAATCATCACTACCCTAAATATTATCCATTAATGCTTAATAAACCGATCAAAAAATTCAATCGTGCGGAGCATTTGGTCAACTCGTTGGCGATTATTGCCCGTGCGTGTTAATTCATGCGTACCGCCTGGATGCCTTACGTACTCTACGGTTCGGCCCAAGACCTTTAAACTTTTGTAGAGCATTTCACTTTGAATAACCCCAGTTCTTAAATCGTTCTCGCCGTGGAAAATGATAAAGGGAGTATGTATTTTATCTACATAATTAATGGGCGATTCACGGAATAAAGTAGGCCTGGTTTTTTCTTCCCAAGGGTAGCCGCCAAAATAATTAGGCACCAATCTCCATGCATTTCCTTCTCCAAAGAAAGTACCTAAATCGTATACGCCTCTTTGAGCACAAGCTGCTTTAAAGCGTTGATCGTGGCTGATAATCCATGCCACTAAATAACCTGCATAAGAACCCCCTGTTACTGCTAATCTTGAAGTATCAATGAATCCTTCTTTTGTTGCTAAATCTAAAGACGTTAACACATCTGAAGTAGGCCCTGCACCCCAATCATTAACATTGGCTCTTAGGAATTCTTCGCCATATCCACCTGAACCTCTTGGGTTACCATACACGATCGCATATCCTTTGGCTGCATAGTATTGAAACTCATGCCACATAGAGCTTTCACCAGGTCCCCACATGGCAGAAGGGCCTCCGTGAATATTTAAAATGGTTGGATATTTTTTGCCCGCTATATAATTTGCAGGTTTCATGATCCAATATTCAACAGTGAGTCCCTTTTCGTTTTTGAATGTTCTTTTTTCTGGAAAACTCAACTGTTTTTTACTCACCCAATCATAGTTAAAACTGCTGATTCGTTTTTCGTTTTTACCATTCACATCAGTCGTGTATAATTCAAATGGATTGGCTACTGCAGTTTTTACAAAAACAAGTTTATCTGCTTTCATAGAAAAACTACTGATGCCTGCATCTGTTTCTGTAAGCTGTTCTGATTTTTTTGTTTTTACATTGATGCGAAAAATAGGTGCACCGCCATTGCTTTGTGCAGTAAAATAAATATGTTGTTCATCTTTGCTCCAAGTAAGTCCACCCTTGTTTCTATCAAAGGGTAACATGACTAAATCAGCAGCTGTTCCGCTCAAAGGCATCACCGCTAATTCAGGTACATTCACAAAAGACACCGTGCCTACTTGCACTGCCAACCATTTTCCTGATGGAGAAATAGATGGACTTGAATATGATTTTCCTGTTGCACCCAATAATTGTTTCATGCCAGATCCATCTGCATTCACGATGAATACTTGACTTTCTAAAGCGCGATCAGGATGCTGTGTGTTATCGGTATTTCCGGTAAATACAATTTGTTTTCCATCTGGTGTAAAACTCGCACCCCCAAAGCGATGAAATCCCTGTGTAATGGCTTTAGGCATTGATCCTGCTTCAGCAGCAACTACAAATAAATGAGAAAAAGATTGGTCGCCTGAAGTAGTTGCTTCTTCTTGGAAATTCAATTTATTAATGACTTTGGCTTTTTTCTCTACTACATTCAACTCTAAATAGGCCCTTATTTCTTCTGTTGTTCCATCTGGATTGGGTAGGGCTTTATTGGGTTGAAGGAATTGATTCTGTTCAAACCCAGGTTTCTCTGCTGGCCATTTTGGAACCGCTGCTGTTGGATTGAGTTCTTTGTCTTTTAATAAATCTGCTAAAGAAACGGAAGCACTGAACAAGAGTTGGCTTCCATCTGGGCTAAACTGAGGGCTGCTGGCCCCGTATCGGAACTTGGTTATTTGAACCGGCTCACCTCCCTCTAAAGACAAAAAAAAGATTTGTGGCTTGCCATCCACTGCTCTTACAAAAGCAATTTTTTTGCCGTCTGGGCTCCAAACGGGTTGGCTAGCACTTTCTTTATAAGTTAATGCCCTAGGGCTTGAAGAACCATCTGCTGCTACTAAATACAATTGATTGGTGTATTTATATTCCCACTTATTATTGCCCTCGGGTTCAATACTGTTTAATACAAACGCCGCATGTTTACCATCAGGGCTTAAACTAATGGCACTCATTTGTTTCATTTTGTACATATCGGTTATTTTAACCAAATCAGCAGTTTGCTGTGCTAATACCATTAATGGCAGTAAAAAGATGAACAGTAAAAATTTCTTCATTCGACCCTATTTGAGGCTTAAAATACAAAGAATTTGGTTCAGCTAAGCATTGCTGCTGTATTTTTGCAGAACAAATACCGATATATGAGCGAAATGGTGAATGAATTTAATAGCTATAGAGAGCGTATGAACGAAGTTATTCTTAGTAAGAATAATTTAGTGATGAAGCGTCTTTGGAACTTAGACACCAATACATATGATGAAGGTGCTTTGGATAAAAAAACCAAAGAGATGTTGGGCTTAGTAGCTAGTATGGTATTGCGTTGTGATGATTGTATTAAGTACCATTTAGGTAAGAGTTTTGAACTAGGCGTAACTACCGAAGAAATGTATGAAATTTTTGCAGTAGCCAACATAGTTGGCGGTACAATTGTAATTCCTCATACCAGAAGAGCAGCAGAATATTGGGAAGAATTAATTAAACAATAAATCATGTCTACAGATACTATAGCAGCACCTATTTTAACTGCAAAAGATTTTGCAACCGATCAAGAAGTGCGTTGGTGCCCAGGTTGTGGAGACTATTCTATATTAGCACAGGTACAAAAGATTATGCCAGGCATTGGAGTGCCCAAAGAAAATATTGTAATCATCAGTGGAATTGGTTGTAGTAGCCGTTTCCCTTATTATATGAACACATTTGGTATGCACAGCATTCATGGAAGAGCTACTGCTATTGCTAGTGGATTAAAAGCTACTCGTCCAGAATTAAGTGTATGGATTGTTACAGGAGATGGAGATGGATTAAGCATTGGCGGTAATCATACCATCCATTTACTCAGAAGAAATTTTGATGTTAATATCATGTTGTTCAATAACCAAATTTATGGTTTAACGAAGGGACAATATTCACCCACTTCTGAAACAAATAAAATCACCAAGAGTACTCCTTTTGGTAGCATTGATCATCCATTTAATCCGCTGGCTTTGGCTATGGGAGCGGATGCTACGTTTATTGCTCGTTCAATGGATCGTGATCCTAAGCACTTGCAAACTTTATTAACTCGTTCTCATCAACATAAGGGCGCTTCTTTCTTAGAAATTTATCAGAACTGTAATATTTTTAATGACGGTGCTTTTGAAATTTTCACTGAAAAGTCTTCTAAAGCAGATCATGATTTGTTTTTAGAACAAGGAAAGCCCTTGGTATTTGGTGCCAATCAAAACAAAGGGATTCGCTTAAATGGATTACAACCAGAAGTAGTTGAATTAGGCGAAAATTTTAATGCAGACGATTGTTGGATTCACGACGAAAAAGATTTTTATAAGGCTCAAACATTAATCAGAATGTTTGACGATCCACATCAATCTAATTTTCAATTCCCCAGACCATTTGGTGTTTTTTATGAAACTGAAAGACCCTGTTACGAAGACATGATGGCTTTACAAATTGAAGAGACCATTGCTTCTAAAGGGAAAGGAAACCTTGATCAATTGTTGCGTGGCAGAGAAGTTTGGGAAATTAAAGACTAGTACTATAGTTGAATTAGGTTGTTTCTAAGAGCAAACAATACCAGTCCTACCCGGTTGCTTACTTTAACTTTCTCAAATAAATTATCTCTATATCCGTCAATGGTTCTAGGGCTCAAATTCATTTTGGCAGCAATCTCTTTTAGTGTTAAATCGGTAGCCAATAATTTTAAGAATTCCTTTTCTCTTTCTGGAAGATTCAAAAAAATCTGGTATTCGTCATTCGGTTCTTCCACTCCGTTTCTAACGGAATGAACTAAGTTATAACAGAGCAATTGATTAAAATAAATCCCTTTATGATAGAGCTCATTCAAAGCTCTATTCAACTCTTTAGGGTCAGTGTCTTTGGTCATATAACCCATTGAACCAAACTTCAACATCTTAATTATGGTTCGCTCATCATTGAGCATGCTTAAAACCATTACTTTAATGTTGGGATGATTATTGAAAATCCATTCCGCAGTTTCAAACCCATTCATTACTGGCATCGTAATATCTAACAATACGATATCGGGTAAGTTGTTTGGATCTAGTTGTTCAATAAAATGCTTTCCATTGTTGGCTTCGAACATAACATTGAAATTGTCGAAACCAGCAATAATTCCAGCGAGCCCATTCCTTAAAAGGATGTGGTCGTCTACTAAAACAATTTTCTTCATACAGTTGATTTAGTAAAATCGGGGGTATTACTAAACAGCAGTATGAAGTAACTAAAAATAATTGAATATAAATTATTGGTTATGCGATTTTTATACCGTTAAATCACGGTTTTTTTTGGCTAGAACTGCGCTAAAGCAAAGTTATTAGTCAAGTTATTTTTATTCTCCATCTTTATAAAGGGTGACTACTTTGTCAAGATGTATTTTTTAACCAGGGGTTACAAACAAACAGAGGGCGGCTAAAACCGCCTTCGTTTTTTAAGTAACTTTATGTATGCTGCTTCATATACATCCAGATAATCCCAATCCTCGTCATATTAAAACCGTTGTAGACTGTTTATTATCAGGAGGCGTGATTATTTATCCCACCGACACCATTTATGGATTGGGTTGTGATATATTTCAACCAAAAGCAGTTGAAAGAATTGCAAGAATTAAACAAGTTGATCCCGCTAAAGCCCAACTCAGCTTTATTTGTAATGACTTGAGTGATTTAAGCAAGTATTGCAAAACAACGGATACCCCTTTGTATCGATTGCTAAAAAGTCATTTGCCTGGGCCTTACACATTTATCTTACCCGCTAGTAAAGAGGTACCCAAAATTTTGCAGAATAAAAAAAGCACCATCGGTCTTAGAATTCCAGACAATAATATTGCTAGAACCATTGTTTCAGAATTGGGTCATCCACTTTTATCAGCATCACTTCCAGGTGAAATGGTTGAAGAATATACCGATCCAGATATTATGTACGAAAACTTTGAAAAGTTAGTAGACATTGTAATTCATGGAGGTAATGGGGGGATGATACCCTCTACTATCATCGATTGCACCAAAGATCCATACGAGTTGGTTCGCCTTGGAGCAGGGCTTTGGGAAGAGGTTAATTAAAAGGCATTTCTATTTGAGTAGGGCTAATATTAAAACTTCTTCTGTGGTGTTGGCAAAGCCCATTTGCTTCAATGGCTAACCGATGCTCTAGTGTACCATATCCTTTATTACTATTCCAACCGTATTGTGGAAACTGAGCATGAATTTTTTCCATATATGCGTCTCTATATGTTTTCGCTAAAATGCTGGCTGCAGCAATAGACGCATATTTACCATCCCCTTTCACAATACATAAATGGGGGATTTTTTTGTAGGCTGGAAAACGATTTCCATCAATCAATAAAAATTCAGGTTTTACTTTTAATTGTTCAATGGCCATATGCATGGCTTTAAAACTGGCTTTTAAAATATTGATTCGATCTATTTCTTCTGCATCTATACTGGCCACAGACCAGGCAATGGCATTGGATTCAATCACTTCTCTTAAAATTTTTCTTTGTTTAGCGCCCACTTGTTTGCTATCATTTAACAAAGGATGTTTAAAGTTGGTAGGCAAAATAACAGCTGCGGCAAACACTGGGCCAGCATAACAGCCTCTGCCAGCTTCATCGCAGCCGGCTTCAATTTGGTTTTCTTGGTAAAAAGCGGGTAACATTTGGTAAAACTACTTAAACATCAATCAATTTGGAAGTTTGTGTGTTATACCTTTGCGCAAACGCCGAAACAATCAAAATATGATAGCAGTAGATCGTTCAAATAAGCAGGTAGCCATTTGGTTATTGATTGGTGTGGGAATGACCATTATTCAAATAGCATTGGGAGGAATCACTAGGTTAACGGGCAGTGGATTGTCTATCACGCAATGGGAAATAATTACAGGCGCATTGCCTCCATTAAATGAGGCAGCTTGGTTAGAAGAATTTGCTAAATACAAACAGACTCCACAGTTTCAATTATTGAATTTTGAATTTCAACTAGCTGATTTCAAATTCATTTTTTTCTGGGAATGGTTTCATCGTTTATGGGCTCGTTTAATTGGATTGGTTTTTGCATTTGGGTTCATCTTTTTTATTTTAAAGAAATCTTTTAAAAAAGAAATGGTAGGCTCATTATTGGTACTGTTTTTTTTAGGGGCATTGCAAGGATTAGTGGGTTGGATCATGGTTGCTAGCGGATTAACCGGTGATGCGGTTTATGTGAAGCCTACCCGATTAGCAATGCATTTTATTTTGGCCTTGGGCTTATTGAGTTATACATATTGGTTTGCATTGAAATTATTAGTTCCTGCAAATAATGTAGTAAATAGCAAACCCATTCGAAAGCAAAACATTTTATTGATTGGTTTATTAATAGTACAATTAATTTATGGGGCTTTAATGGCTGGGCACAAAGCCGCCAATGCAGCAGCCACCTGGCCTACTATTAATGGAGCATGGGTGCCCGATAATTTATTTAGCCATCAACCGTTTTTATTAAATTTTATTGATAATACTACACTAATACATTTTATACACAGAAGTGTAGCTTACTTGATTTTAGTGTTAATGATATTCTGGTCTATTAAATTATTCAAGGAAGCAAAAACACCTACTTTACATCGTGCCGCAAAGTTTCCTTTAATATTTACTTTGCTTCAAGTGGTATTAGGCATAGCGTCCGTTTTAACAAGTAGCACTATAGTGCCCGGAATTTGGGGAAGTTTTGAGTGGATGGCGCAATTGCATCAACTCACTGGAATGTTATTGTTACTATCATTAGTAACCATTTTATTTCTTGTTCGGCCTAAAATTTGCTAAATTTAAATAACATCACAATAACCATCAGTGTGGTGCTTGTTTATTAAATGAAGCGATATCTGATTGGCATTTGGTTTTCTTTTCCCGTGCAACTGTTGTTGTTACATTTTCGTAGGTACCAGATTTTTTTATTCTTTTGGTATATCTTATTTGCAACAGTGGGTGGTAGCTTCATGAAAACTTTTGGGGCTTATTCTTTATTTCTAGCGCCTGAATATTTTGGTAATATCAGTCCTTTAAGTACAGCAATAGTAGGTGTAACGTCGGGGGTTTTTATAATGAGCTGGAACATCACCACTTTTATTTTACACAGCGGCCGTATTCAATTTTTGGCTACCACTGCACAACCTTTTTTAAAATATTGTATTAACAATTCAATTATTCCATTTGCTTTTTTAATTTTTTATTTAGTTGAAGCCTATCAGTATACAATCAATCAGGAATTGTTTGCCCTCTCCGATTTCATAGGGCTTGCTTTGGGATATATAGGAGGGTTTATACTTTCAATTGCTTTTGCATTCCTTTATTTTTTTGGTGCAGATAAAACCATTTATAGAACCATTTCTGTTACAATTACTGATGCCAATAAGCAATACGACTTAATACCAGATAAGCACAAAGAACCCGATTTAAAACAAGATTTAAGAGTTGATTGGTTTTTTAGTGCGGCATTTAAATTGCGGAAGCCAAGAAATATAAAACATTATAATCCAGAATTTTTAGAAGCGGTTTTTAATCGGCATCATTTTGCAGCCATTATTGCCATTATGATAGCATTTGTTTTTTTGATTTTAGTAGGCTTTAGTTCAGACACTAAATTATTTCAACTACCCGCTGCATCGAGTATAACATTACTTTTTGCCATTTTAATTGCAGCCGCTGGGGCTTTTACTTTATTCTTACGTTCTTACACTTTTGTCTTTGTAATTGCGGTTTATTTAGTTGCGAACATTTTATATCAACATGAAATTATTGATCCAAGAAATAAAGCCTATGGATTAGATTATGCCAAAGGTTCAGGAAGGCCTGAGTATACCAAAGAATCTATACAACAATTAGCTGCTGTTGATTCGGTGGAAAAAGACAAGGCTGTTTTTATAGAAATACTCAATAATTGGAAGGCTCAACAGGGTGAAGAAAAACCCATCATGTATATCATTAATACAAGTGGTGGAGGAACTAGAAGTGCCACATTTACAATGAATACGCTGCAGTATTTAGATAGCCTTATGCAAGGTCAATTGATGAAAAAAACGGTATTAATTAATGGAGCGTCAGGCGGCATGTTGGGCGCAGTTTACTTCAGAGAATTGTACCATGAAAAGATAAAAGGGAGCCCAATTAATTTACAAGACAAAAAGTATGTAAACAATATTTCTAAAGACTTATTGAGCCCATTATTTTCCTCTTTTCTAACCAGAGATATGTTAGGTCCTGCTCAAAAGTTTACTACCAATGGATTTGAATACGTAAAAGATAGAGGCTATGCATTCGAAGAAAAATTAAAAGAGAATACAGGTGGAATTATGCATAAACGAGTTCGTGATTATGAGCAAGCAGAAGCATCTGCAGCCATCCCATCTGTTTTCTTTAATTCGGTAATAACCAGAGATGGTAGAAAAATGATTATTGCATCTAGACCAGTTAGGTTCTTAATGCGACCGGTGTTGGATACTACTAATATTATGGGTTTTGATCCAGATGCAATAGACTTTAATAGCTTTTTGTACAACCAAAAAAGTAATGATATTAATTTATTATCTGCACTAAGAATGAATGCCACATTCCCTTATGTTTTACCTAATGTATGGTTGCCTACCAATCCTGTTATTGATGTAATGGATGCAGGCCTTAGAGACAATTATGGCCAAGAATCTGCACTGAGATTCATTTCGGTATTTAAAGAATGGTTGCAAGAAAATACATCTAAAGTAGTGCTGATTCAGATTCGTGATAGAAGTTTAAGTGATTGGGATAAACCATTAGAAAGTAATTCTTTGATTGGTTTTTTGACAAAACCCTTTTTAATTTTACAGAACAACTGGTTTAAAATTCAGGACTACTATCAACACGATCAATTAGATTATTTGCATAAAGCATATGGAAATAATTTTTATCGTTTTTCTTTTCAATATATACCTTCTAAAAAAGAAGCCCCAGCTAGTTTAAGCTTTCACTTAACTGCGGCTGAAAAACGAGATATTGCTAATGCAGTAAATAATCCATTGAATCAGCAGGAGTTTGAAAGACTAAAACAATTACTTAAGTAGTTTATTTCCCTTTTGGCTTTATAAGTAAAAAAGCTTTTGGAATAATTTCTACTTGTAATTCTTCTACAGCATCTCTAGGCTCTCCATCAATATGTAATGGGGCTAGTTTTGGATTCCTAATAAGCAATGATGGTGTTTGAAAATAAAGAATATTCTTAGTGCTCATATCTTCTACCAGTTGTTGCACTTTATTATTTCCACGCATTTGTCTTAATATAGCAAAAGGCAATTTTGCCTTATTCATTTTCTGCACTATCACTATATCTAATAACCCATCCGATAAACTAGCTTGTGGTGCTATGATGGCATTATTTCCAAATTGATTGCTATTGGCTATACTGATAAAAAAGGCATCTGTAAAAAAAGAAAAGTTATCCAATACTATTTCAAATTGATATGGATTGGCTTTGAAAAATTGAATGATGCTTTGTTGTGTATATGTGAATAAACCTCTTGAAGATTTTTGTGCAAAATCGTGAGCTACTTGAGCATCAAATCCCATTCCACTCAGCATACAAGCATAAGCCCCATTTACGGTGAAAGCATCAACTGCTTCTGCATGACCATTAAATATTAGCTCAATGGCAGCTTTCATGCTGGTAGGAATACCAGCCGCACGGGCAAGGCCATTGCCAGATCCTACAGGTATAATTCCAAAATGAACGCCTGTATTTCTTAATTCACCAGTAACTTGATTTACCGTACCATCTCCACCCAAAATCACTACATCGGTAAAATGTTCTTTTACAATATGTTCCCTTAAGAACTCGTAGTCCCCAGCAGCATTGGTATGAAATACCCTGAATTCAATACCTTTTGCAGCAGTTACTTTTTCAACCAGTTCTCTGATTTTATCTTTTTTTGAAGTACCAGAAATTGGGTTGATTAAATAGATTATTTTTCTTGTCATGGAATTCGTTCCTCGGTATTACTACCATTTCATTAATGCACTAGCCCAAGTAAACCCGCTACCAAAAGCAGCCAAGCAAACTAAGTCTCCTTCTTTGATCATTCCTTTTTCCCAAGCTTCACAAAGTGCTATCGGAATAGATGCCGCTGTTGTGTTACCATAGTTCATAATATTATTATACACTTGGTGGTCTTGTAATTTTAATTTCTGTTGTACAAACTGACTGATGCGCAAATTAGCTTGGTGTGGAATCAGCATATTAATATCAGTAGATTGGTATCCGTTCTTAGCCAATGATTCCATAATCACTTCAGGAGATTTCACTACTGCTTTTTTAAATACAGCAGGACCATCCATATATGGAAAGTTTTGTGCGTTGTCAATCATTTGATGGCTCATAAACATTTGAGAAATTTCCGCGTCGTCAAAACTAGCGTAGTCTTTGGTACCCCAGTGATTGGCATGTGAGCCAGGATTATACATCGCTAAAATTTCTGCAGATTCACCATCACTATGCAAATGCGTACTTAATATACCTTGTCCTTCCTTCTCTGTTGGTTGTAATACTACTGCACCTGCGCCATCTCCAAAAATCACCGAAACGTTTCTTCCACGTGTTGAAAAATCTAAACCAAAGGAATGCTTTTCGCTACCAATCACCAGTATATTCTTATACATACCAGTTTTAATAAATTGATCAGCAACACTCAAAGCATAAACAAATCCACTGCATTGGTTTCTTACATCTAATGCACCTATTTCTTTCATTTTCATCGCTCTTTGCACTAATACCCCACAGCCTGGAAAATAATAGTCAGGCGAAAGGGTAGCAAAAATGATAAAGTCTATGTCTTGTGCTGTGACTCCCGCTCTTTCAATTGCTATTTTAGCAGCTTCAACCCCCATGGTAGTGGTAGTTTCTTCTGTTCTATGTGCGTACCTACGTTCTTTAATGCCAGTTCTTTCTTGGATCCATTCATCGTTGGTTTCCATGTATTTAGTCAAATCATTATTGGTAACTACATTAGAGGGTACGTACATGCCGATTCCGGCAATTTTACTCAATGGCATATGCAAGCAAATTTGAGGGTTAAAGTTAATGAATCTTTACGGTAGGTCTGTGAAGGATCAGTTAATGCTGTTGTTTGGTTTTAACTGAAGCACGCTTTCTAGAAATTGAGCTGTTTCTTTTTGTACCGAAATGATATCTTTTGATTGAATAGGAGAAGCCATCACATGATTGCCTGAGTTAGGAATTGGAATCATTTTTTTTCTTGCTACTTCAGTGCTCACTTGCAAAAACATTGCTTTCATTGCAGCCACACTTACTACTGGGTCTTGCTCTTTTTCATTTTTATAATAATACAACACTAGTAATGGTTGTTTCACATTAGCAAAATTCTCTTTGGTCATAGTGGTCTCTAATAATTCTTCTAATTGCACCGTTGCTTCTAATCTATATTTTGTGTTCCAGTATTGTTGGTATAATGGGTGATCCTTTTGTACGCCCATATAATTTGAGCCTTTAACTAATCTCGCAATTTGTAATCCCCAAGGGTTATTTAATAACCAAGCATTGGGATCTTTAATAGCAATATTGGGAGAGTATAAAACCAAACCTGCAATTTCTGGATACATGGCAGCCAACTGCAACGCCAATGTACCACCTGTAGAAGTACCCATCAAAATGACTTTTTCACCTAATTGTTTGCCAATGGCATAAGCTTCTTTTGCAGACTCAAATAAACTTTCAGCCGTCATATTAATTAATGCATCTGTGGTATCAATACCGTGTTCAGACAATCGGGCCAAATACAAGTTGCAACCAAATTGCTTAGCTATATTTTGGTGTACTGGATTGCCCTCTTCTTGACTGGCACTAAATCCATGCAAATAAACAATGGCGTAAGGTGTTTTTTGTTTTACACTATCGTTGGCCCATACAATTCTTGCTTCATTGTTGGGTCGAGTAGTATGTTTTTTTTCATTGGAGTGGATGGTAGCTTCTAACTCAGCAGGGTTGCTGGGAAAAGTCGGAAGGGTTGCAGTATAGATTGGAGTGGAAGGATTGGGTCCAACAATGTATACAATGCTTAACAACAATACAATTCCTAAAAACCATTTCATTATGCGCATAAACTAGAATTAATCATTTTTAAAATACCATGCCCAAGCCATTAAAATTGGGTGTAAAAGCCTGGATTAATAAAATGATAGCTCCCCGCGAAGAGGTAAAAAACAACCATTACAATCAATAAAATCAATTTCATTGGCTTATCGTTCAAATAAAATTAGGGTTTATTATGCATCCCCCATTCTATAGTTAACAGAATAATGACCCTTATTTACTTGCTCCCCCACGTTAAAGCCGTACCTTTGCCGCTCAAATAAACAGTATGAATCATCTAATTGATTGATACTGAGTCAAATACACAAAAATGGAAATAAGAAACATTGCCATCATCGCACACGTTGACCATGGCAAAACAACTTTAGTAGACCGAATTTTAGGTGCCACTAAGGTATTTAGAGACAACCAGGATGCTGGTGAGTTAATCATGGACAGCAACGATTTAGAAAGAGAGCGTGGAATCACCATCTTTAGTAAAAACGCTGCCGTTACCTATAAAGACTATAAAATCAATGTAATTGATACTCCAGGCCACAGTGATTTTGGTGGTGAAGTAGAGCGCGTATTGAAAATGGCCGATGGGGTTATTTTGTTGGTGGATGCTTTTGAAGGACCAATGCCTCAAACTCGTTTTGTATTGCAAAAAGCATTACAATTGAATTTGCATCCTATTGTGGTGATTAATAAAGTAGATAAACCCAACTGTAGACCAGATGAGGTGCACGATGCGGTTTTTGAATTATTCTTCAACTTAGACGCAACAGAAGAGCAATTAAATTTCCCTACATTCTATGGTAGTGGAAAGAATGGTTGGTTCAATGATAGCTTAACACAAACAGAAGATATTTTCCCTTTAATGGATGGTATTATTAAATATGTACCAGCCCCTAAAGTAAATGAAGGAACCCTTCAATTACAAATTACTTCATTAGACTATTCTTCTTTCTTAGGTAGAATTGCCATTGGTAAAGTAACCAGGGGTTCTATTAAAGAAGGACAACAAATTGCTTTAGTTCAAGCAGATGGTACTTTCAAAAAAATGAAAGTAAAAGAACTATATGTATTTGAAGGAATGGGCAAGCGTAAAGTAACAGAAGTATTATCTGGAGACCTTTGTGCAGTAGTAGGATTAGAAGAATTCAATATTGGAGACACTATTGCGGATATTGAAAACCCAGAAGGTTTACCAATCATTAGTGTGGATGAGCCTACCATGAGTATGACATTCAGTATTAACAACTCTCCATTCTTTGGTAGAGATGGTAAGTTTGTTACCTCTCGTCACTTGCGTGATCGTTTAATGAAAGAGACGGAGAAAAACTTGGCGTTAAGA
This sequence comes from uncultured Sediminibacterium sp., assembly GCA_964612195.1. Lineage (GTDB taxonomy): Bacteria > Bacteroidota > Bacteroidia > Chitinophagales > Chitinophagaceae > Sediminibacterium. The sequence goes on from CAZTDV010000026.1 coordinate 25,026, forward strand.
GTAGAAGATACAGACAGTGCCGATAGTTTCTTAGTTTTTGGTAGAGGTATTTTGCACTTAGGTGTATTGGTAGAAACCATGCGTAGAGAGGGATATGAATTAACTGTAGGTAATCCTCAGGTATTGGTTAAAACTATTGATGGTAAAAAACACGAGCCTTACGAGAACCTGGTAGTAGATGTTCCATCTGAATACAGTGGTAAAGTAATTGACTTAGTAACCCAACGTAAGGGTGAAATGCAAATCATGGAGTCTAAAGGCGAAATGCAACACCTTGAATTTGAAATTCCTTCAAGAGGGTTGATTGGTCTTAGATCTCAGATGTTAACTGGTACAGCAGGTGAAGCAGTAATGGCACATCGTTTTATCGATTATAAACCTTGGAAAGGGCCAATTCCAGGAAGAAGTAATGGCGTATTAATTGCAAAGTTCCAAGGGGTAACCACTGCTTATTCAATTGATAAATTACAAGATCGTGGATCTTTCTTTGTAGATCCAGGAGATGAAGTATATGTAGGTCAAATTATTGCAGAACATATTAAGCCAGGAGATTTAAATGTGAATGCAGTGGAAATGAAGAAACTGACGAACCACCGTGCAAGCGGAAGTGATGATGCAGTTAGAATTGTTCCAAAATTGCAGTTTACTTTAGAAGAGTGTATGGAATATATTCAGCAAGATGAGTGTATTGAAGTAACACCTAAGAATATTCGTATGCGCAAATCTATTTTAGATGAGAACGAACGTTCTAAAGTTTCTAAGAGCATGAAATCTGAGGCAGTAGGTTAATTATCTATTGTTACTAAAATAAAAAGAGGCACTCAAACGAGTGCCTCTTTTGTTTGTAAAAAAGGTTTAATTAATTCTTGCTAATTACAGCGTTTTCAAAGCTGATGGTTTCAAAACTTACATTGTACTGTTCAGATTTCTTTGATTTTACTTCTTCAATTACGAAAGACAATTTGCTAGATTCGTCTTTAGGGAATTTAAAAATCTTACTGAAATCTTTGTCAGCATAATTGCCTTTGAAAATCATTTCATTGTTGGCATCTTTAATAATTAGGTTAAATGACACCCCATTTGGATTGTTGAATTTTACCTGAATCGTGTGTAATTGATTTTTATCAATACCACTGTACTTTACTTCTGCATTGCTTTTAGTAGATATATCATAAGCTCTTACAGGAGATACAGACGCATTGGCAGATAAAAACATCAATGAAGACACTACAGATCCAAAAACGATTCTCTTAACACTGGTAACGATTGTTTGCTTTTTCATACTTTTCAAATTTTACTGTGAGTAAATAGATTCTTCTCAAATGGCAACAGCAAACGAAAAAGCTTAGTGTACACTATACACATTAATACCCCAATGCATAAAAGGTAACCCGTAAAATGGCGGTAAAATTATAAGTAATTGAAAATGAAGTAGTTAAATTTATTTAACTGGCTTGTTCAGTGTCTCCCAAAGCAGGTCTTTTAACTCAGTTAAGCCCTTGTTGGTGACTGAAGAAATGAATAAATGGGGAATATTAGCTGGTAATTCTTTACTGATGGCTGCTTTTAATTCGTCATCGAGCATATCACTTTTACTGATAGCAATGATGAAATCCTTCTGCAACATTTCCTCATTATAGTTTCTCAATTCTTGACGAAGAACCTCGAATTCTCTTCCATGGTCATCACTGTCGGCAGGAATCAAAAATAATAAAACAGAATTACGCTCTATATGTCTTAAGAAACGATGTCCCAATCCTTTTCCTTCTGCAGCACCTTCAATAATACCGGGTAAATCGGCAATACAGAATGATTTGGAGTCACGGTATTCAACCATACCCAATTGTGGAGTCAGCGTTGTAAAAGCGTAATTGGCAATCTTAGGTTTAGCCGCGGTTATAGACGACAGCAAAGTAGATTTTCCTGCATTAGGGAATCCTACCAAACCCACGTCTGCCAATACTTTTAGCTCAATATTTTTCCAACCTTCTATGCCAGGTTCTCCTGGTTGTGCATGGTCAGGTGCTTGGTTAGTAGGGGTAGCAAAATTGCCATTACCCAACCCACCTCTTCCACCTCGCATCCAAATATATTCTTGACCGTCTTCTAAAATTTCTGCTTCAATTTTTCCAGTCTCTTCATCTCTTGCAACAGTGCCTAATGGAACATCAATGATGATGTCTTTTCCATCTCTTCCGGTACAATTGTCTTTGCTTCCGTTTTCTCCATGCTCGGCTAAAACGTTTTTGAAATACCTCAAGTGCAATAAAGTCCAAAGATTACTATTACCTCTTAAGATAATATGACCACCACGTCCTCCATCGCCTCCATCAGGTCCACCCATTGCAGTTAATTTATTGCGCATAAAATGCCTAACACCTGCGCCACCGTGACCACTGCGGGCAAAAATTCTGATATAGTCTATAAAGTTATTCCTTTCCGACACTTGAATGATTTAGCTACAAAGATACAACATTGAAAATTGTGCTACTTTTTCAATGAATTCCAAGTAGTATATAATGTTTCTTGTTGCGGGCGATCGGCTGGAACAGTTCTCAGTGGTTCACAGGCAATCAAAAAATTGTGCATCTCCTTGGGAAGTTGTTGGTACAATTGGGTGCCCTTGGTTTTCCAAGCAATCATTTCATTAGATACTTGCTTAATAATTTTCGCCGGGTTGCCTGCAATCAACGATCGGGAAGGGTATTGTTCATCTGCTTTTATAAAACTCATTGCACCAACAATGCATTCGTCTTCTAGCACAACATTATCCATGATAACCGAATTCATACCAATCAAACAATTGCGACCAATAGTTGCACCATGAATTACAGCACCATGACCAATATGGGCGTTTTCCTTTAATAAAACAGTAGTTCCTGGAAACATATGAAGGGTGCAATTCTCTTGCACATTGCAACCATCTTCAATAATGATGGCACCCCAGTCTCCTCTAATAGCAGCACCAGGCCCTATGTACACATTTTTACCAATAACAACATTGCCTGTTACAGCAGCTTGTGGATGTACAAAAGAACTCTCGTGTACAACTGGAATAAATCCCTTGAAAGAATAAATCATACAAATGATTTTACTACTGGTTTACCTGTTCTAAAACAGTTGCCTTTAAATATAGACACCAATTGTTCGTGTTGATTCAAGATGGTAATTTGATACAAGCCTGTTGATCGACCATTGTGTATTTCCTTGGCTTCAGCAATCAAGGTATCACCTACATGTACTGGCTTTAAAAAATTAATGGAGGTATCCAATGCAACCGATAAATTATTTCTATTGTTACAAGCAAATGCAAAAGCGCTATCCGAAAATGCAAAAGCAATACCCCCATGTACAATACCTAAACCATTTATCATTTCGGGCCTTACCTGCATTTTAATTTTGCTATATCCTTCTTCAATTGTTAATACTTCAATGCCTAACCACTGTGAAAACAAATCTGCTTTCATTATTTCATCAACAATATGCTGCGGTGTCATGGTGTTTCGTTTTAGGGTTATTGTCCTTTGTATTGTGGTGCACGTTTGGCCAAAAATGCATCTACGCCTTCTTTAAAGTCTGCAGTAGCTGCTGCTTTTTGTTGTAAATCATCTTCTAAAGCCAATTGAGTGCTGATATCATTGGTAGCAGAAGCATTCAATGCTTGTTTAATATAGCCCAAAGCTTTTGTTGGCATTTGCGCTAATTGTAATGCTATTTTTTTACTTTCTCCTTCAAATACTTCGTCTTCAAAAACTTTGTACAACATACCCATTTGTAAAGCATCTGAAGCAGACACTTTATCACCCAACATCATGAGTGCACTAGCTCTTTGAAAACCAATTAATCTTGGTAGGGTATAAGTTCCTCCACTATCAGGAATCAATCCAATTTTTGAAAATGCTTGAATAAATGAAGCAGAAGATTTGCTAACTACTACATCGCAAGCAAAAGCAATATTAGCTCCTGCACCTGCAGCAACTCCATTTACTGCTCCAACAATTGGCTTGGCAATATCTCTAAGGCGTTGAACAATTGGATTGTAATGTTCACTTAAAATACGCTGCATTCCTGGACCTTCAGGATCTACTACTTCTGCTAAGTCTTGTCCTGCACAAAATCCTTTTCCTGCACCCGTTAAATAAATGGCTCTGATAGATTCATCTGAAGCGCATTGGTCTAAAATAGTTTGCAATTGCAAAGCCATTGCTCTGTTAAAAGAATTCAATTTATCGGGTCTGTTCATGGTAATAAAAGCAACACCTGATTCAATTGTAAATAATATTGAGTCCATAAAAATGAGTTAATGACATTTAAAATAGTCGAAGGGCTCTTTGCACTCTTCGCATTTATACAAAGCCTTGCAAGCAGTACTTCCAAATTGTGATACTAGTACAGTATGAGTAGAATTGCACTGCGGACAAGGCACTATTAAATCTTCTAAATATGTTTGGTCAAAACTTTTTCCAACAGGGGGAGCAATGCCGTATGCTTTTAGTTGCTGCTTCCCATTTTCGGTCATCCAATCAGTAGTCCATGCAGGAGATAAAACAGTTTGAATAGTCGTTTGATATCCTGCAGCATTCAATGCCATTTTAATATGCATCGATATCATGTCCATTGCTGGGCAACCAGTGTATGTAGGTGTGATGGTAACGGTTACTTGTTGTTCTTCTAGCGCAATAGCCCTGATCACCCCTAAATCTACCACAGATAATACAGGAACTTCTGGATCTTTAACAGTTTCCAGGATTTTCCAGATGGCATTCGTGGCAATTGTATTATTTACCATTCGCTGTTGGGGTATGCTCTTTGTAAGTATTGCATTTCTGCTAAAATATAACCAAGGTGTTCTGTGTGCATTCCTTCGGGTCCTCCTTTTTGTACAAATGTTTTAGAAGGAATACTCAATCCTGCTTCTTCAAAAACAGTTGAAACTTTATTATTCCATGCAGTTTGAATATCGGCATAATTTAAACAGACTGCAGTTGCATAAATTGGCTGTAAAAAAAGTTCACCTGTGTAGGCCCAAATATTTTCAATGGCTGTTTGCATTCTTTGTTTACTCTCTTCTGTTCCATCGCCCAATCTAAGTACCCAGTCTTGACTCCACTTTAAATGGTAGCTAACTTCCTTAATTGATTTTTCTGCAATTGCGGCAACTTGCGTGTCGGCATGTTGTAGTAACTGCGTAAACAATTGCAATTGAAATGCGCTTAATAAAAATAATCTCAGCGTGGTTTGTGCCCAATCACCATTCGGTATTTCGGTAATGAGTAAATTTTTAAATTCCCGTACATCTCTTAAATAAGCTAAACTGTCTTCAGTTGCGGGCAACATAATATCATTACCAGTTAGGGTTATACCAATGCTTGTTGGTTGCTGATTCATTAGTTCAGCCGTATGCTGATAAAAATTTCTAGCTTGACCAATATAGTCTAATGCAATATTTGTGATGGCAATATCCTGTTCTAAAATAGGTCCATGACCACACCATTCACTATTGCGATGACCAATAATCAACGCATTGTCTGCTAAGTGAAGTAAAAAATCAATCTCGTTTTGCTTGTTCGTCATTACATGTATTTTACTTCTTCGGGTAAATCATAAAATGTGGGATGTCTGTAAGCTTTATCATTTGCTGGATCGTATAAAGATCCTGCTTCATCAGGATTGCTTGCATGAATATATTTGCTCTCTACCACCCAAATACTCACTCCTTCCATTCTTCTAGTGTAAACATCCCTTGCATTTTCAATGGCCATCGCTGCATCTGCTGCGTGCAAACTTCCAGCATGTTTATGATCAAGTCCTTGTTTACTCCTGATGAATACTTCCCATAAAGGCCATTCAGCAGCATTCTGTTGGGTAGTTGAAATATCGGCTGTTCCATTTTTGCTTTCGCCGTAGTCACCGTAAAAATGTTTATTTATTTGAAAGCTCATGATGATTTATTTAGTTGTTAAAACCGCGCATTATTTTTAGGCAGCAGCTTGTTTTTGTTTGGCTTTTTTGTTGGCGTATGCTAACGCGGCATCTCTTACCCATGCACCTTCTTCCCATGCTTTTTTACGAGCATCCAAGCGTTCTTTATTGCATGGTCCATTGCCTTGCACAACTTGCCAAAACTCATCCCAATTAATTGCACCAAAATCGTAATGACGGCTTTCTTCATTCCATTTTAAATCTTTATCAGGAAGTGTAAAGCCCAATACTTTTACTTGTTCAGCGCATACGTCTACAAATTTTTGTCTGAGCTCATCGTTACTAAAACGTTTGATTTTCCATTTCATACTTTGAATCGAGTTAGGGCTTTCATCGTCTTTAGGACCAAACATCATTAAGCTAGGCCACCACCATCTATTAATGGCATCTTGAGCCATTTTGCGTTGTACTTCAGTTCCCTTACTTAATACATAAAGTATTTCAAATCCTTGGCGTTGGTGAAAGCTTTCTTCCTTACAAACACGTACCATTGCTCTTGCATAAGGACCAAAACTGCTTCTGCACAAAGGCACTTGGTTCATGATAGCAGCACCGTCTACCAACCAACCCACTACACCCATATCTGCCCAACTAAGGGTAGGGTAATTAAAGATGGAAGAGTATTTAGCTTTGCCCGTATGCAATTGATCGTACATCTGGTCTCTACTAATGCCTAAGGTTTCAGCAGCACTATATAAGTATAAACCATGCCCCGCTTCGTCTTGTACTTTTGCTAACAGAATAGCTTTTCTACGTAAAGATGGGGCCCTGGTAATCCAATTACCTTCCGGTAACATACCAATAATTTCACTATGGGCATGCTGACTAATCTGTCTGATTAATGTTTGTCTATATTTTTCAGGCATCCAGTCTTTTGGCTCAATTCTTATTTCACGATCAATCTTGTCTTGAAAGATTTGTTCTAAATCCTTTTCCATAAAATGGTTATTTAACATCAAAATCAATTAATACATTTTCAGTTCGTGGATGAGATTGACAGGTCAAAATAAAACCATGTTCAATTTCTTCTTGTTCTAATCCATAATTCACATCCATATCAACCTCACCTTCTACTAATTTAGCTTTGCAAGTACAGCATACACCACCTTTACACGCAAAGGGTAAATCTGCTCCATTTTTTAAAGCAGCGTCTAATATACTTTCTCCCTCAAACCCTAAGTCAAATTCAAATGTTACCCCATCTTGCTTTACCGTGATATGGCTTTTTACTTCTTGTTTACTAGTTGAATTATTACTATTTGCTTTTTTAACTTTAGCTCCGGTAGTAAATAATTCAAAATGTATTTTTTTGTTGGCTACTCCGCTTTCTTCTAACGCTTTTTTAACACCAAAAATCATTTCTTCTGGGCCGCACAAAAAGTATTCATCAATAGTATTAGGCTTTAAAATATTGTTACAGAGTTGTTGAAACTTATCTTGATCAATCCTTCCAAAATGAATGGGGGCATCTGTTTTTTCTCTAGATAAAATATATACAATACTGAATCTGCCCATGAATTTATTTTTGAGCGATTCTAAAGCTTCTTTAAAAATAATGCTATGCCTATTCCTATTTCCATAAACCAACGTGAAGCGGCTTAATGGTTCGGTTATTAGCGTTGTTTTGATAATGGATAAAATGGGTGTAATACCACTACCAGATGCAAAAGCAACATATTGTTTTTTAGTATTGGCATCTAGTTCGGTATAGAACTTACCCATTGGTGGCATTAGTTCTAACGCTGTTCCAGCCTTTAATTCTTCATTGGCCCAGGTAGAAAAAACACCCCCCGGAACTTTCTTTACAGCAACCCTTAATTCATTATCTAATGGGCTACTACAAATTGAATAAGACCTTCTAAGTTCTTCGCCATTAATGGTTGTTTTAATGGTAATATATTGGCCCTGCTTAAATGCGAAAGTTGATTTTGCTGTTACGGGAACATCAAATGCAATTGATACACAGTCTGCTGTTTCTCGCTTTACTTCTTTAACATATACAGTTTCAAACTTAGACATTCTTTAATCCTCCCACTAAAATGGTAATCATATTATTTGTTAATTCTTCTGCATTAATTTTTTGAGTTGATCTATGCCAACTTTCAATTCCACTGATGGCATGTAGTATAATCAACACAGCAGTAGGTGCGTCTATCAATTTAATTTCTTTATTCCGAATACCTGTTTCTATAATCGCAGCAAACCTTTTGCGATACATTCTTCGTTGATTTTGAAAATTGGATAAATATGGATCAGATAGATGCTTCCATTCTCTATCACTTACATATACTTCTTCGTAATGGTTCACCATTTCATTTATATGAAACCGAACCAGCTCTTCCACTTTTGCAATCGAGTTTGTTTTTTTTGACTCTACTTCATCCATATGTTGCATGAAACGATTGGCCACACCAAAACATAGTTCGTGCAATAGCTCTGTTTTAGATTTAATATGGTTATACAAGCTGGCTGCTTCAACGCCAACAGCTTCTGCTAAGTCGCGCATACTGGCTGCTTTAAACCCTTTTTCTCTAAATAATGAAGCAGCTTTGCTAACAATAACGTCTTTTCTGCTACTGTTCTTTTCAATTTTTATTCTGGCCATGGAACGAAGATAATATACTAACATGTGTTAGCAAAGAAAATCAACCATTAATCTAGTTTTGTTAGTTTTTTTATGCTTTTATCGCATTTGACTTCGGTTATCCGATAAACCATTAATTTCGCTGCCTTATCATAAAATTAATTTATGTCTTTAGTAGTTGTTGGATCTATGGCTTTTGATGCTATTGAAACTCCATTCGGGAAAAGTGATAAAATTATCGGTGGTGCGGGAACTTATATAGCCTGGTGCGCCTCTAATTATACACCTGTTAAGCAAATTTCTGTTGTAGGGGGAGATTTTCCTCAGGCAGAGCTAGACATTCTTACTGAGCGTGGAGTAGACTTAGAAGGAGTTCAAATAAAAAAAGACGAGAAGACCTTTTTTTGGAGTGGTCGTTACCATATGGACATGAACACCCGTGATACTTTAGATACACAATTAAATGTTTTGGGAAGTTTTGAGCCTATAGTTCCTGAGAGCTATCAAGATTGCGAGTTCTTAATGCTCGGCAACCTTGCTCCCTCCGTACAAAGAAGTGTGATTGAACAATTAAAAACCAGACCAAAGTTGATTGTAATGGACACCATGAATTTCTGGATGGAAATTGCGATGGACGATCTAAAGCAAACTTTAGCGATGGTAGATTTATTGATGGTAAATGATAGCGAAGCACGTGAGTTAAGTGGTGAATATTCTTTAGTGAAAGCTGCTGCGAAAATTATGCAAATGGGTCCTAAGTATTTAATTATTAAGAAAGGGGAACACGGTGCATTATTATTCCATGGCAACAAAGTATTCTTTGCACCTGCATTGCCTTTAGAAGAAGTATTTGATCCAACTGGTGCTGGTGATACGTTTGCTGGTGGATTCATTGGTCATATTGCAAAAACCAAAGACATTTCATTTGAAAATATGAAAACGGCCATTATAGTGGGTAGCGCAATGGCTTCTTTCTGTGTGGAAAAATTTGGTACACAACGTTTAAGAGAAATCAATAAAGCAGATATTGATGCAAGACTAGACGAATTTGTGCAGTTGGTTAATTTTGATATTCAGTTGGGTAATTAATTCAAAGATTGTATATTCGTTTTAGATGACAATGATTAAAAATATAAAACGTAACAAAAAACCACGCTAAGCGGAAGGTGTTTGTATGTTTTAATCTGATTCATATAACGGGCCTTCCAAATTTGGAAGGCCTTTTTTTTTAACACTAAAACTCCATCAAGGAGACAGGGGGGAAACAAAATGAAAGTAGCAGTAGTAGGCGCAACAGGATTAGTTGGAACCAAAATGTTGCAAGTATTAGCAGAAAGAAATTTTCCGGTAACTGAAATAGTGCCGGTAGCTTCGGAGAGGTCGGTAGGTAAAGAAGTTCATTTTAAAGGGAAAGCTTTTAAAGTGGTGAGTATGGCAGAAGGTATTGCAGCAAAACCTGCGGTGGCTATATTTTCTGCTGGTGGTGGAACCTCATTAGAGTGGGCTCCTCAATACGCAGCTGCTGGCATTAGGGTGATTGACAATTCTTCTGCATGGAGAATGGATCCTACTAAAAAATTAGTGGTGCCTGAAGTAAATGCTGGGGTGCTTACTAATGAAGATTATATAATTGCCAATCCTAATTGTTCTACCATACAGATGGTTGTTGCATTGCAGCCATTGCATTTGAAATACAAAATAAAACGTGTAGTGGTGAGCACTTATCAAAGTGTTACAGGTACGGGCAAAAAAGCGGTTGATCAATTGTTTAATGAGCGCAATGGTGTAGAAGGGGAAATGGCCTATAAATATCCAATTGATTTAAATGTTATTCCTCAAATTGATGTGTTCTTAGATAATGGTTATACCAAAGAAGAAATGAAAATGGTATTGGAAACCAATAAGATTATGCAAGACAATTCAATACGAGTAACAGCAACAACAGTGCGTATTCCAGTAGTGGGTGGTCATAGTGAAAGCGTGAATATTGAATTCGAAAATGACTTTACAGTAGAAGATGTAAAAGCCTTGTTGGCGGCTGCTCCTGGGGTAATTGTGCAAGACGATTTACCCAATCAGATTTATCCAATGCCATTATGGGCACAAGAGAAAGATGAAGTTTTTGTAGGTAGAATACGAAGAGATGAATCGCAAGACAAAACCTTGAATATGTGGATTGTAAGTGATAATCTTAGAAAGGGTGCAGCTACCAATGCTGTTCAAATTGCTGAATATATGTTAGCGAATGGATTATTGTAAAAAATTCTTTATTTAATAAGCATGCGTCCATTCATATTATTGTTGTTCCTTATTAGCAGCTTTGGCTGCGGGAAAAACTTGGTTTTAAATAAAAGCAATTCAAGCTTTGTTCCTATTACCGGTGAACAGTTTTATAAAGAAGCAATGACTATGCAGTGGAGGCAGCGCGATTCTTTTGCTGTAAAAGAAATATTGGCAGGAAATATTCCAATATTTCTTTTGAAATTGATTCCCATCAATGTAACTGCAAAAGACACTACTACAGGAAAAGTTAATCGGGCAACTTATTATGTTATGCCCGATTATCTTAGTGTAGGTATCAATAAAAACTGGGCCAGAATTCCACTAACCCCCATTGCGGCTCAGTTAATTGCTGATAGTTTGCAATGTTTTTTGCCAACCCGTAAAATGGTGAATGATATTTATGCAAATGCAACAATAAAGCTAACTCCTGTACCCATGTATATTCATAGAGATAGTAGCGTTACAATGTGGCAGCATCATTTAATTATAGAAGGTCAACGCAAACAGCAAAAGGGATTGATTGCTGGAATAAAAAAGGATGTAGTAATTAGCGACCTATTAACCAGATCTGCTAAAACAAATCGAGTAGCCATTTATGGTTGGCATTTGCCAGATGGAAAACCAATACAACCCTTGTATACAGGTCATGTTAACTGGTATGCCGATTATAGTCATGGGATTAGACTAATATTTCGCAAAATAAAAGTAAATGGGAATTGGATGGACTATACTAAAGTAATGGAACATCCTACACTCAAAAAACTCTTGACTGATGAATTAGTTGGAGATGTGTTTCGATATTGAATAATTTAATAAATTGAACTCAATATTTTTTTAGTGAAAGCAATTGTATATTTTATTTTATTGATTTCTATTATTAGCTGTACAGCTTTGGAAAATAAGCAAAGTGAAACGAAAGTGGATACTTTGTTGATTAAAGCGCCAACTGTTTCTGAAGAGCGGGAGAATCCCTCTAAAAAACCAATTGCTTCTTATGTAGTTCCTATTGATGATGGAATGGGCAATCTTAATAATTGGAAATTTGCTGTAAATATTTATGAAACAAATAAGACTTTTGAATACAAAGTTCAAATACAATATAAAGAACTAAGAGCTACTGAAAAAATTACCATTCCCAATTTTGGGATTATTCCGGTTGTATCTATAAAGCCAGGAAAATCATCCCTAGACTGTATTATCGGCTTTGAAGATAAACAAGGATTGTTTAAAGACTATATTCAAGTTAACGTTAAAAACGAGCAACTCAAGTTTAAGAAAATCAATAGTTATGCTGTGAGGACTTACAAGACGAAAATAAGCTAGGAGAAGGCAATAAACTGTTATAATGAGAACAATCGAATCTTTGGAAAAAAAATTTAGACGATTATTATTTGCCTATCATAAGATTAACCCTTCTCTTGTTATATTCGATTTGCAAGAGACATAAACGTTAATTCATTTATTATAATAGGTATAAATACCTGATTTTCAGTGGTTCTTATTTTATATTTTTAATCGCCTTATAAATAATTTAATAATTAGGTTCTATATAGTAGCTTTAGTTTTTAAGATGTAGTATTCGAAAAACATTAATTATGACTCAACTCGCAATCAAACAACAAATAGCCGATATTCATACTGCAACTACTAGAGCAACTAAATCTCCTACTGCTGCACTTAAATTTTTAAGGGATGCTGGTATAATTCAACAGCTGCCAAAATCAAAGAAAAACTCTGTAAAAAGTGTTTTAGCTAAGAAAAAGTAATATGCCTTATAGCAAACCATTTCAGGTCGAATGCTTCTATAGTTGTGACAAAGAACTAGCTTTAAATGTACTTAATGGGAAAGAAGAACTAGATCCAAGCCAAAATGAATGGGATTGGCTTGGTCATGGGATATACTTTTGGGAGCAGAATCCACGAAGAGCTTGGGAATATGCACTTGAAAATTCAAAAGGTAAACAGTTTAATAAAAAAAAGATTAGAACACCATTTGTTTTAGGGGCAATTGTTGAGTTGGGAGAGTGCTTGAATTTAGTTGATCAAGAAGCAATAGAGATATTAGTTGAAGCGTATCATGGATTAGAGAAAACTATAAAAGAAGCAGGAGAAAAAATGCCCAACAATAATGGGGATAATAGAAAGTTAGATTGCTCTGTTATTCAATTTATACATCAAACACGTGCAACTATATCAGAACTAAAACCCTTCGATACAATTAGGTCTCCCTTTTCAGAAGGTGAACCAGCATATCCTGAATCAAACTTTACGAAGCGGCAACATATACAAATATGCGTTCAAAATAAAGATATGATTAAAGGCTATTTTCTACCGAGACCATTAAAAGAGTATAATCCTAATTTATAAGCCTCACTATTTTAATTTGCTTTCAATTTCTTTGGTACCTTAATTTTAATCAATTATTTAGCGATTAATCCTCCATCGCCCTATTTAAAAACTGCAAGAGTGGTTGCATCGTAGCAAAACAGGTAATGATTTTTTTGATTAGTTTTTTATCAATTAGTTCTTCATCTGATATTGGAACAGAAACGATAAAATTTTTCAACTTGATATAATTAATAGCAGGGTTGTCTTTATCATATCCTTTGGGCTCTCTAATTAACGACATGCCTTCTTCTCTAGAAAGATCACCGAAAGTTTTCTTAAATTTTTTATTTTGTAGTATTTCTTTAAACGCTGACCAGTTATAATCAATCTCTTGTCTTACTTTTTTTATTTGATCGGGTTCACCCCCATACAATCCGCCTCCAATAAAGCTTTTGCCTCCTGGTTCGCAATGAAAATAATATCCTGCCAACCAAGACTTTTTGCCTCCCTTAACAAAGTAAGCAGCCATATTATTTTTATATGGGTCTTTGTTTTTACTAAATCGCACATCTCTATTAATTCTGAAAATGCAATCTTTATAAGTAAGAAGGCTAAGCTCTTCATCAAATTGGCTAGTATTAGCTAAGATCTGATTAACTAATTCAATAAAATTTTCTTTGGCTGCTTCATAGTCAGCACGATGCTGATTAAACCATTCCCTTGAATTATTCTTTTTTAATTTAGTTAAGAATTGAAGTGTTTTAGCGTTTAACATTTTTATGGATTAATCAGGTTGATGAATTCTTGCTCTGTTATAATTTTAATGGTATTTATTTTTTTTGCTTTCTCTAATTTACTTCCTGCATCTGCCCCTACTACTAAGTAATTTAATTTACTGCTCACTCCACCTAATATATTCCCACCTGCTTCTTCTACCATAGCTTCTGCTTGAGATCTTTTTAATTGTTCAAGCGTTCCAGTAAATAGAAAACTTTGCCCTACAAGGTTTCCACTGCTCATCACTTCTTTTTTAGTGTTTTCCATTTGTAGCCCCAATTCGGCTAGCTCATGTAGCATAGCAATATTTTGAGGGTTCCCAAAAAAACCTTGTATACTTTTTGCCACTTTGGTTCCAACGTCTTCTAATTGCAACAGGTCTTCTTCTGTTTTGTTGCTAAATTCTAATAAGTGAGATACTGCATTCGCAAGGGTTTTAGCAGTTGTTTCACCAACAAAGCGAATACCTAGCGCATAAATTAATCTATAGAGTGGTTGTGTTTTGCTGGCTTCTATAGCTGCTTGTAAATTCTCTATAGATTTTTTCCCAAATCCCTCGAGTTGAGTAAGCGCATTAAAGTTTAAGCGATAAATACTTGGAATATCTTTGAGTAACCCAATTTCATAAAATTTTCGAATATTGGCTTCTCCAAAGCTTTTAATATCCATGGCATCTTTGCTTACAAAATGGATCATTCTTTCTACTACCTGAGCAGTACATTCTATATTGATGCATCTCCAAACAGCTTCTCCTTCTTCCTTGAATAATTGACTATTACAGACTGGGCAATATTTGGGAAATATGATTAGAGACTCATTTCCGGTTCTTAAATCAGGTAAGCTTTTTACAATTTGTGGAATTACATCACCTGCTCTTTCAATTAAAACTTGATCTCCTTTTTTAAGGTCCTTTTGTTGTATATAATCTTCGTTATGTATGGATATACTTGAAACAGTTACCCCACCTAAAAAAACAGGTTTCAATTTTGCAACCGGGGTTACTGCCCCAGTTCTTCCTACTTGAAACTCAACGTCAATTAAGGTGGTTGTTGCTTGTCTGGCTTTAAATTTAAAAGCAATAGCCCATCTGGGATGATGAGAAGTCATACCCATTTTTTCTTGTTGATGAATATCATTTACTTTAATTACCATGCCATCAATCTCATAAGGAAGCTCGTCCCTTTTAGCTTCATAAGCAAGGCAATAATCAATCACTCCTTGGATACCTTTTACTACTATCTTTTCTTCTTTAGGAGACCTAAAACCCATATCCCAAAGCAAGTTTAAGCTGCCAGCATGGCTATTAAGTTCAGCGTTATGCATTGCTGTTTTATATGTTACATAACTTACATGGTATAAAAATGCATCTAGATTTCTTTCTGCAACTTCTTTGGGGTCTTTCATTCTAAGGCTACCAGATGCAGCATTTCTAGGATTGGCTAAAATAGGCAACCCTTGTTCCATTAGTTTTTTATTGTATCTCTCAAAAGAGGCTTTGCTCAAAATAACTTCCCCTCTTATTTCTATTTGCTCAATACCCTTAGTAGAGAAAGGAGCAGACAATGGAATCGATTTAATCTGACGAATATTTGGAGTAATATTTTCTCCAGCTACCCCGTCTCCTCGGGTGATTGCTTTTACTAAAAGGTCGTTTTCATAAATTAAGGAAATACTAGCCCCATCAAATTTTGGCTCTACGCAATATTCGATTTCATTTTCATTAGTTAATTCCCTTGCTTTTCTGTCAAAATCAATCAAATCTTCTGCGTTATAGCTATTGTCTAAACTAAGCATTGGAACCAAATGTGGCGTTGTTTCAAAGCCTTGGTTTAAGCTATTTCCAACTCGTTGAGTAGGCGAGTCTGGAGTGATCAATTCAGGTTGGGCTTGTTCAATCTTAATTAATTGTTGGTATAGTTGGTCGTATTCAAAATCTGAAATGAGTGGGTCATTTAATACATAGTATCGATGTTCATGATATTTTAAAAGGTCCTTTAATTCATTAATTTTTTCTACAGTATACATAAATGGTTCTTGAGCTGTAAAGATAGAAATTACCCCACAACCCTTAACTTTGTGTATTAACGATGCAATTGCTGGAGTATACTCCAAATGTAAGGCCATATGAATAAAAATTCCGTAAAAGCGGTGCACCACTTAGTGGATACATATCCCAAAGTGCCGCTTACTGTAGACTGTGTCATTTTTGGCTTTGAAGAAAGCAAGCTAAAAGTATTGTTGATTAAGAGCGATTTGGCTTTTTTTCAAGGGAAACTCTCTTTATTGGGCGACTTTGTTAAAAATAATGAAGACTTAGACGATGCTGCTTATCGTATTCTAAAAGAACGTACTGGAATGAATAACGTCTTTTTAGACCAAGTAAAAGTTTTTGGCAAACCAGACCGACATCCAGGTGGTAGGGTAATCACCATTGCTTATTGTTCCTTATTAAATATTCAACACCACGCGCTTAATATTCATGAGAATGAATTAGACTGGTACGATTATGTTGCCTTAAAAGAAATGGCATTTGATCATTTAGAAATTGTAGAAGAATGCCATAGTTGGCTGCAAAAAAGGATTCAAGAACATCCATTAGGGTTTAACTTATTGCCCGATAAATTTTCGTTAAGAGAGCTGCAAAATTTATATGAAGCTATTTTAGGTGTTTCTATGGATAGAAGAAACTTTAGAAAAAAGTTCGCCTCCATGGACTTGTTAATTGATACCAACGAAATGGAACAAGACGTATCTCATAGACCAGGAAAACTGTATCAATTTAATTTTGAGAAGTACGAAAAAAAGAAGCGTAAGTGGATTGGAATCGATTTTTAGTATTTCTGCCAATGTTCCTTTACTTTTACCCAAACACTATAGTATGCTATATTCAATGACTGGTTACGGCCGAGCAGAGCAATCCATTGGCGACAAAAACTTTTTGATCGAAATCAAATCATTGAATGGTAAACAATTTGATTTAAGATTGAACATACCATCTTTGTTAAAGCCCTATGAGTTTGAAGTACGCAATAATTTAAATGAGGGTTTGCAACGCGGTAGTGTAGAATGCAATATTTCCATAAAAATGAATGGAGCAAGTAAGCCTGTAACTATTAATACAGATTTAGCAAAAGCTTACTTTCAACCCGTTGCCCAATTAGCCAACGAATTGGGCTTAGAAACAGGGGATATTTTAAGTACTATTTTAAAATTACCCGATGTAATTACACCATCAACAGAAATGCTTACGGAGACTGAGTGGAGTAGTTTTGAAAAATTATTAAAAGAAGCAATAGCTCAATTAAATAATCACCGAAAAGAAGAAGGTAAATCAATAGAAGCAGATTTGTTGGTAAGACTAAATAATATTGAATCTCAGCAAGCGTTAATTACCACTTTAGAGCCACTTAGAAGAACAAAAATTAGAGAGGGTTTAATGAAGGTATTAGAAGAAAATGTGGGTAAAGAAAACTATGATCCCAATAGACTTGAACAAGAACTTATTTACTATATTGAAAAAATAGATATAAGTGAAGAGCAAGTTCGGTTAAACAACCATTGTGCTTATTTTAGAACCATTTTGGCAGAAGAGGGTATTTCAAAAGGGAAAAAACTATCATTTATATTGCAGGAATTTGGACGTGAAATAAATACAACTGGTTCAAAAGCATATGATGCTAATATGCAAAAAGCCGTCATTTTAATGAAAGATGAGCTAGAGAAAGCTAAAGAGCAGATTTTGAATGTTCTATAATAATGACTGCTGATGTATCTTTACTAAAATAATTCATGTGAGAATTTTTATTGGTATTTTCTTGATTTTATTCAGTTTAACTAGCTGTGAATCTAATGGTGTTTTTGAAAAGACCCATTTTTTCCCAGCCCATACTTGGAAGTCGACCAATAAACCTTTTTTTAAGTTTACTATCACTGATACAGTTTCCTTGTATCATATATATGCTGTAGTTCGTCATGAAGATGCTTACAGATATAATAATTTATGGGTTAAATTCACCACTCAATCACCTGGAGATACCGCTAAAACTCAATTGCTAAACTTGCGATTAGCCGATAATAAAAAAGGTTGGCAAGGTGTAGGGATGGATGATATTTTTGATCATAGAATCCGAATAACACAAGCACCATTAAAACTAAGGGCTGGAAGTTATAGTTTTGGTATTCAACAAGCTATGAGAGAAGACCCCTTACCTCATATTTTAAATGCAGGAATCAGGGTAGAAAAAATTGCAAAATGAGAACGCTTAAACCACCCAAATTAGCAGTAGTAACTTTTGTTTATTGGTTTCTGCTGTTATATATGATTGCTGCATTAGCATGGTGGTTTATTGCACTTGAAAAGCAAAATAGTGTAATGACTGCTATTAGAGTATCTGAGCTCTTAAAAGACGATCCACTTTATCTATCAAAGTTATCTGCAATAGAAGAAATGAGCAATCGAAAAACTGCTCAGTATATTGGCGAGGGAATTACTTTTTTAGCATTAATATTAGTTGGAGCAGTGTATGTTTACAGAGCTACTAGACGACAATTGAAGTTTTCTGCTCAACAGCAAAATTTTATGATGGCTATTACCCATGAATTAAAAACACCTATTGCGGTAGCACAATTAAATTTAGAAACTTTACAAAAAAGAAAACTAGAAGAAGCCAAGCAACAGAAACTGATTGCAAATACTTTGCAAGAAGCCAATAGGCTCAATACACTTTGTAATAATATTCTTTTTACTTCTCAACTTGATGCAGGGGGTTATTCTGTAAACTTTCAAGAACTTAACCTTACAGATATTGTGGAAACAAGCGTAGACGATTGTAAAAGTAGATTCCCTGAAAGAATTATAACAGAAACAATAGAAGAAAATAGGTTAATGCAAGGAGATCCATTCTTATTGCAAATGTTGGTGAATAATCTTTTAGAAAATGCCTTGAAATATTCTCCAAAGAATATGCCCATTCATGTAACACTTTCTTTTACAGCAAATAAAACGCTTTTATCTATAGCAGACTTAGGACAAGGAATTGCAGACCAGGAAAAGAAAAAAGTTTTTGATAAGTTTTATAGAAGCGGAAACGAGAACACTCGAAAGGCACAGGGAACTGGTTTGGGGCTTTATTTGTGCAAAAAAATAGCTGAAACACATAATGGCTACATTTCTGTGACAGATAATCAGCCAAACGGGAGTATTTTTACGGTACTATTTAAATAACAATAATGACAGCCGAAAAAGCCAATGTACTTGTGGTAGAAGACGAACTTAATTTGCATGAAGCACTTAAGTTGAACTTGGAAATGGAAGGCTATGAAGTTACTTCAGCCTATGATGGCAATGAAGCCCTTAAGAAAGTTGAAAATGCTTATTTCGATTTAATTATTATGGATGTAATGCTTCCAGAGTTAGATGGAATTAGTGTTACAGAAAGCATTCGAGTTCATAATAACGAAGTTCCTATTTTAATGTTGAGTGCAAAAAATGCACCTGCAGATAAAGTGCTTGGATTAAAAAAAGGAGCCGATGATTATTTAACTAAGCCATTTAATTTGGATGAGTTATTAATTCGGGTGGCTAAACTAATTGAGAAAAATAAGCGACTACAAATAAAAGAATCAATTGGAGATCAATATCAGTTTGGGAAAAACCTAATAGACTTTAAGGCACAAGACGCTATTACCTGGAATGGTTTAAGGATTGATTTGAGTAAGAAAGAAGCCATGTTGCTAAAGCTTTTAATAGAGAATAAGGGAGAAGTAGTAACCCGAGAAAAAATCCTACAAGTTGTTTGGGGCTACAATGTTTATCCCACTACCCGTACCATTGATAACTTCATTTTAAGCTTCCGAAAATATTTTGAAGAAGATAGCCGCAATCCGGTATATTTTCATTCTGTAAGAGGTGTAGGCTATAAATACACTGACTAAGCCCTGATTGCAATAATTTGAGTTATTTATTCGTTAAGAGGGGTACAAAAACGTACCCATGTCTCTAGCTTCTTTACTTGATTTTCTCGAGCCCATTAACCTTGCTGAAATTTCTAATGATGAGGGTTTTAAAGATACCCAAATTGGTAAACATATTTTGGTACATGAAGACGAATTGCCAGATATAAGCGATGCCGATTTAGTAATTGTTGGATGTGGTGAAATGCGAGGTATGGGGATGCAATACACCAATACCAGTGCACCAAATAAAGTGAGGGCTCAATTTTACAAATTGTATTATTGGCATACAGAAGTATATATAGCCGATTTGGGGAATATTAAAATTGGTGCAAGTTTACAAGATAGCTATGCCGCAGTTAGAATGGTGGTAAGCGAGTTGCTACAGATGGGTAAAAAAGTATTGATTTTAGGAGGTTCTCATGATATCACAACCCCACAATATGCTGCTTATGGCTCATTGAATAAAATTATTGATGCGGTTACTATTGATGCTAGAATAAATTTAGACATGGATAGCTTAGAGCCAGCCGACATGTTCTTGGTAGATATGTTTACAGGTATTCCCAACCACTTAAGGCATTATACACATATGGCTTTCCAAAGTTATTTTATGCATCCAAATATGTTGGAAACCATTAATAAGTTAGGATTTGATTGTTATAGAGTCGGAAGGGTTAAAGAAGCAATTGAAGAGATGGAGCCAGCTATCAGAAACAGTGAGCTAGTTAGTTTTGACATAGAAGCCATACAATACGCTCATGCACCGGCAAATAGAGTAACCCCCAATGGATTAAATGGCGAAGAAGCTTGTACGTTGATGCAATATGCAGGCATGAGTAGTATTTGCAATTCAATTGGTTTATATGGATATAATGTTGCCAACGACTCCCATGATATGACGGCCATTCAGCAGGCACATATGATTTGGTATATTATTGATGGAATTCATAGAGGAAAACAAGAAGCTGCGCTTGAAAATAAGACAGAATTTAATGAATTTACTATGGCATTTGCCGAAGTAGAAACCTCTTTTTTGCAAAGCAAAAGAACTGGAAGATGGTGGATGCAATTACATGATGGCAAATTTGTAGCTTGCAGCTATAAAGATTATATGATTGCTTGTAACAATGATATTCCTGAACGTTGGTTAAGAGCAGTCGAAAGAAGTTAATAAATGCCTTATGCAAAAAGTTTTCTATTTCGTTTGCTTGTTAATTTTTTCTAGTTCATGTAAAGTTCAAAAGTCTATACAGAAAGAAAAAGAAGCAAATCTGTCATCTACGGCTTCAACAGTTAAAACAATAGAGCAACAGGCTAAAACCTTTATTTTAGAAAAGCCAGAACTTTTTCCTGCTCATGTGGGTATTAGTTTGTTTGATTCAAAAACAGGAAATTATTTATATAATTATCAAGCGGATAAATATTTTATTCCAGCAAGTAATACTAAAATATTTACTTGTTATGCAGCAATGAAAAATTTAGGTGATAGCATTGTAGCATTTGAGTATTTGCCTGACGATGAAAATATAGCACTGAGATTTACTGGTGACCCAAGTTTTTTGCATCCAGATTTTGAAGAGCAACGAGCATTTGATTTTTTAAAATTGAACGCACCTAAAATAACGATAGTTGCATCAAGATATAATGCTACTGCTTTTGGAAATGGATGGGCTTGGAATGATTACGATGCAGACTACTCTCCAGAACGATCTCCCATGCCCATATATGGCAATTTGGTTTATTTTGGGAAAAATGGAAATCGAATTACGGTAACTCCTAAATCTTTCAAAGATTCCTTGGTTATTTTTTCAAGCACAGAGGATGGACGCTTTACTATTGACAGAGATAAAGACGAGAATAGTTTTACTGTAGTAAAAAGTAACCGGGTATTCAATGGTACTGCTATACCTTTTGTTGTTAAAAAAGAGATGGATCAGTTAATGATTCCTTTGTTAGAAGACACTTTAAATAGAGTGTTGAATTATGCTAGTGCAGTGGCTATTGATCAACCCAATTGGAAAAAATTCTACTCTCAACCAACCGATAGCCTATTAAAAATCATGATGCATAGAAGTGATAACTTTTTTGCTGAGCAAACTTTATTAATGGTAGGCAATGAAAAAATTGGGGTTATGGATGACCCTAAAATTATTGATACCCTATTAAAGTCGGATATGATGGGTATGCCACATAAACCAAGATGGGTAGATGGAAGTGGCTTAAGCAGGTATAATATGATGACCCCTCAAGATTTTATTTGGATATTGAATAAAATGAAAAAAGAACAACCTTGGGAAAGAATCAAAACTATTTTTCCTACTGGCAATAGGGGCACATTAGGTGGATTATATAAGGGCTACGAAAATAAAATATTTGCAAAAACGGGAACCCTTACCGGACATGTAGCATTAAGTGGTTTTATTATTACTAATCAGGGTAAGGAATTGATTTTTTCTATCATGGTAAATGCACATCAATCTGCAGCAGGTACTATTAGAAAATATTTGGAGCAATTTTTAACTACTGTAATTAACGAATATTAATTAGCGCTCAAATAATTGCTCTAAATAATTTCCCTTGTATTCAATATAGGTTGGTTTACCTGTAGGAGTAATATTGGGTGTATTGCATTCAAACAAAGCGTTTACTAATCCACTCATTTCCTTTTGATCTAGTGTTGTACCAGTTTTGATGGATTGTTGTTTGGCCATACAACGAACCAATTTCTCTTTTTTACTAAAGTTGATATCGCTGTTAAAATGTTTAAACTGTTCTATCAACATTTCAATGGCGTGTTTTTCATTACCCAAAACAATATCAGCTGGGGTTCCTTGAATTACAAATTGTTGCTGCTCATCTTTTTCAATTTGGTATCCAATTAATTGCAGATCGGGCAATAGTTCTTGTAGCAAAACACTATCTGAAGCAGCCAAATCTAAAGGGATAGGGAACAAACTTTTTTGTGTAGGGGCTTGTTTAGAATGAACTGCTTGACTATACTGCTCATACAATACTCTTTCGTGGGCCAATTGTTGGTGAACCAATAAAAATCCTGTTTGCGTGGTGGCAATAATATAAGATTGTTGTAATTGTAAATAGAGTTGAATTGTTGGAATATTCAACAGTTTTCCACCTGTATACGCTTCTTCTAAAACTGGTTCACTTGAATAGCCTCCAATAGTTCCAGTTGAATCGGTTTGCTCGCTTGTTTTAAAAAAATCTTTCCAACTTTTTAACTCAGACTTTTGGCTTGGCTCAATAAAATGTGCCTGGTGTTTTTGAGAAAAAGTCTTGTACAAGCTAGATGAAACGGCAGCTTCCTGATCATTTCTAGTAAAAGGCTTACTCACTGCATCTAAGCCTTGAATATCTGCGTTCAATGAAAAATCTAAAGATGGTGCAATACTAAATTGTGCCAATGCATGTTTTACTGCAGCTTGTACAAAAGCATAGATTATTTTTTCATCTTCAAACTTGATTTCTTGTTTAGTAGGGTGAACATTAATATCAATTTGAGTAGGGTCTAGGTCAATATATAAAACATAACTGGGAAAACTATCTTTTGCAATCATTCCCTCAAATGCTGCATTTACCGCATGATTTAAGTAAGCACTTTTGATAAACCGATTGTTTACAAAAAAGTATTGATCGCCTCTGGTTTTTCTGGCAGTTTCTGGCTTGCCAATAAATCCAGAAATATTCATATAGTCTGTTTCTTCTAAAACATTTACCAGTTTAGCATTGTAGCTATTTCCTAATATTTGAACAATCCTTTGTTTATGAGTACCTGCTTCTAAATGATATACTTCTTGTCCATTACTATTTAATGAGAAAAATATTTCTGGATAAGCCATAGCTACCCGAATAAATTCATCCATAATATGCCGCATTTCTGCCGCATTGCTTTTTAAAAAATTTCTTCTTGCGGGAACATTAAAGAAAAGATTCTTCATGCTAATGCTGGTGCCTTCTGGTGCAACGCAAGGTTCTTGTTTAATAATTTTACTATGCTCTAC
This sequence comes from uncultured Sediminibacterium sp., assembly GCA_964612195.1. Classification (GTDB taxonomy): domain Bacteria; phylum Bacteroidota; class Bacteroidia; order Chitinophagales; family Chitinophagaceae; genus Sediminibacterium. The sequence goes on from CAZTDV010000026.1 coordinate 48,951, forward strand.
TTCAACCAATGTTCCTAATTCATCTTCTGCTCTTTTTGTTTTTAATTCCACCTGAGCAACAGCAGCAATAGAAGCCAATGCTTCACCCCTAAAGCCCATCGTTTTAATTTTAAACAAATCATCTATATGGCTTATTTTGCTGGTAGCATGTCTTTCAAATGCCATTTTTGCATCTTCGGCACTCATTCCCTTCCCATTATCAATTACTTGAATCAATGCTTTTCCAGCATCATTTACCAATAATTTGATTTTGGTGGCTCCTGCATCTACTGCATTTTCTAATAATTCCTTAACAGCACTTGCAGGTCTTTGAATAACTTCTCCTGCCGCTATTTGATTGGCTACATGATCGGGTAATAAATGAATGATATTGCTCACAATAAATGTCTTTCTGCGCTACTGTTCTAATGAATAAAAGTTTGTAAAAATAAGATTCCTACTCCATCTGCAAGGAAGAGTTAAGTAAATTTGCACTCAAATTAGTTGAATATGCATCCAAAAGCCAATATAGAGAAGAATCCACGTACATTATTACCAGCAGATTATGCCGTAACCGATTGGAATGGCTTGGAGCCTTTTTTCAAAGAATTAAGTGAAAGAACTATAAACAGTAAGCAAGAATTGGAAGATTGGTTAGCCAATTTAAGTGAATTGGAAGCGGTGGTTAGTGAAGATGCATGTTGGAGACAAATAAAAATGACCTGTGATACCACCGATAAAGGCTTAGAAGAGGCTTTCACTTATTTCTGTATGGAAATTCAGCCTAAACTGCAGCAATATGCCGATGCCCTTAATAAAAAATTAGTGAATTGTCCATTTACAGCTGAGTTAGATCAATCAGCATACCATACTTATTTGCGTTCAGTTAGAAAAAGTATTGAATTATTTAGAGAAGAAAATATTCCCATACTAGCAGAATTGAGCGTTTTACAACAACAGTACGGAGCCATTGCAGGTAAAATGACTGTTGAAGTTGTCGGAAAAGAATACACGTTGCAGCAAGCAGCTAAATTTCTAGAAAGCAGTGATCAAAAAATTAGAGAGGCGGTT
>CAZTDV010000027.1:0-9690 GCA_964612195.1 uncultured Sediminibacterium sp.
TCAATTCCTTCAAGATGTATGATGGATTCTGTAGACATAATCAGTTTATTTTTTGATAACCGTGGGTACTTTAAAGTATTGATGGTCGTGTGATGGAGCGTTTTTCAAAGCATCAGCTGCAGTAAGACTTTTATGCAATTGATCTTCTCTTAATGTTGCACTTGAATCAGAAAGCATCAACAATGGTTCTACCCCATCAGTATTTACTTCTTGCAACTGCTCTATAAAAGAAACCATTCTTTGCATATCGGTTTGATATTGTGCAGCTTGTGTTTCATTAATTTGAAGCCTGCTCAAATGGGCCAGATGCTGTATGGTTTTAACACTAATCTCCATAAACCAAAAATACGTTTAACCACCCTAATGAGAGCCCTTAAATTTTAAATGGCAATTATTCAAAAACAGCGGTCAAAATAGCGTTTGTAAAATTCTTGTAGAATTTTAACATGAATAATTAACTATAAAGTTTGTCAGAATAGTGTCAAATGGATAATATCCACAAATGTTAACATTAAATATTAAATCTGCATTAATTTTCTACTTAAATTAGTATTACTAAAATCCCCCCGATTATGCTAGTATATGTTTTGTTAGCAGTTTACCTTGTTTGCTTGTATTTTGCCTACAAGGGTGCTGCCGTATCAGAGGAGTAAGATCCACTGAAAAACCAACTCTGTTAATATCAAATTTTTCCCCTCGAAAGATTTGATATTTTTTTTGCCCCGAACCGAGCCCCCGGAAAAAAATTACCTTATCTTCGGAAAATAGTTGCATAACTAACTAATTTTGCTGAGCCATGCTTGGCATACTTGACCATAAATAATACAATAATGAAACGTTCAATTAAAAAAGTTGCGGTATTAGGAAGCGGTGTAATGGGTTCTAGAATTGCTTGTCATTTTGCAGGCATTGGATTGCCCGTGTTATTATTAGATATGGTTCCTGCTGCTGCAGCAGAAAGTACCAAACCAGCTGAACGCAACAAACTAGTGAACGATGCACTAACAGCTGCAATAAAAAGTAATCCATCTCCTGTTTTTACAAAATCGGTAGTCAATAGAATTAAGACAGGCAACTTCGACGACAATATGAAAGATATTGCCAGTTGCGATTGGATTATAGAAGTAGTAGTAGAGCGTTTAGACATCAAGCAATTGATTTATGAAAAAGTAGAAAAATTTAGAAAGCCAGGAACCCTTATCACTTCTAATACATCGGGTATTCCTATTCATATGATGGCCGAAGGCAGAAGCGATGATTTCAAAAAGCATTTTTGTGGTACACACTTTTTTAACCCTCCACGCTACTTGCGTTTATTAGAAATTATTCCTACGCCTTTTACCGATCAAGAAGTAGTTGATTTCTTAATGCATTATGGAGATGTGCATTTGGGTAAAACTACCGTGCTTTGTAAAGACACACCAGCATTTATTGCCAATAGAATTGGGGTATTCAGCATCATGAGCATTTTCCATATCATGGAAAAACAAAGCTTAACTGTAGATGAAATTGATGCACTTACCGGACCAATCATTGGTCGTCCTAAATCGGCTACATTTAGAACAGCTGATGTTGTGGGTATAGATACATTGGTAAAAGTGGCAAAAGGAGTGGCAGACAATTGCCCCAATGATGAAGCCAAAGCAATATTTACTATACCGGCTTGGTTAGATACCATTACCACCAACAATTGGTTGGGAGATAAAACAGGGCAGGGATTTTTCAAAAAAATAAAATCGGCCACAGGCAAAGAAATATTAACCTTGAATTTGGCCACTATGGAATATGGTGCCAGAGTAAAGCCCAAATTCGCTAGCCTTGAAGCAGCTAAACCAATTGAAGATTTAAAGCAAAGAATAAAAATGTTGAGTGCCGCACCAGATAAAGCGGGTGAGTTCTATAGGGCTTTTCATTTTTCTTTATTCTCTTATATCTCTTTTAGAATTCCAGAAATTAGCGATGAAGTTTATAGAGTAGATGATGCCATGATGGCCGGCTTTGGTTGGGAAATTGGGGCATTTGAATCATGGGATACAGTAGGTGTTGCAAAAACAGTTGAAGCCATGCAGGCAGCCGGATATGCAGTTGCACCATGGGTTTCAGAAATGTTGGCCACCGGTGCTACCCATTTTTACAAAGTAGAAAATGGCAAGAGATTATATTATGATATTCCATCTAAGTCATTCAAAGCCATACCAGGTGGAGAGTCGTTCTTGATCTTGAAAAATCATAGCGATAATTTAGTTTGGAAAAACAGTGCATGTAGAATGTACGATATAGGAGATGGCGTTGCCGGATTAGAATGGAGCACCAAAATGAACAGCATGGGTGGCGAAGTTTTAGAAGGAGTTAATAAAGCCATCAGTAAAGCAGAAGAAAGTTTTAAAGGATTGGTTATTGCCAATGAAGGACCCAACTTTAGTGCAGGTGCCAACGTAGGAATGATCTTTATGCTAGCCATAGAGCAAGAATACGATGAATTAGATATGGCTATTCGTATGTTCCAAAACAGCATGATGCGCTTACGTTATTCAAGTGTGCCTGTAGTAACAGCGCCACATGGATTAACATTGGGTGGTGGATGCGAAATGAATTTACATGCAGACAAAGTTTGTGCTGCTGCAGAAACCTATATAGGATTAGTAGAGTTAGGCGTAGGTTTAATACCAGGCGGTGGTGGAACTAAAGAATTTGCCTTACGTGCTTCCGATGAATTACACGAAGACGAACCAGAAACCAATACATTAAAGAAAAGATTCTTTGCTATTGCTACCGCTAAAGTAGCTACTTCAGCTCAGGAAGCTTTTGAAATGGGCATACTTAGGCCAGGTACCGATGAAGTGGTAATGAATATTGGCAGAAGAATTGCAGAAGCAAAGAAATCGGTTTTAGAATTACACGAAGCAGGCTATAACACACCAGTACAAAGAACAGATATTAAAGTATTGGGTAAATCAGGATTGGGTGCTATGCTAGCAGGTATTAATGGAATGTGGAGAGGTGGATATGCAACCGACCACGATGCATTAGTTGCACGTAAGCTGGCTTATGTAATGTGTGGTGGAGATTTGAGTGAACAAACCATGGTTAGCGAGCAATACCTCTTAGACTTAGAAAGAGAGGCATTCTTAAGTTTATGCGGTGAAAAGAAATCATTAGAAAGAATACAAAGTGTATTAAAAAGCGGAAGACCTATTCGTAACTAACGAATTGAATACACTATCCAGTTTTCTGTTTCAAAGACTCGGTTGGACCTTAGGTTCAACCGATCTCTCATCACTAACATATTATAGGCATTCATAGCCGTAAAATTGTGCTTGAGATTATGTCTTTTTGCAATTAGAATATACTCTACTGAAAGTGCTGGATTTTCAATAACTGTAATGAAATTCTTTTGCAAAGGCATTACTAATCCTTCTAAATTGGGTAAATGAGCCACTACGCCATAAGCAGCTGCATCATCAATTAATACAGGTCTTTCGGCCGATTTAACCGATGCAATATAATCAGCTAATATTTTTTCCTCAGAATCCTTTTTAGTGGCAATCCAGCTAGGCGTATCAGTAATCATTTTAACGAAACGCTGTTCATCAAAATCGGAAGTTTCTTTAAAATAATAGACCCCACCTATTAGTGATAATCCTGTTCCTACTAAAAGAATTACAGAAGACATAAAACGATTGAGTTTTATGCCCGATGCAAAATTAAGGGCAACAAAAGACAGCACAGGAATGATTACAAAATATTCAGTGGTTAAATAAAACTGAATATCAATTAATATTATAGAAGTGAAAATTAAGGGCGTAAAAATGGTTAAGAGTTCATATAGTTTCCCCTTAAACAAAATCATTGCAGAAATAAAAATGGGCGCCAAAAAAATAGTGAAAAGAGGAAAAATGATTTGGGTTTGTTTACTCAAGTTATCTCCAGATCCTCTTTCTAAAATATTGGTAATAGTAGAAACCCCAGTTACCCTCCAGTTCGAATACTGACTACTCAAAAAATAAGTTGGATCACCTGCGTGCGATTGATTCAACACCCTAAACAAAAACACCGCAGCCAATGGAAGTAAATAAAGAATAAAATACAAGGACACCGTTCTATTTACCAATTTTCTTCTTAGCGATCGATTGTTTAAAGCCTGGTAATATTGAAACACCACTGGTTCCCCCTTAGCGGTTTTGATCCCTTCAATGGAAACCAATACTACAAAGGGCAAGAAGCCCAATATCATCCAAAGAAATTTAATCTCCGAAAATATAAGCGCCCCTAAATACAAACTAGCTAATGATAAATAGTAGGTTGTTTGATTCTTATAATAGAAAAATAAACTCCTAAAAAGCAAATAAGTAAACAGCATAATAGCTGCAATATTTCTACCACTTGTTGCTGCAAAAATAAATTGAGGATGAAGCAAAAACAAAGCCATTAACGAAATAATCATTGTTCTTGCAGGAAGACCAGAACCGTTGATATCTTTTGCCATAAAAAAGAACAAAAAAGACATCAAAACAATGGAAGAAGCTACCGGAGCAAATAAATATCCGAATGGAGCAAAAATGACATTGATCAAAAAAGAAGTAGTAGGGAAAGTAGTACCTAAGGTTAACAAAGTATTTTCACTGTACTCAAACAACAATTTTAATTTTTCCGCATAGAAAAGGCGTTCAGGATGTTCGTATCCAGTTCTATTAAACATCCATGCTAATATGAGGTAATAAATTACCAATAGCAAAGACACCACTCTTAATTGTTGACTCCTAAACTTCATGATACTTCATTTGCATTTGCTGCTGCAGCAGCAGATGATGAATGCGACATTTTAGTTAATCCATGATTGGTCTTTTCCCAATAAAAAGGCTTATAAATCAGTTGCCATAATCCTTTATACGCAGCAATTGAGTGCATCAACCAATAAAAAGGATTAACCAATGCAAATAAAATCAACTCATAAAACCTACGCTTAAATACTGCCAACATATTTACATAAATCATCAAAGTATTTCCAGCCACAAAGTTGAAAATAGATATATACAATACCCAGTCTGGAAATAACACTCGCACTGTTTGCAAATCGAAGATGATGTATATAATATAGAAACCTAACAAAACCGGATAAAGCAAAAATGTGATAGGAGTAAATCCTACGAAGAAGTTGAATCCAAAGAATCCTCTCCAACCAATTTTATTTACCAGTCTTATAGGGTTGCGCATATGCACCAATAAGGTTTGCATATACCCTTTAATCCAACGTGAACGCTGTCTAATCCAATTAAAGGGTTCGTTATTCGCTTCTTCTAAAGTAGTACTATTCACTACTCCTACTTTATACCTTTTCTCGAATACACGTACACCTAAATCGGCATCCTCCGTTACGTTAAATGGATCCCAACCGCCCAACTCTTTTAACTTGTCTAATTTAAAATGATTGGATGTTCCTCCTAAAGGAATAGGAACGTCTAATGATTGCAAACCAGGTAACATATAATCGAACCAATAAGAATATTCTAAAGTGAACATTCTTGTAAGTAAGTTTTCATTCTTATTAAAGTAATTAAGGGCACCCTGAAGTACCACATAGTCTTTAGGTAATTTTCTAAATAGACTTACTACTTTCTTTAATTGATCAGAATCGGGAACATCTTCTGCATCGTAGATGGTTAAATAAATTCCTTTACAAAAGAAGAGCCCATAATTACAAGCTTTGGGCTTGGTTTTAGGCATATGAAAGGGAACCACAATCGTTTCAAAGTTGGCAGGAAAGTCTAGATTTCGTACCGCATTCAAGGTTTTGTCATCGTCTTCTTCAATCAATAATTTTACGTCTAATTTACCACGCGGATAATCTAAGCTTCGTAGGTTCCATATTAATTTACGAATCAGTTTATCTTCCTTATATACCGGAAGCAGAATGGTATACACTGGCAGCGTATCATTCTTAACTGCTTTTACTTCTTCTTTGGTTACCACTTCAACCAGCTCATATTTAGAGCCTTTTAAAGCGATGTATAGTTTAAATACAATAGAGAAAAGAAAGACGAAACTAAAAAAGAGGTTAAAGAAAATAAAGCTGTTTACAAAGTTGACGGTTAGCAATAATAAAGCAAATCCAATGGCAATAAATATAAACAACAGCTGCGCATCAGTAAAAGTAGTTAAACCAGAACTCTCTGGATCTTTACGCATCAAACTAAATACCGACTCTTTTACATAGTACTCACCACGCAATTTGTGCACCATCCAAGTGATGTCCAAATCAGAAGCAGCAACTAGTTTAATCTTGGTATTAAATTTAATTTCTAAAATACCTTGTAAGCGCTCATCCATTGGGTCGGCAGCAGCCACTAATAAGTTACCCTTGCCATCGTTCCGCATGGGTAAATATAAAAAAGCGTTCAGGTGCAGTAGGTCACATTGCTCTACAAAGCTTTCATCTAAAACCTCGTTACGCACGTCTACCAACGGAAACCCTGAACGCTCTAAAAACGATACATATAATTTTCGGGTTAAGTACCCAAAGTTAAGCGCAGCCTTTATTTGCGCATATTCAAACTCATCGGCAATGACGTCAATTTCTTCCAGTTTGGCCGTGGTAAACAAGCCCACACTAATCATATTATTCAAGGCACAAACAGGCATAGACGCTACGGATTTTTAAGGAACCAATTAAACAATCTCTTGAGATTTTTTAACACGCTTTCTAATAAAGAAGAATCCAAGTACTAGTAAGATGGCAAGACCACCCAACATAAAGTATTTGTATTTATTCCAAAGCATCGCCATATTATTTTTATCTCCTCTATAGGTAACCAACCCTGCATTATCAGGAAGCTTGAAGAAGAAATTACTCTTACCCTTACTATTGGCAATACATACGTTACTTTCAATAGCCGAGTATTGAGAACCAAAACTCTTAATTACTCCTTCAAATGCATCACTTATACTAGAATCTCCTAACGCACTTACTAATAAGAAAGTAGAGCTACCCTGTCGGAATATTTGGGCAATACCCGAGTTAGAAAAGTCATTAATGGAATAGGATGTTTCTCCACTAATATCTTTATACAACTGGAAATCTCTATTAAACTGAACGGGCAAGTTTTTCTCGAAGTTCTTAATCAATGGATCGTTTCTGTGTAAGAGCGCAATCGCATTCATATTGGCCATATCATTTAAATTGGCTTTATCAGAAGACACCAATTCAGGAATGAATAAATAGTTAGCAGCTAGTGTTGCTGTATTTAATTGATAAATCAATTCACCCAAAGATGGCGCCAAGTAAGGCATTAGCGTTGGAGTGATAATACAACGCAGTGCTTTCTTTCTAAATTCACCAGGGTAGTTAAAGAAGTTATAGAACTCATTTACTTTTTCACCAGAGAAAACTAGGTTAGATGTTTTGGTATCAATAAAACCAAAGAAGTTAGAGAATCCTTCTTTACAAATACCGCCTGCACCATGGAAACGCATTTCAACCACTAAAGAGTTGTTTTTGGTAAGCAAGTAAGGCTTTAATTCAATGTCTCCATTAAAGCTGGTCTTATCGTGCAAGTCGGTACTAAATACTAAGTTGTCGTTTAAATATACGTTTAAGAAACCACGGTCACCTTCTTTCAACAAAGACAACATTGCTTCTAAGTGAAAAGTCAACTTTTTAGGAATGGCGTTATAATCGGCCAAAGAGAAAGCGTAGTTGGTTTTAAGTGCCCCAATACCTTCCATTAATTTTGGTGTACCGCCCAATTCTTCTAAAGAGAACACCACAGGCAACTGGTTCTTGTCAAAATAAGAAGGAGGACCAGCATCTACAATCATGGTATAAGTAAAGCTACCATTGATGATTTTATAGTTAGTAAGTGTATAAATGGCTTTTCTATATCCTTCCTGGTCTTTACCCGTAATTACAAAAATATAATCCCCATTATCAAGAATCACATTCTTAATTAACCCTTGACCGTTTTTGAATTCAGGTAATTGAGCCTGAATATACGGAGGAAGCTTGCTGTACAAGCCGGTTAAAACAGTTGTACCAACTGAAGAATCGGTATTTCTGTAGTTGGTAGTGGCAATTTCTTCTAATCCACCTTTTTGTTTTAACAATGCAAATACGATGGCACCACTAGTAAGGTCATCTAAGTCTGCATTAACTGGGGTAGAAACTGAATTAAATTCTGAAATGGTTTCTTTTAAACTATGGTAATAAGTAGTTCGATCTTGCTTTACTACTTCTAAATAAGAAGAGTTTCTTACTGTAACCCAAATGGCTGGATTGTCTACGTCTTTACAATACTCATCAGACATAGCCATTTTAGCATCAATTCTCATTTTAATAAAACGACCATCTTCCTGAACATATCTTTTATTCAAAGGAATAACAATAGTCATTACAGAGTCAATAGCATCTGCCACCAAACGAGTAGTATAAACAGGTTCGTCTTTTAACGAAACAGTTATAGTAGACATGTCTTCTCTTAGAACCTGAGATGGCTTTACCTGAAGAATCAAATTCGTGCGATCCACATCATCCCTTGGTTGCACTTTAAGGAAGTAAGAAATAGCACCATTAATTCCCATAATGGACTCATTTCTATATCCCATTGCTTCCAGAGAGCGGGTTTTGAAATCCTGGGCAATAATACTACCTGCCATTAGCAGGAACAGTACGAGCAGGGAAGATTTTGTTTTCATGATTTCGGGTATTTAAACTAAGCCAGTTTGAATTTGAGTTTAAAATAATTTCCAACAGTTACATTGCTTTCGTATGAAAGCGAGCCCCCCATGTCTTCGGTTAGCTGCTTAGCAATGGAAAAACCCATACCCGATTGGTTGGTAGCCAAATCAGATTGATTGGGATTGGTTAAACGACTAAAGTATTCATCTAATTTTTCCATACCGATTGGGTTGGCTGTTTTATTGATTATTTCAATAATGCAGGCCCCATCTAGGTCGTTGGCATGAATACTCACCGAAGAACCCTTTTGGATAAACCTAATAACGTTAGAAAGTAGCTTGAATAATATATGACGTAAAAATATTTTATCAATATTGACCATAACTTCTGAAGGAGATAGGTGAACTTGTAGGTTCACTTGTTTAATACTGGCCGCATCTACAAGTGTAATCGCCGCTTTTTCCACCTCAGGAATAATATCAAATTGTTCCATATGGTAGGTAATCTTACCTGTATCTGCTTCAGCAGACTCTGCCAATTTTTGACTTAGGTAATGCAGTTTTTCATTACCCATAGTGATATAACTCAGAATTTCTTTTTGATCGCTGGTTAAATTGCTACTTTTTCTATTGATCAAATCAATAGAAATTTGATTAGACCCAATAAAGTTCTTTAGGTCGTGAATCATAATGTTCAGGGTATTCTGGCGATAATCGCTCAACTCTTTTAATCGGCGATTTTTTTCATCAATAATATGGTGCTGGTCGTTAATTTTTTCGTTCTGCTCTAATAAACGGCGATTAGACTCTTCAATAATGAGATTTTTTTCTGTTTCTCGTCTTACAATTTGATACCTATTAAAGGCAATCATGATAGAAAAAGCCGAAACTAGAAAATAAACCCCACCCCCATTAGAAATTAAACTACTGTAGCCACCCGTTTGGTTATTGAGCGAATACATGAATAATATAATGGTAAAGGAAATGGCCGCATGAAGTTGTGCAAAAATGGGTCTCCAG
>CAZTDV010000027.1:9700-47615 GCA_964612195.1 uncultured Sediminibacterium sp.
ATCATGATAGATGCCAATAAATAGTAAGGCATGGCCAATGAAACAGGAACAATACCGCAAATCATAGAGACCAATGCAATATTTACCCCAACCACTAAGTTTAATATCAGTTCATGGCCCCATCTTTTCTTGGTGCCAAAAATGTAAAAGAAATAAGAAATGCTAAAGAAAATTAAGCGAATGATCAAAAGGAATACCCAATCTTCCTTCATAAACAACACATCGAGTAACCAAAACAAGGGAAGTGAGAACATCAGGGTCCACACGGCTACATTAGAATAGTAAGCCCCCCGCTTAACTAATTCGTTAGAAAGCTTGGAGCGGTCTATATTTACATAAGGAATCCGATGGTAATCGATCATGGGTACTTATCTACAAACTGGTAAAATATTATTCAAACTAATTTTAAAACGTGTTACGAAGAACTTTAGTACTCACCATTTACCTTTTCCTTTTTGGGGTTGGATTAAAACCCGCTCAAACTCAAACTACTGAAGCACTTCGCAAGATCGCCCAATCACTAGGTCAAGGGGTAAATATTTCTTTATTAGAGCAGCATTGGCAAAGCCAGGAGCAACTTTTAAAGACCAATATTCGCCCAATGTTAGAATCAATTGCTGAAGCTGGATTCGAAACCGTAAGGTTACCAGTGGCATTTGATTACTTCATGAGGGAAGGATCTGTTCAATTAAACGAACAGATTCTTCAAAAATTGCATGAAACCTATATGAACTGTAGAAGATTGAACCTTAAAATGGTAATTGTGTACCATTATGGTAAATTAAATAACCAAAATAAGGACACTGAACCCGAAAGAATCATCAAAATTTGGAAACAGGTCATCAATTATTTGCGAGAGTTTTCTAATGAGAAGCTGTTTTTAGAATTATACAATGAGCCTACCACCGATATGGATATTTGGAAATCTACCGCTACAACATTGGTGAGAGAATTGAGGAAAGAAGACCCAGACAGAATATTCATTATTGGAGGAGCCAATTACAATGGCATCAACGAATTACTTACCATGGGTAAACTCTCATCGGATGATGGAAAAGTACTCTACACATTTCATTTTTATGAGCCCTATGTATTTACTCATCAAGGAGCCGATTGGACCAAGGAGAAAACCTATATGGTTGGCCTCCCATATCCATTTAAGAAAAGAAAAATGCCTGAATTAATTGGTGCAGCACCCGACTCAGAAGTCATAAAAGAATTTGAAAGATTTCCGAGAGAATCCAATTACGAGTACTTGTATATGCGCATTAAAAAGATTAAAGCAGAAGCCGACAAGCAAAATTTACCACTTATCTGCACAGAAACAGGAGTTATCAATTTAGCATCAGCCAAAGCAAAATCTGCCTATCTTAGAGATATCACAAGCATTATGAAACGTTTTGATATACCGGTGATGTTATGGGACTACAACGATAAGTTTGGTATATTAAAAGGAGAAAAAGTAATCAAGCAACTTAAAAACTGGTTAAAGGATTAAATCAATTATATGGAAACAGTATTACAAATAGATGGAGTAAGCAAAGCTTACGGCAAAGTGAAAGCCCTACAGCAAGTTTCACTAACCATACCAAAGGGAAGTGTTTTTGGAATATTGGGCCCAAATGGAAGTGGTAAAACCACCATGATGAGTATTGTGTTAGATGTGCTGAGTGCAGATAACGGAACCTATAGCTGGTTTAATCAACCACCAACTGCAGCAGCAAGAAAAAGAATAGGTTCCTTATTAGAGACGCCAAATTTTTATCATTATTTATCTGCAGTAGACAATTTAAAAATCACTTCTGCCATCAGTGGAAGAGGAACCGATCAAGATATTAATGAGGTATTAGAAATTGTAAAACTAACCGAGCGAAAGAAAAGTAAGTTCAGCACTTATAGCTTAGGAATGAAGCAACGGTTAGCAATAGCAGCAGCATTATTGGGGAATCCAGAAGTATTGTTATTAGATGAGCCTACTAATGGCTTAGATCCTGTTGGAATTTTAGAAATAAGGGAATTAATCAGAAGACTTGCAAACAAGGGCATCACCATTATTATTGCGAGCCATTTGTTGGATGAGGTAGAAAAAATTTGCACACATGTAGCCATACTAAAAAGAGGCAATTTATTAACGAGTGGACCAGTAGATGAAGTGCTTAGCAATGAAGACATTGTAGAAGTTGCTGCAACCAATATGCAAGCATTAAAAGACTGTTTAGCACAAATGCAAAATGTACTATCTATAAAAGAAGACAATCAACGAATGCAAATTCATTTTCCTTCAGGCACTGCTAACTTAGAAGAAGTGAATCAATTCTGTTTTAACAAAGGCATTACATTGAATTTATTACTCAATAAAAAACAGCGTTTAGAATCAAAATTCTTTGAATTAACCAACGACTAAATCAACTTATATGGGCTCGCTAATAAAAATAGAATGGTTAAAAATTAAAAAGTATCCCGCATTTTGGTGGATGCTGGCAATTGTGATGCTAACTTATCCAAGCATCAATTATATGTTCTATAATATATATAACCAGTTTACGCAAGGAAAAGAAATGACTAATAATATTGCTAAAATGTTATTGGGTAATCCATTTGCATTTCCAGAAACTTTTCATACGGTTGCATATTTTTCTTCCTTCTTTGTATTGTTACCATCTATATTGGTAATCATGCTAATCACCAATGAATACAATTACCGCACTCATAAGCAGAATATTATTGATGGATGGAGTAGAAAAGAATTCATGGCGAGTAAGCTAATAGATGTTGCCATCATTTCATTTGTAGTTATGGCAGTATACATGTTGGTAGCATTGACTTTTGGCATTTATGCAGACCCCGAAAATATGGGACGTATTGCAGAGCAATTGCATTATATACCCATGTTTTATTTGCAAACTTTTGCTCAATTGTCTGTTGCATTTTTGTTGGGTTATTTAGTTAAAAAAGCATTCATAGCACTTGGACTATTCTTATTTTATTATTTAGTGGTGGAGAATATTTTAGTGGCGTATTTAAAATACAAAAAAGTGCCCATCACTAGATTCTTACCAATTGAAGTGTCTGATAATATTTTAGTAGCTCCTGCATTCTCAGGTAATTTTGGTAAAGACGCAAAAGAAGGCTACGAATTAGCACTTACATTAGTGGGAGAGCAAGTAGTATTAACTTGCGTTTATACGTTGATTATATGGTTGGTTTGTTTTAAAGTACATAGCAAAAGAGATTTAGCTTAACGTGTAAGTTCAGTGAGCGCATCATTAATGGTAGGATACTGAAAATGAAAACCAGCAGCTTCCATTTTGCGGCTACTCACTGTTGCACTCTTGAGTACTTCAATACTCATTTCACCTAATACCAGTTTTAATACAAAAGCAGGTACGTAAAATGGAATGTAAAAAGAGCCGCATATTTTTTTAGCCAATTCAATCGCGAGTGTTTTATTACTTACGGGAGTTGGAGCAACAGCATTATATACCCCATTCATTTGCTCATTCTCTATGGCATAAATATATTGATTGCATAAATCGTTTACATGAATCCAACTGATCATTTGGTTTCCTGAGCCCAATATAGCAGCAGTTTTAAACAACAAAGGTTTTTTAAACTCAACCAATGCACCACCTACATTGCTTAAGACAATACCCGTTCTTAAAATGACCAGTCGTTTTCCAAATGCTTTTACAGGAGCAATACTTTCTTCCCATGCTTTACAGGTATCACCTAAAAAATCGGGATAAGGATTTGCTTCTTCAGTAAACCCGATTGTATTTGAGACAGCAGTTGTTTCTCCGCCGTCAATCCCGTCTTGATTGTCAGGACCGTACCATCCAATTGCTGAGGCACTAATCACCCCCTTTACTTTATTTGGAATAGAAGACAAAGCTTTTACAATTAAACCACAACTATCGATTCTACTATTGGCTATTTCTTTTTTACGTGCTTCAGACCAACGTTTATCGGCAACACCTGCACCTGCTAAATGAACAATATAATCTGCTTGCTGAATGGCAGTTTCATCAATGGTTTGAGCAGCTATATTCCATTGTGCATAGCGCAGCTTTGTTTGAGCAGGCTCACCTGACGAAGTGCTTGGTTTACTAGTAGAAGATTCCTTAGCGCTTCCTCCCCTACCAACAATGATTACAGCGTATCCTTTTTCAAGCAACAAATCTGTTAAACGCTTGCCCACTGTACCCGTTCCACCAGTAATCATGATAGTTGCCATAGTAAATGCTTTTAATACTAACAAAATTACTGGCTAAAAGTTTCGTATGCAGCTAGCTATTAAAAAGCCCCACTCTAAAAGAGCAGGGCAATCGAAAGTATAATGGTTGGGTTAGTCTAAATTGATTAGTCGGGCTTTTTCCCGTCTAAGAAAGTGTTGATGGTATTAATTTGAGTTTGATTGTTTTCATCTTTACCAACAGTGTATTTACTGTAAAAGTTTTCTACAGAAGTAAGGGTATTGCCAAACAATTCCATATTTCTTCTTACATATGCAGGAACAGCATCAAACTCACCATTCATATCTGAAGTGTTATTTACATTGAAAGAGAGGTTGCGCAATTTTTGAATACGCTCAGCAGCTCTTCTTTTTTGCTCTTCCACATCATCCATATAATCTCCTCCAGCACAATCAGCATCATTTGTAGATGCAACAGGCACTGCAACTGGTGTATTATATCCTTCAGGCTTCTCTACCAACTGCATATCAAATTGATTCTCTTCTTCTGCCACAGGCGGAGGAGGAGTTGGCGTTGTTGGTGGTGTAGGAGGAACAACTGGTGCGGAATAAATTGGTTCAGGTCTTGGCTGAATGATCGGCTGAGCAGGCGTTTCAGGCTTGCTTGGCTCATTTGGCTCATGTGAAGTTGAGTTTGCAGCGCTTGCATAAATATTAGAAGGCTTACTCAAAAATCCAGAGGAGAAATTTGAATGAATAGCAGTTGGAATAGCAGCCAATTCTTCTACTTCATCAAAAATATGCACTTCCGGAGGACCTTGTAAGGTAGGCATCAACTCTAACTCTGCTTCAGTAATTGCAGGGGTTTCCATATAAACACCCATTGATACAACTTCTTCTTCAATATTATCTAACTCAGCAACGGCTTCAGCTGCTGCAGGTTCTATTGGAGGAGTAATATCAAATACAATTGTTTGAGGAGCAGTAGGTAATTCTAGTGTTTCAAATGTAGGCGCATTCGCGTCTACAGGAGCAGCTGGCGCTTCAGCAGGAGCAACTGGTGCTTCAGCAGTAGCAGTAATAATTCCAGACTTAACAGCAGGATGTTCAACTTTCAAAGTCATTACAATCTTTTCTGGCTTCGCTTCTTGTTTTGCTTCAGCAATAGGTTTTGCAAATGGATCTTTGTGTTCAAAACCAGTAGCTACTAAAGTAATTCCAATTTTCTTATCCAAAGATTGTTCATACCCCATTCCTACAATAACATCTGCATCTTCACCTGCTTGTAATCTTAAATGATTATTGATGATTTCTAATTCATCCATAGTGCACTCATGCTCGCCTTCAGCACTATTAATATTAATCAATATCCACTTAGCACCTCTAATATCACTATCGTTTAACAACGGAGAAGACAATGCTTCTTCAATGGCAATTTGTGCTCTATTCTCACCTTCTACTTCTGCTTTACCTAAAATAGCAACACCACCATTCTTCATAACAGTGCATACATCGGCAAAGTCTACAATAATATGTCCACGGCTATTAATTACATCGGTAATACATTTTGCAGCAGTAGCTAATACATTGTCTGCCTTTGAAAATGCTTCTTTCATTTTCAAGTTGCCATACTGCATGCGCAATTTGTCGTTGCTAATCACTAATAAGGTATCCACATAAGGCTTCAAAGATTTAATACCTTCTTCTGCCTGTAACTGTCTGCGCGGACCTTCAAAACCAAAAGGAGTGGTTACAATCCCAACGGTTAGAATACCTAAATCTTTACAAATTTGAGCAATGATAGGTGCACCACCAGTACCAGTACCACCTCCCATTCCTACAGTAATGAATGCCATTTTGGTATTCACTTCCAAAATACGTTTGATTTCTTCAAGCGACTCTTCAGTTGCACGCTTACCCACTTCTGGGTTGGCACCTGCACCTAAACCCTGTGTTAAGTGTGGTCCTAATTGAATTTTATTAGGAACTTTACTTTGTTCAATTGCTTTAGCATCGGTATTGCAGATAATAAAGTCAACACCCTCAATGTTTTGTTCAAACATAAAGTTAACAGCGTTGCTTCCACCTCCGCCAACACCCAATACTTTAATAATGGATGATTTCTGTTTAGGAAGATCAAAATGAATCATAGTGGTAGGGTTAGGGTTTATCTTATAACTTGGTCTTCTTCTTCTTTAAACAATTCAATTAAGTTGTTCTTGAATTTGTCCCAGAATTTAATTCTTGGGGTTACATCTACTGTAGCTTTTTCAACTGGTGCAGTTGGCGTAATAGGTGCAGCTGCAACAGGTACTTCAGCTGTAGTAACAGGGTTCTTTTTTAAGGCAGAAGGCACTTCCATCTTAACAAATTTCTCTGTAAACTCTTTGTATTGATGATCGTAGTCGTTGTAACCTTTTAATATTAAACCAATACATGTTGCATACATTGGCTTCTTCAATTCATCTATATGATTAGCAGCTAAATGTTCATTAGGCAAACCAATACGAGCATTTAAACCGGTAGTATATTCAGTTAATTGAATTAAGTGTTTTAATTGAGATCCACCACCTGTTAAAATAATACCTCCGTTTAAAGCGCGATGGTCTAGACCTACTTGCTTTAAATGATAAGTAACAAAATCAAGGATTTCACCCATTCTTGCTTGAATAATTTGTGCTAAACTTTTAACACTGATTTCTTTAGCAGGCATTCCTTTTAAACCAGGAATGGTAATATATGCATTGGCTTTAGCTTCATCAGCTAAAGCAGAACCAAACTGCACTTTCATTGCTTCGGCTTGGGTTTTTAACACACCCAACCCTAAACGAATATCGTTGGTGATATTTTCTCCACCGAAAGGTATAACAGCTGTATGCTTTAAAATACCTTCATAAAAAACGGCTAAGTCAGAAGTACCGCCACCAATATCAAGAATTGCAACACCCGCTTCCATATCAATCTCACTCATTACTGCACTTGCAGAAGCTAAAGGTTGTAATACAAGGTCTTTGGTTTGTAAACCACTTCTGGTTACCGCACGATTAATATTGCGGATAGCATTTCTATCTCCGGTGATGATATGAAAGTTTGCACCAACTTTTACACCATTGTAACCAATAGGGTCTTTAATATTTTGATTGCTGTCTACGTGAAAGTCTTGCGCAATCACATCAATAATTTGATCACCAGCAGGAATAAAAGTTTTACGTTGATTGTTAACCAACTGTTCTACTTCTGCTCTGCTGATTTCTATATCGGCATCTTGACGTACAATATCTCCACGAGTTTGTAAGCTTTTGATATGATGGCCAGCAATACCTACATATACTTCATTAATTTCTAAATCGGGATTACTAAGCGCACAATTTTCTAAAGCAGCCTGAATGGCTTTAATTGTTTGGTCTATGTTCAGCACCTGGCCATGAGATACACCATTGCTGTTGGCGCGTCCAAATCCAAGAATTTCTAATTTACCATATTCGTTTTTACGGCCAGCAATTGCGGCAATCTTGGTGGTACCAATGTCGAGTCCAACAATGATAGGTGCGTCATTGTGATTCATAGAGTATTTCTTTTACTTGTTAACGGAATTTGAATTGGAATATTGTTTTCAGGGGGTACATTTTTTATTACATCTTTTACTCCTACCACCTGACCCTTATATTCTAAGCTGATAATTTTATAGGTATTCATTCCATGTTGTAACCATGCAGCTTGGTAAAACGCTTTTAATCTTTTTAGCTTATCTGCAGCATCGGAAGCATCCCCAAACACAATTAAGTGATCGCCAATTACTGGAATCATTTCAAATTGCTGCTGTTGAACAATATCAATCTGCGCAATTTGAGCTGTTAAAAAGGAGTCGGCATTTATTAAGGTAGACAACTGTATAACCGACTGCATTAAAGAAGTATCTATTTTTTTAATTGCAGGGAACCCTGTAAACACAGGTATTCTAGCGGTAAGTTTGGTACTTAACGGCATTTTATTCATAGCCGTATCTATATAATAAGATTGGCCATTGGTTTCAAATATTCTAGCAATAGGCTCTCTTTCTAGAATGCTAACTTGTAAATGATATTGATTATCAAAAAACATTTCGGCATTATTGACCCAAGGATTTTTCTTCACTAGTTCTTCTAGCTTACGAAGTTTAACACCACGCATAGGTCGGCCTGTAACAGGAGCAGGGTCGTTTACAATTTGCAGAACGTCTTGCTCATCTATGAACATATGTTTCTCGGCACCTTTTATTTCAACTACTACCCCTTTAATTTTTTTATTGCTTTTCTGGCGGATGGAAGCACCTAATAATACCAATACCCCTACCAGGCTTAACACCCAAGCAGTATTGATCAATATTTTTTTCCAGTTCAACTTTTTCATTGCCAATTATAAAAGAGGATGATTCATTAATAATTCTTTTGCAGGATTCACTAGGGTATCAATATCACCTGCACCAGCCATTACTAATAAAGAAGGTTGATTGGTTTTAACCCAGTCTAATAATTCGGTTTTACTCAACACTTGTTTATTGGTCAGTTGCATATTATGCAATAGCATTTCACTGTTTACTCCTTCCATCGGAAGTTCTCTTGCCGGATAAATGGGCAATAGAATCACTTCGTCGGCTAAATCTAGGGTAGCAGAAAAACCTGCAGCTTGGTCTTTAGTTCTACTAAACAAGTGGGGTTGAAAAACCAATGTAAGTTTACGATCGGGAAAAATACTTCTTACACCAGATAACAAAGCTTTCAATTCGTCGGGATGGTGCGCATAGTCATCAATTAATACATGCTCATTTGTTTTTAACGCATATTCAAATCTTCTTCTAACACCCTTGTAATCTGCAACAGCAGCAACAATTTTATCATTGTCTATACCCAACAGCTTCGCTACAGTTATAGCGGCAATCATATTGTCAATATTGTGCAAGCCGCCCATATGCAATACCAAATTAGGAATAGACCAGTCAGGACCTTGAACGGTAAAATGGTAAGAACCTTCAATTACCCGAAGCAATTTCACATGAATATCCGCCGCCTCATTTTGATGATCGTAAGTAAACAAGTTATCTGCCCGTAATTCGGCGGCTCTGCTCAACCCATATTTGGCAACAATGGTACCACCTGGTTTCAACTTTTGCGAAAATTGTACAAAAGCATTTTCCACTTCTTCTGCCGTACCATAAATATCTAAATGGTCGGGATCCATAGAAGTGATGACTTCAATATTAGGAGAGAGCTTTAAAAAACTTCTATCGTATTCATCGGCTTCAACCACTACCACATTGCGTTCGTGACTCCAAAAATTAGTATGGTAGTTCGCAGAAATGCCCCCCAAGAAAGCATTACAACCATAATTAGAGTGACGCAATAAATGCGCAACCATAGAAGTAACCGTTGTTTTCCCGTGCGTGCCAGCAATACAAATATTAAAAGCGTTTTCAGTAATCCATTGTAAAATATCGCTGCGCTTCATAACGGTAAAACCGTTATTGATAAAATGATTGAGTTCTTGATGGTCTTTAGGAATCGCAGGCGTATAAACTACTACATCAGGCTGCTGTGGCGCCAAAGTTATATCATCGGTATAGTGAATGTTTATTCCTTCTTTCTCTAGTTGATTGGTAAGTACCGTAGGTGTTTTATCGTAACCACTCACAATGGCGCCCTTCGACAAAAAATATCGGGCAATCGCACTCATACCAATACCGCCTACGCCAATGAAATAAATATTATTAATGGTAGTTAATTTGCTCATGATAAAGATGCTAAAATTTGATTGGCTACAAAATCAGCAGCATTACGCAAAGCCATTTTTCTAATTTGCCCCTTCATATTTTCTTGTTCCATTGGGTTATTGGCTAATTGAACAACAGCGTTCACTAGCTGCTCTTTTGCATCTGCGTCTTTCACTAATATTGCCGCATTATTATTGACCAATTGCATGGCATTGGCTGTTTGATGATCTTCGGCAGCAAAAGGAAAAGGAACCAATACAGCCGCTTTACTTAAAACAGCTATTTCAGTTACAGCCATTGCACCCGCTCTACTAATTACAATATCAGCTGCAGCATAGCCATATTCCATTTGGGTAATGAATTCACCAATCCAAACATTTTTATAATTCGCGGCCGCTTTTTGAAATAGATCGGCATTGGTTTTACCCGTTTGCCAAATAAGTTGTAAATCATTTTTTGCTAGCTCATCTAAATGCGCCATCAAAGCATTATTAATACTAGCAGCACCTAAGCTACCACCCACAGCAAGAATGGTAGTTTTAGATTCATCTAAATTAAAATGCGCCAAGGCATCTTTACGAGTGAGGTAATTATTTTCAATGCTGGCTCTAACAGGATTACCAGAGACCAACAAATTTTCTTTGGGGAAAAAACGTTCCATTCCTTCAGAAGCAACAAAAATTTTAGTGGCTTTTTTACCCAATAAAATATTGCTCTTTCCAGCAAAAGAATTGGCTTCATGAATAAAAGTTGGGATGCCCATGCTTTGCGCATAACGTAAAACAGGAAAAGTAGAATATCCTCCCACACCAATTACGGCAGTGGGTTTGAACTGGGCAAAAATGGTTCTCACCTGAATAAAACTTTTAATCAGCTTCCAAGGCAAGGAAATATTTTTTAATAAAGAAGACCTGTTAAACCCAGCAATATCTAACCCTTTTATTTCGTAGCCTGCTTGAGGCACTTTTTCCATTTCCATTTTACCATGTGCACCAATAAATAAAATTTCTGCTGAAGGCACTTTATATTTGATGGCATTGGCAATGGCTATGGCAGGAAAAATATGCCCCCCTGTTCCACCACCAGCTATGATAAATCGTTTATGCATTGGGGCGTAAATTTTCAGGTGCAGAAAAAGGATTTGCTGTTGCGGCCGCCGAAGACAAATTACCAACGCCTGCAGCATTCGCGTCCGCGGCCGCAACCGGATTCACCCCCGTTTCTAAAGGTGCTTTACCTTCTAACTGCTCCACATTGCGCGCCACACTTAATACAATACCAATGGCAGCACAAGTAAACAAGAAAGAAGATCCGCCCATACTTACTAATGGAAGAGTAACCCCAGTAACAGGAACCAGGTTAACATTCACAGCCATATTAGCAACAGCTTGAATTACTAAAGTAAAACTAAGCCCGAGTGCCAAGAATGCGCCGAACGCATAAGGACATCGTCGGAAAATACTGATGCACCTAAATAAAAACACCAGGTAAATAAATATCATAAACGCACCACCCAAAAGCCCATACTCTTCTATGATGATGGAGTAAATAAAGTCGTTGTAAGCTTGAGGCAAAAAATTTCTTTGCTGGCTATTTCCCGGACCTAAACCAATTAACATGCCTCCATTCGAAATGGCAATTTTTGCTTGCTGCACCTGATAAGGCACTTCGCTGTCTTTGGCATACATAAAATCTTGTACCCGCTTTACCCAAGTACCAAAGCGACCCACCGATTTCATTTTCTCTGCTGCAATGGGCTTGGCTATATCTTCTGTTTTTTTACCATCATACGTTAATACCGCAACAGAAACAATAAAAGCCACCGGAATCATTGCTATCACAATGGTGAGAAAAATATGTTTAAAGCTTACCCTCCCTATGAACATCAATAACAAAGAAGTAGCACCGGTTAATAATGCATTTGATAAATTAGCCGGCATAATCAATGCACAAATAATTACCACAGGCGTTACTACCGGAATAAATCCCTTTTTAAAATCTTTAATGACTTCCTGTTTTTTGCTCAACATTTTAGAGATGTACATAAACAGGGCCAGCTTAGCAAAGTCGCTGGTTTGGATTGTTAAATTAATGATGGGTAATTTAATCCATCTGCTTCCCTCATTAATTCTTGCACCAAAAAACAAAGTGTATAATAATAAAGGAATCGAAATCAAGAATAAGAAAGTAGCCACTTTAGAAAATACCGTGTAGTTAACCCTATGCAAGAAGTACATAATGATCAACCCTAAAATGGTAAAAGACATTTGCTTGAATAAATAGATATTGGTATTGCCCTTGTACATTTTATAAGCTAATGAACCAGTAGCACTGTACACCACCAAAATAGAAATCAACGACAATACCACTACAATACCCCATATATACTTATCCCCTCGTGTACGGGTAAGGAGTTGCTTGCGCACACCATCTACCGAAGGTATTTGAGAAAATAGGGTATCTTTTATTTCAGACATTATAATTCCTTAACGGCTTCTTTAAACTGGGTTCCTCTGTCTTCGTAATTTTTGAATAAGTCGAAGCTGGCACATGCTGGGCTAAGCAATACCACGTCGTCTTTAGCAGCCGATCTAAATGCTGCGTTCACTGCTTTTTTTGCACTATCCGTTTCTATAATCATTGGCACTATGTCTTTAAATGCTGCAATGATTTTGCTGTTGTCTGTTCCCATACAAACAATGGCTTTCACTTTTTCTTTTACCAATTCGGTAATTAAAGAGTAATCATTTCCCTTGTCTACCCCACCTAATATTAACACAGTAGGCTTATTCATGCTCTCTAAAGCATACCAAGTACTGTTTACATTGGTGGCTTTACTGTCGTTAATAAATTCAACGCCACGAACCATCGCAATAAATTCCATGCGGTGTTCTAGACTATGAAAGTTCTTTACTGCATCACGAATTTTTTCCTTTCGAATGCCAATGGTAGATGCTGCAATACCCGCTGCCATGGTGTTGTAATTGTTGTGTTTCCCTTTAAGGGCAAAATCGTAGATACTCATGCTTACTCTTTCTTCTTGGATGCGCAGCATCATCTGGTCGCCCTTGATGTAGCCGCCTTTTTTTACTTCTTGTTTCATAGAGAATGGTAGTGGGTTAGTATGGATAGTTAGTAATGGGAATTTTTGCATGATCGTTTCGTCGTCTAAACAATAGATGAAATAATCATCCATGGTTTGGTTTTCGATGATCCTGAATTTGCTATTGATATAGTTTTCAAATTTGTAATCGTAACGGTCTAAATGATCTTCAGTAATATTCAAGAGAATACTCACATTAGGTCTAAAAGTTTTGATATCATCTAGTTGAAAAGAACTCACTTCAATAATGTATAAAGGCTTTGGATCTTCAGCTACTTGTCTTGCAAAAGAGTATCCAATATTGCCTACCATCGCACAATCAAGTTCTGCAGTTTTGCAAATATGATACATCAAAGCAGTGGTGGTACTTTTGCCATTGCTACCAGTGATGGCAACAATAGTACTATCACCCTTGTATCTGTAAGCAAAATCAATTTCACTGATTACTGAAATTCCTTTTGCACGAATGGCTTTAACCATTTCGTTTTTTTCTGGAATACCCGGACTCTTTACTACTTCGTCAGCTGCTAAAATTCGTTCTACGCTATGGCCGCCTTCTTCAAACTCAATCCCATTAGCAGTAAGCTCAGCTTTATAAATATCTTTTAGCTTACCACCGTCGGATAAGAATACGGGATGGCCCTTGTGCTTTGCTAACACAGCAGCGCCTACACCGCTTTCTCCTCCGCCTAATATGATAATATTGCTACTCACTTCTTATCGTATTTTTAATGATACCACACTCATTACCACCAACATGATGGTGATGATCCAAAATCTTACCGCAATCTTACTTTCATGAAACCCTTTTTTCTGGTAGTGATGGTGCAAGGGACTCATTAAGAAAACCCTTCTACCTTCTCCATATTTTTTCTTGGTGTACTTAAAGTATCCTACCTGAATCATCACGCTTAAATTTTCTACTAAGAACACACCACAGAAAATAGGAATCAACCATTCTT
The DNA here is from genome assembly GCA_964612195.1 of uncultured Sediminibacterium sp. GTDB lineage: Bacteria > Bacteroidota > Bacteroidia > Chitinophagales > Chitinophagaceae > Sediminibacterium. Next base: position 23,704 of record CAZTDV010000027.1, read on the forward strand.
TGCGAACAATAATGGCCAAAGAAGCAATGATACCTCCCAAGGCAAGGCTACCCGTATCGCCCATAAAAACCTGCGCTGGGTAAGCGTTGTACCATAAGAACCCAATACAAGCACCCACAAAAGCACCCACAAAAATGGTGAGCTCTCCTAGGTTAGGGATGTACATGATATTTAAATAATCGGCAAATACATAGTTAGAACTTACATAAATAAATACGAGTAACCCTGCACCAATGATGGCACTCACGCCAGCTGCCAAACCATCTAAACCGTCGGTTAAGTTGGCTCCATTACTAACTGCAGTAATAATAAGTGTAACAATTAAGATGTACACAATCCAAGTATATTTCTCTGCACCTTCCCCTATCCAACTGATTAATTTACTGTAGTTGAACTCATGGTTTTTTACAAAAGGAATGGTGGTGATAGGCGTTTTTACTTTTACAAACTTTCTTTCAATGCCATTCATTTGACGAATAATAATGGTAGAGTCTTTTGCAAAACGATCTCCTTCTTGAAGCACCGATACTTTTCTATCAGATCCAATTATTTCGCGCTCAACAGTAACTGCATTGCTAAAATAGAGGGTAGTACCAATGATGATGCCTAATCCTACCTGACCAATAATTTTTGAAATACCAGCCAATCCATCTGAATCTTTTTTCTTGTATTTCTCGCCTTTTTGTAATGCCGCTTTTCTTGCACGAATTTTAAATAAGTCGTCTAAGAACCCAATCACACCCAACCAAACAGTACATAAAATCATTAGACGCACGTACACTTTGTCTAGATTGGCAAATAACAAAGTAGGAATCAAAATGCTTAATAAGATAATGATACCACCCATGGTAGGTGTACCTTTCTTTTGCTCTTGACCAGCTAAACCTAAGTCTCTAACCGATTCACCAATTTGTTTTTTCTGCAAAAATAAAATGATGCGTTTACCATAAACCGTAGCAATTACTAGGCTCAATACAATTGCCATGGCAATCCTAAAAGTCAGGAACTGAAATAGTCCTGCCCCAGGGATATCGAAGCTTTGTTTTAGCCAGTTAAAAAATTGATATAGCATAAAGTAGGTTTATCGGGTAACTAGGGTAAATGCGTTTTGTAAAATTTGTTTATCGTCAAAAGGATATTTCACTCCATTGATGTCTTGGTATTTTTCGTGGCCCTTGCCCGCCACTAAAATGATGTCTTCAGGCTTCGCTATTTTAACTGCTTCTTCAATTGCCTGCTTTCTATCTACGATGGTGATATATTTTCTTTTTGCTGAACTAGATAATCCTGTTTCCATGTCTCGTAGAATAGCTTCAGGATCTTCTGTTCGTGGATTATCACTGGTTAAAATCACCCGATCACTCAAATCGCAAGCAGCTTGCGCCATAATAGGACGTTTGGTTTTATCTCTATCGCCACCACAGCCCACTACAGTAATAATTTGCTCATAGCCCTTGCGCAATTTTTTTATGGTGGCTAATACATTTTCTAATGCATCAGGGGTATGCGCATAATCTACTATGCCAATAATATTGTTGGCGCTAATCATATAATCGAAACGACCCTCTGCACCAGTGAGCAAACTCAATGCAGTCAATACTTCTTGACTTTCTTTGCCCAAACAAATTGCCGCACCATAAACAGCTAATAAATTGTAAGCATTAAAAGTTCCAATTAGGCGAAAATGCACTTCCTGGTCGTTAATGGTCATCACTAAGCCGGTCAATGCATTTTCTAATATTTTTCCCTTGAAGGCAGCCATTGTTTTAAGGCTGTACAAGTATTTAGTAGCAACAGTATTTTGTAACATGACTTCCCCACGTTTATCGTCTGCATTAGAAATCGCAAATGCAGTAGCAGGCAAATCGTCAAAGAATTTTTTCTTAACGCGAATGTATTCGTCAAATGTTTTATGATAGTCTAAATGGTCGTGGGTGATATTGCTAAATAAAGCGCCCGCAAACTGTAGTCCAGTGATGCGATGCTGGTGAATGGCATGACTGCTGCATTCCATGAATACATAGCTACACCCTTCGTTCACCATTAGCTGCAATAAAGCATTCAAACTAATTGCATCAGGGGTAGTATGCGTTGCAGGAATAATGGCATCATCAATTTGATTTTGCACGGTACTAATTAACCCACATTTATACCCTAACTGACGAAATAATTTAAATAATATAGTTGCAATAGTTGTTTTACCATTGGTACCCGTTACACCCACTAATTTCACCTGAGCAGATGGATGATTATACAATTCAACGGCCATGAGTGCCGCAGCTTCTTGCGTATTTGCCACTTTAACGTACACAATACCAACCACCAATTCTGCAGGCATTGTTTCACAAATAATGGCAACTGCGCCTAATTCAATGGCTTTATTAATATATGCATGACCATCTGTTTGCACACCAGTGATGGCAATAAATGCAGTACCCAACTTCACTTTTCTTGAATCAATTTCAATAGCACCAATATTCAATTCAAGCGAACCTGCAACCTGCAGTGGCTTTAGTTGAACGAGTAGTTGCTGAAGTGTTTTCATGGTATAAGTACTAGTTTAAGTTGATTTGAATTAATTGACCTTTTGCAATGGGCTGACCAGGTAGTATAGATTGATCTAATACCCTGCCTCTTCCTTTTACTTGCACCATCAATCCCATTTCTTCGCAGAGGTAGAGGGCATCTTTTAATCCCAATCCCTTTAAAGGAGGCATGGCATTTTTGTTAACGGGCATTTTCTGCATCACTGCAGCTGCCGAATTTTTATTTAAGCTGGTCCACTCATCTGCTCTGCCAGTTGAATCTGAAATTTTCAGTTGTAATTTCTCCGACAAATAAGCCAGGTCTGCTTTGTATCCATTGTATTTAAAATAGGTACTGTCTTTTTTATTGGTTCCAACAATTAATGTTTTATTGGTCTTGATATAAGTACCGTACAAACGATCTGCAATTTCTTTAAACACTGGACCTGCAACAGATGCCCCATAAAAATTAGCAGCGAATGGTTTGTTCTTGATAACTACTACACAAGTGTATTGAGGATTGTCTGCCGGAAAATAGCCTGCAAAAGAACTTTGGTAAATTTTATTGGCATAACCTCTATTACCATCAGCCACTAATGCAGTTCCAGTTTTACCTGCTACTTTATAAGGCGTACCAGCAAATAAAGATTTTGCAGTACCTGCAATACAAACTCCTTCTAAACTTGCTTTTAACATAGCTAGTGTTGCAGGGCTACATATTTGTGTATCTAAAATAACAGGCGAAATTTCTTTTAACAACACGCCTTCTTCTTTAATACTGCTCACTAAATAAGGGCGCATCATGGTACCATTATTCGCAATAGCATTGTACAACATAGCAGTATGCAAAGGACTAATTGCTAAGTTGTATCCAAAACTCATCCAAGGAATAGTGGTAGGACCATATAATTTAGAACCAGGGCGATGAATCACTGGCTTACGCTCTCCTACTAAATCTATACCAGTGATGGTATCCATTCTCATTTTGCGCAAATGCTTTAAATATTGTTGTGGATTATTCAAATAATGAGATACTGCCATTTTAGCCATGGCAACATTAGAACTCAACTCGAATGCTTGTTTAACGGTAACAATATTTTCTGAATGTCTTTCAGAATCGTACACTGTTTGACCAGCAATACGCCAAACACCATTTTCTAAATTGATGGTTTGATTTAAGTTTACTTTCTTGTCTTCTAATAAAGCCATTAAAGTAGCCAACTTAAAAGTAGAACCAGGCTCACTTGGGGTGATGGCATAATTCAAATTTTCCCAGTAAGTTCCGTTAGCCATTCTGCCAAGGTTGGCAATTGCTTTAACTTTTCCGGTTTTGGTTTCTAATACAATGGCGCAACCATTTTCTGCTTCGTTCTGCACCATCATTTTCATCAATGCTGCTTCTGCAATATCTTGAATGAATACATCAATGGTACTCACTATATCTTTTCCGGTTTCTGGCTCAATAAGGTAAGTATCATCCACGGGCACTCCAATCCCACCGGCAATAGAACGAACTGTTTGCTTACCATTACGCCCCTTTAGTACTGCATCGTAGGTTTTTTCTAAACCCACTTTATTAGAATCACGCGCCAAGCCAATTGTTCTGAAAGCCAGCATCTGATAGGGATTCAGACGAATGGTTCTTTCATTCGCAATCATGCCGCTTTTGTAACGACCCAATTTGAACAAAGGAAAATTGCGCAATGAATCGTACTGAGTAAAGCTGATTTTTTTCTTAAGTGGAAAGTAACCGTCCTGTGATTTATAAGCCTTTTGTAATACGCGCTTGTATTCAACAGGACTCATGTCTTTAAATAATTGCGCTAAATGAAAACTGAGTGAATCTATATTTTCTCTAAAACGCAAACCATTTTTTTCTCTTAAACCAGCCACCCTGAAATCAATAAAAATATCAAACTGCGGAATAGAAGTACTGAGCATTTGACCGTCTTCGCTATAGATGGTACCGCGCTCCGCTTCAATTTCATCAATGCGTTGGTGTAAGCTATCGCTCATGCTTCTCCACTTGGCACCTTCCACTTGTTGAATGTAAACCGCTTTGCCAAAAATGGCTACGCAAGCAATCACCATCAGTATATAACTGAGGTAGACTCTCCATAATATGTCGCGTTTTACTTCCATTATTGTTTAATGCGCTCAGGCATGTCTTTACTTATTTTTAAACCCATTGGTGCAACCAACTGAACAATTTGTGATTCTTCTGTTTTATACATCAACTCACTTTTGAGTGTTTTGTATTTAAACTGCAACTCTTTTAATTCGTTGTTAATGGCGTTAATACGGCGTATGGTTTTGTCGGCCATATGACCGTTGGCTATATACAATACTGCTAAAACAGAAAGGAAAAGGAAGAAACCAATGTTCTTCACAATCCACTCATAGTTGAGCAACCCCCTTAAAGGGTTCTTGGGATTTGTTTTGTTTTCAGGCACGGTATATATATTAAACGCGCGCTGCTACACGTAGCTTTGCGCTCCTACTTCTTGTATTCCTTTTCAATTCAACTTCACCAGCCGTGATAGGCTTCTTATTCACTAGTTTAAACACTTCCACTTTTTCTACTGAAACAAATGGATTGTCAATTACTTCATCAAAACTTCCTTGTTTAAAAAAGTTCTTTACCATTCTATCTTCTATAGAATGAAAAGTGATGATAGCCGCTATGCCACCGGGTTTTAATACCGCGGGCAATTGCTGCAACATTTCTTTCAGGGCACCCATTTCGTCGTTCACTTCCATTCTTAACGCCTGAAAAACCTGTGCTAAATATTTATTTGGATTTCCTTTTACAACGGAGCTTATCATTGCTTTAAACTGATCAATTGTAGCAAAGGGCAAGCGAGTTCTTTGTTGAACAATATGCGCAGCTAAAGTTTTAGCATTGGTTACTTCACCGAATTGTTCAAACATTTTGTGCAACTGCAGTTCACTGAAAGTTTTAATAATATCAGCAGCAGTAACTCCTTGCCTTCTGTCCATGCGCATATCCATCGGACCTTCAAAGCGGATGGAGAAGCCACGCTCACCTTCATTAAATTGATGAGAGCTCACACCCAAGTCGGCCAACACACCATCTACTTGCATAATTCCATGCAAGCGAAGAAAACGATTCAAATGGCGAAAGTTTTGCGGAACAAATAAGAGCCTTGGTTCGTTTTGAATATTCTGTTGAGCATCTGTATCCTGATCAAAAGCCACCAACTTACCATTAGGCCCTAATTTATCTAGAATGCCTCTGCTATGACCACCACCACCAAAAGTGCAGTCTACATAAACCCCGTCGGGTTTAATAGACAATGCGTCTATGGTTTCATGGAACAGAACAGGAACATGATAATCGCTAGCAGGTAAATTTTCCATGCTGGTTATTTATCTTGTTTTTTATCTGCTTCCTGCATTACTTCTTGCGCAAGGCTACTAAAAGCCTCCGAAGAGAAATCCTCAAAGAGCTGTTTGTACTTGGCTGCATCCCAAATTTCAAAACGGTCCATTGCGGCAGCAAGTACAATGTCTTTAGAAAGGCCAGCGAATTCTTTTAAAGAAGCAGGCAATAACATTCTGCCCGCCGCATCTAATTCTATTTCGGTAGCACCACCTAAAAACTGACGTCTGAATTGACGTACTTTTGGATCAAAATCATTTAACTGACTAATCTTGGCAATAATCAATTCCCAACTTTTCATTGGATACAGCGTGAGACATTTTTCGAAGCCACGGCCCAGAATAAAGCGACTCTCTCCTTCAGGCAACTGTTTTCTCAGTCCGCCCGGAAGAAGGAAGCGCCCTTTGGCGTCTACCGTTGCTTCATATTCTCCGTGAAATCCGATCATAAGTGAATAAATATTTCCAAGATTACCACTTGTTGACACAAAATAACACTTTTTCCCACTTTTATCCCAAAAATGGGGCTGTTGTATTTATCCACAAGATTTGTGGAGCTGTAATGCTTTCCTATCTTGCGTTTCAGACAAATTGGCGCTTATGGTACTGTATAACCTGTGAATAGCTGTGGATAAGCCGTGAATTACTAAAGAAAACCCATGAAACACCCGTCATTACTGCATATTGCTGATTTTACTTATGAGCTACCCGACCATAAAATAGCCCGTTACCCCCTGGAACAGCGGGACCAAAGCAAATTATTGGTCTGGGGATCAACGCAGGGTTTCGACCGTTTAGGCGAAGTTTCGGAGTTTTCCAACGAGGTTTCTGGCCCAATTCGGGAAAATACCTACGCGAATATTGCCGATGAACTTCCGTCTGGAAGTTTGTTGGTTTTTAATAATACCAAAGTGGTGGAAGCTCGATTGCTATTTCAAAAACCAACGGGCGGATTAATAGAATTGTTTTGCTTAGAGCCCGCCGATCAATATGAAGATATTACCACAGCCATGTTACAGAAGGGATCGGTACAGTGGAAATGCTTGGTTGGCGGCGCAAAGAAATGGAAGGAGGGAGTGGTGCAGCTGAGTGTGGCAGCGCCTTCAGGTGGCGCGGGCGTTGGCGCGGCGGGCGGCAGCGCGGGCTTGCGCATTGAAGCCAGAAAAGTGGAGGCTTTGCCCGATTGTTTTTTGATTGAATTCCGCTGGGAGCCAGCAGGGCTAAGCTTTGCAGAGGTCTTGCATTTGGCAGGAGACATTCCCCTTCCCCCCTACTTAAATAGAGCCACAGAAGAAGCCGACAAAGAAAGATACCAAACTATTTATGCAAAGCACGATGGATCAGTAGCAGCACCAACAGCAGGCTTGCATTTTACCGAAAGGGTGTTTTCAAAATTGTCCGAAAAAAATATACTCAAAGCATATGTTACACTGCATGTTGGTGCAGGCACTTTTAAGCCAGTGAAAGCAGCCCAGATGAAAGATCATGAAATGCATGCTGAATTTATTGATGTAACTGTTGAAACCGTTGAGCAATTATTAGCGCATGTAGAAAAAGGAATTATTGCGGTAGGAACAACCTCGCTACGAACGCTGGAAAGCCTTTACTGGATTGGCGTTAAGACGATTCGAAATCCAGCTATTTCATCAGACAATTTACACGTGACGCAGTGGGAACCTTATGTTTCGGCTGGCGAGATTGCTGAAAATAAAAGTGCGCAAAAAAATATACCGAAAGAATATACTAGTGGTGGCAACAAAGTGTTACCGACGGCTACTGAGTCGCTGCAATCTTTATTACAATGGATGCAAAAAAATAATGCAAGCAGAATTATTACAAAAACACAAATCATTATTGCACCAGGCTATTCCTTTAAATTGATTCGTGCATTGATTACGAATTTTCATCAACCACAGAGCACATTATTATTATTGGTGTCTGCCATTGTAGGAGAAAATTGGAAAAAAATATACCAATATGCGTTGGACAATGAGTATCGTTTTTTATCGTACGGCGACGGATCAATACTTTGGGTTGCAAAACCCGAATCGGTCGAAAATTAGCATTAACAATCTAGTCATGCATAAGCGGCACTTCAACAGTAAACGAAGTTCCCTTACCTACAGTACTGTCTACTTTTATTTTTCCCTTGTGCGCATCAATCACGGTTTTAACATAACTCATGCCCAATCCAAAACCTTTTACATTGTGTAAATTACCGGTATGAGCGCGATAGAATTTTTCGAACACACGCTTAACAGATTCTTTACTCATACCAATACCATTGTCTTCAATACGAATCACTAAATGATTCTTGGTGCTATGTGTAGAAATTTTAATGTGCACAGGGTCTTGAGAATATTTAATGGCATTGTCCATTAAATTAGAAATCATATTTCTAAAATGCGCATTATCCCCACTGATAGTATCATTGCTTGCATTCAACAAGAAATCAATGGTACCATTTTTATCGTTCAACTGTAATTCAAAAGTGCTGGCTACTTCTTGAATCATTTCGTGCACGTCAATTTTAGATAAATTTAAATTGAGTTCTTGCTTCTCTAAGAAAGCCGCTTGCAAAATGGTTTCCACATGTTTGTTCATGCGGATATTTTCTTCTTTAATAATATTGGTGAAGTAAGCCCCTTTCTCTGGATTGGCTTGCACTTTAGGCGTACGCAACGCATCTACCGCTAAGGAAATAGTAGCCAAAGGGGTTTTGAATTCATGCGTCATATTGTTGATGAAATCACTTTTTATTTGAGAAAGTTTTTTCTGGTTCAACAATGTTTTAACCGTTACATAAAACGCAGCAATAATAATTAGCATGAAAGTGATGGCCCCCACTAAGATCCAGCGAAGCGAAGCCCATACTTGTTTTTCAACATCAGGAACAATAATAATAAGGACTTCGTTGGCCTCAGTAAAAGCGAGGTTATCTGTATCGCGTAAAATGGCGTAGTAGTTTCGTTTGTTGTTGATGGTATCCCAAAACTCTTGTTCATAACCAGGAGAATAAAATTCATAGTTGCCTTCCACATCAGAAATAGCAAACTCAAATTTTAGTTTACCTAATTGAACACGCTCAAATTCTTTTTCAATTTTTTCCCGCACTTCCTCCATAGTAAAACGTTCTTCTACGGTGGGCTGGCGAAACAATTTGATCTGCAACTCGGAGCCCAGCAATAATCCCCCCCTTCTATTTAAACTAAGTGGTTGGGAAGAACGAGTAGTTTTTCCAATATCATTGGCTACGCTTACCCCCCCAGCATTAATTTTTTCGCTCAGTTGCGTTTTGGTTACCTCCATGAGGTTATCAAACCAAGAAGCCTGCAATAGGAAAAGCCCTAGCAGCGAAAGTGAAATCAGTATGACAATGATGGGGAAAGTTCTCTTCATGCGCAACAAATATAGATTTATTTAACCCTAGCCAATAGCAGCAAGGCAACCAAGGGCTTTTTTTAACTAGATTTTTTAGATTTAGTAGGAAAAATAAATATTATTCTTATCTTTTTGATCAATATGGAACTAAACAAAGGAATTTTATTGCTATCCGACCCTTTTTTAAAGGACCCAAATTTTATCAGGACAGCTGTGCTAATATGCGACCATAATGAAGAAGGAGATATTGGATTTATCCTCAACAAAAAAACTGATCAGGTTTTAGGAGATGTAGTAGAGATTGCAGATGGATTAGTATTGCCGGTATACGAAGGCGGCCCAGTAGAACAACATACCCTACATTTTATACATAGAAGACCAGATATCATTACCGAAGGAATTGAAATATTCAAAGGAATATATTGGGGAGGAGATTTTGATGTAGCTATTGCAGCATTGCACAATAAAGAAATTACCGATTTACAAATTCGCTTTTTTATAGGGTATAGTGGTTGGAGTGCTGGTCAATTACAAGAAGAAGTAGAAGAAAAAAGTTGGATTATAACCACCCCAGATGTAGGCATCAGTTTTTCATTGGATGCTGACCAAATTTGGAAACGCAGCATGCAACAACTCGGCGGCGAATACGCCCAAATGACCAACTACCCTATTGATCCGCAGTTGAATTAGCTTTTTTTCTTTTTGAATATGGCTAAATAAAGCAATTCTAACATCCACGGACTAGCAATTGGTTCTTTTTTTATATAAGCATCTTCAGGATATTTTTGTTGAAAATAATAATATACCAAACAAAGTAGCTGCATAAAAACAAAAGTAAATCGCAGTGAAGTGTAAGGCATTCTAACATCAAAAATGAATTTTGAAATCAATGGGATTACCAAAATGATTAAGATGAACAACCAAAATAAACTTTGAAAGAAAGTGTACCGAATAGTTGATGTTGTTAGTTTTTGTTGAAACCATTGATCAATTGCATTTATAAAGTAAAATTTTTTCAATTCATATTTCAGCCCACTAGGAGAATAATTTTCCTTTAGCGCATAATCAAAAACTTGCCAAGTAATTAAATTAATACATATACTGTTAATCCATTCATCCAAGCTCACATAGTCTACTTTAAATAAAATGGAATAAAGTAACCCAGCAGGCAGTATGACTAGGTTGAACAAAACTGCGTGAAATAATAAAACAACAACCCCTGGATGTTTTTGATTTTCTTTTTGCATAAGAATAATGTTTAAATATTGGCAGTATGGTATCCCCAAAGTTTTGAGTAATGACCATTTACTGTAAGTAAATAATTATGAGATCCTTGCTCCACTAACTTACCCTTATTGAGCACTAAAATGGTATCACAATTTTTTATAGTAGTCAGTCGATGGGCAATGATAATAATGGTTTTAGCTTGTTTCTTAAACCAATTGAGGGCTTCTTGTACTTTTTGTTCACTAGTAGGATCAAGGCTACTAGTAGCTTCATCTAAAATTAAAATATCTGGGTTACGATAAAGTGCCCGAGCAATTGCTAAGCGTTGTTTTTGACCCCCAGATAAATTAACGCCTTGTTCATTAACCATGCTATTGTAGGTATTGGGTAATTGATTAATGAATTCATCAGTTCCTAAAATAGCAGAAAGAAAAAGAATTTTCTGCATATCAGGTTCGTAGTCGCCCAAGGCAATATTTTCTATAATAGTTCCATTAAATAAATCAATATGTTGTGGAACAACACCCACTCTATCTCTTAAACTCCGGTTACTAATATGTTGTAAGTCTATTTGACCAATAGTGATATTGCCATTATTCAACGGATATAAATTTTGCATTAAAGAAAGTAATGTTGATTTTCCACTACCACTTTCCCCTACTATAGCCGTGCTTTTTCCTTTTTCAAAACGAATATTTAAATCTTCAAATACAGTGGTTCTTGTACCATATCTAAAATGAATATGTTTCAATTCAATATCACCTATTAATTCAGGAGCCAGTTCAATTTTTTGATCATTACATGATTCTGTTTCTAGATCAATAATTTCGAATAAGCGATCAGCAGCAATGATAGCATCTTGTATATTCTTATTAGCCCCAATCAAAGAGGTAGCTGGACCAGTGAAATATCCAACCAATGCATAAAACGATAAAAGTTCACCAGGAGATAATTCTCGATTAATTACAAAATAAGATCCAATCCATAAGAGCAAAATGGTAAATAATCTTGTGAAGAATTCTGCTCCAGTTCCAATAAACATATTGTAAATGCTGGTCTTATAAATTGTTTTGAGCAAACTAATAAAACGACCTTCTGTTTTATCATTGGCAAATTGTTCAATACCGAACTTTTTAATGGTGCCCACAGCATTTAAGCTTTCCACTAATTGACTTTCTAATTCAGCACTTTCCTCCATTAACCGCCGTTGCCATTTTTTGTTTACCACATTACTAAGCCAATAAATCAACCCATAAATAGGAACTATAGCAAGCATGATTAGCGCCAACTTCCAATAATAAAAAAACATGATCAACAAACTAAAAATTACAATCAGCGTATGAACGATTAAGTTTAAAGCAACCGAATTAATAAACTCTCGTATTTTAACAGCATCATTCACCCTGCTGATGATTTCACCTACACGCATGGTATCAAAAAAACGTTGGGGTAATTTTAATAGATGTTTGTAGTACCCCAGAATTAACCTAGCATCAATCATTTGGCCTGTTTGCAAACCAAAAACAGTTTTAAAAGAACCAATGGCTAATTGAAATACTAAAATAAAAATCATGCCCAAGCTCAATAGATTCAATAGTCTTGTATTACCTTCTACTAATACAAAATCTATAATCTTTTGCATATATATTGAAGTAGACAAGCCAAGAATTGTGTATAGTAAAGCCCCTATTAAAGCTTGAATCATAATGGAAGTATGCGGCTTAATTAATTGCCAAAATCGTTCACTATTACTTATTTTTTGTTTACCTGTAACAAAACCATCACCAGGCAAAATCAATACAATCACACCAGACCATAATTCTTGAAAATCAATTAGTGATTTTTTTACAAAAACGCCTTCCCCCGGATCCATATAAGTTATAGACTTTGAATTAATGGAATAAATCACCACATAGTGATGTAATCCATTTTTCAATACAATATGTGCAATGGCAGGTAAAGGAATTTTATGCAAACTATCCAAAACGCCCTTTGCAGCTTTAGCCTGAAATCCGAGTCGTTCGGCGGCTTCAATCAACCCCAATACATTGGTGCCCCTTTTATCGGTACCAGCATATTGTCTAATTCTGCTAACAGGCAATTCCAATTGATAATGCATTGCCACCGAAACCAAGCAAGCAGCACCACAATCAGTAATATCCCTCTGTTTGACGCAGGTTTTATTTTTCATAAACAGACGCAGTTAAGATCAAATTCGGCGCAACTGGATTAAACCAATCATCTACTTTGTCAAATAAAAGTTGCCAAAGGGTTCTTTCACCAACAACAAATCTTGCTTGAAAACTGAGTCCTTTTTTTAGACTTCCATTAAATCCATTTTTCAAAAACAACTGAGTACGATCAAAACTGCAGTGGACTTTAAAAGCAGGCTTATTATTGATGAGTGAAAAATCATTCTCTATAGAAATTACCTTACCCGTCAACATCCCAAAATAATTATAGTCAAATGCATCCACTTGAAAACGAGCGGAATGACCAATTTTCAACAAGCCAATATCTTTAGTAGATAAGTAACACTCCCCCAGTAATTCACTCAATGGCGAAATAATACATAAGGGTTCTCCTGCAGCAATAAAGCCGCCAATATATCTGGTATTGATTTGCTGAATTACACCTGAAACAGGCGCAAGAATGAAATAGTTCTTTTGCTCAATATTGATTTGATTTTTCTGAGACTGAAACTGAGAAATATCTAATTGATAACGCTGCAAATCATTATGCCAAAGCGCGAGTTGCTCATTCTTAAAAGCATTCAAAATATTGTTTAATCTTTCCAATTCAATTTCTTTATCAAAATGTTCTTTAGGCGCAATTACTTTGTCTTTGAGCAGCGAAGTAAAAATTTGCAACTCATTAGATACTTTTTTAATAGCAGTATGATGATCGGCCAGTTGATGAACAAACTTATTCAACTGCTCTTTATAGAGCGGCGTTTCTAAAAGAATGGTATTGAAATTATCATTAGAAGTCAATTTAATTAAATCATCCACATATCTTTTTCGCTGGTTCTGTTCAACTTGATTTAATATGATTTTAGGTTGACTAATATTGTCTTTGATGGCCGCAATCAACTGCCCCTGTTTAACCGTATCTCCCTCGCGAACATAAAGCTGATCCAGATTACCCGTTATGATTGGCTTCACTTCTGTCCGTTCATTGGCGGGTCTAATGATTCCGCTAGAGCGAATCGCGATGGTTGTTTTAATAAAGGGTAAAGCGGCTAACCCTGCAATTACCATGCTTAATATTAACCAATATAAATATTGTCTTGAAGGGTAATGTATAATATTACTTGTGGATAGAAACATAGATGTATATTTAAATCAGCCTCAAACAAAATCCAATAAAATTGTAAATAGAATGAGCGATAGCAACAATAATAAATGCGTTGTTATTTTTATTATGTACCACTAGATATAACGACCCAAATAATAAACCAGAAAAAAATGTTTTTAAAATATATTCTGGCGAGTAAAAATGAGATATTCCAAATAATACAGCAGAAAAAATACAAGAAAATAAATATGCATTTGTCCATTTACCTAATATGTATGAAATTATTGAATATTGAAAAATTAAAGTTTCAATAAGTGGCGCAAAAACTACTGCTATAAAAAACTCCTCTAGCTTAGTATCAAATGTTGGTCCTGCAGTATGATTTGGGAAAAGTAAAAAGGAAAAAATTAATGTAACTGAAATTTCAATTATTACAGTAAAACAAATTAATTTAAACTGACTTATTTTTGAAAATTCTTTGACTTTGTTTATGTACAAATCATTAATTCGAAATAAAAAATAAAACATAATCTTATATTGAAATCTTTTTTAGTTGAATCTGATTTTTTGTTAAAAATTGATTTTTAAATAAAGGGGTTAGGTATTTCCCAACCCCTTTACATTACTTTTTCAAGTTGGGAGGTAAAGATTGTTGATATGTAATTGCATCTTTAGCAAAAGTGTAAATGACTTTTGCAGTTACACCAGCAGTAAAAGATATAATGTCCCAAAATTCACCGCCGCCATCAATTGATTGCATTTGATCAATACTTAAATCTTGAAGACCTTTAAAATTTGAAAGGTCAATAGTTTGATTTTTCATTTTTTAAAATTTTAAAGATTATTTCAATGAATTCCAACCGGCTAAGAAGCCTTTCTTAATGGTACTCCAGTTATCAATGACGTCATAAGCTAGGCCAACTAAGCCAGCTTTTTTGAGCCACGGCCCTAGTTCGCCTCCATTAATTTCCTGAGTTTCCTCTGCACTAAGGTTCACTAACCCTAGTTGTTCGAATGATACTTTTTTCATTTTAGTATAATTTAAAATGACCTGTCTCTCGCCATGGTTATTTCAGCGTCACGCAGAAGTCCCGCTACCGTGAACTCGGGTTTGGTTTACTTGTTGCAACAAGATTTGTTCTGAACAAGACGAAGAAACGGATAACAATTGCGAAGCAATAGGGCAGAATTATCAAATTATGATGGTTATTTAACGGGAGTAAAAAATCATTTTCACCTTCCCAATTAAAATCATAATACTTAACAATAAAAGAGTAGAAATACGTAGAAGCACCGTTTTTTAACGGTAAAATACACATCACGGAACCGCCTATATTCTGCCAAATCAATGAAAAAAAAGGCGATTTGGCAAAATATACACTTGAAACTAAGAAGGTATATCCTCGATTTTATATTAGTTAATCAATGAATTGAAATCATTTCCTCTAATAAAATTTTGTTTCTTTTTATTCACTTGAATTGCTTGTAAAAAGCCTAACTCAACTAAATTTTTCAAGTCTGATCTTGCTGTAAAATTGCGAGATTCTCGCAATATCTCGCTATTTCAATCATTTATAGACCTCTATCTTTTTGCTAGATATACTTTTAGTATATTTTTTCGCCCCTTTTTTATTTTTGCAGTTTCGCTAAAGAGTAAGAGCGCAGATTCCCTAAAGCCCAATCCCCCCAATTGACGACCAAGCTAGCCATAAAAAAAACAGTCCCGAAAAATTCAAGACTGTTCAAACTATTAAAGAAAATTTTTTAGCTAAAGGGATCAAAGCCGCAGCGCGATTAAAGCCGCAGCGCAACTAAAGCACTTAGAGTTCCACTGCACCCTCTACCAATACGGTTGCTTTGTTGTTGATTACTTCAACAAAACCGCTTTGGATAGAATAGCTTTCTACTTCTTTTTTATCCTTCAAAATTTTTAGGTTACCCTTACCCAAGGCACTTACCATTGGTGCGTGCTTGTCGAGTATTTCGAATAAACCACTAATACCTGGCAATTGTACACCGTACACTTCGCCACTGTATAGTTTTTTCTCAGGAGTTAATATTTCTAAAATCATAAATTATCCTTTTGCAGCTTCCATCATTTTCTTACCCTTTTCAATTGCATCATCTAGTGTACCCACTAAGTTGAATGCAGCTTCTGGATACTCATCTACTTCACCATCCATAATTGAGTTGAAACCTTTGATGGTATCTTCTATGCTAACGAATACACCCTTAAGACCAGTGAACTGTTCAGCAACGTGGAAAGGTTGAGATAAGAAACGTTGTACTTTACGAGCACGCTGTACGGTCATTTTATCTTCGTCACTTAATTCATCCATACCAAGGATAGCAATGATATCTTGTAGTTCCTTGTAACGCTGAAGAATTAATTTAACACGGTTAGCCGTATCGTAATGCTCATTACCCACAATAGCAGGTGTTAAGATACGAGAAGTAGAATCCAATGGATCAACCGCAGGATAGATACCTAAGTCGGCAATCTTACGGCTTAATACTGTAGTAGCATCTAAGTGAGCAAAAGTAGTTGCAGGAGCTGGGTCAGTCAAGTCATCCGCAGGTACATAAACCGCTTGTACAGATGTGATAGAACCGTTCTTGGTAGAAGTAATACGCTCTTGCATCAATCCCATTTCAGTAGCAAGGGTTGGTTGGTAACCTACCGCAGAAGGCATACGACCTAACAATGCAGATACCTCAGAACCAGCTTGTGTGAAACGGAAGATATTATCTACGAAGAACAAGATGTCCTTACCTTTTCCAGTACCATCTCCATCACGGAAATATTCCGCAATAGTTAAACCACTCAAAGCCACACGAGCACGTGCACCTGGAGGTTCGTTCATTTGACCAAATACGAAAGTAGCTTTAGAATCTTTCAATCCTTCCATATCTACTTTAGATAGATCCCATCCACCTTCTTCCATGCTATGTTTAAAAGCATCACCATATTTCATGATACCTGCTTCAATCATCTCACGCAACAAGTCGTTACCCTCACGAGTACGCTCACCCACACCAGCAAATACAGAAAGACCACCGTGTCCTTTAGCAATATTGTTGATCAATTCTTGAATCAATACGGTTTTACCTACACCAGCACCACCAAACAAACCAATTTTACCACCCTTTGCGTATGGTTCAATTAGGTCAATTACTTTAATACCAGTGAACAGGATTTCTGTTGCAGTACTTAAGTTCTCGAATAATGGCGGCTTATTGTGAATAGGTCTGCCGTTTACTTTGCTTAATTGAGGAAGACCATCAATTGCGTCTCCAGTTACGTTAAACAAACGACCGTTGATTCCTTCACCCACAGGCATTGCAATTGGAATACCAGTATCTACTACTGCCATACCTCTTACTAAACCTTCAGTACCGTCCATCGCAATGGTACGTACACTGTCTTCACCTAAGTGCTGTTGCACTTCTAATACAAGCTTGTCGCCGTTTTCTTTGGTTATCTCTAAGGCATTGTAGATTTCAGGCAGTGCGCTGTCCTGAAAATGAACGTCTACAACCGCACCAATAATTTGTTTAATCTTCCCTGTTGTTGCCATAAATGGTTGATTTGGCCGCAAAGGTAAGGGTAAGGAGCAAAAAAAAGCGAGGGAACTAGTCCTTTTTTTTCTTGAATAGCGAAAAGAGGGATTGAGCTACTGGAACCAGTTTCAAAATATTCCAAGCGCCGCTGAGGGTGGCGGTGTTTAGAATAGCGGGAACAATAGCGCCAGAAGCCTGTTTAAACAGCTGTCCGGGTACTTTTCCGGCTAAATTAGCCAGTTCTTTTTCCTGATTGGTTACATGCCCTTTTAGTTGCTCCATAGCATGCTGCAGGTCGGCTTGGTTCTTAATAGGAGGTTGAGTATAACGGGGCATTACTTAAACAAATTTTTAATGAGGGCATCTACTACCACAGTAGCCAGCTTTTTACGGAACAAAACCACTATAAGAAAGAGACCAAGAAAAAAAGCAGCCACATAGCCAAAGCCTTTAACCAAACTACCAGTGAGATCGGTCAAATAATAGGCAGCCATAATCCCCCCAAAAACCAGTGCAAAAGCAAATAGGGTAGATAGCAGGGTGATCACCACCACCGAAGCCATTTTATGACTTAATTTTTGCGTCAGTTCCATTTTGGCCAACAGCATTCGATTGGCTATATAAGCTTCTAATTCCTTCTTGGCGTTCCCAAAAAAATCTTCCGATTCAGACATACAATAATTTTAATGAGCTGGTAAACAACTATGCTTCGGCAATTTTTTGTTCCAATTCTTTAACTAAATTTTTTGCTTTAGCCAAGAGTTCGTCTACCCCTTCTTTAGCACTGTCATAGCCTTCGTGCATATTATCTTTTAAATGATCTGCTTCTATATTAAGTGTAGATAAGAACTCTTTGCCCTTCTCTGAATTCAAGTATAAAGCCAGTGCGGTTCCGGCCAGCGCACCCAGCAATAATCCCGAAATGAATTTACTGTTTTCGCTCATAAATAATACATTTGATACAAGTTACAACAAATGCAGCAAGAACTTAAAATAAACCGTTATATCTTTTTAGCAGTCATTCTCATTTTTGCAGGATTCCTATTTTATACACTGCAACAATTTTTTACTGCATTTTTAGCAGCAGTATTGTTTTATGTGCTCAGTAAACCATCTGTTGAAACACTGGTGAAGAGAAAAAATTGGAGTAAATCTGCAGCTGCTGCATTAGTAATTGTCATTTCCTTTTTTATTATCCTTTTACCCTTTTCTTTATTGGCAGGAATGTTATACAACAAAGCTTTGCTAATAGCAGGTAATACCGATTCATTTTTAGAACCATTAAAAGCACTAGATAAAAAATTACAAGCCGAATATCATTTTCAATTATTGTCTGAGAAAAACTTGAGTGGACTAGAAGGATACTTTACCAATTTCATCAGCAACTTATTAAACCAAGGATTGAACTTACTCAGCTCAATTGGTATGATGTATTTCATTTTATTCTTCATGATTACCAATTTGAATAGAATGGAAGCAGCCATCGTTTTTTACTTGCCATTTAAGCGTGAAAAAATCATGTTGTTTGCCAACGAATTGCATGCACAAACAGTAAGTAATGCCATAGGTGTTCCATTAATTGCGATTATACAAGGAGGATTGGCATGGGGCTATTATTGGTGGGTAGATTTAAGCCAACCCGGATTCTGGGCAGTTCTTACAGGTTTGTCATCTATCATTCCAATAGTAGGTGCGGGCATTATTTGGGTACCCATTAGCATTTACTTAATGGCGAATATGGGTATTGCAGAAGGGATAGGATTGATTGCATGGGGAGCCATTGTATTAGGTACTATGGACAATGTGGTACGGTTTGTACTCGCTAAAAAAAAGGCTGATGTGCATCCATTAGTAACCCTATTGGGCGTAATCATGGGATTAAAATATTTTGGTATTACGGGTTTAATATTTGGCCCGTTATTAATTTCTTATTTCTTAATTCTGTTGAAAATATATTACCAAGAATTTCAGCATACCCCAACCGTAATAAAGAAAAAACGCATCATTAAATCGCAGTTTAAATTGCCGTTTTTAAACCGAGATTAACCGTTGTTTTTATGAGCTCGTCATGCGGTATTAATTGATGGCCGTATAAACGAATCCTGCAGCCAACGCGCCCAAAATAGGCCCTACAACTGGCACCCAAGCATAACTCCAATCAGATGCAGATTTATTGGTCATAGGTAAAATAAAGTGCATGATACGCGGGCCCAGATCACGTGCTGGGTTAATGGCATATCCCGTGGGTCCGCCAAAACTTAAACCAATGGCGAGTACTACTAATGCTACAGGTAATGCATCTAGCGAACCTAAGCTGCTATTGGCCTTGGTGATGAATAATATTGCCAACATAAAAATAAACGTAGCTAAAAATTCTGTTATGAAATTTTGAACAGGATTCCGAATAGCAGGATCGGTACAAAAACAAGCACGTTGCGTAAGTCCATCAGCAGTAGCATTAAAATGATCTTTGTAAATTAAAAACACAACCAACTGCCCAAGCATAGCGCCTAACAATTGAGCCAATAAATATTGAGGTACCATTGCCCAATCAAATTTTCCCATTGCAGCTAAACCAATGGTGACAGCGGAATTTAAATGTGCCCCACTAATACCCGCAGTAATGTATACCGCCATGAACACAGCCATACTCCATCCAAATGTAATAGCAATTAATCCACCATTGTTGCCCTTGGTTTTATTTAAGACCACATTGGCCACTACCCCATTACCAAAAGAAATGATGTAAGCAGTTCCTAATAATTCTGCGATAAATGCATTCATAATTTGAATTTAGTGAATTATGTATTGCTGTGCTAATTGATTAAAAGATAGCACTTGTGCATCTCTTTCTTCGTTGGTCCAATTTAATTCTTTTTGCAAAATATTTGCAACAGAAGGCGCTAATTGAATGGCGGCTCTAGCATCTAGGAAGAGCAGCCTACTGCGGCGCGCTAGAAAATCTTCCACCGTTCGCACATATTTGCGGCGCGCCGCAACAACCACGTCAACTACACGAATGTCATAGGCAGGATATGCTTGCGCCAAATCCGTGAGCGTGCCCGCTGGAGCCAAGAACACAGCCATCGAAGAATCGGCAACAATCAATTGCGCCGCTAATTCTCTAGCAGCCCCTAGGTCACCAATCGGCAAATCTTTGGTGATGCATTTAGCCCCGTCGAGCTTAGCCGCAAACACCGCATTATTCACCGCATCTTCGGCCATCTTGCGATAAGTAGTCCATTTGCCCCCAGTGATGGTAACCATTCTACTAGGAGAAACCACCAACGTATGATCACGAGACAATAAAGAAGAAATATTGGAACCCGCATTAGCAGAACGCACCAACGGCCGAAGCCCTACAAAAACACTGAGCACATCCTCTTTAGTGATAGCAGCATTAGTATATCTATTAAAATGTTCTAGCACAAAATGAATTTCTTCTGCAAGTGGTAAGGGTTCTAGGTCAATATGATCCACATGTGAATCGGTAGTACCTATTACTACTTTACCTTGCCAAGGCACGGCAAAAAGAACGCGACCATCATCGGTTTTAGGAATCATCATGGCATTGATGCCTCTGAAAAATTTAGGACTCACTACTAAGTGAATACCCTGTGAAGGATATACTAATGTGTCGGCATGCGGATCATCCATTTGCAAAACTGCATCGGTAAACACCCCCGTTGCATTGATGACGCATTTGCAACGGACTGTTCTGCGCGCGGATGCGCGCAACGTATCTTCCAGCTCCACTCCCACAATAACCCCATTCTCTTTAATTAAACCAACGGCCTTAGTATAATTCAAAACAGTAGCCCCATAACGCTCCGCAGTATGCGCGAGTTCAATACAAAGTTCAGCATCATTAAACTGTCCATCATAATATAAAATGCCGCCAGCTACTTTTGTAGGATTGATATTGGGTAATAATTCCAAGGTTTTTTTGCGAGAAAGCAAACGGGTTTTACCCAATGATAATTTGCCAGATAAAACATCGTAGAGCATTAAACCAGCACTATAATAAATTTTTTCCCAGAGGCTAAACACCGGCACCACAAAGGGTTGCCTGCTCGTCATGAGCGGCGCATTTTTGAGTAACCTACCGCGCTCGGCTAACGCCTCGCGCACCAATTTAATATTCCCCTGTGCCAGGTACCGCACACCACCATGCACCAATTTAGTGGAACGGCTAGAAGTGCCTTTCCCAAAATCGGCTTGTTCAACAAGCAAAGTCTTGCAACCTCGCGAAGCCGCATCCACCGCAGAACCCAAGCCAGTAGCACCACCGCCGATGATTACAATGTCATATGTTTGATTATCTATTTTATCGCTCATAAAAAAATGATTTATCAATCATAAAAGCACCTAAATGGTTCAAAAACTAGGATTATTTGATTGATAAAACGCCTATTTAAAAATTTACTCAATATACTGAGTAAAATTACTCACTACGTTGAGTAATTCTCAGTTTGAAACATCGCTGATCTTTTCTCAATTAAATCGATGTATCTTTTTGTAGCAGCTTCCTGCAAAAAAGATTGCTCAATTAAGTGGACGGCATTCGGCAACCAGATTTGTAATTTTTTATAAACAGATCCAGTCTGTTTTTCATTAAGCTCAAGCACATTTCCCAACTGATCAAAATACCTTTTGTTGAAATTATACTTTTTACCCCCCAGCTTCAAAGCAGTATCATCTTGATCTTTTGGCAGGATGAATTTAACATTGATTAAATCATAAGCTGGAGATAAAGTCCATCCGAAATCACTTAGAAACATAGAAAAGTTTTTCAAGTGCATATCGTTGTTCCCAATAATAAAATTGAAAACAGCAAGCTCAAAAAAACGAAGTTTATCCATTAAAGTGTTCACAGATAATTCACCAATTTTTTTACCCAACATTTCCATTGTTCCCAGGTATTTATCCTCCAATTCAAATATTTGTAAAAAGTCAATCATATGCACTTTAGCTCCACTGGCTTTCCGATCAATACGTTTGGTTATATAACACAATTCACCAGAAGTCAGTCGAATTAAATTAGAGGGGACAACATTTATCTTAAAAAGCTCAGCCAGTTTCATAGACAGATGCTCATTCTCTGGCATCTGACTATACATTGCATTAGGAGGTTTTAGAATATAATTTCCATCCAACGCATTCAAAATGGTCAATCGGTTTACCTGACCATTTTCCAATTTCTCTTTTAAAGAACCCAAGGACAATTTGGGCTGAACCCCAGGAACTGTAATGGATAAATCAACAATATTTTTTGCTAATTTTTCCATTTCATCTAATCGGTATGGAAGCTTAGGTGCAACAGAGGTCCCGTAAAATTTTTTACTACAAGTGGCATGATAATCCGCAGCAACTGTAGCCTCTAATTCACCATAACAATAAAGACATTTACGCATCAATTGATTCTTTTATTGGATGAACACTTACTGCACCAATTGTATTTTGACAGCAAGCCAATAATAGTCCCATACGATCCAACTTATTAATCTTCCAACTCTCCGAAGCTATATTCAATAACCAACCCTCTGGAATGAGCCCATCAAAAAAGGGAAATAATCTTTTACTTACATAGGGTTGTTTACGAACAGGCATATTAAAACTGATCAATAGATCACTATGATTTTTTACATGCATTTCACTATAGGTAAATTCGTATTCACCATTATCCAACTCTTTCAGCATACCGCATTCTACATGGTTGTATTTAATAATAGCTTGTCTCATGTATTTACTTTTCACTGACAGGACCTACAGTATGTCCAAACATTTTTAATACTTGGTTTACGCTCGATAAGTTTAGATTTTCCTTCCCTTGTTCAATTTTTCTAATGACCACCAATGCTACGCCTGCACGCAAGGCAAATTCTTCTTGGGTCAATTTCAATTGCTTTCTTCTTTTCTTTACAAATTCAGCAATTTGATTCATTTTATATGCTTTTAAATATAAAATTAACTATTTTTATTTAATTATACGCTTTTAAATATATTTTTATAAGATTTATTAAATTTATATCTATTTAAATATAGATAATACCCTAGTAACTCATCGCCGCCCCTACTGCTTTGGCCCAACCCGCTGCCAATGCATCACGAGCAGCTAACGGCATAGAAGGATCGAACACCCGATCCTTTTCCCAAATGCGTTGGATTTCATCAACAGAACCCCAAAAACCCACCGCCAATCCAGCTAAGTAAGCCGCACCCAATGCAGTGGTTTCTACTGTTGTAGGACGCACCACCGAAGTTTGTAATAAATCAGCTTGAAATTGCATCAACATATTGTTAACTGTTGCGCCACCATCCACGCGCAATTCTTTAATGGAAATACCCGAATCTGCTTCCATTGCTTTTAATACATCCATGGTTTGATATGCAATACTCTCTACCGCAGCACGCGCAATATGCGCACTGGTAGTGCCACGTGTAATACCTACAATAGTACCACGCGCATGTTGATTCCAATAAGGCGCGCCCAATCCTGCAAAAGCAGGAACCACATAA
>CAZTDV010000028.1:0-45613 GCA_964612195.1 uncultured Sediminibacterium sp.
GGGCCTTCGGTACGACGCGGAACCCGTAGTCACAGGCGGGGGCCCGGTTTTGCGGCCCCCCTGCAAAACGTCCGGCGGTCGCAGCCTTACTGCTAGCCATGAAGCGCGCGCCGATGGGGATGAGTGCGATCGCCTACGCGAAACACCGGAGCGTGGTCGAGGGCCGCACGATCTCGCGGCAGACGGTTGACGCGGCGAAGAAGCGCGGCGCCCTGCCGCTGCTACCGGGAGGGATGATCGACGTCGCTCGGGCAGACCGAGAGTGGGCGATCATGGCGACCGGACGGCCAAGCAAACAGCCTCCACTCGTCACCGCTCCCGGCCCTACCCCACAGGCACCGGAGTCCACCACGGCGCCGACGAAGGTCGACGGTGAGGAGGACGACATACCGACCGCCTCGCGAAGCAAGCAGATCAAGGCGGGCATCGAGGCGCAACGCGAACTGAAGCGGTGGCGCATTGAGCAGGGCGAGATCGTTGAGCGCACGACCCACGACGCAGCGCTTACGGCGATCGGCGTTGCGGTGCGTAAAGCGCTGCAGTCACTCCCGCGGCAAATGCAGGCCGAAATGATGCGGCATATTCGCTGTGCGAACTGCGGGGGCAATATCGACGGCAAATCGATCGCCATCGCTGCCGAGAAGCATGTCGACGGAGTGCTCCGTGCTCTCGCTGACGAGGTCAAGGCGTCGAGCCCCAGCCCGCCGAGACCCGCAGATGCTTGATGCGTTTGAGCGCGCAGTCCGTCCGCGCGCCGTCCCTCGGTTCGAGACGTGGATGGACGAGAACTTTGTCACCGAGCGCGGTGGCATCCTCGTTCCCTGGCAGACTTCACTGACGCCGTATTGGCGTCTCGTGATGGCCGATCTCGACATCGACTCGGAGACCGAAGAGATCGTGATCGATAAGCCGTCGCAGGTCGGCGCGAGCGAACTCCTCGTCGGTCTCTGCATATACCTGTCGATCGTCGCTCCCGGCATCATCATCATGTGCCGGCCGGACCTCGAAGAGGCCGCGCGCTTCAAGCGACTTCGCTTTGACACCGCGCTCGAGCACTGCCGGGCGAAGCACACGTTTCGCGAGTCGAAGTCGCGCGAGCCAGGCAACACGAAGCATGACGTGTTGTTCGACGGTGGCGGGCTCGAGCTCATCGGCGGCAACAGTCCCGCCGGTCTCGCGTCGACACCCGCGCCCTACTTCTTCGTCGACGAGCTCGACCGATTGGCGGCTGGCGCAGGAGCCGGAGGACGCGCCGAAGGCGATCAGTACGAACTCGGCAAGATGCGCACGGTGACGTTTCAGGACGTCTTCCCGCGCCGAAAGCTGATTCGTGTCAGCTCGCCCGGCGACGCAGCGACGAGCAAGATTGAGCCGGCGTGGCAAGCGAGCAACCGAAGCCGATATTGGGTTCCCTGCCACGAGTGCGGGACGCCGATCGTCTTCGACTTCACGCGCCTCTGGTGGCCTCACAAGGGCGACCCGCGGTCGGCGCGATACCGTTGCCAGGCATGCGATCGGCTGCTCGACGAGCGCGCGAAACCTGAGATGCTCGCCGCGGGAGAATGGCGCGCGGCGGTCGTCGACCCGGTTCACGGCTACCGACTCAACGGCCTCGATTCGCCGTTCATGACGTGGGGCGCGCTTGCGAAAGAGTGGGAGGCGGCAAAGGGCTTCCCGCACAAGATGCGCGTCTTCGTGAACACGAAGAAGGCGGAGGTGTTCGACAGCGAAGAGGCGACGAAGGTCGATGCCGCGAAGCTGAAATTGCTCGCGTGCAAGGTGGATTTCGTCGACGGGCAGCCAGTGATCCCGACGGGGGTAGGTACGCTCACGAGCGGGACCGACATGCAGCCGTTCCGTCTCGAGACTTCGCTCAAGGGCTGGGGTCGAGGCGAGGAGTGCTGGTGGATCGATCACGTCATCTTCCCGGGAGACGTGACGACCCGTCAGCCGTGGAACGACCTCGACACGTATCTCCTGTCGACCTGGCAAAACGACGCCGGCCGTTCGTTTCGTATGGCTGCGGGATGTGTGGATACCGGCGGCGAGACGCCGGTTCCTGCTTATGACTTCGTGCGCAACAAGGCGCATCGGCGGATCCTCGGCATCAAGGGCAAGGGCGGGAGCCATGTGAAGCCGTGGCCGCGGAAGCCGTCACGCACGCAGAAGAGCGGCGGCGACCTCTACGTCATCGGCGTCGACGCCTTCAAGTCACAGCTCTACGCGCGGCTCAAGGACAGCGTAGAGCGCGCAGAGCGTGGGGAGCGCGGAGGTCCGGGGTTCATTCACATCGCGGCACACCTCTGCGAGGACATCGAGAACCCCGACGGCTCGCGCGAGCCGAGCGAGTACCTCAAGCAACTCGTCTCCGAAGTGACCAAGGTCGTGTCGACGAGGACGGGGCTCGCGAAGGTGTGGGACCTGCCATCGCATACGCGCAACGAGACGCTAGATTGCGACGTCTACGCGCAGGCCGCGCTGTACGCACTGAAGGCGTTGCGCATGCGCATCGACGCCACGGTGACACCTGGAGAGGCGGTCCAGCCGATTCAGCCAACGAGAGCCCCATTGGGAGGAACACTGTCCCAATCGGAAAATCTCACAGGTCGGGACGGTGTTTCCCGGGTGTCGGACCAGGACAGACCGCGACCGGAATCCGCGACTCGTCCGATTCAGGGACCGCCATCAATCCCACCCGCACCACTCAAGGTCCCCCGCTATCTCGGGTAAGCGCTAGGGCTATTTCTCGTGCATGGCATGGACCTCAACTGACCTCGCGAACATCGACGCCGCCATCAAGAGCGGCGCGCTCTGGGTGAGCAATGGCGACGGCAAGTCGGTCACCTATCGGTCCCTCGACGAGATGCTGCGCGTCCGACAGTCGATCGCAGACGCGCTCACGGCGACCTCGAATCAACAGCCTGCGAGCTTCGTCGCCGGCTTCAAGCGTGACCTGTGACGCTCGCGCGGGCGCCGCACTTCGGTCAGTTCGAGCGCGTCGCGCCACGCGCGAATTGGTGGCGTCGGGTGGGACGCGCCATCGCTGGCGTGTTCCGAGGCGGATCGCATCGCGCCTATGAAGGGGCCTCACGGACCCGTCGGTTCCAGGGCTGGAACCCGGCGAACACGACTGCGAATGCGGAGCTATTCAGTTCGTTGGAAATGCTGCGCGCACGCTCGCGTGACTGCGTCCGGAACGACCCACATGCGGCTCGGCTCATCGAGGTTCTTGCCGGGAACCTCGTCGGCGCGGCTGGTCTGACGGTCCGAGCGACCTCGGGAAGCGCGCAAGTCGACAAGCGCGCGATGGCGCTATGGAACCGCTGGATCAAGCGCTGCGACATCGACGGGATCCACGGTCTCGCCGCTGACTTCAAGACCGCAGCTCGAGAGCTCTTTGAATCCGGCGAGGTGCTGATCCGGCGTCGACTCGTGACCATGCAGAAGGCACGCGATCAACGGCTCGAAGTGCCGATGCGACTGGAGATCATCGAGGCCGACCAGCTCGACGTCCGCAAGAACGCCCTGCTCGATGGTGGCGGCCGCATCATGTACGGCGTGCAGACGGACGGTGACGGGCTCGTCGTCGGCTATTGGATCTTGCCGGAGCATCCGGGCGGCGGCAACGGACTCGCGGGCCAGGCCTTCACGTCGCTCAAGCCGTCCGCCTTCGTCCCCGCGTCCGAGATCATCCACCTGTTTCAGCGCCTTCGCGCCGGCCAGATGCGCGGTGTTCCGGTCATGGCGCCGATCCTGACCAAGCTCCGAGACCTCGGCGACTACGACCAGGCCGAGCGGCTCCGCAAGAAGCTCGAGGCCTGCGTGATGGCGTTCATCACGCCTTCGGACCAGCTGCTCGAGGCTGGCGCCGACCAGGCCGCACAGGCGCAACTGTCCGCGGTCCAGGACAGCCAGATCGGGGCACGCGCGGTCAATGCCGATGGCGCGATCCTGGAAGACATGCAGCCCGGCATGGTCGTCACGTTGCGCAATGGCAAGACGGTCACGTTCCACACGCCGCAAGTTGCGGCAGGGACCGTCGAATACGAGAGCGCGCAGCTCCGCGCCATCGCGACCGGCGTCGGCACAACTTACGAGATGCTCACGGGCGATCTGCGCAACGTGAATTACAGTTCATACCGGGCCGGCCTCATCGAGTTCCGCCGCATGATCGAATCCCTGCAGTGGGAGCTCTTCGTGCCCGTGTGCTGCGAGCGGATCTGGGACTGGTGGGCCGAGGTGGCATGGCTCGCTGGCAAGGTGCAGACGGCCGACATCGAGTCGGAATGGAGCACCGCGCGATGGCAGTCGGTCGACCCCTACAAGGACGCGATCGCGCTCCAGGTCATGGTCCGTAACGGCTTCACGCCGCTGCAAGACGCGATCGCCGAGGGCGGCCTTCACCCCGAGACGGCGATGCGCAAGACGGCCAAGTTCTTGGAGCTCTGCGACGATCTCGGCCTGACCTGGGATTCCGATCCGCGGCACCCCCTGAACCAGGGCGCAGCGCCGCCGAAGGCCGACCCGAACGCCACCGATGGGCCGGCGAACACCGACCAGACACCGACCAAAGTCGCCGCCTGACCCCCCTCCGTTTCACCCATGCGCTCGACGAAAAGTCGGCGCATGCCCGAGTTGAAACACATCTCCGGTCCCATCCTCACGCGCGCCGCGGACGTCGTTCCGACGTCGATCGATGTCGAGGCGCGGACGGTTGAGGTGATCGCCTCCACTGGCGCGATGGGCACCCGGCGCACATGGGACGGCTCGTATGACGAGCAGCTCGTGGTGACTCCGGAGGCGGTCAAGCTCGACCGCCTCAATACAACCGGGGCCGTTCTCGACAACCACTCGGCCTATGGGTCCGTGCGTGAGTCGGTGATCGGCGCGGTGGTTCCAGGGAGCGCGAAGGTCGATGGCGGACAGCTCCGCGCGACCTTGCGTTTCGCGAAGACGCCGGCCGGTGACCAGGTATTCGGGATGGTCCAGGACCGCATCCTGCGCGCCGTCTCGGTCGGGTACGACCCGAGCTACGAGGAGATCCGAGCCAAGGACCGCGAGGACGGCGGAACGCTGCCCCTCCTGCGGGCCACGAGCTGGGAGCCCTACGAGATTTCGATTGTGCCGATGGGCTTCGATCCGGGCGCAGTCGTGCGCTCGGGCGAGGCCTCCCGGCAGACGCGCACCTACGCGGTTCGAAGCCGCATGGAGGATCAGATGCCGGAGCCCGTGGCCGCCCCCCAGACCCCGGCCGCTCCGGCGGTCGACGAAATCACCATTCGCCGCCAGGCGGCCAAGGACGCGATGACCCGGTCCGCGGAGATCCGCGAGGCGGGCGCGCGTGTCGGTCTCGACGCACGCGCCATCGACGAGGTCTTCAATGACCTCGACCTCTCGGACCCGGAGATCGTGGTCCGCGCCAAGGCCAAGATCCACGACATCCGCGCGAACCAGCAGCAGCCGCCCGTGGCGCCGCGTCCGGAACCGACTGGCCCGCACGTGCAGATGCTGCGCGCGGGCGAGGACAAGACCGTCGAGATGATCGGCCTTGCGCTCATGCACCGCACGCTCGACCAGGCGGACCCGAACAAGGTGCGCGCCTTCAACGAGCGCCTGACCGCAGCCGGAAAGGCGAGCGAGATCCCCGCGCAGCTCACGGACGACGACGGCCGGCGCATGCGTCGCGCCCGACTCGTCGACGTGGCCGAAGCCTTCCTCCGTGCGCGCGGCGTGAACACGGCGGCGATGGCGCCGGGACACATCGCGGAGACCGCGCTCGCCTACCGCTCCGCCGGTTCGATGATGACCACGGCCGACTTCGCGGGCCTGCTCGCGAACACCGCCAACAAGATGCTGAGCATCGGATATTCGGAGGTCACGAGCCCGTGGCGCGAATGCGGCATCGCCCGCCGCGTCGATCGCCCGGACTTCAAGACCTTCACCATGTACCGGCGCGCGGGCGCTCCGGGCCTGGCCCGGATCAACGAGAGCGGCGCGGTGAAGCGCTCGGGGTGGGCCGATGGCACGTCCTTCACGGCGGCCCTCCAGACGGCCGGCGTCGAGGTCGCGTTCACGCGCCAGATGCTCATCAACGACGACCTCGAGGCCTTCGCGCAGCAGAACCTGGGGCTCGGCGATTCGGCCGTGCGCTGGGAGGACGACGAGATCATCACGACGCTGCTCTACGGCAACCCGACGCTGAGCGACGGGACGGCGATGTTCGACTCGTCGCGCGGCAACCTGTCGACGGACGTGGGCGCGCCGGACTTCGCATCGATCGTGAACGCCGCGCACATGTTCGGGGCGATGACCGAGACGGTCAAAGACCCGGCCGCGAACAACGGCACCAAGACCCGGAAGATCCAGTTCTCGCTGATGGGCTTCCTGTCCGCCCTCACCGAGAAGTGGACCATCGACCAGATCCTTCAGCCCCGGAACCCGGCCGCGGCGACCGACAAGCTGCCGTCGGATCTCGGTGGCCTGAAGACCTGGCGCGACGACCGCCTGCAGGTCGAGACCTCGGCGCCCGACGTGCACTTCGCGATCTCGAATCGGACCGCCATCGTCTACGGCGGGCTCACCGGCGACGCGAGCCCGCGCCTCTCGACGCAGGTCGTTGCGGGCGTCGACGGCGTCCTCTTCCAGCTCATCCACGACTGGTACTACGGCGTCGAGGACCCCAAGGCGATCATCCGCATCCCGAAGAGCTGACCCTAGCGCCCGGCGCGCCGGGACGGAGCAACGAACATGACGCTGGCGTACGTGCAAGATGGTGAGATGCTCACGGTCCCGTGTCCCGCTGCGGGCGCGACGCTGGGCGATTGGTTGGCGATCGGCGGCCTCGTCGGTCAGGCGCAGAAGACGACCACCAGCGGGCTCGACCTCGAGCTCTACTGTCCGAAGGTCGGCGACATCGTGCGCATGACCAAGGTCACCGGGATCATCCCGGTCGCGGGCGAGGTGGCCTTCTTCGACTTCGGGACCGACCAGCGCCTCGAGGCCTATTCGACGCAGGCGGGGCTGCGCCCCGTCGGCTTCTACGAGAAGGCCGCGCTCACCGGCGACGTCGGCGCGCGGGTGCGGTGGGACCCCATCGGCGCCGAGAACGCGCTCGTCAACGTGACGCTCTCGCTGTATCTCGACGCAGCGGCGGCGGTCGTCAAGACTGTTCCGTTCATCGCGCCGTGGGCGGGAAAGATCGTCGGGCTCGCCTACTACGTCGACGCCAAGCCGACCTCGTCGTCGGGTACGGTGGTGCTCACGGCGATCAACGCTTCGGTCTCGGACGACACGCTCATCTCGACCGCCAACCTGGACCTCGAGGGCGTCACCGAGGACGCGTTGACGGCGATGACGCTGAGTTCGACGGCGGCGGATCTGGTGCTCGCCAAGAACGCGGTGGCCGAGTTCGTCGCGACCGCAAACAACACCGACTTGGTGGCCGGCACTGGCGTGCACTTCCAGGTGGTCTTTCAGCGCACCTGATTCGGAGGTCGCGCGTGGATGTCGACGCCCTGATGGATCTGCCGATCACCGCGTGCCGCGATATCTTCGGGCGCGCGGTGACCTACACGCCCAACGGCGGGGCAGCGACCGCGCTCGTCGGAGAGTTCCGCGCCGAGCTCCAGGGCCAGGCGCCGACCTTCGACACCTCGGCCGCGTCGCTCGAGTTCCGGTCCCTCGACCTCTCGGACGCCGGCATTGTCCCGACGGCCGAGGGCGACGTGGTGACCTTCGACGTCCTCGGTGTCTCGCGCACCTACAAGGTGATCGAGGTCGTGCGCCCGGATGCCGGGTGCGTGATCTGCCGACTGGGGATCCGGTCGTGATCGGCGTGAAGGTTGAGATCAGCCGCAACGCGCAGAAGCTCGGGACGGTGACGACGGCGCACGCTGAATCGCAGATCGCGGTGGCCATCGCGCAGCGTCTCGCGGCCGTCCAGCGCGAGCGCGTGCAGGGTCGTGGCGACCTCGCCGGCCAGACGTTCCCGGGCTGGGACGCGAAGCACAAGTGGTACGCCACGGCCGCGCGCTACCCCGACCACGCGCAGGGAAAGGTCGGACCTTCGGGCGCCGAGTTCTTCCCGACGTCGGCGGCCTACCACCAGATGAACGGCACGCGGCCGGGCACGTACTCGACCACGGGCGGCATGTGGGACGGGCTCTCGGTGGTCGTCGAGTCGCCGACGCGCGCGAGCATCCAGTTCCGCGGCCGGAGTATCGGCGCGAGCCCGAACTGGCGCTCGGGCCGGAGCCAGTCGTTGCGTACGGCAAGCGGTCGTCTCAGGCGCAAGGACTCGCGCAAGAGCGTCGGCCTCAAGGAAAACAACCGGCTCAAGGCGTGGACCGTCCAGGCGAAGCACGGGATCAACGTCCTCGCGATGACCGAGGGCGAGATGCGCGCAGTGGCCGCGGCGACCGTCGAAGGGCTCGCGCTGGGCGTCCAGCATGACCTCAGCTACGTCGGCCACGTCGCGCGCGGGGCCACGGTCGCCGAGTGCGTGGCGTCCGCTTTCCAGGGCCACGGCGGGCGTGTCGTGCAGGTCACGTCGGGCGGTGGCGACTGATGTCGGAGCCGACTCCCGAAGGCATCATCGCGGGCATCGAGGCCATCCTTCCGGATGTGCCGGGGCTCTCGCTCTCTGACGACTACCCGGTTCCGTCGGACGGATGGGAGAGCGAGCGCGACGTGCCGCGCGTCTTCTTCGTGCAGCCGCTGTACGACCGCCGGCCCGCCGGCCGCTCGACGGTGATGCGTCAGATGGGCGTGGAGATTGACATCGTCTACCCGCGCAACAAGGCCTCACGCGCGGTGATGCTGGCGGACGCGCCCATCTTCTACGACGCTCTCCGGCGCATCGGGCTCTCGCTCGCGGCGCTGCCGACGCCGGTGCCCGACGTGTGCCTCTCGCGCGACGAGAGCGACCAGGTCTCGGATGCATCGTTCAACTACTCGGCCGTGCCTCACAAAGCCGTGATTGTGTTCGTGCTCCGGCTCGAATACAAGCCGGCCTGACCCCCCTCCCGAGCGCGTCGGTGAGCGGTCAAGAGTCGCCCCAGAGGTGACTCGATGTCGATTCAAAGCGTGCTCCGAGAGAACGCCTACGAGTTCGCGCTCGCGGACCAGGCCGACCTGGCGACCGAGGGCTCGTCGTGGATCTGGCACGACGCCTCGAACGTGTCGATCGACGAGATCATCGTCGAGGCAAAGGCCAACGGGCCCATTCGTTCCCGCGGTGGCAGCATTTACCCGTACCTTGGCCGCCGGTGGTGGTCGGTCAAGTGGCGCATGCCGTGCCACGGCCAGGTGGCGGCCTACGCGCACGCGAGCAGCACGCCCGCGTTCGACGGCGCGATGCTCATGCTGCTCACGGCGCTCGGCGGCAACAACGCCGACACGAACGCCATCGCCTACGCCGCGGCTGACGTCTCCCCGGTGGACGGCAACACCGTCGACTGCGTGACGACTCCGGGCGCCACGTCGCCGGGCTCGCTGCTGGCGTTTGGCGCTGCCGGCGTGGTCACGGGCATGGGCTGGATCGAGGCGATCACGCATCCATCCACGCCCTACGTGGCGCAGTTCCGAGAGGACCTCGGCGCGGTGCCGGGCTCGGGCGTGCTCCGCTATCCGACGTGCACCGGCGTCCTCGTGAAGGACGACCCGCGGTACTTCACGGCGCGCCTTGTTGGCGAGGACGCGGACCAAGATTACCGATTCCTCGGCGGCGTGCTGTCGGCGGTGCGTCCGAAGCTCGAGGCCGATCGCTGGTGGCTCAACTGCGAGATGATCTGCTACGGCGGGACGAACTTCGCCGGCGCCGCCGGCGGCCTCGACCAGACGCACACCAGTTACCTCGCGCTCGAGCCGATGCTCGGTCGTGGCGGCGCGCGCGTCACGCTCGGCGGCAACGTCATCTCGACGATGGACGACGGCACCGCGGACCCGGGCGGATCCGACGACGTCCGCGATCTCGGCTTCGACATCGAGATCCCGCACGACCCCGTGATGAACCCGAGCGGACCCGAGGGCGTGAGCGATGTTCGGACACTGACGCCGAGCATTAGCGCGAGCCTCTGGATCCCGCGCACGAGCGTCTATCAGGTCTCCGCGGTCGACATCGTGGAGACGGCCCGCCAGAACCGCACGCCGCTTTCGCTCAACGTCTACCAGGGCGATACGGCCGGGCGCCTCTTCGCGATGGCGCTGCCAGCTGGCCGCGTCGATGGCGCGAAGCCGGCCTACAACGGCGGGACGTGGGGAACAAGCCTCACGCTCCGGGCCGGGTACTACGCAGGCGACGGGGCGAGCACGGGCGCCGGCAACAAGGTCTTCGCCGCGGCGGTGGGCTGATGGGCCTCCCGGGTATTCCGGTCGGGCCGGTGACGGTCGCGACCAGCGAAGAAGAACTCGTCTACTCGGAGGACGCCGACGTCACTCTGCCGGCGCATCTCGCGCATTGCGGGTGGGTCGCGGTCGCTGACGCGGTGTCCGTCGGCCCCGGCGCCGCGCGCATCACGACGCGCACGATGAACGCGGACGAGCTCGCCAGCGTGCGCGACGTGCCCGAGCATACGGGGCGCCTGCGGACGCTGAGGTGCGCGGTCGTGGCGGTGGGCAATGCGCGCAAGCGCGGTCCCATCGGCGACTGGTGCGAGGCGGTCTACCTGCGGGCGCGCAACGCGGCCGACCTCCTCGCGCTGCGGATCCAGCGGCGCACCGACGGCGTCCCGCTCGACGGCCTCCACGAGATTGCCCGCAACGCTCTGGCCCCGGCGCTGGCGGAGGTGCCCGATGCAGGTGCCACCAAAAGCGACGAGTAGCCCGCGGCTCGACCTGCTCGCGCTCGCGGAGGTGCGCATGCCCGAGCTGCGCGCCCATGCGGCGTGCAAGAAATGCGAGAAATGCGACGGGTCCAAGTGCCATGAGTGGAAGTCGCGCACGCCGGTGCTCGAGCGCCGTGACTGGCCGGCCTGCCCAATCGGGATGACCCGCGCGCCAGCGTGGCGCGAGGTCGTGACGCGCTACGTCGCGGCGAAGGTCTCGCCCATCGCCGGCTGGCCGGGCTCGGAAAGCGCGTGGGCGCTGACGGGGATGATCGCGCTCAAGACGGCGGCGCAGGACGAGGAGTCGCGTCAGATTGAGGAGGCGAAGAAGGGCCAGGGACCGACGGGGCCGCCTCCGCGGCGCACATCCAAGGGAGGCGCGTGATGGGTATCGGGACGCAGGGCGGGACCATCAAGGTGGTCATCGACGTCAAGGGCACGGGCGATGGGTCCGCCGTCGTCGACAAGGCGGCGAAGGCCGTCAAGGGCCTGTCGGCGGAGGCCGGTGGTCTCAAGGGCCTCGGCGAAAACCTCAAGGGCGCGACGTCGGGCATCACTTCGCTCGGCGGGGGTCTCGCCGGTGTGCGCATGGGCATGATGGGGATCCCGGCCGCGATCGCCGGCATGGGTGCTGCGGTCATCGGGTTCGTGGCGTCGCTCAACGACGCATTTTCCGTCGACCTGGTGCGTGAGTTCCACGATGAGTTCAAGCGCGACATCGCCGGGCTCGAGAAGGCAACCGCGTCGCTCGTCGCGAAGCTCGGCGAGGCTGGCGCGACCATCAGGTCGCTCGGCACCGAAGAGGTCGAGGCGTGGGGCAAGCTGAACGAAAAGCACGCGCAGGCCGAGGCCGCGTTGTCCCAGATCGCAACGCGCTATGAGGCGATGCCGGGCTTCGTGCAAGCCACCTATGACATGCTCGGTGGCCAGCGCGAGCGCGAGGACGAGATCCACAAGATCAAGGTCGAGGATCTCCAGATCCGCACGATGGCTCGCGAGATCGAGTTTTCCGTCCGCGGCATCACGGCCGAGCAGCTCACGAACCGTATTCTACAGGCCGAAGCGGCGCGCACGCTCAACGAGCGGCTAGAGATCACGGTGCAGAAGTCGTGGGCCTTGCTGGCGCCGCTGAAGGCGGCCGGCGGGGCTCTTGGCGTGGTCGCTGCGATTGGTGCCGGGCCCGGCATCAACGACGCCGTCAACAAGGAGCTGCTCAAGCCCCGCGGCGGTGGCGGCGGAGGTGGCACGAAGAAAGGCGGCGGCGTTTCGGACAAGGACCTCGAGAAGATCCTGAACGATTGGAAGGACGAGGACATCGCGGGCGTCGAGCACACGATCCAGGTGATGCGGCAGAAGGGAGACCGCGGCATCGAGGAGAAGCAGAAAGAGGGCATCGAGCGCGCCACGGCGGACTCGCAGTGGGAAGCCGTCAACAAGATGTGGGATGCCGAGGAGGGCATCGAGCGCGCCCAGGGGATCCGCGACATCTCGTCCGCGATCATGGAGTCGATCCCGGCGCTCGACCAGTACGCCGCTTCGCTCGGCCAGATCACGGACACATGGGCCGAGTACGCGAAGACCAGCCAGGGCTTGGGCGCCGCGGTCGCGACGACCATCGGCGGACTCGCGAAGGTAGGAGCGCAGCAGATCAAGGACGAACGCGCGCGCGCCGGCGTCCTGTCGGCGATCAACTTCGGCCTGTACCTCGCTTCGCAGTTCGTTCCGGGGATGCAGGCGCAAGCGGGCGGCTACCTCGCTGGGGCCGTCGCGCTCGGCGTCGTCGCGGCCACGGGCATCGGCACCGGCGGCGGCGCGAGTGGCGGAGGCGCCGGAGCGTCGCGCAACACCCCGCGCACGTCGCTCGTCCGCAACAACAGCGGCGGGGGCCAGTCCAATGGCCCGATCGTGCTCAACATCGGCGTACTCGCTGGCGGCAGCCCGCAGGAGAACGCGGAAAGCATCGGACGGATCCTCGACCGCCGGCGGGCCGCCTGATGGGTGGCGTGATCCTGACGACGCGCGGTTGGACTGGCGCGGCCATCACGTGGACGCACGCCGACGGCGCCGAGACCTACACGGTAAGCGGCGACGTGGCGAACGCCTACGACGTCGCCACGGCCCTCGTGGCGTGGCTGGACGACCCGGCGCGGGTCTGGGCCGCGAACGTGTCCGGGGTGGCCTTCACGGTGGCCGCTGACGCCGACACGGGCAACCGGCTGAACTTCCTCATCACGTACACCGGGACCTTTCTCTCGGTCGACGGGCCGGCCCCGTTCCTCACGTTCTACGGCGACCCGCTGGACGATGCGATCCCGGCCGAGGGGACGCTCTCGGAGATGCCGGGGCTCGTCGGATGGATCCGCATCGACAACAGCGGCGGCATCCGGTGCCGTCAGGGCTCGTGGCGGTACGGCCACGCGCAGCTCGCACCGCAGCGGCCCGAGGTGGAGCTGTGGCTCACCGAGGCGCAGGCGCACGTTTTCTCGCAGGCGCTGCGCTATGCGGCGGTGCCGAGGACGGCCTACGTCTACGACGAGCAGGAGTCGGTCTGGCGGTGGGTGACGATCGGCGAGCCCGAGTGGGAGCACCCTGACGGCGACGTGACACTCGTGCGCGTGTCGCTCCCGTGCCTCGGTGGGGGTGCGTCATGACCGTCACCGATCTGGGCGTCCAGTTCTTCCTCCACACCATCGGCACGACGGGAACGATCGAGGTGTCAGGCGATGGCGTCGCGTGGGTTTCGGCGACGCTGCCGACGCCGCTGCCGGTCGAGGACGCATTGCCCGCGTGGAAGACGGCGGCGGACGCGGCGCTCGCAACGCGCGTGTTCACGTTCAGCATGAACGCCGCGGGGGTCATCACGATCAGCGCCACGGGCGGCGCGACGTACTACCGCATGAGCCAGACGCTGGCCGACCTGCTCGGGCTCTACCTGACGGGCTCGCTTCCGGTCTCGAGTACGGAGACGCCGATCGGCTATCTGCTCCCGGGCGCGGCGGTCCCGATCGGCCGGACGATGCCGCATGACCAGGAGAGCGGCGAGATCACCGAGTACCGCGCGGGCCGCGTCACGTCCTACCAATGGGGCCGCGTCCGCATGGTCGATCTCGACTTCTTTTGCCAGGCATCGCTGCGCGCCACACTCGTCGAGGGCCCGCTCCTCAGCGGCCACGGCAAGGTGCGCGTGCGCCTCGCAGACACCGGCGACCCCTACGCCTACGGCACGCTTGCGGGCTATCTCGACGTGTACCCGGTCGAGGTGCTCGACACGTTCTATATCGAGGGCACCGACGATGAAGTCGGCGTAAAGATCCGCGCCACGCTCGAGGATGACGACCTCGGGTCCGCCTTCCTCAATCGCTTCTCGGTGACCCTATGAGCGCGTCATGGGCCACGCTGACGGGCGCCATCCGCTACGGATTCGCGCCATACTACATCCTACGAATCGAGGGGATCACGACTCTCTTGGTCGAGGCGGTGCGCGACGCGAACGCGCCGACCGGCTACTCGCTCGACGCGAGCCTGGTGATCGACGGAAGCGCGCGCATCGGCTCCGTGCTCTCGGACAAGGACCACTTCGCGGGCGCGAAGGATCTGGAGTTCAGGCTCACGGACACGCCCGCGGTGCGCGCGCTGATGGGGCGCCCGACGGCCCAGACGACCATTACGGCGGAGTTCGCGCACGACGCCACAACGATGGCCGTCGACTCCACCGCAGGGTTCCCGACGGCGGCGTCGACCATCTACTTTGGCACGTCGTGTCTCGAAAAGACCGGCTACCTCTACGACGCCTTCACGGCGCTCGACCGCAGCGTCTACGGCCCCGCGAAGACCTACCCCGCGGGCACCGTCGTCACTGACTCGCCCGGCGACTGGAAGCGCCGCCGCGTCGAACTGTTCATGGCGCTCCTCGACCCGTGCGCGCGCTACGTCGTGACCTCGGGCGGGGACATCCTCTCGCAAGCGTGCTGCGTCTGGACCGGCTACATGTCGGCGCGGCCGGTGCGCAACGGGACCGAGTGGGAGTGCATCGCGAGCGACCAGGTGCAGACGTTGCGCGCACCGCTGTCGGCCTCCGCGCAGGGCACTGCGTCGTGGGCCCTCGACCAGGACGGACTCCAGCACGTCGGCTTCAGCCACACGATCTGCATGAAGGTCCGACAGACTCCCGTGGCGAGCCCGGCCATCGTGACCGAGGTGGCGATCAACACGTTCAGCGATGGGTCCACGCTGGTTGCGCCATCGCGAGCCCGCAAGCTCATTGCCGATAAACTGCTCGCCCGGATCCTCGCCGACAACCCGAGTTCGCCGATCGACTTCATCGGATGGAAACAGGAGACGAGCCCGGACGGTGACGCGATGCGCCGCGTCTGGAGGATGTGGTTTCACTCGACCCAGACGGACGCTGAGACACGCGTCACGATCTCTGTGTCCAGCATACAGGCCGGTATCGCTGTCGAGGCGCCGCTCAAGATTTGGCTTGGAGCGACCGAGAACTACGACACGCAGCTGATTCAGCGGACGCAGGTCGTCGGCGGCAGCCTCGCGGTAGTCATCGAGGAAGGTGACCCCGCGGACTTGCCGACTGCGGGATTCATCCGCCTCGAGGGAGGAGATAAGAAGCAGATCCTCGAGTACACGTCGCTCTCCGTCGACGCCGGGAACGGCGCGAAGGTGCACCTTCAGCTGGACCCGGGGTCCCAGCCCATCGGTAGCGACCTTGTGATGCTCGCTGCAGATGATGTCTCGGGCGAGTCCGCCGAGCTGTCCGTCACGTTCCTGTGGCGTGACGAGGGCCCGGTCGAGGACGTCATGCGCCGCGCTATCGTGAGCACCGGAGACGGCGTGAACGGTGCTCACGACACGCTCGCGCGTGGCCAGGGCTACGCGATGCCCGACATAGACGCGCAGTCCTTCGTGGACGTCTTCGACGGCGCTTTCGGCATGATCTCGGCCGTGCTCGCGGTCGACGCCGGGACTTCGCTCGCGAAGCTCATGGGCGGCCTGCTCAAGCTCTCGCAGCGCGGGGTCGCTGCTCGCCGCGCCGCGGACGGGAGCGCGATGGAGATCGCGGCCGTGAACGTCGGCCCGCCGGATACCTTCGATGTGGTCGCGACCATCCGCGATTCGGATCTTGCGTTCGTCGACCCATCGACGCGCCCGATCCGCGTGCGCTCTTCCTTCGCTGCTCCGCAGACGATCCAGGTCACGTGTAAGACGGCCGACATTGGCGACCAGGAAGGCAGCGAGGGCGTGATCATCGCCAAGAGCAAGGACGTCGCCGATCGCACCGACGACGTCTGGAAGCTCGACGTTTACGGCGTAGACCGCTCCGCGCTTCTTCTTCCGGCGCAAGCGTGGGCGAGCTCGTGGTTCCAGTCGTGCGAGCGACAAATCGTCGAGCTGGACCTCCCGCCGTGGCAGGACGTGCAGGTGGGCGACGTGCTCATGCTCGACCTGGACGACGTTGCGCTGTGGGACTACTCGCGGGCCGCGCCGGGCTATCATGGGCTCGCACGCGTGCTCGGCGTCCAGCTCCGTCTCGAGACCGGCGCGCAGACCGTCGATGTGGCGATCGACGGGAAGCGCACCGCACCTCCCATGTCGCCGTCTGTACCCGTCATCGCCGTCAACGGATCTGCCACCGCGCCTACGTCGCTCGACGTGGCCGAGAGCCACTATGCGCTGATCTACGGCAACCGCGGCACTCCGTGGAAGCTGCTGGCCTACACGCCAGGCGAGGACGACGGCGCGGGCCTCGTCACCGTCTCCGGCGTGACCCTCCCCGGCGGCGGGGTCGCACGCATCGCACTCAGCGCGTGGCCCTCGGTGACGATGACGTTCACGACGTCGATGCGGCTGACGTGGCCCATCAACGACGAGTGCACTGAGGCGCAAGCGCGTTACCTCCAGAACACGGACAAGGTCCAATGGAGCTGATGCCATGCCAGCGCTGAAGGCCACCGACATGACGCGGATGCTGGTGCATCGGCGCTCCGCCGACACCCGATTCTATCCGTTCAGTTCGGCCACGACGGTGCTCGGCGCTAACAGTGCCGCGGCGGCGAACTTCTCGTGGGGCTTCGATTTCCGCCTGGACGGAACGACCTACACAAGCGCTTACCTGAGCGGACAAGGCTTCGTCGACCTCACGAACGCCGCCCCGGGCGCCGATCCGGCGGTGTTCTTCGGCTCGACGAATCTGCCGCTCATCGCCGCGTGGTGGGACGACTGCGCGACCGCGGACACGGTCGGATACGTCAAGGCCGAGGTACAGGGGACCGCGCCGTTCCGGCGGTGCGTGATCGAG
The DNA here is from genome assembly GCA_964612195.1 of uncultured Sediminibacterium sp. Lineage (GTDB taxonomy): Bacteria > Bacteroidota > Bacteroidia > Chitinophagales > Chitinophagaceae > Sediminibacterium. The sequence goes on from CAZTDV010000028.1 coordinate 17,134, forward strand.
TGGTACATCAAGCTCCTCGCGGCGCACGACAGTTCGATCTACGAGCGCGGGAAGGTGCAGGCGGTCCTGTTCGAGACGTGGGACCGCATCGAACTGCGCTACGGTGCGCTCGAGGTCGGCGGCTCGCCGAGCCGCACGGGATACGGCGCGGTGGCGGGGATCTGCGCTGACATGTCGGGCGGCAATCGTCGCCGCTCGTTTCTCTCGGACACGCTCGTGCTTGGTGGTCGCGACAGCGCGACGCCTGACTACGCCGTGGCGCCTGCCGGCTGGCCCGCGGTGGCCTTTGTCGCCGAGCCGAACTATCCGTTTACGGGCCGCTTCCTGGGAATCGGAGCGGACGAACTCTCGGGGCTCCAGACCGCCTATAGCGACCCCGTGCGCAAGCTCGCGAATGACGTCAACTGGCACTTCCTCGTCCACGCGCCGCCGCTTGTGAACGTCGCGCCGTACTACGACGGTGGACTTGCGGTCGGGCACAACGACCAGTCGATCCTGCAGCCGATCGTCCCGAGCGCCGACGGCCTCGAGTACGTGGTCCGGATCGTGACCTACGGAACCGCCACACTGGCCACGCTCGCGGTCGCCCAGAACGATGTGGCCGAGCCCGACCCCGACACCGCAGGGGACTGGACCGACATCGACACGACCGCCGAGGCCACGATCTCCGGCCTCACCGAGTGGACGGAATTGGCTCTGACGATCCCGGCTGCAACCACGATGCTTAGGTTCCGTGTCACGTGCTCAGGCGCCGACGTGGTGCGGATCATGGGCATCATGGTGACGCCGCGCGTGACGGACTTGATCGACCTCTCGGCCGGCGCGGGCTCCGGGTTCGAGTTCATGGGGCTCGGCCAGATCATCCAAGAGGGCGCCAGCATTCACCCCGAGTGGTACAACCGCGCGTGGCGTAACCCTGCGCGCGTGATGTCGGACCGGCGCCAACGCCTCTTTTCGATGGCCATCCCGTTTGTCCACGGCGCAACCCCGAAGGCAGCGCTGACGCTCGACTCGAGCACGGCGAAACCTGCCCGCACCATCGGCCTGTCGCCGGCTTCATTCGTCGGCCAGGGCGGCGCCACGGCACGAATCTCGGCCTACGCCTACGACACCGGCAGCGACGGAACGAACTCGCACGTCTACGTGTCCGAGCGCGGTGGCGGTGGCGGGGCGGAGCTGACGATCCCGAACAACGGGAGCGGTGCCGGTGCGGACACCTACGGCCTGATCGAGACCACGCTCGAGGTGTCGCGCGACGAGCCGGCCTTCGCGGTGACGATGGAGCCGGTGACCGAGCTGCATCTCTTGGCGCTGTCCATCGACTGGGTGCCGGGAGAGTAGGCCATGCGCATCGTCCCGATCGTGATCACCTGGGCGGGGAAGCTGGATCCGGCGGTCGACCTCATCAACGGCGTCACGCCTGCGCCTCGTCTCGAGTACCTGCTGGCGCTCGCTGCCCGCGTGCAGGCCGCATGCACGGCTCCGTATGCGATGACGGGCGTGAGCACGCGCCTGCGCAATGGGACCGGAGACAACGCGGCCGCACTGTGGGCGGTCTATCAGCAGGTCAACGTGGGGACGCAGGCGCTTCGTCCGAAGGTCGCGCGGAATGACCAGTCAGACGCCAGTTCGGGCCCGACACGAGCCACGTACATTACGTCGCCGAGCTCGGGCGCGGGGGCTGACGATGAGATCGTGATCCCCTGTCCGTACGACGTCGGCGAGGACGATTGGCCGCCGGACGTCGGTCAGATCCAGATCGTTTCCGGCTCCGAGACCTACGACGCCGCGCCCGCGGCCGCTGGTGATCGCATGCTCGAATCCCCAACGGCGGCCTCGCTCGCCTCGCCGCTGCCCGAGCTGATCAAGATCCGCGGCGGCGTGGGGTGCACGTTCGTGCCGGTGATGGTGGCCGACCTGAACGCGCTCTGACGGGCCTGGAATGCGGTGGGCGAGGTGGGCGCCCACCGATCGCCCACCCTGCCCACCATTGAGCAAAGTGCGGACTGCGGAATCCGCAGCGGCGGCGATGCCGGGACCCCCCCCTCCCGGAGCGGATGGCCTTTCCCCTATCGTCGCGACAGATAGGAGGTGCCGACGTGGGACGAAGCATGCGCGAACCGAACCTGCGACTCTCTGCCCCGTCGACGGTAACCGTCACGAGCGGAACAGCCTCCGACCCGATCTCGCTCGCCGCCGTCGAGGAATGGCGCGTGAAGCGCCTCGAGTCGAGCGCTGGCGATCTGCGATACCTGCAAGACGGAACGCCCGACGCAGACACGGGATACTTCCTCACGGCCGACGACCCGCTGAGCGAGTGGCACGACTGCAAGGGGACCGACCCGAGCACCGTGACCGTCTACGCGATCGGCGGCGACGTGACGGTCGAGATCGGGAAGAAGGTGCGCGCATGAAGCACCTCCTCTCGCTTCTCGCGGCGCTCATCGTAGCGCTCGCGCCGGCCGCCGCGCATGCTGCCGCGGAGGTGCTCGTCATCCCCGCGCCCTACACGGTGACGCGCGGAGACCCCATCCTGCTCGGCGTCCTGACGGGGGTGGCCGCGAACGACGCTCTCGTCGGCGCCCAGGTGCGGCTCCGGCGCGAGGGCGTCTTCGTCGTCCCGAAGGTCACCGGAACCGCCTGGTCACAAGGGGACGCGCTCTACTTCGCGGCTGGCGACGCCGGTCTGAGCAAGGTCGCGACGAAGGTGTTCTTCGGGATCGCGACGGCAGACGCGACGAGCGGGGCGGCGACTGGATCGATCGTGCTCGTTCCGTCGGGGCCGTTTGCGGCGTTCGCGACGACCTTCACGACGGGCGCTCTGGTGGCCGACAATGCCACGATCGGGACGTCGTTCATCTCCTCGGCTGGTGACTTCAACGGCACAGTCGAGAGCGTGGACGTGTCCGCGTTTTGGGACCTGGTCGTGGACTTCTCGACCACGTTCTCGACCGGCGCGTTCACGGCCGACAACGCGACTATCGGCACCACCGTCTACGACGCGACGGGGGTCGTCGGATACTTCGACTTCGCCGCTGACGTGGTCGCTGACGGCGTGACCGACAACACGGCGACGCTACAGGCCTACTTGGACGCCGCGCCCACCGGCGGGGCGCTCATGCTGCCGTGCGGGCCCATTCTGTCGGCCGCGACCCTAACGCGCACGACCCCGATCACCGTCACCGGAGCCTGTCCGCCGAGCACGCTCGTCCGTGCGCCATTCGGAGATGGCGGCTGGACCCTCGCGTCGATCGACGGCACGGCCATCATCACCACCTCGACGTCCGGCGCGCTGCTCACGCTCGGCGACACCAGCGGCGGCCATTACGCCGTGCGCGACGTGGCATTTCTGGGCCTCGGGAACGATACGCGAACGACGGACGGGCTCATCCTCGTCGGAGGCGGCGGCGCGATGCTCGCCGACGTGCGCGGCGTGATGAGCGCCAACATGCGCACCGGCATCAACTGCTCGACGTCCTGCCAGGATGGCGCCTTCATCGCACCTCGCCTGTACGGCAGCCAGGTCGGGCTCAACTTCGCGTCGACCGCGAACAGCAACACCGTGACGGCCATCGACGCGGGCGCGAACGATGCGGGCGTGGTCGTTTACGGTACGCAGAACCACTTCACCGGCGGAACGATTCAGGGGTCGATCGATTACGGCGTGCGCGTGCTTGGCGGGATGGCCACTATCGACGACATCCACTTCGAGAATGGCGCCGGCACGACCGCGGCAATCTCGCTGGAATGTTCGACCGGCGGCCGCACGGGAATTTGCAGCGGATACTCGGCCATCCACGGAGGAAACTACGGAGCGACCGGCGACGACATCCGCATTTATACCGACAATAACCGCGTCGATATTGTCCATTTCCCGCAGGAAATGGTTCTCGGAAACGACACCGTCGGCAACCGGATCGAGTCTGACACGACGTGCACGGATACGGGCGACGGCAACGTCTGCATCAACCCGATCACCAATGCTGGAATCCACTACACGTTTACCAATCCGCGCGTCGGCTCGCCGGGCATTTACCTCGACGGGACGTCGCTGATCACGCTTGGCGTGACCACGATCGGCGGTCTCGGCTTCGCCCTGGAGGTCTATGACGCGCTCGGGTACGGACGCATCTACGACCGCGTCGGCAACGTCGACTACCTGCGGTTTCGGCCCAACGCAGGGCATCCGGACCTGACGATCCCGAGCGACGTCGAGACCGTGACGATCGCTGGCAATCTCACCGCGGGCAACATTACGACTGCCGCCACTGCCACGATCGGCGGGGTGCTCTACGACGCGACGGGGCCCGACTCCATCAGCGTCTTCGATCTCTGGACGCAGGTCCAGGCGTTCGCGACCGCGTTCACCACAGGTGCTCTGACGGCGGACAACGCCACGATCGGCACCGCGTTCATTTCGGCGGCCGGCGACTTCAACGGCACCGTCGAGAGCGTGGACGTGAGCGATCTCAATGGCACCGTGTCAACCGACAGCGCGCGCATCACGACGCTCGAGACGAATGCCGGGTTCGCTCATATATGGGATGAGACCGGGGCCAACACAGATACCGCCGAGCACGCTTTCACGGCGGCTATCAGCATGCCGGCGATGAGCGTGGGCGAGGCGTTTGAGCTTCATGTGTGGTGGATCGACGGCGCGAACCCCGACACCGGTGTAATCACATATCGGACGAAGATCGGCAGTGAGACCATCACCTCGACCGGCGGCACCCTCGGAAGTCAGACACGCCAGTCGCATGTCACGGTCTTCTGTACGGCCGCCAACACGTACTCATACGTGCAATGGAACGCTTCGACGGCAAACGCGAACTTCAACCAGAACACCTTCGATGAGGGCAACACGGGCGTCGGCTCCGCCTTCACGATCAATTTCTATTTCCAGTTTGGCACCGGAGGCGGGAACAACCGGGGCCGCATCTATGCGACCGCCCTCCGGAAATTTAGGGCGGGCCCGTGATGGAGCTCGTCAAATCCACTGGTCTCGTCGCGATTGCTCTCGCCGCTGGCTGCGCGTCGGCTCCGACGATGGAGTCGGATTACCTGGATCGCGGGATCGCCTACTGCACGATCACGCCGAGCGACGGGGTCCGCCCCTGCACGATCGACCTCGAGACGAGCGATGAGCGCGTGCTCTCGTCGGTGCGATCGCTGACCGGGTGCGCGGTCCGGACGCGCCAGATCGAGCGCCAGCCCGCGTTCGGGGTGTTCTGATGGGCGTGGCTCACCAGGCGTTCATGGGGCTCGCCGCCTGGCTCGCGGTCGCCGCCATCGCGGCGTTCCTCGCGGCCCGGTGGCTTGAGCGGAGGCCGCGGCGATGACGACGCCCGCGCCCGCAGGCTGCCCCGGCATCGACGTCTCGCAGTACCAGCGCGTCATCGACTGGCAGAAGGTGCGCGAGAGCGGCGTCCGCTTCGCGTTCATCCGCGCGGCCGATGCGCTCTATCGCGACCCGCTCTTCGCTGCCAACTGGGCCGGCGCGCGGGACGCCGGGATCTTGCGCGGCGTCTACCAGTTCTTCCGCGCCGATCGCGCGGTGTTGCCGCAGGCTGACCTCGTCCTGGAGCTGCTCGCGCAGCACGGCGCGGGCGAACTGCCGCCGGTCATCGACGTCGAGAGCGCGTACAAGCTGACGGCCGATCGGATCACCGACGCCGCGTGCGAGTGGATCGACCACGTGCACGTGTCGACCGAGGTGCGACCCATCGTCTACACGATGCCCGGGTTCGCGCCGCACCTGCACACAGAGCGCCTCGCCGAGTGCCCGCTTTGGGTCGCACACGTCGACGCCAAGACGCCCATCGTGCCGCGCGGCTGGCAGCGCTGGGACTTCTGGCAGCACTCATGGCACGGGGTCGTCCCGGGCATCGAGAAGCACGTCGATCTCGACGTGTACGCGGGGACGTTCGCGGAACTGTGCACGGCCTACGGGGTGATCGCATGACGACGAAACGCACGCTCGCGGTTCAGGTGACGCTGCCGCTCGTCCTGGCGGTGTGCGCCGCAATCGGGGTGTCGCTCGCGGCGGGTGGAGACCTGCGGACCGCGCGCGCCGACATCGACCGCACCGGCATCATCACCGGCGACCACGAGACGCGTTTGCGCATCGTGGAGCACGCCGTGACCGATCTGCTCCCGCGAATCGAGGGCATCGTCCGCGATCTCGGGAGCATCACGCGTCGACTGGAGACGATCGACGCCCATCAAAGGAGAACCCCATGAAGCCCGTTTGGAAGTCCCTGACCCTGTGGTCCGCTGTCGTCGCCCTCGTCGGCGCCGTCCTCGCATACTTCGCGTCCGACCATAGCAGCGCGGTGGGGGTCGTGTCGGATCCGGGCGTGCAGCTGGCGCTCGGCGGCGTGATGGCGGCGCTCGGGTTCGTCGGAACCGTCGTTGGCCGCGTGCGCGCCGGAGGTCTCGCAAAACCGTCGCTTGAACTGCCACCGGAGGACCCGGCAAAGCCGAAGGGCCAGGGAGGCTTCGCGGCCGTCCACCTCCTCGCCGGGCTCGCGGCGGCGGTGTGCCTCGCTGGCGTCGCCGCGCTGGCGTTCGGCGGCTGTGCGTCGACGCCGGTCATCCTCGAGGACGACAAGCCGATCACGCTCGCCGTCGACAGCGGCCCGCCTTGCCACGTCCTCGGCCAGCACACGGACGGCGAGACGGCGATCGAGTTCACTGCGCCCGGCACGTGCGACCCGCACGTCTCGCTGCTCTGGCTCTGTCGCCGCGTGCGCCTGGTGCTCGGAGTCGGCGAGCACGAGCCGCTCGTGTGTCGATCGGTGCAGCGATGAGCGGCATCGACATCAATGCGGTCATCCGCGACACCGTCGACCTGGCGAAGCGCGGCGTCCGTGTCCCGCTGGCGCTGATCAAGGACCTTCCGCCGGCGCAGGCGGCGCTCGCCGGAGCGGTCTTCGACCAGGCGCTCGACGCCCTGATCTGGGCCCTGCGCGAGAAGCACGCGATCGTCACGGCGCCGGCGATCTCGCTGACGCTGCGCGACCACGACGAGGCGGACGACCCGGGTGCGGCGCCACCGGACGGGACCCCCTGATGCACTCGGTCTGCCACACGTGCGGATGGTCCGAGACGCCCGGACGGGTTGTGCGCACCCCGCGGTGCCGATGCGGGGCGATGCTGACGACGGAGCCCGACCCGGACACCGCGCTCGCGGTGGCGGACACCGAGCCGGCGACGCGCCCGGCGGTGTGCACCCAGTGCGGCGGGTCAGGCCGGGTCACCGTCGTCGGGCTGCGCCTCCGTTGCGCCTGCCCTGCTGGGCTTCGCTAGGCGGGGTCGCGGCCCGTGTGGTTGCGATACGCTTCGTCCATGGCGCTCATGCGCCCGGCGGTCATCTCGTCGCAATCCTCATACTCGTAGAGCGCGTCCCCGTCGTACCAGACGCGTTCGCAGTGCTGGCCGAGGTGGACGAGGAGGCGCCTGATCGTCGGCCACCAGTCGTAGCGGTCAAGCGCCCCACCACGGCCGGAGAACCAGCGGTATCCCGTTGGGACGTCGTGCGTTGCGCCGGGCGGGCAAGATCGACTCACAGGATGCAGCACTATCTCTGCGATGTCCGGGTGTGCCGGGACAGTGCCGGATGACCTGACGAAAATGAGCGCATCAACCCCCATTATGACCTCTCGCTGTCGTCTGCGGGGCGTGCCGGCGCTGACATCTGCGGGCGGGTCGCGAGCAGGACGTAGCAGGTGTCTGTCAGTGCATCGCAGCGCGGGCATACAAGCGCATCATGCCACCCGTCGCAGGCAATGCACCCGTCGACGTAGGTTTCCCTCTCGGCCCATTCCTGGACTGGCGACCAGGCCTTGCACTGGGTGCACTCGCGCTCGACGTTGCCTGCCATCATGGCCCCTTTGTCTGTGCTGACGCGACGAGCAGCGCCGAGACGTAGGCCCCGGGCCGCTCGTGCGTCGCCAGGATGGCCCGCGCCTCGGGCGTGAGGCGCAGGGTTACGGTGATGCCTGCGGTTCCGGTCGCGCCCTTGGGGCGGCCTCCGTTGCGTCCGCGCGGGGGACCTTTCTTCTTGGTGATCAAGAGCGCCTCAGCTCAGAGTGTAATTGCCGTCGGCCTTGACCCAGCCGCGAGCGAATCCAGGCTCGTCGCTGAGCTTGGCGTTGAGGCCATTCTCGGCGCAGTTGGCGCGGATCGTCGCGAGGTCCTGCGCGTCGGCCTCGTCGTTGAGCTGATCGGCGGTATTCTTGGCGGCGAGGTCGGCAGAGTCGGCGGGTGTGTAGTGGGCGAGGTACATAGTCTTTCTCCGTTTCGTTCCCGGGCTCCGTGCCCTGGTGAGTGGACTATGTGCACACTTTAGATTGCGTGCAATAGGAAAAAGAAAGAATCGACAAGGACCGCATGGATAGCCGCGCATCGAACTATTAGGCGTTTCCTAATAGTTCGGTTCTGAACTGAACGCCCGCTCGTGCGCTGATGAATCGGTGGGGGCCCCACCGCAATAATCGACTTCCGAGCAGTCATGAGGCCGCCGCCCTCAAAAATCGCACTCTAGAGGTCAGGGGTTCGACTCCCCTAGGCTCCACATTCTAGGCGGCCGCGCGGGGCTCGTTCGGGAGCCTCTTCCTTTTCCCCACCGATTCCCCACCGAAATCTGCGAGCGGCACGGAGTTCGCTAGCCGCAAGCCTGAGTCGGGCCTCCAACATTCGCATCGCCGGCTCATCGCGGACGGCATCCGCCAACTCGCGGACCGACAGGCACCGCGTGTGAACCCAGATCTCGGGCGTGGCGCGAGACGGCCAAAGTTCGACTTCCACGCGCCATAATTCGGATGTCAACAAGCTCGAAAAGACCACGTCTGTATTGGGCCAAACGATCTCGATCTCGCCGCCGTTCGCCCCGGCGTGCTCATGGAGCGCAGCGCAAGCGTGTTCGATGAACGTCCGGCGGAGATCCATATCTCTGCGGTGCGGGCATCGTGTCTCCCGGTACGGGCGGGACCAGCGTAACCGGAAATCAAGACCGCCGATGCTGACCGTAGAACTTCCTCTCATCTGATCACCTTCATAGTTGGCCGCGCTGCAATGGCTCGGTCGAGGTAGTCGCCGACGGCGCGCGCCGCTCCCATGGCCTGGGCGCCGGCGATCGCGTGCGAGTAGATCCGCGTCGTGACCCGGGCGTCCTCGTGCCCGAGCAGCGCCTGCACCGAGTGCACGTCGGCGCCCGAGGTGATCGCCAACGTGGCGACCGTATGGCGCAGCGCGTGCGGCGACAGGTGCCGGATCCCCGCCTCCTCGCACGTCGTCGCGCAGCGGCGGGCGAGCCACTTTGATCTCGCGGCGATCGACGCGGCCGGATCGCGCACGATCGTGCCGTCCTCGAGCTCGACGCGGCTCGCACGTCCCATCGGGATCGCGGGCTCGTCCAGGGCCCTACCCTCGACGGCCGAGCGGAGCGCCTCGAGCGCCAGCGGCGATAGCACCGGCACGACACGCTCAGAGCCTCGGCTCTTCGTTCGGGCGCCCGCACGATCGACGACGTGGACGGCGTGGTGAACGAGATCGACGTCGCGCACGAGCACGTGTTGAACCTCGGCGGATCGCAGCCCGTGCAGCAGCAGCCAGGCCGCGGCGGGCCACCTCGACCAATCCTCGGCGAGCGCGTCACCTGGCGGCGTCTTGCCGAGCCGCTCAGCGGCGCGGAGCCATGCGCCGATCTCCTCCGGCCGTAGGTGCGTCTCGCGCCGCCGCAACTCGGGGCGCTCGACGGCGTCCCATGTCGCGACCGGGATCCAGCCCTTGGCGACGCACCATCGCTGGACGATCGCGAACGCGTCGACCTCGCCGCGCACCGTCGTCGGGCTGCGCCCCTGCCCTTCGCGCGCCAGCACGTAGGCCGCTCCGTCGCGCGCGCTCAGCGCCAGCGGGTCGCGATCTGCGAAGGCTGTGGCCACCGCGGCCAGGCGGTAGCGGTAGGTGGCAGCGGAGCCAGGGCGCAGACGGCGCGCCCCGATAAAGGCCTCGGTCAGCCCGTCCCAGCTCGCGGGCCTTTCGGCGGCGCCGCCTTCGATCTGCGCGGCGAAGATGTCGCGCTCTCGGATCGCCTCTGCCTGGCTCGCAAACGATCGAGTAACCCGCTCGCCTCCGACGACGGCGACGAGCTCCCAGTACTGCTTTCCGTCCCACGTGCGGGACCGGATCCAAGCGCGATCACCCGCCGGCTTTCGTCCCACGTCTGCCCTCCGCTCAGTGCGCTCGCCGCCTCGCGCAGTAGAGCCGCGTCCCGTTCGAGCACCTCGGCTCGAGAGAGTAGCTCGGCGCAGAGATCGGGGCGAGCATGGGTCACGGCCGCGCCTCCAGGTCGAGCATGTCGCCGCGGTATCCGATCTCGACATCGGTCGGATACGACATCCATAAACACTCAGTGCGCGTACCAATCTTGCCGCGGTGCCCCGCGCGCGTGGTCATGTCGACGCGGCGCCAGGCCCCAAGCTCGAAGTCGTATAGGTCCGAGCGGTAGCCCGAGATCGCCACGTGCGCGCCGCCCACCGCGGCCGCGCTGCAGGCGTCTAGCAACCGCTGGTGGCCAGCGGCGTCAAGCTCATGCCGATAGGCGTCGTTGCCATGCGTATGCCGCGTCTCGGGCAGGTATGGCGGGTCGATGTAGAGGGCCACGCCCGGCAGCGCATGCCGCTCAATGAGCGCGATCCCGTCGCCGCATTCGATCGCCACGGCCCGCAGACGCCGCGCAACCTCGTCGAGGCGCGGCAGGTTCGCCTCGCCCTGGTACGGTCGGAATGGGAGCGGGTCTTTCGGGCGCGGAGCGACCCAGTTCCGCCCGACGCCCGCAAACGACTGCCGCGCGCGAATCCAGACGCGACGCGCCTCCTCGAGCGAATCGTCGGCGCGCTCGAGCGCAAGCCTGAATTCCTCGCGCGAGTAGGGTGTTGCCTCCAATGCCGCGCGCAGCTCGGCCGGTCGCTCGCGCAAGACGCGAAAGAACGTCACGATCGAATGGTCCAGGTCGTTGACGATCTCGACCTGATAGGCCGTCTCCGGGACCGCGAAGAAGAGCCCGCCCGCACCGAAGAACGGCTCGACGTACATTCGCGCGCGCGGAAGGTGCTGCACGATCTGCTCGGCCAGGCGCACCTTTCCGCCGTAGCGCATGATCGGGCCGCCTCGGTAGCGAGTGGTCACGCGCGTGCCCCGACGTTCGCGCGCACGAGCGCTGCGGCGACGGGCGGGCAGTGACGGATCTGCGAGATCCTGCCTGGAGTGACGGCGAATTGAGCGGCCACGTCGATTCCCTTGGCACCGTCGGCGAGCAACGCGCGAATCGCAGCAACGTCTTCGGCCGTGAGCTTAGATCGACTCGCGGCTGCACGTTTCACCCCGCACGCCTTCGAACAGGTGACTGCCCTCGCGCGCTTCGTCGGGTGAGGAGCGAATGTGGCTCCGCACACCGCGCAGACCTTCTCGCGCGGATGCCTCTGCTTATGGTGCTGCGCATGCTCGCTCGCCAGGAAACCCTGCGCCGCGAACAGCTCGCGCGGCTGGAGCATGCGCATGCCGATCATCGATCGACCCCGATTGCGTCGAGGGCTGCGCGCAGCTCCGCTGGCGTCGCGAAGTGCTCGTGCCCGTCACCGTGCCAAACGGTAGCTTCGACCCCAGCGATGGGCCCGTCGGAGAGGAGCAGCTCGACGTCCTTGTCGATGTCGTCATGCCGCCAGACGAAACCATAGCCGGCGCTGTCGGGCGCCGCGACCGGCGCCCCCAGCTTCGACCGGCACGCAGCGGCCACCCAGTCGGCGAGGTCGGGTGCTGTCGCGAGCCGCCTGCGCTCCATTTCCTCGCGGAGCGCGGCGTCAAAATCGGCTTCCATCGCAGCCTGGTATCCCAAGCGCGCGGAGCCTTCGACGTACGCCTCCAGCGCCTCCGCAAGCGGCGTTGCATCGCCTTCGAGCGGCAGCGTCCCGGGCTTGACTCCGTAGCGGGCGAGGATGTCGCGGACGTTCACGAGCCGCCTCCGGCGCACGCGTCGCAATCAACGTCGCCGCTGGCGTCGGCACGATCGCAAGTATGCGCATCGCGCGGCGTCACGCCGCACACAGCGGCTTTGCGATTCTCCAAATACTGCTGGAACTCGGGAATCAGCTTCCCAAGCGCGACATCGCAAGCCTCTGCGTGGGCTTTCTCGTTGGTCACCTTGTCCTCGACCGCGAGCAGAATGGCGAGGAAGACCTTGCCCTTTGGCGGCTTGAACGTGACCCATGAAACGCCGTCCACCATGACGCATCGAACGGATGGTAGGCGCATCACATCGCCGTCACACAGATCGATCACGCCCCACCTCCTCGCCCCGCCAGCCAAGCCTCGAACGCCCGCCCATGCGCCCGGCACGCACTCGCCCGCGCGAGCCCCTTCAGCGTGCCCAGATTGACGGCCTCGAAGTAGTCGTCCCACCTCCGAAGGCACCACACGCCAAACTCGCCCTGTGAAGGCTCGCGCCCGAGCTCGCGTGTGCATGCGGCCCATCTCGGATTCGCGGCGGTGTCGTTGCGCAGCGGGCGCGCGGTGAGGCTGGCGAAGGCGGTCATGACGGGTCCTACTTGGATGCGGGAAAACGGATCTCGAGGTCGCGCGCGGCTTGCTTCTCGCGGATGACGACGGCCTTGCGTCGAGGAGGCGGAGCGACGCGGACCACCTCCTCGACGGCCTCTTGCGGGATGCCCTCGTCAGCAGCGATAACCGCGAACGACTCGCCCGTCCGGAACCTCCGCGCGCACGTCGCGGCCAGCGCCTTGGTCATCTTCCGCGCCGGCTCGGGCCACGGCACTGCCTCGAGCGGCTCGACGCCGACCAGCATCACACGCACGCTCGGGCCTTCGCCGTGCGCGGCCACGTACTTGGACGCCTGGATCTGCGCCACAAGCGTGTCGTCACGCAGGACGGACGCCTGCACGAGGGCGTCCGCGACGGCCTTCACGACGTTGTCCAGGTCGGGCTTCGCCGTGCCCCACATGCGTCCGCGCCCGAGGCGCTTGGGCGTGCTCTTCGCACGCGGCCCGACGGCCACGACGACCAGGCGGACGGGCTCTCCGTGAGAGTCGACGAGGGGCCAGCATTTCGCGAACTGCTGCGCGGCGAGCGCCTGCCACTCGCTCGACTTCTTCGGCGCGTGCATGCGGACGCCGAGAGCCCCCATGCGCACCGCCCGCGGCCGGCCCTGTCCCACCGGCTCGCCGAGGATCGTGGTGTCGAGGATGACGTTCATGCTGGCATCACCCACGCAGCGCCCTCTTCGGCGGCGGCATTGATGATGAGGTCCGCCCCGTTGCCGGCCTCGCGCCGCTGCGGACGCGGGCCCACGTCCGACTCCGGATCCGCCTGCACGCGCCCGGGCTCCGGTTCCGGAGCGGGCGCCGCCGTCGGCTCGGTGCTGACCCAGAGCCCAACCTCGTCCTTCGCGGCGAAGCCCTTGCGCTTGAGCATCGCGAGCGCGCGGTTGATGCGCGGACGGTCGAGCCAATCGATCTGCGCGACGAGCTCGTCGACAGTCGTCCCGTCCGAGCGCGTGCGGAGATAGACCTCGTGCAGGCCGGCAGACGAGAGCGGCGTGTCGGAGCCCTGCACCTTCCATTCGCCATCGCGCCACTTTGCCGGCCACTTCGCTGGCAGCCCGAGAGTCTCGTTGATCCCGTCGTCCTCGGGCGGTCCGGCGTCATCCTCGCCCGCGGGAGCCGCCTCCGTCTCGACCTCGCCCGCAAGCGGCAGGTCACCTTGCGCGCTCGGTGCGGCGATCGGAAGCTCGCCCTGAAGGTGCCTGCGCTTCTCCTCCTCCGTCATCGGGCGCGACGAGATCACTCGCAGCGATCCGTCCGCGAGCGTGCGAACGGTGTCGATCGCCTGCGTCGCGATCATTGCGCGGACCTCGGTCGGCACACTGCGCTCTTCGGTGCCCTTGTGGAGCGCCTGCGCGAGGTCGTCGATGTCCGTCTGGATTCCCTTGATCCTGTCGGCAAGCTCGGCGGTCTTCTCGCGCTTCTGCTCTTGCAGCTTCGCCTTTTTGATCGATAGCTCGGCGAGCCTCTGACCCTTCTCGCCAAGCTCTGCGTCGGTCAGGTCGACGCAGATCAGCGTGGTCGATCCGTAGAGGCGCAGGAACTTCGGCGGCTCCGGCGCGGACAGCTCGGGCGCATCTTCGGGTGTCACGACGACCGGATCCACCGAGGTCGTCTCGGTCGTCTCGGTCGTCTCGGTCGTCTCGGTCGTCTCGGTCATGGTCGGTGCTCTCCGTAGGTGCCTCCAGCCGCGCACGCCTCGGCCAGTTCCGAGGAGCGTGCGCGGCTGTATCTACCCACCGCGCGAGGCTGACGCGGCTTTGACGGTGCGGCGGCTCTTGGCCAGATTCGCCGCGCCTTGGGTCTCAGAAATCGCGCGGAATGAGCGCGTCGATTGCGGCGATGACACCGCCGAACTCGCCCATGTGGCCGAAGCGAGCCCGGAATGTGACGAGCCACGTGCGAGCGTCGTCGTGCTCCGCCGCTTGCCTCGCCTCCTCGCGCGCGATGGCGTCGACACGTGCGCGCTCGGCCTCCTCCGCCTCGCGGACTGCACGCGCTGCCGCGTCGGCCTTCCGCTGCTCCTCTCGCTCCGCGGCGACCCGCAACGACTCGATGCGACGCTCTTCGGCGCGCACGGCCTTGGCGCGCTCCTCTATCTCGCGGCGTACCGTCTGCCGGTCCTCGTCCGCCTTTCGCTGCGCCTCCGCCGCTGCACGCGCGTCTGCCTCTCGGGCCTCACGCGCTACACGATCCGCCTCTGCTCGCGCGGCTCGGGCCTGGCGCTCTTCCTCCTCGATGGCGAGGCGCGCTTGTCGGCGCTCCTCCTCGATGGCCTGACGCGCGGCGGCCTCGCGCTCGACGCGTGCGCGTTCGGCGGCCTGTAGCTCCGCCTCGCGTCGCGCGAGCTCGGCCCGCTGCTCGGCGAGACGCGCGTCCTCGACCGCGCGCTCGGCTGCAATCTCTGCGTCGCGCTTTGCCTTCTCGGCCGCGAGCTCGGCGGCTCTTTTCGCCTTCTCCGCGGCGATGATCGCGTCCTCGCGAGCCTTCTTATCGACGTCGTAGGCCTTCTGGATTGTGTGGAGGCGCTTCTCTTCGGGCTCGATGATGGCGACGAGCCGCTCCTCCTCGGCGATGACCGCCCTCGTGAAGGCGGTCGCATCCTCGCGCGCCATCTTGCCGCGCTTCTCGATGTCGACCCGCGCGGCTCTGAGGGCCATCCGCGCCGTGTGCACAGCTGGGTAAGTCTCGGGCGTCACGGCCACGAGCTCGACCGACTTCTTGGCGAGCGCAGTCAAATTCTCGACGATCTCTCTCGACTTGATCGCCATGGCCGCGCGCTCGACGAGCGTCATTGTTCCGATGTCCATCATGCTTCCTTCGGCGCTTCGGCCGCCTGGTTACTGGGTTCGGCCGGGGTTGCTTCGGCCTTTGGAGGTGGCACAGAGAGGGCCTCGGCGAAGTCGCGGCGCCTCTCCGGTGGCACGTCCGCCGAGCGGCATCCGAGGACATGCGCGATCTGCTCGCGGGTCCACCCGAGGCGCACGGCGCCGTTGAGCGCGGCCGAGAAGTCGGCGACGCTCATGTGCGATACGGGCCCCACGAGGACGTCGACGAAGTTCTTGGCCTTCACGCCCTTCGTCACGGCGAGCGAGAGGGCGATCCTCTTCGGGATATGGCTCATCGCTGAGATGCGAATCCCGCCGACATCATCGCCAGCCCACTTCACCGACGCGTCGCGATAGAGCGTGAGCGAGCGGCCGACCCACTTGGACGCGTCAGCGCCCCACGCATGGACGAGCACGCGCCGCATTGTCTTGCATGGCTTCCAAGGCTGGTGACCTCCGCTGATCGACACCGCGATCGGCTGGTCTTTCGTCATCATCCGAACGCCCGTGATCTCGACCGTGATCGGACCGCTGATCAGGTCGTCGGAGTTGAGCTGATCGCTTTTCGCGATGATCGTTCCGCTCACGTCAATGGGCTCCATCGTCGTCCCCCTCGAACTCAATCTCTGGCTCGCCGCCGAACACCCACCCCGGGAGTTGCACGGTCTGCTCCTCGGCGTATCGTCCTGGCCAAGCCGAGGAGGCTCGGCACTCGGCCACGCGTCCGAGCAGGTCGCTCACGGCATTGCGCGCCAGGTCCTTGGCCTGTTCGTCGACCACGCCAACGAGCACGTCGTGTGGCGCAGCCTTCTCGACGGCCACGAATAACTGACGGCGCGGCATCCACCCGCGCGCGATGTCCAGACCGTTCGCGTAGTGCGCGAGCTGGCAATGGTATTCGTACCGCGCGACGTCGGCGCCGAACGCTCGCATCTCGATAGAGCGCGTCGTCTTCAGGTCGACGAGCACGCCGAGGCTCTTGATGTGCCAGTCGAGGCGAGCCTTGCACGCGATCCGCGTGTAGGGGTCGACCCACGTGATCACCTCCTCAAATACGCCATCGGGCGCGTCGAGATAGGGGCGCACGAGAGGGTGTGCGCGGACCGCTGCGGCCATGTCGCGCGCCGGTCGCGCCTCGGACTCCGTCAATATCGTCTTGTCGGCGTAGAGATCCGAGTACGCATCCCAGACCTTCCCGCGGCGCGCCCCGTGCTCGTACACGGCATATGACGCGTCGACATTCTGCGGCTCGAAGACGAGCGCGTGAACGTAGCGCCCAAGGCGCAGGCTTGCGGTATCGGCGCGCGGGTTGTCGACCGCGTGCCTGTAGGCCAGCGGCGACTTCGCCATGTGCTTGAGCGTCGAGAAATTGACGCCCGGGACGGTGCCGTAGTCGATCATGCGACCCTCGATTGCGACGCCTTCCACGCGTCAAAGTTGGCCTGTTGCTTGGCACTCTCGGTGCGCATGACTTCGGCGCACTCGATGGCAGACTCCGGCAGATGCTTGCGCAGACGCCAGAGCACCCGGCCGGCGAGGACCGCGTCCCACACGGCCCGGTGAGCCGTCGAGCGCATGCCTTCGACGGGCGCGGTGAGCTTGAAACGCTCGGCGACATTGACGAGCTTGTGCCGGCCCTGGCCCTTCCAGTATCGGCCGCATCCGTCCATGCGGACGACGACGAGCGGGTCGACCACGAGGCAACACGCCTCGATCTGGTCCCATGTGTGGCCAAGCTCGCGCCGCATGATCGGCAGGTCGAAGCCGAGCGCGTTGTAGCCGACGATTACGCGCGCATCGTGCTCGGCGACGAAGCGGTCAAGCCCCTGCGCGGGGGTGCGCCCGGTGATTGGGTTGGGGTCCGTGATCCGAGGACGGCCGCGGACCATGTCGTCGGTGATGCCGTGCGCCGCGGTCGCGCCCTCGTCGATCGGTTTGCCCGGGTCGAACACGGATGAGCGATGCGCGATGACCTCGCCGCCCTGCATGACGACCGCGCCAAGCTCGATGATGCGCGCGTCGTCGAGGCCCGTGGTTTCGGTGTCGATGACGAGCCAGCGCTTGTCGTACCAAGCTTCACCCGGCGCACGCACGCCCCACGACCGAAGATAGACGTCGAACCCATCAGGGTCGCTGGTGATCCATGCGATGCCGCGCGCCCTGTCGTTCTCGCTGTTGCCCGCGTGCCTCGTGGCTTCGATCCATGCCGCGACGACCTCATCGGCAGTCGCGAGTCCGGCGCGATATTGGCGCCATATGCGCATCAAGCGCTGTGTGCTGGGCTGGGTCATGCGGCCCCCATCGCCAGCGCGAGCTGGTTGGCAGGCTCCCGTCCGGCCGCGAGACGCGCGAGACGGTCGTGCTCATCTAGCACCGCTTGCGGCACGGCCGGACGCGCGAGCCGTTCCCAGCGAGTGCCGTTTCGGTCGTCGCTTGATGGGCGCTCCCAGACCGCCCACACGAAGTCCTGGAACGTCCCGGTGTCCGCGCGCAGGAAATCGGGACGCCAAGTCAGCGGCAGCACATGCTGCGGTGCGCGGATGTCGAGGCGGTTCTTCGTATGCCAGAACCCAACCGGCGTGAAGAGCGCGCATACGTTCCACTCGCACGCGAGAATGGCACGGTCGTGATGCTCGATCGTGCGCCGGGCGAACGCGTCGAGATCGGCGAAGGGCGGGTTCGCGAGAATGTGCGAATGGCCGGGCCACGGCGTCGTCAGCGCGTCCACGCCAGCGTCGACAGAAGGCACGCGCGTAGTGAGTTCGTGCAACAAGAACAGTTCGTCGCCGAGTTCCTTGGCCTGGCGACACTCGCGCGGGATGCCTGCCCACTCCAGAAGCGTGCCGAACCCTGCGGCTGGGTCGAGCCACGGATCGCTCGTCATCACGCCAGAGTGCAGCTCCATGCGGTCAACGCGTGCGCGCAGCCACTCGCCGATGGCCATCGCCGCACACGGCGGCGTCGGGTAGAAGTCGCGGTTGGTGCGCGTCATGCCGCCACCTGCCGCCGCTCAATCTCGTCAGCCAACCGCGCCAAAAGCGCGAGCCCAAGATCCGCCTCTCGGTCACTGCCGCCGAACGTCCGCAGCTCGAGCGCCACGCACACCCCCGAGCCACGGTCCCAGCACTGCCGCTCCCGCACGTCCCAGGGCGCGCCGGAGACGACCGAGGCGCTCAGTTCCTCGACTGCCGCACGGACGCGCGAGACGCACGCACGGAACTGCCACACGCCGGTATCGCCGGGTGCGCGGATGATGAGGCGCGGGATGCGTGCCTCGCGCTCGTCGCGGCGGGTCTCGGTGGTGAGGCGCAGGCGTGGGTGGGATTCGGTGAGGGTGTGCACGCTCACGGCTGCACCCGCTTCGCCGCGAGGGCGATGATCGCCGGCGCCCGCGCTGCCTCGTAGTCGCGGTCGAGCGGCGCCAGCGCTGCCTGGTAGTCGCGGTCGAGCGGCGCCAGCGCTGCCTGGTAGTCGCGGTAGAGCGGCGCCAGCGCTGCCTGGTAGTCGCGGTCGAGCGGCGCCAGCGCTGCCTGGTAGTCGCGGTAGAGCGGCGCCCGCGCTGCCTCGTAGTCGCGGTCGAGCGGCGCCCGCGCTGCCTCGTAGTCGCGGTCGAGCGGCGCCAGCGCTGCCTGGTAGTCGCGGTCGAGCGGCGCCAGCGCTGCCTGGTAGTCGCGGTAGAGCGGCGCCAGCGCTGCCTCGTAGTCGCGGTAGAGCGGCGCCAGCGCTGCCTCGTAGTCGCGGTCGAGCGGCGCCAGCGCTGCCTGGTAGTCGCGGTAGAGCGACGCCCGCGCTGCCTGGTAGTCGCGGTAGAGCGACGCCCGCGCTGCCTGGTAGTCGCGGTCGAGCGGCGCCAGCGCTGCCTGGTAGTCAGATCCGAAGACTGCGATCGCCCACCAGTCGACGTCGATTTTCGCGGCGAATGCGCGCATGACGTTCTCGACGGTGATCTCGGCGTAGCTACCGAACTCGGCCTTGAACTTGGCGACGTCATCCGAGCAGGCGCGGAGCTTCTTCAGGTCGTCCAGGGTGACGGTCGGGACCGTTGCAGTGATTGCGGTGGCGGTCACAGCGACACCGCCGCGAGGGCGCACGCCTTCGCCTCGGCCTCGCTCGCAACATGGACACGCCGGCCGAGCGTCGACGCAGACGACGTGAATGGCGCCGTGAGGATAGGTGACGACGACTGGCGGCTGGGTGACGGGCTGCATGCTCTGCCTCCTCCCGGCGGGTGCCGGGTACGGAAGCCGTTGTCCGTGATTGGCGGACAATCGTCAAGCGCTATTTCCGCAATAAGCGGAAATTCTATCCGACCCACTCCCGAAGCCGTCTCTCGGCCGCCATCGTCGTCAACCCGAACCGCGCCATTCCCTGCCAAGCCCAAGGCGGAACGCCGAGCGCCAGTGACAGCTTTTCACGCGTCTCAGGCGACGGGTTCTGCATACCGTGGCGAGGCCGCGGAAGTCGCCAGCCTGGCGACGACTATCAAGGCGAGCCTTTGGACGTATGAGCTGCAACACTCTCACTCGTGGGTGAAAAGCGCGCTCGACTCGCACTTGCACCTGGGCCTGCAAGCCACGTTGACGCTCGAGAGGCTGGCCGACATTCAGCGGGCACGGACGGAGGGGGCTTCATCCTACCTGATTGCCGTTGCCGCAACCGTGCTCGACGCCGGGGCCAAGCTCGAGGAAGTCGCCAGCCTGGCGACGGCTATCAAGGCGAGGGTGAGGGCCAGGCTCGAGGCGCGCAAGCTGATAGAGCGCAACACGTTCTATGCGTACACGGGCGAGTCGCGCGAGCTCGAGGCCTACCTGGCGGAAAGCGGCGACGTGGTTGGGCGGCTCAAGTTCCTGCGGGACAGGCCCATCCCCAAGAGCCTCGCGGATTCACCGGACTATCGGGCCGAGCGAACCGAGGAGCGGCTCGCGAGCTCCGAAGTCGCGGTGGACGCGAAGGGCGAGCTGGTGACGGAGCCGGGAACCAAGGGCCCGATTCTGCTCTTGGACGCGGTAGTCGCTGAGCTGCTCGAGGAGCTCGACTGCAAAGAAGCGGCGGCGGACGTACGCGCCGGTGAGCTGGGCGACACGCCAGCGAAGGTGTGGCGGCGGTGGATTCCGTATCGCCTGGTGCCTGAGCTGCACGGCGGGCCCGAGGAAGTGGCCAAGCTCGGCGCCAGGGCGGACATGCCGCCCGCGGTGCTGGCGGTTGCGCTGGCTGTCCTGGCGAGCGTGAAGGCCGAGCGAGAGCGGGCGAAGTCCAGCCGTCCGGCGGTTGTCCGTGCCACGGTGGCGGACGTGCTCATGCCGGTGTGGCGCCGGCAACAAGTCCTGCCGGTGCTCGACGACGGGCGCGTGGTCGACGACAAGGGGCACGAGCTCGGGCGCATTGCGCTCGTGTCGGGGAGCATGACGACGCACGAGGACACGCGGAAGGGCCTCGGGCTATTCGGCTCGGTGACAGGGCACCGGCTCGTGCGAAGCCTGGTGCTACGCTCGCACGAGCAACAAGAGCGCGGCGACCCCTTCGCGCTGCGCGTCCGGTACGAGGGCGGCTATGAAGGGCTCGCGGCAAGTCTCGGATGCACGACGAAGAAGGACGCGAGCGCGTTGCCGTTCATGGCCGAGGCGGGCGCGTCGGTGGTGTGGTCGACGCCCTACGCGAAGGGCCTGGCGTTGTGGGCGTTGTCGGTGAAGCGCGGGAATCACCTGCGGCGCGGCGAAGTGGCCTTCACGCTCAACACGCCGTTGGCACCTGACTACGCGCGAGAGCTGGCCGACGAGGGCAAGACGAGCTCGAGCGCGCGCATAGCGCGGCGCCTGGTGCCTGAGCTACGGCTCGAGCCGCCAACGGGCGCGGTGCGGCTGAATGAGGCGGGCGCGGTGTGGACGCTGCAACGGCGCTTCCTGCTCGAGTGCGTCGACAGGGCCGAGGAGCTCGCGGCACACGGCGCGATTGTGCTGACGCTGGCCGACTGGCGCGAGCTCGCGGCCGAGGTGGGGCTTCCTGTGTCGACGGTGCCGAAGGTGCTCGCGTCCTGGCTCGAGGGCGAGAGCGAGCTTGCGCCGGCGCTCATTGCTGAGCCGGAGCCGTGGCACTTCGTCCTGGCGCCGGCGCACGACTTGGAGTGGCGCTTTCTGCTCGAGCAAGGGAAGCGGCGGGCGGCAGGCCGCGAGAATGGACGGTTGGCGAAGCTGGCGAAGCTGGCGGAGGCGCAACCGACAGGGCAGGCGAAACGCCGAGGGGCAAAGCGCACGAAGCCGTCGGAGTGAGGATTTCCGAGCACTCCCCCCTCTACCGGCCAGCACTCCCCCCTCTAACGGGGTGCACTCCCCCCTCTACGCGGACAGGTTTCTAGGTTTCATGCGGGTGCGCGGGCCGTCGCGGGTACGGGGAACGGAACGGTAGTGTAGGTACGGCCGTCGCTCGCCCCCTTCGCTGAGCTACGGGGCCGGCGTCGCCCGGCTGAAAAAGTGCACGCGTCGAAGTCGCCGAACACCGCGTCCGAGGCGGCCGAGCGTGGCGAGCCGGGCCGCATGATGTGCACGTATCACACGCGCGCGAGGGCCTCGGGAAACCCGCAAAGCCCGTAAGTCCGCGCGCGCGAGGGCGGTGCACGTCGACGACGCGGGACGGCCTCGGGTGCGGGTCGAGGCCAGGCCCCACCCTTTGGGTCCTTCCGGGAGGGGGGTTCTGCATCTTCTCTCCGTCACCCAGGATCGCGGACACATAGCTGCGACCGATGCCGCTCGCTTGGCAGAGTTTCTGCTGTGCGCCCCATCCGGCCCATCCCTTGAGGCGCATCGCGAGGCGCACGCGCTTGCCGAGCGTCCATGGGCGCCTGATATCGGCGTCGTCATCGTCGGTGTCGGACATGGGCCGGAGCGTATCGCGACCCTCTCCGGCAACGGCATACTCCGCGGGCCGCGGACAATTGACTTGACCAACTGTCCGTAATTGGCGGATAACGCGGCCATGGCTCGATTGACCATTCGCCAGCTCTTCCGCGACACCAAGCCCCAGCGCCTGATTGCTGCCCCCGCCCTCATCGGTCGGTCCGACGCCAGCGAGATCGCTCGGGGCATGCCAGCGACGACCAGGGCTATGGCTAAGATTGCAGGTCGCGTCTTGGTTCCGAGGCTGGGCCGAAGGAAGGCCGCTGAGGCACTCCTGGCCTCCCTCGAGGAGTGGCATCCCGAGGCCTTCGTGGTCGATGGGCATGATGAGAGCGTTCGTCCCTCACTCGCCCACACTGAACCCGCGGAAGGTGGGCAGACCGATGCCGCTTGAGCGACGGATTACGCGTCTCTGCGCGCGCCTCGCGGAGCGTGACCGCGGAGCCGTCGGCCGCATTGCGGCACTCACGGGCGTGGACCGGACCTCGGTCTCGCACTGGTTCTCGGACGACGGCCTGCGGGCCTATCACCTTCCGTCCGATGCGCTCGCGGCCGTCTGCGATGCACTCGGGAACGTCGAGCCCCTGCGCGCTATCGCGGATGAGCTCGGTTACGAGGTCGTGCCGCGGTCACGGCCGACGATCTCGCCCGTGCCGTTGGAGGCGGGGATCTGGGACCTGCTCGAGCACGCGTCACGCGTTGGCAAGGAGGTCCATGCAGCGACTGCGGACCATCGCGTCGACGAGCAGGAGGCCGGGCGGGTGCGGAGCGCTCTCACGGCGCTGCGTGACGTCTGCGAGGGGATGTTGGCTCGGCTTCCGGAGGCGGGGGCATGAGCCTAGCGGTCGTCCCAGCAATCCTCAAGCGTGTGATGGACGTCCGCCTTCGCGAAGCCGTCGGACATCCAGCCTCCAAGGCCAGAGCTCACTTGGTAGCTCTGACATCCAGTCGTCTCAAGCGCATCGATGCATTCGGAGAATGCGAAGTCTTGCCGCCCCTCGCAACTGAACGGCGTTCCGTGGATGGAAAATATCGAAGGCTCGCGAAACTCGCCCCTGAGAAGAGTTTGTTGGCAGACCTGCGGCTGCCCAAACGGAGCGCTGAGCTTGGTCTCGCCTGCGCCAACGATGGCCCACGGAGAGAACCCGGCGCACTTCTCCAGCGCCTTGCAGATACCCAGCGTGGCGCGCTCACATACCGTCTTGGGGATGATGGACTGCGAGACTTCGGCCTCATCGGCGCATCCACCCAACGCCAACCCAATGCACACCAGCAATCGCCGCATGGTCCACTCCGTGACGGAGCGTCCACGGTAGCACGGCGATGGGATGCGGGCGAGGCTGCCTACCGCGCGAAGATCCAATCGCGCCTCGCGCCGATCAGCATGCCCACCCGGAACATCGCGAGAACCGTCTCGGCATCGATGTCGACCAGGGTGCGACGCACGCGCACGACGGGCACACCGTCGACGTTGCCACATCGGACTCCGTCGCGCTTGCTGGCGAGCAATGCGCGCACGTTCTCGGGCATCGCGGAAGCGGTGTTGCGGGAGGTCTCGGACATAGGACAGCCATCCTTGTTCGCGGATCTGGTCTGGCGGTGCGACTCGAATCGCATCGTCAGACCGCACTCTCGCAGGTCGCCTGTGGCGTTCGGGAGGGGGGTCCCTGGGCACCGACGGACAATTGCTCTCGCGACCGCATCTGAGGCTGGAGAGGTGGCCGCATGATGCGCACTCGAAACCGCTTCATTCGGCCCGATCGGACTGTCGCGCGACTCTCGCACGAGCTCGTGTTCTGTCAGGCCAATGCCGAATACCTCGATCACCTCGCGACGAAATATAGAGCGCCGCTTGCTGCGCTCTACGCCCGCGAAGAACGAGCCATCATCGGGCACATCGAATGCCGTCTCAGGCTCGCCCGAATCCAGGCCGCGGCGTCATCCTTGTTGCGGTCGTTCTGGGAGGCGGCCCGATGACCACCGAGGAATGCGTCGTCACGTGCGTCCTCTTCGTCTGCCTATTCGGCGGCGACCTGGTGCGAGCGTTTCGGAGTCGCCGGTGACCCCGCTCGATCTCGCGGACATCCACCGCCGCATCGACACCCAGCGCCCTCTTCACTGGGCTGTGGCCGCGCGTCTCGTGCGCGAGGTCGAGGCCCTGCGCACCGAGAACGAGCGTCTACGCGACGCACTCAGCGCCGCACAAGCACTTGCGTCGAGTGACGGCTCGACGTTGCAGCCCGGTCCGAAGCTGTCCTGTGACGCAGCTCCGGACCGGGCTCCTTTTGTCACAAAGGACGATGCGAAATGAGCCGGCACGCCTTCACGCTGACTCCAATGGAGGCGCAGGCACTCCTTCGTGTCGTCGACGAATCCATGGCTCGCGTGGTGCGCGCGAGTGTCGTTCCGCCGCAAGAGCGACTCGCGCTCGCGCGTGTGCGCCGCGCTCTGATCAAGCTCACCAATTCTCCGTCCAAAGAATGGAAAAGCGCGGGAAGCTGTGAGCACAAGCAATTCGCCGAGACTCGGCCAACGAATGAGAGGCGCGCATGAGCGGCTCGCAATGGCAGCGTGAAGTGGACGCCCTGAAGCCCGGACGCAAGGGCAAGGCCGAGAGGTCCGTGGGCTTCGCTGGGTGCTCCTGCGGGGCCATGGAGCGCGTCTGGCACGAGCCGACGGGCGTCGAGGTGGAGTGCTCCAAGTGCGGCGCGCGTGCGCTGCTGGCGATTGCTATCGCTGACGAGGTGATGTGATGATCCCTGTTCTTCTGACCATCGCCCAGTTTCGCAAGAAGCACCCATGGGCTACGGAAGGCGGCCTCCGGCATGCGCTGCATTTCGGCGAGTCCACCGGCTTCAACACCTGCGTCGTGCGCTTCGGGCGAAAGGTGCTGCTCGACGAGGCGAAGGTGTTTGAGTGGCTCCGCGAACACGGCAAAGCGCTTTCTACTGACCAGTACCTCGCCAAACAGGCAGCCGCCGGTAAGCGTCGCCGTGATCGAATCGACGACCGAGACGAGGTGCTGTGATGGCTGGCTATATCGCGTTCGAGCTCGACGCCCTCAACAAGGTGCCGCTGGTCGCCTCGGCCGCTCGCACGGGCCCTGGCGACGTCTGCTATGGGCTCTTACAGCTTTGGGCCTGGTGCTTTCGCGAGGAGGTCGACCACGTCACCGACGTCCACCTTGCTGGGTTTTTCAGCCGCCTCGACCTGTCGGCCGAGCTCGAGGCCTTCGGGTTCATCGAGCGCGACGGAAACCAGTGGCGGGTCTGCGGTGCGACTCGCTACCTGAGGGTGAAAAACGCCCAACGTGAAGGCGGGAAAAAGGGCCGAGCGATCAGTTCGAGCACTCGAGGTGCCGTCAAGGTAGACCCTGACCTAGACCCTGAGGATGGCCCAGGGTCTACCCTGCGAAAAACAGTCTCAGGGTCTCGGGGTCACTTTTCAGGGTCTACCCTGAGCCCTACCCTGAATAGACCCTGTGACGTTTCAGGGTACCCCCCAGGGTACCCCCCAGGGTACCCCCCAGGGTCTGCTCAGGGTCTCGACAGGCCCTTACACCGAACACCGAACTCTCTCGCGCCCACGCGCGAGAGAGAGCATGAAGCTACCCCCGCGCGCGTGCGCGATAGGGAGCCTCAACCGTCGGCGGCTGCTGCGCCCTTGGGGGGCGCGCCGCCCGGAGAACCAGTGCGGGGAGACGGACCAGCCGCGCCTGACGGCGCTACAGACCTTCGCAGCCTGTGCGGCGACCGGATGCCCTGGGAGGTCCCAGAGCAGTGCAAGTGCGGCGTGGACTTCGTCGGCGGCCTCGAGCGCTACACGTGCTGCCCGTCGTGCCGCGAGAAGATGCCGCCAGAGCCCGAGGGCCCGAGACCCAAGCCTCCGCCTCGGGTCGAGTACCGAATGCCGCCGAAGCCTCTGCCCGTCGCTGGCACTGAGAGGCTCGCATGATGGCCATCGACGATCCGCCGCCATGGACCGAGAGCATGCCGCACCCAGGCGACGATGGGGAGCCACTGCGACTCGGCTTTGACGTCCAGTCCGACTTCGAGCTCTCGGTGAAACCGAAGCCGCCGCACTCGCTCGACGCTGAGCGCGAGGTGCTCGCGGCAGCATTCTGCGACGCGGCAGCGATGACCGTCATCGGCTCAATACTGGCGCCCCAGGACTTCTACTCGGACCGCCATCGGCTTGTCTTCGAGGGCTTCGTGAGCCTCCGCGAGAGGGGCGTCGCAATCGATCCCGTGACGCTTGCGCAGGCGCTGAAAGACCGGGGCACGTGGGAGCGCATCGGAGGCGTGAGCGCGCTCGGCAATCTGCTCGACCGCAGCGGGACCGTGGCCAATCTCGGACACTACTGCGCGATCGTCCGCGACAAGGCGCGGCTTCGGCGCGTCATCGAAGCGGCCAAGCGAATCGAGGTATCGGCGCACGAGGACATGGACGACGTCAGCGCGTTCGTTCAGCGCGCCGATCTCGATTTCGGCGCCGCGATGTCCGCAGCACGCTTGGCGGCGACGTTCGACATTCGCTCGATGCATGACGCAGGCGACGACATGTGGCTCACCGAGGCGCCTCCGCCGGCTGAGCCGCTGATCACGTTCCGGCATCCCGACTACGGCGACCAGCTCTTCCTCGCGAAGGGGCGCGTGGGCCTACTCGCTGCAGCTGGTGGCACCGGGAAGAGCTACGCGCTCATCCAGCTCGCGCTCGCAATCGCAACCGGAACGCATTGGCTCGGGCGCTACCATGTCGCGAAGAAGGGGCGTGTCCTGCTCGCTCTCGCCGAGGAGGACATCGCCGAGATGCGTCGCCGCATCTGGGCAGCTGCGCGCGTCTTTGGACGCGGTGATGAGGCCGCATACATGCTTTCGGAGGTCGCTCGGCACGTCGTTCCGCTGCCGCTCATGGGCCAGGACGTCGCGCTGCTGACACGCGATTGCGAGCCGAGTGCATGGCACCGAACGCTGGTCGAGCGCCTGTCTGCTACCGGACCATGGCGTGCCATTATCCTCGACCCGCTGAGCCGGTGGGGAGGGCCGGAGATCGAGACCGATGCACATGCGGCGACGCGTGTGATCCAGCTGCTCGAGGTGCTCACCAAGCTCGACGGCGATCCCTCGGTCATCGTCGCGCACCACACGAACAAGAGCGCCCTGAGCGAGGACGGAGCGGCACGCACGCAGGCCGTCGTCCGTGGGCATTCGGCGCTCGTCGATGGCGCTCGATGGGTGGGCTTCCTCGAGTCCATCAAGCCGCATGACAAGAGCACGAATCGGGCGCGTCTGAAGCTCTCGGTGGTCAAGACGAATTACGGTCCCAAGCCCGAGCCGCTCGAGCTCAAGCGGGCGAACGGTGGCACACTCGAGGCCATGGAGCCGCATGAACTGCATGCTGAGCGCGAGGAGCGGGAGCAGCGTCCAAGGCGAGCACTCAGCCGTGGTGATGCGTGAGCTACCGTCGCGATGTCACAGACTCGCAGCGCGAGGACATCCTGCGCCTCTCGCGAGAGAGGCGGATAGGACGCGAGCGCATCGCTCGGCGCCTAGGCCTGAGCGAGCGTCAGGTGCGCGGAGTGCTTGAGCGTGCGTCGGTGCACGGGCGAGCGTGGACCGATACCGAGGACAGACACCTGCGCATGCACGCTGGCGAACGCAGCGTGCGCCGCCTTGTGCGTGACCTTGCTGAGATGGGGTATCGGCGCACGCCGAAGGCCGTCTATGCCCGTCTCGATGTGCTCGCGCTCGTGCTCGCCGAGCTGCGAGTGGAGCTCACGCTGGCGACGTGTGGGCAGCTGACGGGGAGGACGGTGCCAACACTCATGGCGCACGTTCGCCGCAAGTATCTGACGGCTCGCATGACCGACGGCGCCTGGCGTGTCTGGCCTGCCGACCTGCGCACGTACGTCCTGGCCGACAAGGCGCGTGTCGACTGGTCCAAGGTCGAGCTCCGCCACGAGCTTCTCGGCCTCATGGGAAGCGAGTGGGGAGTGAGCGAGGATACCGAACGGCGACGAGATCGCGCACGCCGTCGTGAGCATGCTGGTGCGCCCTGTGCCGTGTGTGCTGGGCGTGGGGAGGTGGCACCCCCCACCCTTCTGGGTCCTTCCACGGGGGGGCACCCGGAGAGGGGCCTTCGGTAC
>CAZTDV010000029.1:0-44472 GCA_964612195.1 uncultured Sediminibacterium sp.
CAGGTAAAGAAGTAACTCAAGTTAAAGTGTTTAGAATAATGAGTAGGTGGGGAGCTACTGTATTTAATAAGTCAGGAAATTTACCCAATAGTTATACGGATGAATGGGATGGAACTTATAACGGAAAGCCCGCAGAGGCAGGGACCTATATTTATCAACTAATAGTATTACTTACAGACGGTACAACAGAAACATATAAAGGAAATATTACGCTACTCAGATGATGCTACAGCCAATGAATACATTTTTAATCCGTGCATTGCTGGCTTTTGCATTACTAGCATCATTAATTAATTTTGCAAAAGCGCAAGACCCCAGCTTCTCTCAATTTTTTTCTTCACCATTAACCCTGAACCCAGCATTAACAGGAAACTTTAATGGAACCATGAGAGCGGTGAGTAATATTCGTTCTCAAAACGCAGACTATAATAATGCCTATAATACAAAAACCCTTTCAGTAGATTTTAATTTATTAGCCAATAAAATTAAATCGATTGATCGGCTGAGTATGGGTGTTCTTTTACTGTCTGATCAAACGGGTAATAAAATTATCACCAATAATAATTTGGGTATTTCGCTTTCGTATATGAAAGGATTAGATGATGAACAACAAAGATCTATCACAATAGGGTTTCAAAGCAATTATAGCAATAGAAGGTTCAATGCTGCCAATGCTCAATTTGAAGACCAACTAACTCCCGGTGGATTTACGCTTCCTAGTGGAGACATTTTACTAAATAATAATTTAAGTAAATCGGCGGTTGATATTAATACAGGAATTCTATTTCAATATGCGCCTACCAGCGAACACCACTATTATATTGGTGCGTCATTGTTTAATCTACTTCAAGCTCAAAAAGAGTTTGGCAGTAGTACTAGTATATCGCCATTACGCAAAACAATTCATGGCGGCATGATGAGCCCAGTTGGATACGCTGGAACATTTCATGCAAGTTTTCAATTTCAACAACAAACAAATTTTAATCAATTATTGATTGGGGGGGCTTACAGCCATTATATTAAAGATGCATTGCGTTCTTATGTTGAATTATATTTAGGTGCCTGGTACAGGACCGATCAAAGTATCATTCCTTATATTGGTATTGAATGGAATTATTGGCGATTGGGTTATACCAACGATATGAGTTTTAGTAACCGAATTACTGCAGGGCAATTACGTTACTCCAATGAAGTCTCTTTATACTACACATTAAATAAAGACAAGAGTTTATTAAAATATAAGTGTGGGGTGTTTTAAGGATTAATTTTATTTCATCGGATTGTTTCTTGTGGCAGTTCAATTTTAAATTCAGTTCCCCTATTGGTCTCACTTCTAATACTGATTTTTCCGCCCAGTGTTTCTATTTGTGTTTTCACCATGAATAGCCCCATTCCTTTCCCTTCTGTGTGAGAGTGGAATCTCTTATACAAACCAAATACCGTGTCTTTGTTCTTTTTAAGATCAATACCCAAACCATTGTCTTTGAAAACAAGAACAATTTGCTTATCAATCAAGTAAGACTTTATTTTAATAGTGGGTTGAACATCGAGTTGTTTGTATTTAATACTGTTTGAAATCAAATTATAAAAAATACTATAGATATAAGATTTAATGGAATTAATTTCGTCTATTTCTGAAAAGTCTAAGACAAATTCCACTCTTTCTTTTTGGATTAAATTTTCTATTGCAAGCTGAATCTCATCCATTATTTCAGAAAACTGTATCAATGCTTTCTGTTCATTAATTTCTCTTCTAATTTGTAATATTAGACTTAAGTCTTTTATTACATTATCCAGTGCCACAACAGATTTATTTAAGGCACTGACCATTTGACTATTTTCCTCTGGTTGAATATCGGGCATTTTCATAAAATTGGTTACCCCAATAATATTGGCAACCGGCGCACGAAGATTATGAGAAACAATATAAGCAAACTGTTCAAGGTCTTTATTTCTTTGAATTAAATCATTCATCATTTGAGCTTTCTCATATTCACTTACCTTTTGAGCTGATATATCCCGCATGATTTTAGATGCCCCTATCACTTGATTGAGTTCATTTAAAATAGGAGAAACTGTTAGTGAAACATCAACTATGGATCCATCTTTTTTTACCCTAACGGTTTCATACCGATCAATTACTTTTCGTTCTTTAATACTAGCGTTTATTTTTATTTCCTCTTCGTGAAGCTCAGGAGGAATAAGCATATATATAGATTGACCTATTGCTTCTTTACTGTTATAGCCCAGCACTTTTTCAGCACCCTTGTTCCATGAAGTAATTGTGCCGTCCAAGGTAATACTCAGAATTACATCATGTGATGAATTAACAATTAAGGAAGAAAGCGCCAACTTTTCCTCATATTGAATCGTTTCAGTAACATCCTGACAAGTACCAAAAACCCTAATAGGTAAGTTGTTCCTGTCAAAAGAAACCTTCCATCTTTCCTCAACAAACTTTATTTTCCCATTGGGGGTTAAAATTCTATGCTGAATGGTGTTGTATACCGATGTTACAAAAGAAGACTTGAAAGCATTATCTACCTTTTGTCTGTCCTCTGGATGTACAACATCTAAAAACGAATGATGAGTGGGTTTAAAAATACTTTTATCTAATTCAAAAATAGAGAAAGTTTCATCTGACCAATACACACTTAAATTAGACAAGTCGGTTTCCCAGCTTCCTATTTTAGCAGCGGATTGGGCTTCTAACAGCCTTCGCTCTGATTTCTTTCTTTCTGTAATATCTAAAATTGCACCTAAAGTTGCTTCTTGACCATTAATGTTTTTGATAGTACCAAAAAACTCAATATCAATGATTGAATTATTTTTATGTAGTCCCCTTAATTCACATGAATACTTTTTTTCATTAC
The DNA here is from genome assembly GCA_964612195.1 of uncultured Sediminibacterium sp. Lineage (GTDB taxonomy): Bacteria > Bacteroidota > Bacteroidia > Chitinophagales > Chitinophagaceae > Sediminibacterium. The sequence continues at coordinate 2,874 of CAZTDV010000029.1, forward strand.
CAATATTTTCAGATAGGTATTGTTGTAAAATGCCTCTATCATCTTCTACAATTAAATCATTTTGATTTTTACCAACTATATCATCAATTGAATAGCCAAATATTTTAGCAAATTCATTATTGATATAAGTATAAATTTGATTTTTAATAATGAAAGTTCCTACTAAAGAATTATCTGCTAGACTATGGAATCTGTTCTCACTTGCAAAAAGTTGTTGTTCTAGTATTTTTCTTTCCGTTATTTCTTCTGGCTGAACAACGACTATTTGATCATTTACATATACATAACGAACATGTATGTATTTTTCTGAATCCTTGCTTTTAAAATGGTAATTAATTTCCTTTTGAAAAGAATTCTTATCTTTTAAACAACGATGTAGGTCGTCAATTACTTCTTGATCGTTTTTATATAATTCACTTGCTTTTTTATTGAGCAGCTGATCAACTTGGTTGCTTGCAAATTTTGTGGCTGCTTGATTAAACCCTACTAACTGAAAATCATCATTTTCGTACTTCCAAATGAAAGTAGGCTGGGGTAAAGATTGATAAATAGAATAGAGTGTTTGAAGCTCTATTTTAATGGATTGAGGGGTTGGCTCCATTCTCACTGGACTTTAATTAAAAATACATGAAATATCAAATCATGGTGATTATTTCTATTAAATTCCATTTTTGGATACAAATATGGGTATGAAACCAAACTGTCTCCAAATCATGTGGAAGTTTTCTATGCCCAAGGTATAAGTATTGGCCTTGTATTTGAAACAGCAAGTCCTTTTGAGACTCCAATAAGGACGGAATAGGTAAGGGTAGTTGTTACTCTAGGTGCTTATTTGCTTTTTCAAAAAACCCAATAAATTTTTCAGCAAACCATTGTGGTTCTTCTTGGAAAGATGCGTGACCTCCGCTATACAAATGAATTTTTTTGTTACTAAAAGCAAAACCTTTATAATGCTCAGGGCCAATAGCATAATCCTTTGTGCCAGCAATAATCAGAACTGGGCAGGTTATTTTAGATGTAATTAATCTAAAATCTTGGAAATAATCTTGAATAGACCAAACCTGATTGGCAAAATCCCAGTTTCTATTCACCATGAATTTATCATACCCATCATTTATATCCTTCTCCTGTTGATTTCTATACATAAGTTTATACCATACACCTGCTTTGAATAAAGTGTCATGTACTTTGCTCAGTCTTTGCATAATTGGAGTTGAACTATTGAGTAAGGCTGCAGAATCAGTTAGCTTTAATTCCTTTATTCCAAATTGGATATGACTTAAAATGGATTCATTTATATTCAGTGTTACATGGGCCAATATGAGTTTACTAACGCTTTTTGGATACTGTTTTGCATATGGTACTACAATAGTCCCTCCGAAAGAATGACCCATTACTGCCCATCGCTGATAACCAAGAAACTGTCTTAGTTCTTCCAGATCTAATAGCATTCTCTGCAAAGAAAAATTGTTGTTTTTAGGAGAAGAAGAACGCCCGCCACCTCGTTGATCATAATAAATCATTTGAACTTTCTCCTCCACTTGTGGCGCTGCTCCGGTTGCTTTAAAATAATTGCTGCTACTACCAGGGCCCCCATGCACAAATACACAGGGATTGCCCTTCCCAGCAATTTCAACATATAGTTTTACGCTATCAGAAGTGGTAAAGAAAAAACTTTTCGCTTGCGCTTTTGAGGATAATAAACCGAATACGATTAATACAAATGTGAATATATAAGATTTCATAAAAGATAGATTAATGATTATAATATACTGGTTGATTTACTGTCATTGCCCGTCCATTGAGACATTGCTTCTGGTGAAAATTTTGCGTTAATCCCTTCCCCATATACCGTTGAGATTCCATGGGTATAAAATGCTTCCCAATCTACCCCTTGCGGATCTGTAATCCATGACTTTTGGCTTTTAGCATAACAACAGGTACATTCCCCTTCTTCCCTAATTAGGGCTTTGGCATTTTGCATATGTTGATACACTTCCTCTAAAGCTTTTTCTGAATCTACCTGTAAACCCAGGTGTTCTATTCCTGTTTCTGCATGACCTGTAGAAATTGCATAATTAATTCTTGGATCTTCCAACATCCATTTAGCATAATCATTCTTTACAACTACCGGGGATGTATTAAACAATGCCGTATAAAATTCAATACTCTCGTCTAAATTTTTCACCCTAACGTGAACGTGAAATCTTTTCATGGTTTTATTTTTTGATTCATCATCAAGACGGAGGACCATGAAAAAAGATGCAAAAAAAATTGAAAAAACTAATAGGGGAGGTTTTTCTTATGCATTTGTAGTGGAGCACAACTCTCTTTTATCGAAAATGAAATAATAGTTCCCTGTTTATCTGTTTCAAAATTGCAGCAGGTCATAAATTCAGCTTTCAATAAATTTCTAGCCCTTTGAATTCTTGATTTCACGGCGGTCAGGGTTAAACCTAGCTTTTTTGCGATATCGGCCTGCTTTAATCCATCAATATCTGCCATTTTTAAGGGGATAGAATAGTCTTCAGGCAGGAAAGCTAACATGGGAAGAATATAATTCAACGCATCTTTATACGCTTCGTTAGTGTCTTCTGTTACCAATTCTGGAAACGCAGAACTATTGCTGAATTTTGTCTGATTGCGATAGTGATCCATTATATTGTTATAAGCAATTTGAAAAAGCCAGCTTCTGATGTTTTTAATTCCTCTCTTTTCAGTGCAATACTTATAAACCTTCAATAAAGTTTCCTGCAAAATTTCATTTGCTAGGTCATTGTCTTTTACCCTTTTAAGAATAAAATGTTTCAGTGCATCTTTATGTGTTAACCATAAATCGGGCACATCACACGTTGTTTTAATAGACATAACTAAATTTAGACTGATTTAATAGCTCAATATTAATGAACCGATTCAAGAGGAATTTTTAGCTCCTCTTTTACCCTTTTAATGGTGAAGTCTCTATGATCAGCTCCTATCAAAAAAATCATTTTTTTACCTCTATTTTTTTTCACTATTTCAATTATTCTATTAGCAATCATTCGATCTCTTTTTTTATAAAAATCAGTTATCGCTTTATATTCGGTGTCTTTTAATAAGAGCTCTAATTGTGAATAATATATAGCATTGATTATATCATATCTGCCATCATTTAATTCAGTAAGTGTAGAATTTAACACCAATTTTTTCTTTTCTTCCTGAATAATATCTGTAACAGATAACTTATTTTTTAAACTGCTATCCTTGTTTAATTTTAACTGTAGTTGTTTTATAATGCTTTGCTCCTTCCAATAATTTTCAGGTATTGGCTTTCCGATTATATCTTCCCCCAGCCAATCAAAACCAAAAATTTTCTTTTCAGCATATTTAGAAATAGGAGCGTACATCTCATACGGATAATTTATTTTTAAATAGGATAAAGAGCTATCAATGTCTTCATTCCTAATTTCAACACCAACTATATCTGGATTAAATTTTTCAATAAAGGAAAAAAGAGCGTCATACGAATAATTTGGATTGATTTTATGTGCTCCATGTATTGTACTAATTATCAAAACTTCACTTTGTTTCTGTTGCGCCCTTCCAGAAATATTCATACAAATTAATAATGAGAATGATATAAAGTACTTACTGATCATATTTTAAGTTGTTTTGTACATTTAAAAACAAGTTACAAATATTTGTAAATGATATTAGTATTTGAGTTTTCGAAATAGGACCCAATAAAATTTCCGAACCCGAAGGTCGCTATTCAATTCTTATTGATAAAATCTCATTATAACTGTGTACTAACAAAAGCCAAAGTCATATGACCTGCAAGATTGTAACATTTAATATTTAGGGCCTCTGCATTTTCATCGTTATTCAAAGAATAAATCGCATTAACACCGCACATAAAATTTTCTCCCATTTCGTTTCGAGTTATCAAAATATCAGAGAATCCGCCAAATAATTTTTTCGATTTTCTTGTTACCAGCGAAATACAACCCGCGCTTGAGTATGAAAAATACGATTGATCGTTAATGATACCTTTTTCTTTTAATACCTTAAAAATAGGGTTTGTAGATTGAATAATTTCGGGAACAGTGTATAGTTTACCCGCCAGCTTATTAGAAAAATATTTGGGGGAAAGTAATTCAGCTATTTCATTGGCTTGTTGCTCATGTTTTTGAACAACCCAATAATTTGCACTTATCATTACATAGAAAAGAATAAATAATAGTATACTCGATATAATTATTTTTTTAGTCATTGAGTATTAATATAACAAAAAACCCCAACATTGCTGTTGAGGTCTGTGTTTGTGGTGTGGGCCGGGATCGAACCGGCGACACAAGGATTTTCAGTCCTTTGCTCTACCGACTGAGCTACCGCACCGTTTCAGTCTAAAATGAAGAGTTGTTAGTTAGTAGAAAATCAATTCAACTTCTCATTCAGGGCAGCAAAAATAAGGGATTTTCACATATAACCTACTTTATACAGGGATTTTTTACTTGTAGTTTTTGTTTATTGCCCCTTTCCTTTAACAAACTTGCCAGCCCCATTGCATGAATTACAAGCCACTCTACCTGAATGCCTTATTTCTGTTCCATATGAAAAATTATAATAGCTCTCCTCTTTGTAGCCTTGAGGGGTATTAACCGTCCTTCGCATTAAAGGACTCATAGATGTTATAACATCAGATTTGGAATATTGCTGAATTACACCTGTTCCAAAACATTTTTTACACGCAGTATAAAACTGATCGGGATTCTCATTCAGCTTTTCAAAAGTCATCCCTGTTTTTAAAACAGTACCGTCATGCAATTTTACAAACCCTCGAAGAAATTGATATGAGTTGGAGTCCCAGGGATCTTCTACAACTGCATACTTTTTTCCATCTATTTTCACTACATCTCCGGCTCTTAATGAATTCACCGTATAAACCACATTTCCATTTACCATTTTTCCATTAATGAAATTTCCCTGCACAATCTTTCCATCAAAGTATGTTAATTTACCCACTCCATTTAACTCACCATTTTCAAAAAAACCTTCCTGAGTCTTTAATTGTGCAATAGGATTTGTCTTAATTCCGTATCCATTTTCAATAAATGCAGAAGTTATTTCACCATAATAATAGCTACTTAATCTATAAGTATGTGCCTTTGTTGCTACCCCATTTCTAAATTGCGCTAAAGCATAACCATAAGTGATGTACTGCGATTTGCCATTATTCAAATCAAAATTTAATGCAGCTAATCCATGTAATTTTCCATTCTTAAAATAGCCGAATTTTATCCATAATAAATCGTCACTTATCCACTCACCAAAACCTTCTGGTACACCATTTAAAGCCTCGCCATTATACACTCCATTATCATATTTTAATTGTTGAACAGCCTTTCTATCTGGCGAATATTCGGTTTCTGAAAACGGTAAAATTGTAGGATCATTAGATGCCAATGTATTTCCAAATGGAACCAACCTAGTGCTATCTTTCCTTATCTCTAATATTAATCCAAGTCCTGGACAATAGTTTGCAATCCAACCCTGATTGGGTAATAAAGTTGCTGCACATAAAAAACTCCTATACACTACATCAGTTTTTGGAATCGTAAGCGTACCAAATATTGCAGTTGATTGATAATAAAACGCATCCCAAACTTTATCATAGGCATCAACGTAAATTCCTTTACGCATAAAGCCGTTTACATAATACCCTGAACTGGCTTCATACATATCCGTTTCCACTGATGCCAGTACCTCATTGGTCATTCTTAAAGAATCATAAGGCTGAGGCTGGTATTTTTTAAATGCATCTTCATTAAAAAAATGTAATATTTTTCCAAAACCATTTATGCGTCCATTAAAAAAATTGCCCTCTATTACATAATAATCTGCTCCTTTTTGCCAGTCGCCCCAAACTTTTTTTCTATATCTAATTTCAGTAAGAAGTGTGCCTTTTCCATTATCACAATTACCAGTTGCACACTTAAATGTTTGTGATGATAAACGGAAGGCAGATGTTGACTGCTGCTCTTTTGCAATTGGAAAAGGCTGATTAAGTGATTGCGCAGGTAATAATTTTATTACAAATAACAAAAACAATAATGCTATTTTCTGCTTACAAATCATAGTGTGTTTTTATTGCTACTTAAAATTCGCAATTTTTTGGTGTTCTTGCAAATGCAATCACATCTCTGATATTGGTCATACCGGTTACAAACTGTACCATTCGCTCAAATCCCAAGCCAAAACCCGCGTGTGGTACGGTTCCGAAGCGGCGGGTATCTAAATACCAGCTCATTTCCTCCGCTGGAATATGCATTTCCGCCATTCTCGCTTCTAGCTTTTCTAAACGCTCTTCTCTTTGTGAACCACCCACAATTTCTCCAATTCCTGGTGCCAAAATATCCATTGCTGCAACGGTTTCTTTACCTGGCTCACATCCATCATTTAATCGCATATAAAATGCTTTGATTTTTGCTGGATACCCTGTTACAATAACTGGTTTTTTAAAATGCTTCTCTACTAAGTAGCGTTCGTGCTCACTCTGCATATCAATTCCCCAACTAACATCGTACTTAAACTTTTTCTTTTTATAAGCTGGGCTATCCAATAAAATTTGAATTGCTTCTGTATAAGTGATGCGCTCAAACTGATTGCTAATAACAAAATTCAATTTATCTAATAAACCCATTTCTGCGCGTTCGTTCTGTGGCTTTTGTTTTTCTTCTTCTGCTAAACGCTGGTCTAAGAATTCCAAATCTTCTTTATTATGCTCCATAGCATAACCAATCAGGTATTGAATAAATTCTTCCGCCAAGTTCATATTATCTTCTATATCATGAAAAGCCATTTCAGGCTCAATCATCCAGAACTCAGCCAGGTGGCGGGTTGTATTCGAATTCTCTGCCCTGAATGTTGGTCCGAAAGTATAGATTTCTGAGAATGCCATAGCACCTAACTCTCCTTCTAATTGTCCACTCACGGTAAGGTTGGTACTCTTTCCAAAAAAGTCTTCTGTATAATCAATATTACCTGCCGCGTCTTTTGGCGCAGATCCATCCATTGGCAATGTAGTTACCCTAAACATTTCACCCGCACCTTCTGCATCACTTGCGGTGATGATGGGCGTATGCAAATACACAAAACCTTTTTGATTAAAAAATTGGTGTACTGCAAATGCTAATGAATGACGAATACGAAAAACCGCACCAAATGTATTGGTACGAAAACGCAAATGCGCTTTCTCTCTTAAGAATTCTAAGCTATGTTTTTTTGGTTGGAGCGGATATTTCTCTGCATCTGAATCTCCTAGTATTTCTAGTGTCACCGCTTTCACTTCTATGGTCTGTCCTTTACCTACACTCTCTACTACTTCGCCAATAACTTTCAGCGATGCTCCTGTGGTTATTCTTTTCAAAGTTTCGTCGTCTAATAATCCCAGCGCTACTACTACTTGCAAATTATTATTCGTGCTGCCATCATTTAGCGCAATAAACTGGTTGTTGCGAAAAGTACGCACCCATCCCATTACCGTTACCTGATCTACTGGCTTTCCATCAGCCAACAGGGTTTTAATCTTGATTCTAGTGTTAAACATCTTTTTATGATTATTTGCTTTTTGGGCAAGGTTTTTGCAAATATAAGACAATCAAGTGCCTAGCTCTAACCCTTTTAGGGATTCGGGTTGAATAAAACAGCTTATTATGCAAAAAATATTGGATACGATTTATTGGGGCAACAGTTTAGAGAAATATTTTATTGTAGTGGGGGGCATGTTTCTTTCCTGGATACTTTTAAGGATTGTCAAAAAAATAGCAGTTAAAAAGTTACAAAAATGGGCTGCCAATACTACCAATCAATTTGACGATGTATTAGTAAGTGCTTTTGATCGTTTTGCTGTACCAATTGTTTATTTAATGTTGAATTATTCCCTAATTCAACTTCTAACCATTTCTACTAAAGTAGAGAGAGTGATAAGTGTAGCTGTAAGTTTGGTTACCATGATTTTTGTGGTCAATATGATCAATTATGCCCTTTATTATGGCGTAAAGACCTATATGGAAATAAAAGGTGAGCCTTCAGAAAGAATGAAGCAGTTAACTGGAATTCTGACCGTAATTAAAGTGGTATTTTGGTTTTCAGGTATCCTTTTTTTAGCAAGCAATCTTGGTTACGATATTACCACCATCATTGCTGGATTAGGAGTGGGTGGTATTGCCATAGCGCTTGCAGCCCAAAATATTTTGGGTGATTTATTTAGTTATTTCGTCATATTTTTTGACAAACCCTTTGAAGTGGGCGACTTTGTTGTAGTGGGTGCTGAGCAGGGGGTCATTGAAAAAATTGGCGTAAAAACGGTTCGTATTAGAAGCATAAGTGGAGAGCAATTAATTATGCCCAATTCAGAAATTGTAAAAGCAACTATCAAAAACTTTAAACGGTTAGAAAAAAGAAGAAAAATATTTTCGATCGGGGTTACTTACGATACAAACCCTTTGTTATTAGCTGAAATACCTCAATTAATAAAAGATATCATTAATAATACAACAGATACCGAACTAATTCGATGTCATTTGTTGGCATTTGCAGATTCTAGCATCAATTTTGAAATCGTTTACTTTGTTTTAAGTGATGATTTTATTAAATATATGGACATACATCAGGAAATTTGTTTAGCTATAGCCAACTGTTTTAAAGAGAAACAAATAGAATTTGCCTTTCCTTCTCAAACCATCTATCTAAAAAACAATTAAAGCATTTTTTAGTATTTATTAAATATTTAGTAACATTGCAGTGGAAACAATGCTGATTAGCCCGTTATTGAGCTCCAAAATTTCAGTTACTCTCTTTCCAAATCAACCCAATAAACCTTTCTGAGTTTTTTTTCCTTAGACTGGATTAACCTTTTTTATAGTTTGAATTTGATATCCCCCAAACAATTTTTCCATTTATGTATGACATTCTTCAGTTAAATGACATGCTACTACCAGAGTTACTGGATATAGCAGAACGTTTAAAAATTAGTGGTGCAAAAAAACAAGACAAACAAGGCTTAATTTACAAGATCCTTGACTCGCAAGCTGTACAAGAAAGTACCGCAAAAGAAAATGGTGCACCCAAAAAAGCGGGTCGTCCTAAGAAGGCCGTTAATTTTAAAACATCTACTGGTTCTACAGAAGAGGCAGAAGTAATGCAAGAAGCGCCACCTGCGCCTATAGCGAAAGCTGCAAAAGCCGCCCCAGCTGTTGCTGTACCAGCGGCTACTAATCCCCCTGAAACAAACAATAACGAACCAGCTGGACCAAGTAGACCTATCCGTAAAGCCATGCCTCCTAAAAAAGGACCTGGTCCAAAACCTAGAGTAGATAAGCCTTCAGAAGCAGGAGAAACCAATAATAATGATCAGGCGGAGAATGACCCAACAGCTAATATTGCTGCGGCCATCATTCAAACTTTAGAAGCCAGTGACAACAATGGGGAAGCTGCACAAGCACCTGAAACTAATTTACAACAAGAGCGTCCTAGGCATCAACCCGTTAAAAAAGAACCAGTTTTCAATATTGAATTTGAAGGGGTTATTCCAGGTGAAGGTGTGTTAGAAATGATGCCTGATGGATATGGTTTCTTACGCTCTTCAGATTACAATTATTTGTCTTCTCCAGATGACGTATATGTATCTCCTTCTCAAATCAAATTATTTGGTTTAAAAACTGGGGATACTGTAACAGGATCTGTTCGTCCTCCTAAAGAAGGGGAAAAATATTTTGCTTTATTAAAAGTAGATTTCATCAATGGTAAGCGCCCCGACGAAGTGCGTGATCGCGTGCCTTTTGATTACTTAACACCTTTGTTTCCTTTTCAGAAACTGAATTTATTTACTTCTCCTACCAACTATAGCACCCGTATTATTGATTTGTTTACTCCAATAGGTAAGGGTCAGCGTGGATTGATTGTAGCACAACCAAAAGTGGGTAAAACCATGTTGTTGAAAGAAGTGGCCAATGCCATTGCTGCCAATCATCCAGAGTGTTATTTAATGGTGGTATTGATAGATGAACGTCCTGAGGAAGTAACCGATATGGAGCGCAGCGTAAATGCAGAAGTAATTGCTTCAACCTTTGATGAGCCTGCTGAAAAGCACGTAAAAGTTTCTGCCATTGCTTTGCAAAAAGCAAAACGCTTAGTAGAGTGTGGTCACGATGTGGTGATTTTATTAGATTCTATTACTCGTTTGGCTAGAGCCCATAATACTGTTGCCCCTTCAAGTGGTAAAGTGTTGAGTGGAGGTGTTGAAGCCAACGCATTATTAAAACCCAAACAATTTTTTGGTGCCGCTCGTAAAATTGAGAATGGCGGATCATTAACCATTTTAGCAACGGCTTTAGTAGAGACCGGTAGCAAAATGGACGAAGTGATTTTTGAAGAATTCAAGGGTACAGGTAATATGGAATTACAGTTGGAAAGAAAATTAGCCAACAAACGTATTTTCCCTGCAATTGATTTAGTAGGTTCTTCTACTCGTAGAGACGATTTATTATTAGACAAAGATGTATTACAAAGAATGAATATTCTGCGTGTGTTCTTAAATGATATGAATCCTGAAGAAGCCATGAACGAATTACTCAAGCGTATGCGTGGAACCAAAAACAACGAAGAGTTTTTGGCTAGCATGAATAGATAATTTATTCACTTATATAATTGACAAGGGCACCGCTAAATAACGGTGCCCTTTTTTTGATGTCTGCCCCCAGAAATCAACTGATCATTATCGCTTCTTCAAATATTTTTCCAAATCGATCGGTCGCTTTTACTTTGATTGATTTTGCACTTGCAGATGGCTTTATAAAAAACAAATGCTCGGTTAATGTGGGTTCTATGAACTTGTGTTTTTGAGGGAGCGATGGGCCCTCGTATAATTCAATGGCCCAAGGATCTTTGGCAACCCGCTGTTCAGGAGCACCTTTGGATACACCATCTTCAAACCACTCAATGGTCCATTGAGCATCCCAGTTCCAAATATTTACCGCTATTTCTTCCGGATAAGCCTTAGCATATCCTTTTGGATAAATGCGCAACTGGTGATTGATTTCTTTATCCGTGCTTTTGTAATACCATTTTATATCAGATCCGTTTACCTCATACACTCCATAACCTCTCGGGGTTCCATCTCCACAAATTGGACCGGTCCACCAAGCTCCACAAACAGTGCCGTGATTATGCTCCATCATATTTCCATCTTCCCAACTTTCATTAAAATGAGTATGACCCGATAGAATATGTACTTTGTAAGGAACTAATAAACTGTATAATTTTTTTCTGTTCGAAACTGTTCCGCCGAAATCTTCTTCTTTTTTATTTCTTTTAGATGCACCAGTAAATGTGGGAATATGTAAGCTCACTACTACGGTTGTTCCTGTTGCAACCATTTGTAAATCTTTTTCTAACCAGGCTAATTGATTTTCGGTTAAATATCCAATATACTTTTTAGCCGTTCCAATAAAGAATACATCATCTAATACAATATAATGTATAGCACCTCTATTGAAAGAATAATAAGTAGGTCCAAATTGTTCTTTAAATGTTTCCGCAGAGTAATCATCCGTTCTTGAATTCAAATCCATATCATGATTTCCAATCACATTATAAAAAGGAACACCCGTCATGGCAATCGCTTCCTTGTAATCTTTAAAAAACTCAAACTTATCCCATACCAAATCGCCACAACCAATCCCATGAAACAAAGTATTAGCGGGATATTGTTGCATCAGCTTTTTGAAATCTGGAACAGTAGTCGCTTTTAACTGTTCACAATCTGATGCAGAAATCATTTGGGTATCTGCCCAAACAACAAAATTATGTTGTGCATCATTGGCCGTTAACTTAGCTAAAACAAAATCATGATTGAGGGTTCCGCGCTTTCCCTTTACTGGAACAAAAAAGCGAGCTATATAATTTTCATGATCAAATGCATATCCAGCAGGCGAACTAATGTATACAAAATCAGCATTTTCTTTTACAGTGAATTGATACTCTCCCTTATTATTGGTTTTGAAAACCTGCGTACCATCGGTAACTGCAACACCCGCAATTCCCTTTCCTTCACTAATTACTTTACCCTTAACTACCAATTCATTTTCTCTTTCAAATGTGGCAGCACTGGTTTCAGACATGACGGTTGGTAAAGCAAATATGCCCCCAGTAAAACCCAGGTTTCTTAAAAAGTTTCTTCTTTTCATTTGTGTGTTTTTCAGTTCAACTATTTTCAGCAGTGTATCGCCTTATTTCTCCCACCAAACTTTAATATTGATATTGTCTCCTCCCATAGCCTGAACTGCTAAATCATAATTGGTAGTATTGGTACTTTGTACTGCAGGTGGATATCTGTAACGAACCGGCATGATTTGATTATTTAACATACCAGCCGCTTTTGGCATTACAGGAAACCCTGTTCTGCGGTATTCAAACCATTGCTGAAAATCGGTAAAGAATAAAGCAAAATACTTCTGCAATATGATACGCTCTAGCGTTCCGTTATAAGCTGCTTTTGCATTGGTAAAATAATCTGCTGGCATTACTGCGCCCATTTGTTCTATGGATGCTTTTACTCCTTTTTCATACGCTGCTTTTGCTGCCTCGGCATTATTGTTTCTGAACTCTAATTCGGCTTTAATCATTTCTACTTCAGAATAAGGCATTATTACCACATTCATAGGGGCAGTAACTAAAGCAATATTCATATTAGAAGGAATATAGTCAAACTGATTATCGCTTCCTGCATAACCACTAGGAATACCTTTGTATCCAATATTGGCATTACCAATTTTATTTCTTGCTTGCGTTAATAATCTTGCTCTTCTAGGATCATTAAAGTCATTTAAATTATCTGTAAAAAATAATCCAGCTGCTCTAAAAGTAGTAAAGTCAATAGCTCTTCCCCAAGGAGAAACAAATGGAGTAACACCTGAAAGTTTCACAATAGCTGCCTGATCATTTGAAGTAAATACTGGATACTTTGTTGGATTATCTACAAGGGTTCTGAGTTTGGCCAATGTGCCCATTTCTGTACGTTTAGATAAACGCAACAACAAACGCATTTGTAATGAGTTGGTAAATCTTTTCCAACTGATTACACTATTTGCAAACAACATTTCTGTTCCATAAATCATTGGCTTTGTAGTTACATATAAATTATTGGCTGAATCTAAATCGGCAATAATTTTTTCATACACTTTTTGTTGGGTGGTAAATTTTGGCCTAAAAATTCCCTCATCCCCTCTTGTTGCCTCTTCCATAGGAATATCACCAAAGCAATCAGTCAAATTTGAATAGATCATTGCATTCAAAGTCATTGCAATGGCTTGGTAGTTAGGATCTTTTTGCTCAACCGATGCGGTATACATTTCTTTTACATTGGTTAACCATCTGTAGTAAGTTGTCCAAGTAGAATTACCTGCTGTTTCTGTAATATCATAACGATGAACGCCACCAGATACACTTGGGAAGGGCAACATGTCTTGCATGAGGCTAAAAGTAAAGTCATCTGCCTTTCTCATATTAAATGAGGATACCTCGTATAAAATTGGATTCAATAATGTACCCGGGCTAATTTTATTAACCCGATTCGGATCGGTGTTAACTTCTTCAAAATTTTTTGTACAAGATGCCATAAACAATAGCATCAATATGGAAAAGACAATAGATAATTTATTTTTCATGAATTTTTTTTTAGGTGTGTGATGGGCTGATTACAATGGGTAGTCAATTAAAATTTCACAGTAATATTTGCTCCAATGGTTCTACTAGAAGGCAATTGGCCCATTTCTACTCCTGGCAAAATGGTAGAACCATTTAATGCTGCAGTTTCTGGATCAAATATGGGGAAGCTGGTAATCATCAATAAATCTCTTCCGTATAAGGCAACACTAAGTTGCTTAAAGAATGACTTACCTAAAATAGATTTAGGGAAATTATATTCCAATCTTGCTTCACGCAATTTTAAATAAGAAGCATCAAATGAATTAGACTCAACGTTTGCTCTTCGGTAGTAATCACCATAATATTCAACTGGTAATACTTTCTTGGTGTTTGGTGAATAAGATTTATCAGGGTTTTGTACAACGCCTGCTCCAATAATGAAATTCTCTTCACGACCAGCTAAAGTAGATTTCAATTTACCCTGTTCCATCATTTTGTGATGACTCTGAGAATAAATCATTCCGCCCAATTGTCCGTCTACTAAAAAACTAAATCTGAAATTATTATACGTGAATTCATTTCTTAAACCACCCTTCCAATCTGCATAAGCAGATCCGATGTATTGAATATCTTGAGGTCGTGCTGGTAAGCCTGTAGTATTGTAAACAATTTGTCCGTCTGGTGAACGTACAAATCCAAATCCATAAATATCTCCAGTTGTGCCACCTACTCTAGCTTGAATGGTAGCATTTCCTCCATAACCAATATCTTGTTTTCCTTCCATGCCTTCCGCCAATTCCATCACACGGTTTTGGTTTTTAGCCCAGGTTAATATAGTGTTCCAACTAAAATTTTTCTTTTTAATAATAGTTCCAGATAGAACTACTTCTATCCCTTGGTTTCTTACTGCACCTGCATTTAATACCGCTCTGGCATAACCTGTTGTTGGATCCATCGGCACTTCTAAAATTTGGTTGCGAGTGGTATTACTATAAACCGTTAAGTCTAAATTTAATCTGCTCTTGAATAATCTAATATCTAAACCCGCTTCGTAGTTGGTAGAAATTTCTGGTTTAAAATTCACATTATGCAATAAAGTAGGTACAGATCCGGAACCAGGGAATGTGCTAGTACCATAATATTTACTGGTTTTGTAGGGATCGGTATCGTTACCCACTTGTGCAGCCGACAAACGGAATTTAGCAAATGATACCGCAGCTGGTAATTGTAAAATATCACTTAAGATTACACTGGTATTAATAGAAGGATAAAAGAAAGAATTGTTTTGAATTGGTAAAGTACTAGACCAATCATTTCTTCCGGTAATATCTACAAACCATTTATTTTTATAGGCGAAAGAAGCAGTACCGTATAATGAGTTTACTTTTTTATTTCTTGCAACATTTAGCACAGCAGGTGTTCCCACTCCATTGCTTAACATGTAAACGCCAGGGATTACCAATCCAATTACACTTGCGTCCATTCTGTTGTAATTCGTGCTCATTGCATTTCCTCCAACAGAAGCGGTTACGTTAATGTCTGATCCAATTTTGTCTTTATAAGACAATAAGAAGTCGCTATTGATTTCATAGTCTTGAATATTCTGCTCTTTGTAAAATCCTCTCAAATAATTAGCAGACGAATAAGGTCTTTGTTGCTTTCTAATTTCGCTAGACAAATCAATACCTGAGCGAAGCATCAAATCAAATTTTTTGTTGATGGTATAAGTTGCCGCCATATTTGCTAAGAAGGCATTACTCTTCACCCCATTTGTCATTTCATAAGCAATCAAATAAGGGTTGTCTATAAAACTACTGAACGGGTGAACCTGATCTATTTGCTCCTGTCCTTTTTTCCAAATAGGTCTATACCAACTTAAGTCTACATTGGGGTTTTGGAAAATCATGAAATAGGCAATCGACTGGTTATTATAACCTGTTGCAGGTAAATTATCACTAGACTTATTGGTATAGTTTACTTTAGCAACAAACTTTAATTTCTCAGATACTTTTTGACTAACGCTTAATGCTGCGGTCATTCTTTCAAAACCAGTATTCGGCATGATCCACTCATTTTTTGAATGGGTTAAAGAAGCTCTTACCGATCCATTTTCATTGCCGCTTTCTAAAGAAATATTATTGGTAATGGTAGATCCTGTTCTCCAAAAACCTTTGATATTATTTGGTTGTGCAACCCATGGAAGTCTTGTTGCAGACTGTCCTTCTACATTCGGGTCATATTGAAAATATTGTTGACCATTAAATCTTGGGCCAAACGCACTACTGGTACCGCTGGTACTTCCTCCATCAGCTGAAGCACCATAGCTATAATATTTTTCTCCAGCAGCATTCAACGCTCTACCCGTACCCTGACCATATTCGTGTTGGTAATCTGGCCATCTTAATACGGTATTCATGCTCACATTCGAATTGAATGAAACACCAATACCCTTGTCTTTTCTGGCACCAGATTTAGTAGTAATTAATAAAGCGCCATTGGCTGCACGGCTACCGTACAAAGCCGTTGCACCCGGTCCTTTTAATACCGTGATACTTTCAATATCATCTGGATTAATATCTGAAATACCATTTCCAAAATCTACAGGTACATCTGAACCTGATCCAGCACCATACGCATTACCTACTCCAGAACTGGTTCCACCACCATTCATGGGCACACCGTCTAATACAATCAATGCGTTGTTTCCATCAGGATTCATAGAAGCATCTCCTCTTAAAGAAACACGTACAGAACCACCTGGTCCTGATCCCGCAGAATACAAATTCAATCCTGCTACTTTTCCTGATAATGAGCTTACCCAGTTATTTGAACGAGCATCTAATACATCTCCCTCTTTCATGGTTTGAGCAGCATAGCCCAATGCTTTCTCTTGCTTCTTAATTCCTAATGCAGTTACTACTACTTCATTTAATTCACTAGACAATGAATTCATTCTGGTAACTATATTGTTTCCAGATTTGGCGAACGTAATTGTTTGTTCTATTTCAGTATACCCTATATAAGAAAATTTTAAATTGTACTTAGATCCAATGTTTAATTGCTTTATAGTATAGTTCCCTTTTTCATTGGTAATTACTTTTTGATTATTTGCTCCTTTTTGTTGAAGCACAACCGTTACTCCTTGCAAGGGATCTCCTTTTTCAGTTAGAACCGTCCCTGTTAAATCGGCCAGAGATTGCGCATAAACAAAGGTTGTTTGCATCAACACTAAAACCAGTGTGAGCACCCTTGCTGTTTTTAATAAAATGTTTTTCATAATGCAGTTTTGTTTATTCTGCGCGAATGTATACTGCATTAAAAAAGGCCGCCCACTGGACAGCCCTTCTTAACTATTTGATAATTATATGGTTACATTATCATAACCTTCTGTTCATGATTTGGTAACATGATTCAATTATTTTTTAAGCTTCTCTTCAAATAATTTCAAAATTCGTTTATACTCATCCGTCCAGCTACTAGGTTCTACAAAGCCGTGGTCTTCCATCGGATACACCGCTAATTCCCAATTTTCTTTTTTGAGTTCAATTAATTTTTGAGATAAGCGCACTACATCTTGAAAATGCACATTCACATCTACCATACCATGACAAATCAATAAATGATTTTTTAAGCCAGCTGCAAAATTGATGGGGGAAGATTTTGCATATGCAATAGAGTCTTGCACAGGTTCATTTAAAATATTGGCTGTATAACCATGATTGTAATGTGCCCAATCTGTCACGGGTCTTAATGCAGCACCTGCTTTAAATACATCTGGTGTGGTGAATAATCCCATCAGTGTAATAAAGCCACCATAAGATCCACCATACAAACCAATTCGATTCGGATCAATACCGTAATTTTTTACCATGAAATCCGCGGCATCTACATGATCGGTTAAATCTTTTCCGCCCATATGTCGGTAGATGCCTGTGCGCCAATCTCTTCCATATCCACTGCTGGCTCTATAGTCTATATCAATTACAGTATACCCTTTATCTACTAATAAATTATTGAACATGTATTCCCTGAAATAACTACTCCACCAATAATGCACGTTTTGTAAATAGCCTGCACCATGCACAAAAAATACCGCAGCCCCGTTTTTCTTTGCCGCTGTTGGTTCGTAAATTCTCGCATAAATAGATTGCCCATCGCGTGCAGGAATCGTGGTCACTTTCGCTTCTTTCCAATCGTATTTTTTAAACTCCTCACTCATAGACAAATTAGTAACCTGTATCGGTTTTTTGCCCGGCGCATTTTCTTGTACAA
Organism: uncultured Sediminibacterium sp.; assembly: GCA_964612195.1. Taxonomy (GTDB): domain Bacteria; phylum Bacteroidota; class Bacteroidia; order Chitinophagales; family Chitinophagaceae; genus Sediminibacterium. The sequence goes on from CAZTDV010000029.1 coordinate 20,832, forward strand.
ATAATTCCCAAGGCTTATTAATATATGAGTAGCGATATGCAATCCATTTTTCATCTGGGCTCATGCTTACTTCATATCCACCTTCCCATGCCGTGATTCTTTCTTTTGCAGTGCCATCCGTTTTAATTCGATACCAATTTAATTTTCCTGGATGTGTTTCATTGGTCAATAAATAAAAGTGTTGTTTGGTTTTACTCAACTTTACATCTTGCACTTCATAATTACCAGCAGTAAGAGCTTTTTTATTTTGTGTTTTTACATCGTATATATATAAGTGCGAATAACCCGAAGTTTCGCTTTGAAAATAAAACTGATCATTATTGATCCAGCCAATTTTGGTACCAAAGTTTCCACCACCAATTCCTGGTCCACCAATCCATGCATTGTCTCTTTGTCTATCGATGGGTAATAATTTTCCGCTTGCTGCTTCTAGTTGCATGATCCAACGGTCTTTGTTATCTTGAGAACGAATATCAACAATCGCAATTGTTGCACTGCTGTTCCAATAAGGACCATATATTGCTACTGCACGATTGGTTGGTTTTTTACCTTCATATCTTTTTGGATAATCTTTTGCATAATCTGGTAAGTCTAGTATCCCTGGAATTGCATCCGTTTTTATTTGCATCAATGTATCGCGCATACGATCCCAAACATAAAAATCAAATTTGCCCAACGCATTACCCACTTTGGTTCTGGTATTTAAATTGGCAGTGTATCCAGATTCAGTTACATAATCTGGAACAATGGTAGCCTTATTACCAGAAGGTGCCTGATACAATCGATAAGTCACGAAACGCGCATCTGGACTAATTTGTAGCCCTTGCATCATTTTACCATCAGTCGAAATTCGCTTGATGGTATCATTGTAAGCAATTCGATTATTTCTTACATAATTAGCGCGCTGCTCTCTTTTATCTTTTCTTTCTTTAAGCACTTCAAATAAATCCAACTGTTGTTTCTGTAACCAACCATCTTGTGATTGTGTGTTGATTGAAGCAGCGGAGCGATTGAAGTTTCCTACAGTTGCGCTCCCACCGGAACCAATATTGGTCAGCTGCATAAGGACCCCGGTTTTGGTATGCCAAGCAAATAAATTAGGAGACTTTGTAAAAACAATCCACTCGTCATTCATTATAAATGAAGGGTTATTTTCCTGCTCTTCTGTTTGTGTTACTCGAATTGTTTTATTGGTTTTAATATCCGTCCAATAAATATCTCCACGAAATGCATACACCATTTGTGTTCCAGCCAAATTAGATATTGCATTATTTAGTGCGCTATTGCGTTCTATAATTGAATTGTTGGCTTTCTCTGGCGCAGTTCCGTTAATTGAAAATGCGTATAATGAATCTGAAATATTTTTTTGTGGATTCCAGTAAAAATAAACTGTTTTACTATCGTTGCTCCAAAATGCATTAGACGGAGAAGTTCCCATCCATTTAGGATCTCGCATAATATGGTCAACCGTTAAGGGTTGGGCAAAAACTTGTAAAGAGCTGGTAATAAATAATAGCACCAATATTTTTCTCATAGCGTTGATTTACTAGAATAAATCTATTGTATTCGGCTTAGTAAATAAACAAGTAGAGTGAATTTTATTTAAGTGGATGAGTGGACCCCTACTTAAAATATTTATTGGCTTCAATATATTCGCGCACTTTGTCTGGAACCAGGTATCGAATGCTTTTTCCTGCTTTAATATTATCCCGAACATGGGTAGCAGAAATGGTTAATAAAGGAGCATTTAAAATAGTCACTCGTGCATGGTGATTATTGGTTACCGTAAAATCAGGACGATTATAAACAATGAATTCATAATCACTAATTAATAATGGGGCGTTTTTCCATTTGGGTAAGTTCTGAAAACTATCACTTCCCATGATAATAGTGAATTGATGTTGCGGATATTTCTCCTTCAAATAAACCAAAGTGTCTATTGTGTAAGAAGGCTTTGGTAACTTAAATTCAATATCTGAGGCTCTTAATCGAGTGTCTTCTTCCACGGCTAATTGCACCAAGTGTAAACGATGGTATTCGTTGAGTAAACTATGTTCTTGTTTAAATGGGTTTTGGGGAGACACCACAAACCAAACCTGCTGTAAATCGGTTTCGTTTAATACATGACTAGCTATAATCAAATGACCCGTATGTATGGGGTTAAAGGATCCAAAATAGAGGCCTATTATCATCTAACTTATTGATTATCAATTTATTAAGACAAGTCTTCGGTTACAAAAATGCTGTTTGCCTCACTTAATCTTAGGCTCAATCTATAGCCAGATACGCAGATTGAAATAGGATCGCCTAATGGAGCAATCTGTTCTACTTTCACTTTTTCCCCCGGCACACATCCCATTTCCATGAGTTTGATAAAAATTTCGTCTTTCTCAAATGAATCGATGATACCCTTTTGCCCCGCTGTCAATTCAGACAATCTTTTCATATTTCCGATTATATGGTAAAGGTAATCTAGCCCGTATTGGTTTTGTTACGAATTTTGGAGTAATAACCAACTATGACCAAAATCAATTTTAGAACTGGTGATCGCCCTTTTGTATTTCAAAACAAAACAGGGCTAAAATCTTTTATTGCATCTATTTTTAAAAAAGAAAAAAAAGAGCTGAGGTGCATTAATTATATTTTTTGTTCTGACGATATGCTATTAAAAATTAATCAAGACTTTCTGCAACACAATTTTTACACCGATATCATCACATTCGGGTTAAACGAATCGGGTGAACCTATTGAAGCAGAAATATACATCAGTATTGATCGAGTAAAAGACAATGCTATTCTACAGGGGGTTTCCTACCAAAACGAAATGCATCGGGTACTTTTCCATGGTGCCCTTCACTTATGTGGTTATAAAGACAAAAAGAAAAGTGAAATTATAGAGATGAGGCAAAAAGAGGACCAGTATTTGCACCTATTAGCTAAAGCCAAAAAATGAATCTGAAAATATTGGTACTAGGTTGTTTGTTGTTTTTTTCTGGATATATAACTGCCCAAAGTTATAGTCAGGTGGTGCTTAAAGACATTCCCTTCAAACCCAATATAGAGCTGAATATGGATTTAGTTGAGAAGCTCGAAGAAAATAAAGTATATCAATCTTCTAGTAAGGCGGCTCGTTCCTTTATTTATTGGACCAATTTTGCCAGATTATATCCAAAAGCCTTTAGAGATGAAGCCTTAATTCCTTTTATTAAGCTTCAACCTACTTTAAAGGGAACATATGCCAATAGCTTAATTAGAGATCTAGGCAAAATATTGCCCCTTCCCCTACTTGAACCAGAATCTAAACTTAGCAAAGCTGCTCAATTGCATGCAGACGATATTGCGCAGAATAACGGAAAAGTAAGTCACCAATCTTCAGATGGATCTAGCTTTAGCGATAGAATGAAAAAAATGGGGTATAAAGCATGTAGTGGTGAGAATATCTCTTTGGGAAATGACCAAGATGGATTAAGCTCGTTGCTTTTACTTTATCTAGATATTAATTTGCCAGATTTGGGGCATAGGAAAAACCTATTCAATTCCAATTACACCAAAATGGGGGTTAGCGTGAAGCAACTCCCCAATAATCAATTCCTTATCGTACAGGAGTTGGGGTGTGAAGAAGCACCTAAAAGCTAAGTTTACTAGATTAAAGTTTTCCCAAGCACCTATTCAAATGGTTCCACGGGCAACCGTTCCACCCTGAAACATTATTTGGATGTGATTCGTGGAACATAGAACTTTGAGGACTAGATTGGATATATGCAGAAAGATAAAAGAAAATGGCAAATGGCTTTCAGGCGATTTGTACTTGAAAATTCCCCAAGTGAACAATATTCACCCTATTTTGGATTGTGTAGAACCGATCTCAGAAATTGGTTTGAGACACAATTTTCAAACGGCATATCATGGGAGAACTTTGGAAAAGTATGGCAGTTTGAACATATCATACCGATTGCATGGTTTGATTCCTCTGAAGAAGAATTAAAGGCATGCTGGAATTTCTTAAATATTCGTGTTTCTCCCACAGAAGGAACAGGTCGTCCGTCTGATTTACTGTTTGCTAAAAAGCATTTTGAAACCCTGTATAAAGCTTCTGGATTTCAAGGCTGTCAGTACTATTTAAATAAGTTGGAGTTTATTATTGGCCAACAAACCAATCTACCATCAGCAGAAGCAATTCATTTTTTACAATCCAACCAAATAGTACTTGAAGCTGTTCTTACATTTTCCCCAGACGAATACCAGCAATACCTAGAAACGGGTTCTGCCAAATCAGTTTTAATTGAAAGAGAAATATTAAAAAAATTCGGTTAGGGCTTATCCTATAATATCTTTGCACTATGTTTTCAAAATACGATGTAATAGTAGTAGGCGCTGGCCATGCAGGATGTGAAGCAGCAGCAGCAGCAGCTAACTTGGGAAGTTCTGTTTTGTTGATCACCATGAATATGCAAACCATTGCCCAAATGAGTTGCAACCCTGCAATGGGTGGAATAGCAAAGGGACAAATTGTAAGAGAGATTGACGCATTGGGCGGATATAGTGGAATCATTACCGACCTAAGTACTATTCAATTTAGAATGCTCAATCTTAGCAAGGGACCTGCTATGTGGAGCCCGAGGGCACAAAACGACCGCATGCTTTTTGCGGCAAAATGGAGAGAGTGGCTAGAGAAAACCCCCAATGTAGATTTTTACCAAGACATGGTAAAAGAAATCATTATTAAAAACAATAAAGCTTGTGGAGTAATAACGGGTTTGGGGCATGAAATAATGGCCGAGTCTGTGGTAGTAACCAGTGGTACCTTTTTAAACGGGGTAATACATATTGGAGAAAAACAATTTGGCGGAGGACGTGTAGCTGAAAAAGCAGCAACTGGAATTACTGAACAATTGGTTGCATTAGGATTTGAAAGCGATCGATTAAAAACTGGCACACCACCAAGGGTAGACGGCAGAAGTCTAGATTACAATAAAATGGAAGAACAAAAAGGAGACGAACATATAGTTGGTTTTTCTTATATGAATACGCCTAAGGTAAAATCGGAGAATCAGAGAAGTTGTTTCATTACTTATACCAATCAAACCGTACACGACTTATTAAAAACAGGTTTTGATAGATCTCCAATGTATCAAGGAAGAATAGAAGGAGTTGGTCCAAGATATTGTCCAAGTATAGAAGATAAAATAAGTCGGTTTGCAGATAGAGATCGACATCAACTTTTCGTGGAACCAGAAGGTTGGGATACAGTTGAAATTTATGTAAATGGATTCTCAACTTCATTACCAGAAGAAGTACAAATGGCTGCTTTGCGTCAAGTTCCAGGATTTGAAAAATGCAAAATCTTTAGACCCGGATATGCAATTGAGTACGATTATTTTATGCCAACTCAATTAACACATGCATTGGAAACAAAACAAATAAGCAATCTCTTTTTTGCAGGACAAATAAACGGTACCACTGGATATGAAGAAGCCGCCTGTCAAGGATTAATAGCTGGAATTAATGCACATCAAAAAGCAAAACATTTAGAACTCTTTATATTGAAAAGATCTGAAGCTTATATAGGTGTATTGGTAGACGACCTAATAAATAAAGGTACAGATGAACCCTATAGAATGTTTACCAGCAGGGCAGAATTTAGAACACTGCTAAGACAAGATAATGCGGATATAAGGTTAACAGAAAAAAGTTATAAAATAGGACTAGCATCAGAAGAACGAATGAAAGCTGTAGCTATTAAAAACACAGAAGTTGCATACGTTAAAGAAACATTGAAAAATTATGCGGTTGAACCAACCGAAATAAATGACTATTTAAACTCTATACAATCTGCTTCAATTACCGAAAAGCAAAAAGCAACAAAAATTATATTAAGACCAAATGTTACATTAGCCGCCCTACAATCATCTCTTCCTTCCCTAAAAGCCAGCTTTTCGGAAATTTCAGAAGACGCTTTGCTTCAATCAGAAATACAAATAAAATACGAACGTTATATAGAAAAGGAACAACAACTCGTAGATAAAATGAGTGACCTTGAAAATATGAGCATACCAGCCAACTTTGATTATAACAAACTTAGTGCCCTTTCGAATGAAGCCTTACAGAAAATGAAAAAAATACAACCTAGTACATTGGGACAGGCAAGTAGAATAAGTGGGGTAAATCCAAGTGATATACAAATTTTGATGGTTTACATGGGTAGATAAACTTGCTCATCCATTCATCATAATAATAAAATCTGGCTTTCTTTTAGATGAACAATTTTAGTAGCTTTAGAATCCCACTTAAACAACCTTACTTATGAGAAAAATCAAGTTGTTGTTTTCTTGTTTGGTATTGACAACTATGTTGCGTGCCCAAGAAACATTCCCAGTGAACGGTGTAGCAGATAAAAGAGATGGCTGCTATGCTTTCACCAATGCCACCATAGTTAAAGACGCCCAAAATACCATACAAAATGGTATCATGGTAATTAGAGATGGTAAAATTATTGCTGTTGGCGCCAATGTGGCTGTTCCAAAAGATGCAATAGTTATAGATTGTAAAGACAAATTTATATATCCATCTTTTATAGACATTTATACAGACTACGGTATGCCTCAGGTTCAAAGACCAACAGGCGGCGGATTCGGAGGTCCTGCCCAATTAACCAACAATCAAAAAGGGGCATATGGATGGAACCAAGCATTAAAATCTGAAGTAAATGCATATAAGATATTCAGTGTTGATGATGCTAAAGCAAAACCAATGCGCGAAGCGGGATTTGGAACAGTGCTTACCCATCAAAAAGATGGTATAGTTAGAGGAACTGGATCAGTAGTAACCCTTTCAGGAGAAAAAGACAATTTCGTAATTGTAAAAGATAAAGCAGCTGCTTTGTATTCTTTTAGTAAAGGTTCATCTACGCAGAGCTATCCTTCTTCTTTAATGGGATCTATTGCACTATTAAGACAAACATACAACGATGCTGCCTGGTATAAGAACAATCCAGAAGCGGCTACTAAAGAAGGCTTTAATATTACACTCAAATATTTTAATTCAAATCAAACATTGCCTCAAATTTTTGACGTGCAAGACCGTGGAATAGATTTGTGGAATATATTAAGAGCAGATAGAATTGGAGATGAATTTGGTATTCAGTATATTCTTAAATCAACTGGTAAAGAATACCAAAGAATTAAAGAAGTAGCTGCAACAAAAGCACCAATGATTGTTACTCTTAATTTTCCACAAGCACAAGATGTAGAAGATCCAAATGATGCAAGGATGGTTTCATTGGCCGATATGAAAAACTGGGAATTAGGGCCAACCAATCCTGCTGCAATTGAAAAAGCGGGAATTCCATTTTGTTTAACCTCAGCAGATTTAAGGGATCCCAAATCTTTTTTAAGTAATCTTAGAAAAGCAATGGAATATGGCTTATCAGAAAAAGGTGCAATGGAAGCATTAACCAAGAACCCTGCTACTTGGTTAGGGGTATATGATAAGGTAGGAAGTTTAGATGAGGGCAAATTGGCCAACTTTGTTATTACAACAGCTCCTGTTTTTTCTGAAAAATCTATCATTCTACAGAACTGGGTAAATGGAAAAAAATATGCAGTTAAAGAAGATGCTTGGAAAAGCATTAATGGTAATTATACATTAACAGTTAATACAGATAATGGGCCTCAAACCTTTACTTTAGAAGTAAAATCTAATAGTTCCGCAACTTTTGTGGGAAAAGATACTTTGTCAAACAGATTTAGTTATGATGGCAAAACCGTTAAAATTAATTTTGCCCCAATGCAAAAAAGAATGGGAATGGTTGGACGTCAGGGTATGGGTGCAAATGTAGTAGCGCCACTTCCTGCGAATGCAGCAAAATTAAGTGGCTTCAGTAATGGAAAAAGCTGGAATGGGACCGGTGTAGATTCTTTAGGAAATCATCTTACATGGTCTGCAGAAGAAATAAGCTTATCAACAACAAAAGCAGAAGCGTCTAAACCAAAATCTTTACCAAAAACAGGTAAATCATTTTATCCATTCACAGCATTTGGTAACGATGAAGCAAATATTCCTAAACCAGAAACTATTCTATTTAAGAATGCAACTGTTTGGACCAGCGAAAAAGCAGGTAAATTAGAAGGTGCAGATGTATTGGTAAAAAACGGAAAAATTGCAAAAGTAGGCAGAGGCTTAAATGATGCATCTGCTAAAGTAATTGACGCTACTGGTAAACATTTAACTGCAGGTATTATAGATGAACACTCACATATAGCATCAGCTTCAACCAATGAGGGTGGCCAATCGGTAACTGCAGAAGTAAGAATGCAAGACAACCTTGATCCAGACGATATTAATATATACAGACAATTAAGTGGTGGAGTAACGAGCTCTCATATACTTCATGGTTCTGCAAATACCATAGGTGGTCAAACACAATTAATTAAACTTCGTTGGGGTACAGACGATAAAGGATTAATGTTTGAAGGCGCTGATCCATTTATAAAATTTGCACTAGGAGAAAACGTAAAACGCTCTTCATCAACACAAGGAAATATTCGTTTTCCAGACACAAGAATGGGAGTTGAGCAAGTTTTAAGCGATGCCTTTAATAGAGCTAAAATTTATGAGGCTGCAAAAAAAGCAAATACAAAAGGTGATTTTAGAAAAGACCTTGAATTAGAAACACTGGTAGAAATCATGAACAGCAAACGATTTATAACTTGTCATAGTTATGTAGCAAGTGAAATTGTGGTAGCTATGCGTGTTGCTGAAAAGTATGGTTTTAAAGTAAATACGTTCACCCATATTTTAGAAGGCTATAAAGTTGCAGATAAAATGAAAGCACACGGTGCAGCAGCTTCTACATTCTCAGATTGGTGGGCTTACAAAAACGAAGTACAAGATGCTATTCCTTACAATGCAGCAATAATGCATAAAGTTGGTTTAAACGTTGCAATAAATTCAGACGATGCAGAAATGGCGCGTCGCTTAAATCAAGAAGCAGCTAAAAGTGTGAAATATGGCGGCATGAGTGAAATAGATGCCTTAAACATGGTAACCATTAATCCTGCTAAAATGCTGCATGTTGATAACAAAGTGGGTAGTATAAAAGAAGGTAAAGACGCAGACTTAGTTTTATGGTCTGCTCATCCATTAAGTATTTATGCTAAGTCTCTTTATACAGTAGTAGATGGAACTATTTTCTTTGACCGTGCAAAAGACGAAGCTATGAGAAAAGAAGTGAAAGCAGAACGCACTCGTTTAATCAGCAAAATGGTGGGAGAAAAAAGAACTGGTGCTCCAATGGCTCCATTTACGCCAAGCTTTAAATACGTACATACCTGTTTAGACCATGGACACAAATTAGGGTTATTAGAAATTGAAGCGGGTGAAGAAGAAGGCATTGAACACAATAGCAACCACTAAAAAAATTATCATGAAAAAAATTATCATATCACTAAGCGCTTTACTCTTCTTAGTAGGAGTTACAAAAGCTCAAGAAACAATATATCCTGCAAAAGCACAAAAGGGAATCGTTTTCTTAAAGAATGGAACAGTGCATGTAGGAAATGGAACAGTTCTAGAAAACGCTACCATTAAAATGAATAATGGTAAAATTGAAGAAGTAGGAAATAATATAGCCATACCACAAGGAGATGTTCAGGTTTTTGATGTTACGGGTAAGCATATATATCCTGGTTTAATTTTGCCCGCCTCTAATTTAGGCTTGCAAGAAATATCTGGCGTTAGAGCTACAACCGACTTCAATGAAATTGGAGACATGAATCCAAGTATACGCTCTATTGCTGCATACAATGCAGATTCTAAAATTACGAATACACTTAGATCTAATGGAATTTTGTTAGCGCATACTGCACCTGTTGGTTCGTTGCTTGCGGGACAATCAAGTGTTGTTCAATTGGATGCTTGGCATTGGGAAGATGCTGCTTATAAAATGGATAATGGTATGCATATGTATTTACCAAGTTTATTGGGCAGACCGGGCGGTAGATTGGGGGCATTATTTGCACAGTTTATGCCACAAGCACCAACCGATCCAATTAAAGCTGCTTTAGATAGAATTGAAATTGTCAAAAATTATTTTAGGCAAGCTAAAGTATATATTGAGAATACACCTAAGGAAACTAATTTAAAATTAGAAGCAGCTCGTGGCCTATTTCAGAAAAAACAAAAATTGTTTTTACATGGCAATCAGGTTAAACAAATGTTGTTGGCTATTGATTTTGTAAAAGAATTTGGTTTTGATGTGGTAATAGTGGGTGGATCAGAAAGCTGGCAAATAGCCGATCTATTAAAACAACATAAAATAAGCGTTATTTTAACTCAAATGCACAACTTGCCTACTTTGGACGATGATGATGTAGACATGCCTTATAAAGCACCATATGTTTTACAAAAAGCAGGAGTACTATTTTGTATTAATGATGATGATCCACAAAACAGAGGCAGAAACTTAGCTTTTAACGCTGGAACAGCAGCAACCTATGGATTAAGCAAAGAAGAAGCTTTAAGTGCAATAACACTAAATGCAGCAAAAATATTAGGAGCCGAACAAACTACAGGATCAATTGAAAAAGGCAAAGATGCCAATATCATTATCAGTTCAGGCGATATTTTAGATATGCATACAAGCATTGTGGAGCATGCTTTCATACAAGGAAGAAAGATTGTATTAGACGACAAACACAAACAATTGTACGAGCGTTATAAACACAAGTATTCCATTAAGTAATTAATCCAAGTAATTAATTATAAATGATAAGCCCGGCAACTTTAAGTTCCGGGCTTTTTATATACAATAATTCGAAGAATAATAATAAACTGCAGCGCCCTATTTGTTACCTTAGCTTATATGGAAAAGAAACTATTTCTATTAGATGCTTTGGCCTTAATTTATCGAGCCTATTATGCTTTAATTAGAAACCCTAGAATAACTTCAAAGGGAATTAATACCAACGCCCAATTTGGTTTTACTTCTACCCTTTTTGATTTAATCAACAAAGAAAAACCAACGCATCTAGCTGTTTGTTTTGATACTCACGCCCCAACTGAAAGACATACCGATTTTACAGACTACAAAGCAAATAGACAAGAAGCGCCCGAAGATTTAATATCATCCATTCCAGACATACAAAGAATTATTCGTGGATTTAATATACCAGTTGTAGAACTTGATGGATATGAGGCGGATGATATAATTGGTACAGTAGCATGGCAAGCAGCAGATGCCGGTTATGAAGTTTTTATGGTTACACCAGATAAAGACTATGGACAATTATTGGTGAAACCTCATGTGTATATATATAAGCCACCTGCATATGGAAATGCAGAAGAAATAATTAATGCAGAAAAAATATGTGCAAAATGGGATATTGAAAAAGTGGAACAAGTGGTTGATATATTGGGCTTAATGGGTGATGTTGTAGACAATATTCCGGGTATTCCAGGAGTTGGGGAAAAAACGGCAGCTAAACTATTAAAGGAATACTACTCGCTTGAAGGGGTTTTAGAAAATGCTGATAAAATAAAGGGGGCACTCGGTGAAAAAGTTCGTGCCGGAAAGGAATCGGCCATTATAAGTAAAAAATTAGCCACCATTATAACCAACGTTCCTGTTGAATTTCATGAAGAAGATTATCGATTAAAGGAATGGAATAGAGAAGAATTAAATACAGTATTTACAGAACTAGAGTTTAAAACACTAGGTAAAAGAATCCTTGGTGAAACCTTTAATGCTTTTCAATCGGCTCCTCAAGGAGTTCAAACAGATTTATTTGGAAATGCGGTTGAACAAAAAACAACAGCAAACAAACCAAATAACGAAGAGGAAGATAATACACCATCCTATGGATTGGTTACAGATAAAAATATTGAAAACACCAATCATCAATACGATTTACTAGAATCAGAAGATGCTATTAAACAACTAATAGCAGAACTATTAACAAAACAAGAAATTTGTTTTGATACAGAAACAACAGGTATTGATGCCAATAATGTGGAAATAGTTGGACTTAGTTTTTCTTATGAAAAACACAAAGCATATTATATTCCATTTAGTAGCAATCAAAAAGAAACCACTGATAGGCTTAAATTATTTCTTCCCTTATTTGAAGATGAAACAAAATGTTGGGTAGGTCAGAATATAAAATATGATTTGTTGGTGTTAAAGTGGTATGGAATTGAACCTAAAGGGCAGTTGTTTGATACTATGTTAGCCCATTATGTAATAGAGCCAGAGGGCAGACGCAGTATGGATTTGTTGAGTGCTCAATATTTAGGTTATGAGCCGGTATCCATTGAAACGTTAATAGGAAAAAAGGGAAAGAACCAAGGTAATATGCGAGATGTTGAAGTTGAAAAGGTTAAAGAATATGCAGCAGAAGATGCCGATATAACCCTACAATTAAAACAATGCTTTGTTCCACTGCTTAAAGAAAAAGAAGTTGAAAAGGTATTCTATGAAGTAGAAAACCCTTTGGTGAAAGTATTAACAGATATGGAGTTTGAAGGAATAAAAGTAGACGAGTTATTTTTGCACGAGTACAGCAGAGAATTGGAAATTGAAGCAAAGAAATGTGAAGAAAGTGTATATGCACAAGCAGGGGTAAGATTTAATCTGGCATCACCAAAACAGCTAGGAGAAGTATTATTTGATAAATTACAATTAGATCCCAAAGCAAAAAAAACTAAAACGGGTCAATATGCTACAGGAGAAGATGTTTTATTAAAATTAGCCAATCAACACAAAATAGTAGATGATATATTAGGCTTTAGAGAATTAACTAAATTAAAATCTACTTATATAGATGCTTTGCCCGAAATGATCAATAAAAAAACCGGGAGAGTTCATACTTCGTATGCGCAAGCAGTTGCGGTAACGGGAAGACTAAGTAGCAATAATCCCAATCTTCAAAATATTCCAATTAGAACAGCAAGGGGAAGAGAAATAAGAAAAGCCTTTATTCCTAGAGAACCTGGAAGAATATTAATGAGTGCAGACTACTCTCAAATAGAATTAAGAATAGTTGCTGCAATTAGTGGAGATCCAAATATGTGTACTGCATTTAAAGAAAAAAAAGATATTCATACCGCAACCGCAGCAAAAGTATATGGGGTAGAAGAGAGTGCTGTTACCAAAGAAATGAGGTACAAAGCAAAAAGTGTAAACTTTGGAATTATTTATGGACAGGGAGCTTTTGGATTAGCCGAAAATTTAGGAGTAAGCAGAGCAGAAGCAAAAGAAATAATAGAGAACTACAAAAAAGAGTTTCCATTAATTCAACAATATATGGATGACCAAATCAAGTTTGCAAAAGAACACGACTATGTGCAAACTTTAATGGGTAGAAAAAGGTGGTTGAAAGATATTCATAGTGCAAACTTTACGGTGAGAGGTTTTGCAGAAAGAAACGCCATTAACTCTCCAATACAAGGAACAGCAGCAGATATGATTAAATTGGCCATGATAAAAATTCATGCTGAATTGAAAAAAACGAAATGGGAATCTAAAATGATTTTACAAGTACATGATGAATTAGTATTTGATGCTGTTGAATCTGAAGTAGAAGCCCTAGAAGAGTTAATCATTAATTGTATGGTAAATGCGCTTCCTTTACCCAATGGGGTTCCTGTAGAAGCGGAAGTTGGCAAAGGAAAAAACTGGTTAGAAGCACATTAAAACAATACAATGAATTGGGACTTATTTTTTACTGCCTTAGAAAAAATTGGGAGTCGCTATTTTGGAGCAGCGCTTATAGCCTTTATACTATTCTATCTAATATTTAGAAAAAAATGGCTTTATAAAAAAATTCAACAAAAGTTTCCTAAAACAAAAGATTACTTAAGAGAGCTCTCCTATTCATTAAGCACAATAATTATTTTTAGTTTAATAATAGTCATATTAAATAGCCCAAGTATTGGTCCCCATACAACTAGGTACAAAGAAATAGATGCCATGGGTTGGGCTTATTACTATGCGGCCTTACCTATTATGTTTATTATGCACGACCTATACTTTTATATTATGCATCGCATTATGCATCATTCCACCATATTTAAGTATGTTCATTTGGTGCATCATCAATCTACGAATCCTTCTCCTTGGGCAGCTTATGCATTTCATCCCTTAGAAGCTGTAATAGAACAGGGAATTGTTATTCTATTTTATTTTACCATACCAGTACATATAACACATTTGGCTTTGTTCTTCCTTTTCTCCATTCTATACAATGTTTATGGTCATTTAGGTTTTGAACTATATCCAAAAGGATTTAATAAAACATTAATGGGAAGATGGATCAACACATCTGTGAATCACAATCAACACCATCAATATTTTAAAGGAAATTATGGATTATACACCCTTATATGGGACAGACTTTTTGGAACACTAAGAAAAGATTACGACCAACAATTTGAAGAAGTAAAAAACAGAAAAATTTCTTATTAGGTAGTTGTTTAACTAATTATTTCCTTTTGTATAAGGGAACTGTACTGCAAGGTTCTCCATACATAATACTCTTTGCATAAGGCCTTAATAAAGTGGTTATTTTAACATAAGCAGATGCGGGTACCGGATCTTCACCGCAACCCTTTACTACAACTCGCTGGTCTGTATAATCTTCGCCTTTTACTGCATCCAATGCAGTAAGTAATAACTGTTCTTTTACATAAGCTTCAGTACCAAAATATACCCCTTTACCAATAGGTGTTAAATAAACCGCAACCAACATATTGGCCCACATGGGTATAATAGCATCTGCACTGCATGTAACAGCAATATAATTGTCTCTATATTTTTCCCAATCTGTAGTTTGTAAAGCGGCTCTAAAATCTTTTTCTTTTAATATTAAACCCATAAATAAATAGTCTTTTAAATCGAAGACCATTATTTTTTCCTTTGTAAAAAAGGTTTCTAAATCAAGACTAATGATTCCGCTTTCGGCAACTTTATTAACAATAGATTCCATAATAAGACATAAAATTAATCAATTGATTAATTTAAACTTTACGATAGCCGCAAAAAAAAGCCCACTATATAAAAGTGGGCTATATAACTTTTGTACTAATGATACTAATAAAAACTAAATCGATAATCTTTAACAGTAGCGGCTTTTCTTAAAGCTTCAACGCTTCTATAAGTAGCCATTTTTCTATTTTGTATTAAAGCTTGTTTAACGGTTTCAGGTAAAGCATCAGCAGGTTTAGCAGCAATTGTTTCACCCTTTACAGCAAAAACACCTGAATTCCCAGCAATTAACTCAGACATCTTTCCTTGAACAGACTTATTAAATACTGCACCAACAATTTTTGGTTCATTACCCACACCATTAATAAAACCAGAACCAAAACTTAAACTATCCGCTCTTAAAATAGATGTACCTGAAGTTTTAGCTATTTCTTCTAAACTGCTACCTTTCATTTTTGTATCTATGATTAACTTGGCTTTCTTATCATTTCTGATTAAACCCTCTACTAATGGTCTAGCTTCATTTGCACCCATTAAGCCAGCTTTATTAATATTAGTAACCATAGCAACAATGATTTGATCACCTACTTCTGTTGGATCAGATACTGCACCTTCTTTATTCTCATAAATCCATCTTACTAAAGAACGCGTATTTGCCATAGTACCTACAGTAAAATCGTTTTGTTTAATTTCTGTTGCAGATAAAATTGATTTAGCCAATTTAGCAGCGTTATCATTAAACTCTTTTGTTCCTTTTGCGCTTGAAGCAAAACTTGCAGCCGCAGTATTTGCTTCATTCATAGTTTCATTACTACTAATGATGGGCTTTGCTAAATAAGCAATCTTATATGCAGGAGCACGATTCTTTTGACCCAGTATTTCAATATAATGGTAACCAAAGTCTGTTTTAACAACACCTTTACTTCCTACTGAATTATCAAAAGCAAAATCATTAAAAGGAATTACCATTTGACCTTGAGGGAAATAATCATACACGCCACCCTTTTCCTTACTTCCGCCATCATCAGAATATTTGGTAACCAAGGAATTAAAATCAGCACCATTTTTAATAGCCATTTGAATACTATCAACTAATTTTTTTCCAGTAGAGTCGTCTCTAACTTGTTGACCACTCTGTGGATCATTGGTGCCAATTAAGATATGTCTTACAGTAACACTATCTGGCCATTGTTTAATTCCAACCATTTTAGCTAATACATAATTATTACCATCTACATAAGGTCCAAATAAACCACCAACAGGTAAACGAGTGATTGAATCTTTGTTGGTTACTTGAATTCGAGAACCACCAAAATAACTATTATAGAAAGCCAACTCGGTTCCAACTTTACCAAGGAAAGCTGCTGCGTCTGTAGATGCCGCAAATTCTGCTTTTAAATCATTGATTTGAGCAAGGGTTGCAGCTGAATCAGCAGCAGTAGGCGCTGCGCTAAATGTTACATAAGCTATAGAACGAGTTTCTTCCTCTTTCTTAAACTCATTACTATGTTTCTTTACATAATTATTTATATCAGCATCAGTAACTTTAAAACTTGAATCGGGAACTGCTACATATGGATAATAAACATAAGAAGCAGATGCAATTGCATTATTATCCGCTTGTTGTTTTTCTACTATCCATTTTGGAACATAAACAGACTGAATTAATAGGTTTTGGTATTTATTGCGCAAACTATTTTGAATAGTTGGCTCTATATATCCACTATTAATCATTTTAATTTGTTCAGCGTTCTTACTTTTCTTTATTTGAGCAAAAGCACGCTTTGCATCATCTACTTTAAATTCACCGGTTTTAGGATCGGTGAATTCTTGACGCAAAGGAGAATTCTCACCAAACAAAATATCATTCAATTCTTTAGCAGAAACAGTAAGGCCTAGTTTTTCAAATTCTTGGTTCAAGACAATATTATCTACTTCCATATTGTACACAGTACCAATTAATTGATCACGGGTAGCGCCTTGACCAGCATACATTGCTTCTTGAGATTTTAAACGCTCTTCAAAAGCACCACGCTCAATAGAAGTACCATTAACTTTTGCAATAACGGAACTGTTAGAAAAAGCAGATCCACCACGTCCAGCTCCATCCTGAAGAATAAAAGCAATCAATGCTACAGCTATGATTACAAAAATAATCCAGGTGCCACGGTCACGAATAGTTTGAATTACAGACATAATAAATAATTAATATATAATTTATCCCGCTTCATATACGGGGAGGCAAAAATAAGGGAAAAACAGGTAGAATAAGTTGTGGAAAAATATGCACATTATTCTGTTGGTAACCCCAATTTTTAGGGGAAAAATCATGTTTTGGCATAATTTAATGTGGAAACAAATAGAATAAATCAAGAGATTTTATAGAAAGTTAGGGAATTGGATAAAAAAGAGTTGAACTTATGCTTGTTAATTAACAGTGTAAGAAAAGTGAATTAGAAAAAACCACCATTGTGAATTCAGTTATACAGCATTGTGAATAAACCTATATAAACTAATATAATAGCGTTAAACTACTGTTTAAAAAAAAGTAGATAAGGGTGGATAAACTAAGTAAGGTTAACTTTGCACTCTGTGGGTAACTAAGTTATCCCGATATACACACGCATAATAGTAGTAGTTGATTTTATATAAATAATTATTAAATATTATTACTTTGGATATTAACATAGCAAAATCAAATTTGGTAAAAAACGGATATTTAGATTTGGAAATTGATCCTGAATTAGATCTCTTTGCTGAGATACAAAAACTCAAAAAAGAAAAAAATGCCGTTCTACTTGCACATTACTACCAAGAAACAGATATACAAGATGTGGCGGATTATATTGGGGATAGTTTGGGCCTTGCTCAACAAGCTAAACAAACCACAGCAGACACGATTGTTTTTGCCGGGGTTCACTTTATGGCTGAAACAGCAAAAATTTTAAATCCTTCTAAAAAAGTTTTATTGCCCGATTTAAAAGCAGGTTGTTCTTTAGCAGATAGTGCTCCAACTGCTTTATTCAAGGCATTTAAAGAAAAACATCCCAATCATATTGTTGTTTCTTATATCAATTGTACAGCTGATATTAAGGCTTTGAGTGATATAATTTGTACCAGTGGAAACGCAGAAAAGATTATTGAAAGTATCCCATTAGATCAACCTATTTTATTTGCTCCAGATAAAAATTTAGGTGCTTATTTAAGTAAAAAAACAGGAAGAGAAATGTTGCTTTGGAATGGTGCATGCATGGTTCATGAAATTTTTAGTTTAGAAAAAATAGTTAAACTAAAAATTAGACACCCAAAAGCAAAATTGATTGCTCATCCAGAATGTGAAGAAGCTATTTTAAATATTGCAGATTATATTGGTAGCACAACTCAATTATTAAAATATACTCAAACAGATCAAACGCAGGAATACATTGTTGCAACAGAAACAGGTATTCTACACCAAATGCAAATAAATAATCCTTCAAAAACAGTTATTCCAGCTCCTCCAGAAAATAACTGTGCATGTAATGATTGTCCTTATATGAAACTTAATACTTTAGAAAAGATATATCTCTGTATGAAGTATGAATTACCGGAAATATTAATGGACGAAAATCTACGATTACAAGCTTTAAAACCAATGGAAAGAATGATGGATATTAGTAGGGCCGCAGGATTAATTGGGGGTTAAAATAGCATTTATTGGTTTTAACAAAGCTTTCTATTTTGAGGATAAACTTTTCAACGAAAAAGGTATCTAAGCCAAAAATGCCTAATATGAAAAAGAATATCCTCTATTTTTTTTTGGTAACAACTGCAATAATTGCTTGTAATAAAAATGATCAAACAGTAGTAAACCCAACAATTGCTGCTACAGATAATTCTGCTATTTCTGCTGCACTTAATTTACCAACCGTTCCATTTGATTATGTCAATTTAAATTTACCAGCTTATTTTTTTGTAAATGCTGGCGGAGGTGCTCCTACTTCTGTAAACGGAATTGATAATACACCTCCTAATAATACAGTTACCAATAATGGTGCAACTCTTGGAAGGGTTTTGTTCTATGATAAAAACTTAAGTGTAAACAAAACGATTTCTTGTGCAAGTTGCCATAATTCCTCTTTTGGATTTAGTGATACTGCTGTATTAAGTAAAGGATTTGCTGGAGGATTAACGGGTAGGCATTCTATGAGTTTAATAAATGCTAAATTTTATCAGCGCGGTAGATTCTTTTGGGATGAACGGGCTGCTACATTAGAAGAACAAGTATTAATGCCATTTCAAGATCAAACAGAAATGGGTATGACTATCCCTACTTTACTTCAACGTGTTAGAGAACAAGCATTTTATGCACCCTTAATGAATAATGCTTTTGGGGATACTTCAATAAGTAGTAATAGAATAGCATTTGCACTTGCTCAGTTTGTTAGAAGTATAGTAAGTAGTAATAGTAAATATGATGCTGGTAGAGCACAAACGAATAACCCTGTTGCAAATTTTCCCAATTATACGGCTGAAGAAAATGAAGGAAAAAGAATATTCATAACACCTGTTCAAAATGGTGGAGCCGGTTGTTTTGGATGTCATACTACTGAGGCATTTGTTTCCGCAAATAATGGGCCTCGCAATAATGGATTAGATATTAATACAACCAATGATAATGGAGCAGGAAGAGGAGCATTCAAAACGCATACTTTACGAAATATAGAGTTAACCGCTCCTTATATGCACGACGGAAGATTCCAAACATTAGAACAAGTGGTTGAACATTATAATAGTGGAGTAAAAGCACATCCTAACTTAGATAATGCTTTGAAACAACCAAATGGTTCTCCAATACAGTTGAATTTAAGCAATGCGCAAAAAGCAGCTTTGGTTGCGTTTATGAAAACATTGACAGACCCAACAATTGCTACCAACACCAAATGGAGTAATCCTTTCAAGTAATTTTTTTTTAATATAAGTTTTACTCCATCCGTTCAAAAAATAAATTCACCATTGCCACTACAAATTTTTTAGCTTTAGCGAAAGCTATTCAATGAAGTACCTGTTTTTTGCATTTATATGTTGTTGCAATTTTGCGCACGCGCAATCGTATAAAAAAGTTCATAGAAAGGCAATCATGGCAGATTCTCACAATGATTTGCTTACCGCCTCTATTGAAAAAAATGTGTTAATAGACCAAGACCTAAAAGGAAAAACACATTCTGATTTAAATCGGTTTAAAGAAGCGGGTGTAGATGTGCAATTATTTAGTGTTTGGTGTGATGGCGAAAAACTTCAACCTTACGCTTGGGCCAATCGCGAAATAGATACATTGTATGCTGTAGCAAAACGAAATCCACAAAAAATTGAAATTGTAGAAAATTTTGATGCTTTAAAAAAAGCGGTCCGTAAAAATAAATTGGCAGCTATGTTTGGTGTTGAAGGTGGCCATATGATTGAAGACGATATAAATAAAATAGACTCATTATATAACAGAGGTGTTCGTTATATGACCCTTACATGGAATAATTCCACCAGTTGGGCTAGCTCTGCAATGGATGAATCAAAATTAAAAAATGACCCTGCAGCAAAATTAGGATTGAATGATTTTGGTAAGCAAGTGGTAAAAAGAATGAATCAATTAGGTATGATGGTAGACCTAAGCCATGTAGGCGAAAAAACATTTTGGGACGCCATACAAACTACCACAAAACCTGTTTTAGTGTCTCATAGCAACGCATATACCCTTTGCCCTGTTTTTAGGAATTTAAAAGATGATCAAATAGATGCTGTTGGAAAAAACGGTGGTGTTATTCAATTAAATTTTTATTCTGCATTTATAGACAGTTCTTTTAAAAATAGAGAAAAAGTTTTCCTACAAAACAAACAATCAGAAATAAAAGAATTGATTGCAAAAGGCATGCAAAAAGAATATGCTCAAGCATTAGTTGTAGATAAATATAAAGATGAGTCTTTGGCTATTCAACCCCCAATGAGTATGTTATTAGATCACTTAGATTATATAGTTAATAGAATAGGCGTAGACCATGTGGGTATGGGCTCTGATTTTGATGGTATTAGTGCCAGTCCAAGAGAACTAACCGACGTGACTACTTATCCTTTAATTACAAAAGCTTTATTAGAAAAAGGATACAGCAAAAAAGACGTTACAAAAATAATGGGCGGTAATTTATTAAGGGTAATGAAAGCACAACAATCACAATAAAATCTATACAACTATCTTTTATGAGAAAAACTTTACTGACTTCGGTATTATTATTTATTACTGCAATACTTACGGCACAGCCCACACAAAAGCCACCTTTGCATGGTAAAAATTGGATGGCTATAACGGGCAAACCACTTGCTGCTACTGCTGGATCGATTGTTTTTCAACAAGGTGGAAACGCTGTTGATGCCGCTTGTGCTATGTTAGCGGCTACCTGCACAATGTGGGATGTATTGAGTTGGGGCGGTGAAACACAGGCTATTATTTACAACCCAAAAACAGGAAAAGTTATTGGTATTAATGCACTAGGGGTTGCACCAACAGGAGCCACTCCAGCATTTTTTAAATCAAAAGGCTATCAGTTTCCTCCAGAATATGGTCCTTTAGCTGCCGTTACCCCAGGTACGGTGGGTGGAATCATCCATATGTTATCAGAATATGGTACCATGAGTTTAAAACAAGTGTTGGCGCCTGCAATGGATTTGGCTGCAGGTTACCCAATTGATGCTCAAACAGCCAATAGTATTGAAAGAGGGAAAGAAAGAATTAAGCAATGGCCTTATAGTAAAAAAGTTTTGTTGCCACATTTAGGTCAAAAAAGAGAAGCACCAGAAGCGGGTGAAATATTTGTTCAACAAGATCTCTTGAATACCTTAAGAAAATTAGTTGAAGCAGAACAAACAGCTTTAAAAAATAAGAAAACACGTAAGCAAGCTTTGCAAGCTGCTTATGACCGTTTTTATAAAGGAGATATTGCAGATGAATTTGTAAGAGGGGCTCAAGAACAAGGCGGATTAATCACTAAAGAAGATTTGGCCAATTGGAAAGTAAAAGAAGAAGTTCCATCAATGATTAATTATAAAGGAATTGATGTGTACAAATTAACTCAATGGACACAAGGACCTTCTATGTTACAGGCATTGAATATTGTAGAAAATTTTGACTTGAAAAAAATGGGCTACAATTCTCCTCAATATATTAATACTATTTACCAAAGCATGAGCCTTGCTTTTGCAGATCGAGATTTTTATTACGGCGATCCTGCATTTGCTCCAACACCTCAGCCCATGAGTGGTTTATTGAGTAAAGGGTATGCTAAGCAAAGGGCAGCGTTAATCAACCCAGAAAAAAATAATGCCCTAATTACTCCGGGTGATCCTTATCCTTTTGAAGGACGCCTTAATCCTTATAACGAACAAATTAAACAGTGGAACCTTGAAATGGATAGCACTGGTAAAAGAAATTTTGTTCCTGCACACGATAGCAGTGTTACCGCTAAAGCTGAATTAGAAGCTTATATGGACCGTCTTTGGAGGGGCACTACCAGTGTTGAAGCTGCAGACAAAGATGGTTGGGTGGTGTCTATAACACCTAGCGGTGGATGGTTGCCGGCTACCATTGCAGGAAACACCGGTATCGGAATGAGCCAGCGTATGCAAAGCTTTGTTTTGGATTCTGCCATCAACCCTTTCAATGTTGTTGCGCCAGGTAAGCGCCCAAGAGTTACATTAACACCATCAATGGCATTAAAAGAAGGCAAACCTTATTTATCATTTGCTGTGCAAGGCGGAGATACCCAAGACCAGAATTTATTGCAATTTTTCTTAAATATGGTTGAATTTGGAATGACTGTTCAGCAAGCTTCTGAAGCAGAAAATATTAATACTAATCAACTTTGGTTATCCTTGGGTGGAACCAAAATGAAAGACAGAAAGCCTAGAGCTGGAGACCTATTGTTATCTGCAAGGACGCCTGAACCAACACGCGAAGCGCTCAAAAAAATGGGTTATAAACTCAGCTTTGGTCAGCGCACTAGTGGTCCTATTAACGCCATTTTTATAGATAGAAAGCACAATAGTTTATGGGGTGGTTCATCTAATAATGGGGAAGATTATGGTATTGGCTGGTAAATAGCTAAAAAAACAAGAATAAATGTATTAATACGCTGCCAAACTTTTTGGTGGCGTATTATTTTTGGTACAATAAACAGAAAACTAAACACGTTAGTAAAAAAATACTAAAAAAATTAGTGTGTATAATTAAAAACCACTAGTTTTACCACCTCATTAATTTTGACCATCTAAAAAGAACAATATGAGTAATGCAGAAAAATTAAAAGCGCTAAAGCTAACCATTGACAAAATTGACAAAGATTTTGGAAAAGGAAGTGTAATGATGATGAATGAAAAAAGCACGGCCCCAATGGAAGTGGTGTCTACGGGTTCGCTTGGCTTAGATGCTGCATTAGGTGTAGGTGGTCTTCCTAAAGGTAGAATTGTTGAAATATACGGTCCAGAGTCTTCTGGTAAAACAACAGTGGCTATTCATGTTATTGCTGAAGCTCAAAAAAAGGGCGGCATGTGTGCAATTATTGATGCTGAACATGCTTTTGACAGCGCTTATGTGCAGAAATTGGGTGTAGATGTAGATAACCTTTTGATTTCACAACC
>CAZTDV010000030.1:0-44174 GCA_964612195.1 uncultured Sediminibacterium sp.
GATCCTGAGAACGATATGAAGCCGAACCCGGCTAAGGCGTTCGAGCTGTTTCAGAGCGTAGTGGAGTACCACATCCCCAAGCTGGCCCGGTCTGAGGTGGTAGGCGATCCTGACAACCCGCTCAAGACAAGCATCGAAGTCACGTTCAAATGACTGAAGAACTGTTCTGCCCCTTCTGCCGCACTTGGACCGATGTTGGTCCCGAGTACTACGATGACGGCATGAAAGTTAGCTGGAACTGTGGATGCTGCGGTCGCGGGCCTAAGAAGAGAGCGCCAGAGGGTGACTACGAGCAGCAGCTAAATGACTGGAACAAATGGGTTCTCAGTGTAGAGGCTGAGACGGCTAAGCCGTGAGCGCAGAGTTCCCGGACAAACTCAGGTTCCTATTCAAGCCTGCCCGCTACAAGGTAGTCAGAGGCGGGCGCGGATCATCCAAGTCCTGGGGATTCGCCAGAGCCCTCCTGATCCTAGGGGCATCCAAGAAGCTCCGCATCCTCTGCACTCGTGAGGTGCAGAAGTCCATCAAGGACTCAGTACACAAGCTCCTGACCGATCAAATCCAGCTCTTGGGCCTAGGGGCTCATTACAAGGTGCTGGAGACTGAGATACGGGGCGTGAACGGGACAGAGTTCCTGTTTGCCGGCCTGAGCACCCAGACAATCGAGTCCATCAAGTCCTTCGAGGGCATTGACGTGTGCTGGGTGGAAGAGGGCCAAGGCGTCACCAAGCGTTCGTGGACCATCCTGATACCGACCATCCGCAAG
This sequence comes from uncultured Sediminibacterium sp., assembly GCA_964612195.1. Lineage (GTDB taxonomy): Bacteria > Bacteroidota > Bacteroidia > Chitinophagales > Chitinophagaceae > Sediminibacterium. Next base: position 767 of record CAZTDV010000030.1, read on the forward strand.
GAAGGCTCCGAGGTCTGGTGCAGCTTTAACCCTGACTTGGACGACGACGAGACTTACATCAGGTTCGTCATCAACCCGCCACCTGACTGCGTCTCCATCGAGATGAACTACCACGATAACCCGTGGTTCCCGGAGGTTTTGGAGAAAGAGCGCGCCCACGCCGAGCGGGTGATGCCAAAGGATGAGTACGAGAACATCTGGCTAGGCAAGTGCAAAGCCGCGGTGGATGGGGCTATCTACGCCAATGAGATCCGGGATGCGGTGGAGAACAAGCGCATCTGCAACGTCCCATACGAAGCCAAGTTCAAGACCTACGCGATCTTTGACCTCGGCTGGAACGACCAAACTTCGATCATCATCGCCCAGAGGCACCTATCAGAGCTGCGTGTGATCGACTACATCGAGGACAGCCACCGCACGCTGGACTGGTATTCTGCCGAGATGCGCAACAGGCATTACAACTGGGGAAGGGTGTTCCTGCCCCATGATGCCACCCACGCGACGCTGAACGCTGGTGGAAAATCCTCGGCCGACATCATGAAGAGCCTGAAGTGGGATGTTGGGATGGTCCCGAACATGCCTATTGAGACTGGCATAAAACAGGCTAGAATGGCCTTCAACAAGGTCTATTTCGACAAGACCAAAGCGGATCGCCTGATTCAGTGCCTGAAGCGCTACAAACGGAACATCCCGGTATCTACCGGAGAACCCGCCAGCCCTGTGCACGATGAATACAGTCACGGCGCCGATTGCTTCCGTTATCTATCCCTCATCGCAAACCAGATGAGCAACGAGGATTGGAAGCCGATTAAGTATTCCAACAAGGGGATTATCTAGTGGGATTCGCTCTCGGTCAGAAGATCGACATTCGTCTCAAAGAGCTAGAGCGCGTCATGAACGAGAGGTTTGCGATCCTCGAACGCCTCAACTATGAGAAGGTGGAGATGATCGTCAAGCTAGAAGAGCGCATCAAGGAACTAGAGGTGAAGCGAGGCCCAGGCCGACCGAAAGCAACAGATGGCAAATGAGACCCTAGTCAGCGCAATCGAGCGCCACGAATCGCTAGCCGAGGAGGCCAGCGTATCGGAAGAGCGTCAGAAAGCGCTTGACTACTACCTCGGCAACCCGATGGGCAACGAGGTGGATGGTCGGTCTCAAGTCATCTCCCGCGACGTGTTCGATACCGTCGAGTGGATCAAACCTCAGATCGCGGACATCTTCTGTTCCGGTGACGAGGTTGTGAACTTCTCGCCGCGTGGTCCTGAGGATGTGCAGGCTGCAGAGCAGGAAACAGAGTTCGTCAACTACGTCATCAACCAAAAGAACAACTGGTTCAAGGTCTTCTATGACTGGAGCCACGACGCGCTCCTTCAGAAAACTGGCTACGTCAAAGCCTGCTGGGATGACGGCGAAGACCGCACCAAAGAGACGTACAAAGGGCTGACGCTTGACGAACTGCTGATGCTGCTGGAGACGAACCCTCCAGGCGTGGCAGTCAACATCATCAAGCACGAAGAGACCGAGGAAGGCCACGACATCACGCTAGAGAAGGTGCGCAACTATGGGTGCGTAAAGCTTCTGAATGTGGCGCCCGAGAGGGTTCTGATAGACCACAATGCCCGCGGCATCGATCTTCAAGACAAGCGCCTTCAGTTCGTCGAGCAGCGCGAGCACAAGACCGTCACTGAGCTTCGGGACGCTGGTTTCGATGTTCCTGACGACATCAGCGACTCAGGCGACGGGGCAAGTGACTGGGAAGACGACAGCCGCGACGACAACAACCCATTCCGCAGTGACGATGAAGGCTCAGATCCTTCGACTCGTCGCCTGATGGTGCGCGAGTGCTGGATTCGCTTCGACGAGAACAATGACGGACTTGCAGAGCTGCTGCACGTCATCCTGGTTGGAACGACGATCCTTCTCCAAGAGGAATGCGACCTTGTTCCGCTTGTCGCCCTGTCTCCGACCCCGCTGCCGCACCAGCATCATGGCCTGTCGCTGGCGGATTCTGTCTCCGATCTTCAGGACATCAAGACCGCGCTGCTTCGTGGCTCGCTCGATAACGTCTATCTCGCCAACAACGGGCGCCATGCCATCGACGCTAGCTCGGTGAACATGGATGACATGCTCGTATCCCGCCCGGGTGGCGTGGTTCGAGTCACCGGCAATCCTGCAATGTCCATCATGCCTCTCCAGCACTCATCGATGGGTGATGTAGGCATGAAGGCCATGGAGTACATTGACCGCATCAAGCAGTCGCGCACCGGTGTCAATGAGCAGTCGCAAGGGCTTGACTCGAACACCATCAACAAGAACACCCCCTACGCCACGACCAGCGCACTCATGAGCGCGGCCCAGCAGCGTATCCGGTTCATCGCTCGAATCTTCGCGGAAACAGGCGTCAAAGCCTTGTTCCAAGTGGTCCACGCGCTGACCATGCACCACTCTCGGCAGGAGGAAATGATCCGCCTGCGCAATCAGTGGGTGCCGATTGATCCTCGCCAGTGGCAGAAACGCACTGATCTGCAGATTGCGGTGGGTCTTGGTGCCGGTGACAAGCCGCAGCAGATGATGTTTCTGGAAAAGGTGCTCCAGATCCAGACCGTCGCGGTGCCTCAGGGTCTTTCGGACAAAACCAAGGTCTATAACACCCTCAAAAGGCTGTCCCAAGTTGCTGGGTTCAAAGACCCGAATGAGTTCTGGACCGATCCGAGCACCCAACCGCCTGTGCCGCCTGCCCCTGACCCTGCAGTGATGGCAGAACAGGCCAAGGCACAGGCTCAGATGCAGATCGAGCAAGGCAAGGCGCAAACGACCATGCAAGTCGAGCAGATGCGCGGCCAGCTCAAGATTCAAGAGCTTCAAGCCAATCTGCAGCTTCAGGCATCCAACGACCAACGAGACAGCGAGCGCGAGATGATGCGCGCCCAGATGGACGCAGAGTTGAAGCGCAAGCAGTTGGAGCTTGACGAGTGGAAGGCCGAACTGACAGCGCAGATGGACAAGTACAAGGCTGATCTGCAATCGGCTACTCAACTCCAGATCGCAGGCATCAGCCAGGAGACGACGCTTTCAACCACGGTGATGTCCAACCAGCAGCAGGACAAGCAGGCCAACCAACAGGCCGACCTGAAGGCTGCTGAAGTGGCCAAGCCGTCCAAGGAAGCGGAAACCATCAAGGCGGCAATGGCCGAGGTTCAAAAGCAGATGCGCCAGCTTGAAGCTCAACAAAGGGCGCTGGATGAGCGCGGCAAGCAGCCTGCGAAGATCATCCGCGGGGCTGACGGGCGCGCGGCAGAGGTGGATATCGGCGGCGTCCGCAAGAAGGTCGTCAGGGACGAAAACGGCAAGGTTCAATCATTGGAGTGAGGCCCTAAATGGCTGCATCAATTACCTTCTACGACAATTGGCGTGAAGCCATCAATGACGCTGCGCTACGTGCCGCAACCGTCAAGGTGACGCTTCATACGTCAACCTACACGTTCGCCACGACTCATAGCGTCTATGCGGACCTGACGAACGAGCTTTCCACCGCAAACGGCTATACAAACGGCGGCGCCACGCTCGGCACGATCAGTTGGGACCATACCGGCGGCACGGCGACATTCGATGCCGCAGACACCGTATGGACTGCGGCGGGTGGCTCAATCGTCGCTCGACGTGCTGTGATCCGAGTGGTCGGGACGATCAACTCTCAGGTTGACCCGCTGATTGCATCGATCCTGCTGGACACGACGCCAGCGGACGTGACGACGACAGACGGAAACACGCTGACGCTGCAATGGAACGCTTCGGGCATCTTCACGGTTACCTGAAAGATGATCGTGAGCACGATTTCTGCCACGCCAGCATGGAGGCGATCACCCGCGCCTGTTGCTTCGGCGGCAATCAATGCCATGGTCTTCCCGAGCAATGTCAGCGGAAGTGACACAGCGGCGCCTTACTCGGTTCTTCAGTACCTAGACCCGGATGTAAACGGACTTCCTCCGCTCGGGCCTGGTGATGCTGGGATCACCTTCATCTGGCGAGTGAAGTATCGGCCGCAAACCGGTTACCACGTCCTGTTCTGGTATGGCCGAGGTGACGGGACCATCGATCCGCCGTCGAGCCATCTGTATTTCGGAGCGCACCCTTACCCGCAGAGTGCCAACAACACGGGAACTACGCACTATTGGGAGGTAGCTGGTGAAGCAGCGGACGCACTCAATAACCAGAACGCTTCTCCAGTCGCAGTGACGAAGGATACCTACTTCCGTCAGGCGCTCAGGGTCACGAACAATGCCGGTGCGGCTGATCTACGGTTCTGGATCGATCTCGACAACGTGAGCAATGCCACGCGCATCGACCACACTCTGAGTTCCACCTACGTCGCCAACATCCCGACTGACTGCCGCATCATCATCGGCGACTCGCCTTGGTATGCGAGCTATCAGCATGAGCGGTTGGGTGGTTCTCTCGCCGAGTACATGATCATCGCCAAGAGCATGAGCGAAGCGGACATCATCACGCAGGGGCAAAACTTGCAGTCCCTGAACACCACCGACAGCACGAACAACATATGGTACGGCAAGAAGTCGTGGGACACGGTTGACGACCTGACGTGCGACTTCGGAACGGGACGAAGTTTCACGCGCGTGGATGCGTCTAGTCTTCTGAGCGTGGAGGCTGTATGACAGTTGCCGTCCGCGCCGTTGCACGCACCGACTCATCCGGTTTGGCAACGTCCATCACGGTGTCGCTCGCCTGCGTCACCGGGGACAGGTTCGAGGTATCCGCGACCTGCGGAGGCGGCGTGGACATCCACGGCACCACGCCGATCAGCTCTACCTCTGGGGTGAGTTGGGCAGCTACGCTCATCAACACGCTTGACGGAACTAACAACCAGAGGCTAGTCACATTTGGGTCTTCCACTGCTGCGGCTTCCACTGCGACATATGATTTCACGGTCACCTTCGCATCGTCTGCAGAGTACCGAGGCATCTACGTCAAGGCCATCGCTGATTCGAGCGGGTATGACAAGGTGGCCGGGCAACTCCAGGCATCCCCAACGACAGGAACGGGGGCGACGACTTCCGGGAACACTGCGGCTCTGGCATCACAGCCCGCGCTTGTGTCAGGGTTTTGCATGTCCACCGCGGATGGCACGACGACTGCCGTGGACACCGCTGCCGGATTCGCTGCAGATGACACGGGGACGTGGTGGCAGTTCGGGTTCGGTGCCAACTTCGCGCAGTCTGAGTCAAAGCGAGTGACGGCAACCACGGCTGTAGCAGCGACGTTCACGGCATCAGCCAACAGCGCAAGACTCTCCCATGTCGTCACCTGGACAGAGAACGGGGCGGGCGGTGGAGGCGGAACTCAACCGCCACGTTCAATGCATCAAACCAGACTTCGGAGGGCAGCATAATGGCTCGCTTCCTCAAACAATCTACTGCCTTCACGTTCAGAATCGGCCCATTCGTCGATTCAACCGATGGCGTAACTGCTGAGACTGCTCTCTCAATCGGTCAGGCTGACATGCAAATCAGCAAGGCTGGTGGAGCATTCGCGCAGACCAGCGCCGCGCCGACGACGACTCACGACGCTGACGGCTGGTATCAATGCCCGCTGACCGTGACGGACACGGGGACGCTGGGCACGCTTACCGTGCAGATCGTCATGGCAGGTGCATTGCCTGTCTGGGAACACTTCATGGTGCTCCCAGCGAATGTCTACGATTCAATCGTGGCAGGTTCGGACACGCTGGACGTTCAGGTCACAGGGATCGGCGCGAACGTCATTACGGCTACCTCAATCAACGCCGACGCCATTACTGATGCCAAGGTCGCGGCTGACGTGACCATCGCTTCAGTGACAGGTGCTGTTGGCTCCGTGACTGGTGCCGTTGGGTCAGTCACAGGCGCTGTCGGGTCAGTCACAGGGGCGGTCGGCTCGGTCACCGGAAACGTTGGCGGAAACGTCACTGGCTCTGTCGGCTCTATCGCGGCCGGCGGGATCAGCGAAGCATCGTTTGCAACCACTGCTGGCACGTTCTATCCGCTTGGGATCATCGATCAGGGAACCGCCCAAAGCGCCACCGGAACAACTCTTGTGCTGCGATCCGCGGCAGGCTTCGCAAACGACGAGATTCTCGGGTGCGTGATCGTCATCACGGGCGGGACTACGGGCGTCGGGCAGGTCGCAACCATCACGGACTATGTCGGAGCCACCGACACCGCGACCGTGGACACCTGGACCACAACCCCGTCAGGCACGATCACATACAAGATCCTCGCTGCTCCTAGAGCTTCCACGACGCCGCCGAGCGTGAGCGTGACTCACTGGAACGGAACCGCTGTTGCAACACCAACGACTGCGGGCGTGCCTGAAGTGGATGTGACGCATGTCATCGGAGACCCGATTGTCGCCAGCAGCGCCAAGACGACGAACTGGGGCGGAACGGTCTAAGGGGCTGACAAATGGCACGCGCGTGGGCAACAGGCGCATGGGCTACAAATGCGTGGGAAGGCACGGTATGGGCTGACAGCTCAGGGAACACCATTGCCGTCCCTGCAGGCTCACTCACGCTCACCGGGTACGCGCCTACTGTCATTTCGACGGGCGGACAAGTCGTTTCGGTTCCCGCAGGGGCTCTGACACTCACTGGATTCGCGCCAACTGTCGTCAATCCCAATGTCGTTGCTGTTCCCGCAGGGGCGCTGACTCTTACGGGTCTGGTGCCGACAGTTCTTAGTCCGAGAACGGTAGCAGTCCCTACCGGCTCGCTAACGCTGACTGGCAATGCTCCGACAGTCACTGCGACTCAGAACAACCTAATTTCTGTGCCTGTCGGCACGCTTACTATCACTGGATATGCGCCGAACATCACAGGCGCTGAAGTATCTGTCACTCCAAGGCGCGGCGTTGGCTTTCCTAGAGCGCGCAGAAACTACGTCTACAAGGGGAAGCGTTATCTTGGCCTTAGCAATGAAGAACTGCTAAGGCTCATATCTCAAGATGCAATCGACATCACTCGCGAAGACATCAAAGTAAGCTACAAGAACCAGAAACCGCACATCATCGCAAAAGATGCGTGGTCGGATCTTCAGGCTGCATTGCAGAGCCTTAAAACTCTCGAAGAGCCAGAATATGACGACGACGAAGACATTGAGTCCATAATCGCACTCCTATGAAATCCAAACTCGATCTAGATATTGAGCGCGCCCAGCGTGCAGAAACCATCATGAGCGATCCTGTCATGGTTGAAGCTCGCGAGCACATCGAATCCGAACTGTGGCGCCTGTTCAAGTCAGCAGTACCGACAGATTTCGAGGCGCTCAGCCAGATCAAATCCATGCAGTACATGCACGCAAAGTATGAGGCGTTCCTCAAAACGTGTATTTCTGATGGAAAGATGGCTAGAATGGAGATTGAGCGCAAGAAAAAGAGCTTGCGCGAGCGTTTTCTAGGTTAATCCTCTAAGGAAGACCGCAAATGCAAGATCAAGCTACCCCGGAAACGGGCGGCTCCGAAGGGCTGACAGTCGATGAAGGCGTCAGCGCACTGCTCCAGAAGTGGAATAAGCCTGAACCGGCCGAACCGCAGGAGCAAACCGCAGAAGTCCAAGCCACCGAAGAAACCGAGGTTGAGCAGCCGCAAGGCGACGCCCAGCAAGAGGAATCTGGTGTTGAGGAAACTGCGGATGATGGTGAAATCGAGATTGACGTAGGCGGGGCCAAGTTCAAGGCTCCGCGTGCTCTGTCTGAAACGTTCAAGCAAGTCGAAGCCAAGGTCAAAGAGATTGAGGCTGGGGCTACTCGGAAGTTTCAGGAGGCCGCCGATCTTCGGAAAGCCGTAGAAGTACAGTCCCAGTCAGTTGCTCAGCTCCAAAAGGTCGCGATGGAAAACGCAGACCTACTCGCCGATCACAGGATGGTCGCGCGGCGTCTGCAGCAACTGGAAAGCGTCGATATTCAAGGGACAGACGCAGAAACCCTGACCAGGTTGAACGCGGAATACAACCAGCTTCAGGCTGCAAAGACCCGGATCGAATCGCAGTACGGACAGAACGTCCAGAAAATGCGAGAGGAAGACGCCAAGGCGCTCGCTGCAAAGCGTGAGCACGCCGAGAAGGTGATTTCCTCACAGATCAAGGGATGGAGCCCGGAGTACGGCAAGAAGCTTGCCGAGTACGCAATCAGTCGCGGAGCGCCAGCCGAGGCCCTAGAGGGCATCAATGACGCATGGGTGGTGGCAATTCTGGATGACGCAGCCTTCGGGCATGCGATGCGCCAGAAACAGCCCCAAGTGACCAAACGGGTCGCAGAGACCCCCAAGACCCTGACGCCTGGAGCGTCTGGAACCAAATCCGCGACTGTCGCCAAGGCTGATTCTGCAATGCAGAAGTTCAAGAAGTCCCACAGTCTGGACGATGCCGTAACGGCGCTTTTGGCGAGGTCGCAAGCCAAAAGGAAATGAATCATGGCTCAAGTAGCCGGCACCACTGACACCTTCGACCTCATCGGCCTGTCCGAAGACGTCGAGGACATGATCTGGAACATCACCCCGATCGAAACGCCCCTGCTGTCGATGGCGAAGCGCACGAAAGTGTCTGCCGTCAATCACCAGTGGCAAACCGACTCGCTCGCGGCTGCAGGCACCAACGCTGCGGTTGAAGGCGACGACTCGACGTATGCGACGGCCTCGCCGACGACCATGCTGTCGAACTACACGCAGATTTTCAAGAAGTCTGTGATGGTCTCTGGCACTGCCGATGCGGTTCGCAAGTACGGCCGCAAGGAAGAGTTCGCGTACCAGATGATGAAGAAGGGCAAGGAAATCAAGCGGGACATCGAGTTCTCGGCGGTTCAAAACGCCAAGTCCTCGGCCGGCTCGACCTCCGTTGCTCGTTCGTCCGCTGGTCTGGAGTCGATGATTGCGGGTAACCGCGTCCTCGCTGGCTCCACGAACACGACCGGCACGACCGCTGGTTACGCCGCTGGCCTGTGGACCGCGCCGGTTGACGGCACGACCGCAGCGTTCACGGAAACCGCGCTGGTGTCCGCTCTGGATGCTGCCTGGCAGGATGGCGGCGACCCGTCCGTCATCATGCTGAACAGCTCGCAGAAACGCGTCATGGCGACCTTCGGCGGCGCTTCGTCCTACGCTGGTGTGTCGGTCAACCAAGGGCGCACGGCTCAGGCTGTCGTGCTTGGTGGTGTGGACCTGTACATCTCGGACTTCGGCGAGCACAAGGTCACGCTGAATCGCTACATGCGCACCCGGACGGTGTTCTGTCTGGACCCTGCGTATGTGTCGTTCGGCTTCCTGCGCCCGATCAAGTTCGAAGAGCGTGCGAAGACCGGTGACGCGACCCGCGGTGAACTGCTGGCGGAAGGGTGCCTGATCGTTGGCAACCCGGATGCTCACGCGAAGGTACAGGACTGTTCTTGATGCAGTAGCGAGTGATGCATAGACGTGGCATAATCCAGCTAACTACTGGAGAGTGCCATGTCTTGCACGAAGTGCGATTCTGTTGTCTATGCTCGCGGGCTTTGCCAAAAGCACTATCGAAGGCTTATTCGGTACGGTGATGCGGATGTCTCAAAGTTCATACGAGGTACGGTGCATGAACGTTTCCTGCACAACCTTGTGAAAGGCGATGAGGATGTTTGCTGGAATTGGGTCGGGGCAAAGACAAGCAGAGGATATGGCGTGATTCAAGAGGGCGAGAAGGGCTCGGCTCTCCTGCTGGCTCATCGAGTCAGCTATGAGGTACACAAAGGGGCGATACCGGCTGGGCTGCTGATATTGCACTCATGCGACAACAGAGCATGTGTTAACCCTAAGCATTTGCGCGCAGGCACTCAATCAGAAAACATCAAGGAAGCATTTGCAAAAGGCCGAAAGGCTGCGCCTGTTGCTTTTGGAGAAAGCAATCCGCGCAGTAAACTAACACTTGAGCAAGCGAAGTTCATCAAGGCGCATCCTGAGCTTCCGCATACAGAGTTGGCCGATCTGTTCGGCTTGTCTCCGAACTGCATCCGTGGCGTCCGAATTGGGCGAACTTGGAAGGACGCATGAGAGTCTTTGAAAAGACGTATGACCCCTTCACAGGGATCACAACCACCATCGGTGGAGAAGACGATAAGCTGATCGTCAAGTCCGATGCTGATGTCACTGCCGCTCTAGACTACGCACAGAAGCTGCGAAACGCTCCCGAGTACACCAGGCAAGGCATCAAGAACAACCTTTGGCACACCGTACACATCCCCGATATCGTCGCCCTCAAGATGAAGATGGAAGACGGATTCGATGTGTACTCGGCCACCGCACGTGAAATCAGGCAGTTCCTGAACAAGAACCGCGACAAGTACGGGAGCCTGTTCGTCACTGAGGGGAAGATGTGAATTTCCAAGAATGGGAAAAGCTCATCGATGAAGACCCAGACGACGCAGCAAAGCTAGCTGCGAAGACGCTGGACGACGACCCTGAGAATGCCCTAGCCCTGTTTGTCATTGCGACTGTCTACAGCAGGGCTGAACGGTTCGGTATCTCGGCGAACATCTTCCAACGCATCACTCAGATAAAGCCTGATCGGGCAGAGCCTTGGAACAACCTCGGAATGTGCTACTCCGGGTTGGGGATGACCATCAAGGCCCGCCATGCATTCCACGAGGCATGGAAGCGCCAGAAACAGGGCATCTTCGCTGCGAACATCGGCATGACGCACTTTGCCGACCGAGACCTGAAGAAGGCTATCGAGTGGTGCGAGAAGGCTCTAAGCCTTGGAGAAAGCAAAGCCGCAGAGACGACTCTGGGGATGACCTATCTATCGATGGGCGAATGGGAGAAGGGGTGGAAGCTCAATTCCGCATCGATTGGTGGGAAGTTCAGGAAGGACATTCAGTTTCAAGATGAGCCGCGATGGAATGGTGAAAAAGGCAAGGGTGTCGTGTTCTATGGGGAACAGGGCCTCGGCGATGAAATCATGTATGCATCATGCATCCCTGACGCGCAAAGAGACTGCCGGGAAGTCGTGCTCGAATGCGACAAGCGCCTTGTCGGACTCTTTTCTCGCTCGTTCCCGGGAGTATCTGTTTACGGCACGCGAAACCAGCAAGGCATTAGCTGGCCGCTGAATCACAAGATCGAGGCGCGGTGCCCTGTTGGGCAACTCCCCGAGTTCTACCGGCCGAGCCCGAAGTCATGCCCAGGTACACCATACCTAAAAGCTGATCCAGAGCGCCGCATCCAGTGGCGAGCACTTCTCGACTCGCTTGGGCCTAAGCCGAAGATCGGCATTGCTTGGACTGGTGGCTCAAAATACAACAAGCCAAAGTCTCGAACGATGGGGCTTGAGGCATTCAGACAGATCATCGGTGAAGTTGATGCGCACTGGATCAGTCTCCAATACAAAGACCCAACAGCAGAGATTGCAGAAACTGGACTCCCTGTCCATCACTGGAAACGTGCGTGCGAGACTGACGATTACGACGATACGGCGGCTCTTATCGCAGAGCTTGATCTAGTCGTATCTGTTCCGACCACGGTTGTGCATACTGCTGGAGCACTTGGTGTAAAGGTGCACTGCCTGACCAATCCAGACGCAGACTGGTCTTTCGTTTGCGGGTTCCCTTGGTATAGCTCCGTCCAACTTTTCTGGAAGACGCACGGAGAAACTTGGAGTGAATGTGCAAGCAGATACCTTGAAAGTTTTCATCGGGTACGATCCTCGCCAGCCTCTGGCGTACAACGTCCTTCAACACTCGATCATCAAGAACTCGTCAGTTCCGGTAGCGATCACCCCGCTAGTCCTCTCTCAGCTACCGCTAAAGCGGCAAGGTCTTACGCAGTTTACGTATAGCCGTTTCCTTGTTCCATGGCTGTGCGGCTTCAAAGGAAAAGCCGTATTCATGGATGCGGACATGGTTGTGACCGGTGACATTGCAGAACTGTTCGACTGCATCGATCCGCTGAATGCGGTTTCTGTGATGAAGGAGCAGCCCAAGTTTGAGTGGGCATCTGTGATGGCGTTTTCGTGTGGAGCCTGCATCAGGCTTACGCCTGAGTTCATCGAAGACGAAAGGAATGTTCTTTTTGATCTTTCGTGGGCCAGCGGCATTGGCAACATCCCAGCAGAGTGGAACCACTGCGTCCGGTACATGGAGCCTGAATCTGCCAAGCTGTACCACTACACGATGGGTCTCCCGTGCTGGCCTGAGACCGCTGGAGCGGCAGAGGATTCGGCGTGGATCGAGGCGTATCAGGACATGCAAAGCACGGTTAGCTGGAAAGAGTTGATGGGCAATTCAGTCCACGCGAAGGAAACAATGCGCCGGTATCTGGGCGACAAGTACGGTCTGCACGTTGGGTAACCAATGAACGCCACCTTTCGTAGCTGGGGCGAAAGCCTCGCCTCAAGCCGGTACAGGGCCATCATCCCTGCCCAGCAGCTCCACAGGCTTGGGGTCCAGCAGGGGACAGATTGGCTAGTCATTGGCAAACATGGATGGGACTGGGACAAGCAGACTGCCGGGTTCAAGCGCGTCTGTTTCGACATCTGCGACGATCACTTCGATAAAGCGGACGGTGAGCACTACCGAAAAGGGATAGAACGCGCCGACCTAGTGACGTGCAACAGCGACGAAATGGCACGAGTCATCAAGGAAAGAACCGGCCGAGACGCCACCATCATCCCGGACCCATACGAACAGCCCGAGAAGGCGCCCAGGGTTCACGACCGACTATTGTGGTTCGGCCACCAGACGAATCTAGTAGACATCCTGCCCTGGGTTGACTCCCTTCGGAACCTTGAAATCGTCTCTGGTGCCAAGGTGAACGGAATCACCCAGTGGTCACCGGAATCGATGGAGCATGCATTCAACCGTGCAGGACTGGTCATCATCCCGACCGGCAAGAGCATGGCGAAGTCTGGCAACCGGGCTATCGAGTCGATCCGCCGAGGGCTGTTTGTCGTGGCTGGGTATCTCCCTGCCTACGGTGATCTAGGGATCTACACTGGGAACATCGCAGATGGAGTTCAGTGGGCCTTGTCGCATCAGGACGAGGTAATCAGCCGGATCAAGTCGTCTCAAGCGTACATCCGCGAGGAATACTCGCCTGAAAGGATCGCAGGACTATGGAAACGAGCCCTATTCGGTTAGACTTGGGCGTCGGCCCAAAGAAGCGGCCGGGGTTCGTCGGTGTCGATCTGGCGAATAACTGGTCAGGGGTCGAGCCGGATGTCGTCGCTGACGTTACAGGCCCCCTGCCATTCCCAGACGATTACGCAGACGAGGTGCATGCGTACCATCTACTAGAGCATCTGTGGCGCTGGAAAGCCGCAGACTGCCTCAGAGAGTGGATCAGGGTGCTAAAGCCAGGCGGCACACTCGTGCTCGAAATGCCGTGCTTCGACAAGATCGTGGTCATGATGAGCCACCATCTGATCGACCGCTCCCCGATGAACCCGCAGATGACCATGTGGGGCCTGTACGGTGACCCTCGATACAAGAGCGAGGAAATGACGCACAAGTGGTGCTACTCCTACACGGAACTAGAGGAACTGTTGGGCGAAGTCGGCATGGAAGACATCAAGCGTGAGCAACCACAGACCCACCAGAAACATCGCGACATGAGGATGACGGCAGTCAAACCTGAATGGCAACCTCTTACACCGACCTGAAGACGGAAATTGCGGCGTTCTATCACCGCAATGACCTGACCTCGTATCTAGACACGTTCATCGATCTATGCGAGGCAGAGATGCAGCGCAAGATCAAGCTGCTGGAGTTCGAGACGACCGGCACCGTGACGGTGACTTCCGGGTCTGGCACGCTCCCAACTGGGTTTGTAGGGGCTCGCACGCTCAACTGGGACGGCGACCCTAAGCGTGTTCTCACCTACGCCACGCCGGATCGTTTGGAGACGCTCAACGCGGCTAGCCCTAGCTACGTCAGCTACTACACGATCACCGGCTCTACGATCAAGTTCGCCAACGACACCGATGGGACGCTGAACATCACGTATCTGGCGAAGTTCACGCCGCTGTCTGGTTCTGCCACCTCCAACGCGATCCTCGCCAGCCATCCTGCGGCCTATCTCTACGGCTCACTCATCCACGCGGCGATCTACTGCAAGGATGCAGAGGGCGCGATGGGCTACAAAACCTTGTTCCAAGCCGAGCTGGACGAAATCAACAAGGACAATCAGGACAAGAAGTACGGCGGCGCGGCTCTACAGGTGAGGGCGGCATGAAGCCTTTTCTCGGGTTCGTCCCCGACATGGATAGCACGACTCCGGGCGTGCTGACTGACTGCACCCAACTCATCCCGACCGAAAAGGGAATGGCGGCGGCCCCGTCTGCTGTGTCTATCAGCGGATTGGGTGCTTTGGCGGCCGAGTGTCGAGGCGCTGCTGTTCTCACGAACACATCGGGAACTCGCAGAACGTTTGCGGGAACGCAGACCAAGATTTACGAACTGTCCTCCGGTACGTGGTCCGATATGTCCGGTGCAACCACGTTCACTGGATCGTCTGAAAACCGATGGTGCTTCGCTCAGTTCGGCAATGCAGCCATTGCGACGAACGACACCGAGAAGATGCAGGCCAGCACTGCGGGGACGTTCGCGGCAATCTCAACAGCTCCGAAGGCGCGGGTTGTCATCGCATCGAAGGACTTCGTTCTAGCCTTCAACACGGACGACGCCACCGGATCAGCGACCTATGGGGACTCCCCGGATCGGTGGTGGTGCTCAGGCTTTCAGGACCACACAGATTGGACGCCTGCTGTTTCGACTCAGTGCAACACCGGCCGACTGATCGGCTCAGGTGGGGAGATTGTCGCTGCGGCCCCGTTCGGTGCGAACGTTGTCGCCTACAAGTCTCGGCAGATGTTCCTAGGGCAATACGTTGGGTCTCCTGTCGTGTGGCAGTGGGATGCGGTCCCGGGTGAGCAAGGATGCGTCGGGCCTGAGGCAGTGGTCGATATCGGGCAGGCTCACGTCTTCGTCGGTGAAGACAACATCTGGCTTTATGACGGAACGCGTCCTATCCCGATCAGTCAAGGATCTGTCCGGCAGTGGTTCTACGATGACTTGAGCGCGAGCTACAAGTATCGAACCATCGTCACCTACGACCGGAACAACAACCGGGTGTGGATCTTCTACCCGTCCGCAATCTCGAGCGGCACTCCTGACTCTGCACTCGTCTATCACCTAGCCACGAAGAAATGGGGTCGGGCTAATCGAGTAGTCGAGGCTGCGATGAACTACGTGACGCCAGGCGTTACCTGGGACACGCTCGATACGGTTGCAGCGACATGGGACACGCTTCCAGACATCCCGTGGGATTCTCAGAGCTGGCAACCTTCCGGTAGAGCTTTGGCAATCTTCAACTCAACGCACAACCTCGTGACTCTCACCGGATCAGGAGAAGACTCAGGACTTACCACCGGGGACATTGGAGACGATGAGGTGGTCAGCACGATGACCAGCGTTGTCCTTCGCTTCCTCACCGAGCCGACCACTGCAACCGTCACCGGGCAGACGAAAACAGGTTCTGGGGCTACGGCCATCGCCGCAGGGTCTGGATCGATCTACGAATCGATGTTCCCGATCATCCAGTCAGGTCGTTGGCACCGGCTTGCATTCCAGTTCACCGGGAACACCGAGGTAACCGGCGTGAAGACAAACGGCATTGGTGCGGGAAAGAACTGATGGGCCGACTCAACGAGAACCTGCAATTCTCGCAAGAGAGGCTGATCCAGTCGCTCTATGACTTCCTGCGCCCAGTGGCTCAGAAGATCAACGGACTTGCCTCGGGGGCGTATGCGTCGAGAGACAACCAGAGAATCGCAGCCCCGACCACAGGGACATGGACGCAGGGTGACTTTGTGGAGAACTCCAACGCCGTAGAGGCAGGCTCTGCTCTTAGCAAGTACATCATTGTCGGGTGGAGATGTACCGTTGGCGGAACACCAGGAACGTGGGTTGAATGTAGATTCTTGACAGGTAACTAATGCAGCTCGTCCAAATCCCAACCGAGTTTGTGTGGAAAGCTTGGGCGGACGGAGCATATAATCTCGTCAAAGCCGCTGAAAGAGCCAAGCGCGAAATCACCGGCGATCAATTGAAAATGCTTCTCCTACGCGGAGAGCGCACGCTAGTCGGTATCGTTGACGACGAAACACCGAAGGCATGGGCGGCTGTTCAGCTTCAAGTCCTGCCAAACATCCGGGTTCTGTACATCTACAGTATCTACGCCCCCGGACAGACCGGACCTGAAGCGTTCCGGCTCCTGAAGGAATACGCAAAGACCAACGGATGCGAAACCATCCGTGGCGCCTGCGATGCGGCTGTAGGTCGCTTGTGGGAGCGTAAGTTCGGGGCAAAGCCTATCTATTCAGTATACGAATTCGAGGTGAATCAATGAGCGGTGGCGGCGGATCACAAACAAGTTCCACGGGCGTTGCCCCGGAACTCAAGCCACTGGCGAATGAGTACGTCTCGCGCGCCATTGATGTGGCCGACAACCCGTTCCAAGCGTATTCGGGCCAGCGATTCGCCGACATGAACCCTTTCCAGGGTCAGGCAGGTAACTACTACGCGCAGAACCTCAACGCCGGGACGAATCCTTATCTTGACCAGATGGTCAACAAGGCGCAGTCCAACATCGTCAGCAACTACAACAACACGATTCGCCCTCAACTCGACACGATGGCCGCCCGCTCCGGGTCATTCGGTAACGCCGGGATCACCTCGACGATGCAGGACCAACAGAGAGCTTTGGGCAACCAACTGTCTGACGTGGCAACCTCGATGTACGGTGGTCAATACAACAACGACCAGGCCAACCGCATGGCGTCCGCTGGGAACCTGTTGAACTACGGGAATCTGACTCAGGCCAACCAGCAGCAGGGGCTTGACTTCAACTATCAGCAATTCCAGGACGCGCAGAACCAGCCCTATAAGAACCTCCAGGTTCTAGGCGCTCCGTTCTCGATGGGGTTGGGTAGCGTCACAACTACCTCGGGTGGCGGGAAATGAACGACTGGATGAAGCTCCTGCTCGGTGGTGCCGCTCTTGCAGGTACTGGTGGACTTGCTGGCGTCGGCCCTCTCGCCGGTCTTTTGGGCGGCGCAGGGGCAGCAGGAACGGCAGGAGCGGCGGCGGCTGACCCTCTGGCTGCATACCTAGCCACAGGCGCGACTGAAGGCTCTACGCTCGGTTCCGCCCTGTCTGGCGCTGGTGGTGCTTCAGGTGCTGTAGGGGCAGGAAGTACCGCAAGCTTGCTCGGCAACCTTGCTGGGGCGGGGAAGACCGCAACCAGCATCCTCGGTCCCGTTGGTATGGGTCTGAGTGCTGCCAACTCGGCGAATCAACTGTTCGGTGGGCAACAACCCATGCCGATGCCTGCGCAGCTCGGCGCTCGGGGAGACCCAATCGGGCAACTCCTGAACAGCCAGCAGCAGGAAGACATGATGCGCAAGCAGATCATGGAGAAGCTGCAACGGAGGATGTATGGCGGGACTCTTTGACTTCCTGCGGGATAACCCTGCCATCACCCAAGGACTCCTAGCCGGTGGTTTTGGTGCGATGGCCGGCAGAGGGTCGAAGCTTCAAGCATGGGGCCAAGGTGGCCTTGCAGGACTTCAGGGCTACTCACAAGGGCTGAACGCTCAGGCTCAGGAGCAAGACCGCGCCTTGGCCGCGAAACGCGCAGCCATTCAAGAGCAGATGCTGAACATGCAGCTTCAGCAGGCTCAACGTACGCAGCAAGGGCAGAAGGCAACTCAGGACTACCTGACGCAAGCCCTGTCTCCTGCTCAACCTATCGACGCCAATGCCATCAGCGGCGTGATGGGGCCGCGCCCTAGTGCGCTTCAGTCTGTTGGGACGACTCCGGGATTCAACATAGGCGCTGCTTTGAAGGCAGGCGTTCCCGTGGATTCACTGTCGCAGATTCAACAGATGCTCGCTCCAAAGGGTGCCGATTACAAGGTGGTTGGGGATAGTCTGGTCAAGATCGGGCCCGAAGGGGCAGCTCCTGTCTACACCTCTCCACAACGAGAAGACCTAGGAGCGCTCATCATTCGTGGACCAGACGGTCGCCCGATGGTAAATCCACTTGTGCTTGATGCAAAGCGTCAGATTGCTAGCGCAGGCGCAACTAATGTCAGCTTCGGTCAGCCTGTCGCCGGTGTAGATGCGCAGGGTAATCCGGTGTTTTTCCAGCCTTCTAAGGGGGGCGGTGCTCCGTCAATTGTTCAGGGAGTCAAGCCAGACAAGACGAAGGACAAAGACCTAACAGAAGCACAGGCCAAAGCTACAGCTTTTCTTGGACAGATGCGGTCTGCTTCAGACACTCTTAAAGGGATTGGAGCCGATCAGTCTGCAATGTCACTACAGGCAGAAACTGCACTTGCTGGCGGACCTGCGAATCCTGTCATTGGACAGAAAGCACAGCGCATCCGCCAATCTCAAGATCAGTGGGCTGAAGCTTTCCTGCGTTTCAAGACAGGTGCAGCCTCAACGCCTGCGGAAGTGTCGGCCAACAGGAAGATGTTTTTCCCGGTGCTTGGTGATGCGCCGGAAGTTATCGCGCAGAAGTCTGCGATGCGGCAACAAGCTGAACTTGATATGGAGGTCGCGGCAGGACGGGGCGCGGCACAAATCACTGCGCGGCAGCCTCAGACTAAAGGAATTCCGTCCGCAAGCGACATTGACGCAGAACTCGAGCGTCGCGCACGGGGCCGTTGATGGACCTTACGAAACTGTCGGATGCCGACCTGCTGGCCCTGAAGGCTGGCGATCTGTCGAAAGTATCGACGGAAGGGCTGATGGCGCTCAAAGGTCAGCCTGCGCAGGTTGTGTCTCAGGACGGAGCGTTGATGCAAGCCGTGAAGAACGTGCCAGACAGCGCATTGAACTTCGCCAAAGGGATCGCAAGCTCTGTCATGCACCCTCTGGACACTGCGAAGGGTGTTCTAGACCTAGGGGCGGGAACTCTGAGAAACCTGTCTCCTGCATCGCTACGTGGTGCTATCGATGTGATGGACCCGAACCCGCAGGCGGCAGAGCGGGCCTCCGATACGGCAAGCGCAGTCGGGCAGTTCTACAAGAACCGTTATGGCGGACTTGAGAACATCAAGCAAGCGGCGATCAACGATCCTGTCGGCGTCGCTGCTGATGTATCGACCGTCCTCGGCATCGGCAGCGCGCTCGCTCCAGGGAAAGTTGGGTCGGCTCTGAATGTCGCATCGAAGTACACGAACCCACTAAGCGTCATTGCTCCAGCCGCGAAGGCAGTCGGCGGTGGCGCCAAACATGTTCTAGGCCTAACCACTGGCGTTGGCCCGGAGAACATCGCTCAAGCCTTCACTTCAGGGAAGAAGGTAGACACTGCGTTTATCAAGAACCTGAGCGGTGATGCGTCCATGGCTGAAGTTCTCACGCAAGCAAAGGATGGTCTTCGTCAGATGCGCGAGACACGCAGCGGCTTGTATCAGCAGAACATCGCATCTACTGCCGCTGACACGGCCAAGCTCAAGTTTCAGCCAATCGACAGCGCATTGAACAACGTGGTTGGGTCTCTCAAAGAGGCAGGGCATTGGACCATTGGTAAAGACCAGCTCGGCAAGGTGAAAGAGCTTCAGAAGGTGGTGCAGGAATGGCGCGTCGATCCGAATGCGCATACTGCCATCGGCCTAGATGCACTCAAGCGCAGACTTGATGCCCTCTATCCTGAAAGTCCCGCGCATGCCCAGGCGCAGCGCGCTATCACGACCGTTCGAAATGCTGTGAAAGACACCATCGTCAAGCAGTCTCCGCAGTACGCCGACACGATGAAAGCATACGAGACCGCGATCAGCACAGAGAAGGAAATCGAGCGCGCACTGTCTCTCGGGAACAAGGCTGCTCAAGACACTGCTTTGCGCAAACTTCAGTCCCTGTCGCGCAACAACGTGAACACGAACTACGGAAACCGTCTTGACTTGGCTAGGATGCTCGAAGACCAGGGCGGAGTAAGCCTACTTCCGTCAATCGCAGGGCAGGCTATGAACTCATGGACTGCACGAGGTCTAGCGGGGCAGGCCGAGAACATCGGCACTGGCTTGCTCGCTGCGGCGCACAACCCTGCCTTTGCAGCTGCACTTCCGTTCCAGAGCCCGAAGGCGATGGGCGCATCGTTGTACGGGCTAGGTCGTGTTGCTGGAGTTGGTGAGCGTGCAGCCGGAAAGATGGGGCTGAACGCTGATCGCGCCAGGCTGGCTGGCCTGCTTGGCTATCAGCTTGGACAAGACAAAACGAGGGATTGGTAATGCCCGTACCCGCAAGCATCGACGACCTCTCGCCCACCGCCAGCAGCAACAGCCCTGCCGGTGGCGAGACGCCTAAGGACGGCGACAACTACATCCGCGCTCTGTCCGGGTTCGTGGCCGAGCTGCGCGACAAGCTCGATGGGACCAGTGACACGGGGACGATCAAGAATGCGACGTTCTCGGGGACGATGGCTGGTGCTGCATCGTGGTCAGATCTGCAGACGTTTGCAAGCGGCATCAGTGTCGGCACGTCTGGTGGCAATGTGTACGCAAGCACGTACACACCGACAACGACCAACACAAGCAACGTAACGTCTTCGACGCCTAGCACTGCTTTTTACACAAGATCAGCAGACATCGTGACAGTCTTCGGATCTGTAGTTGTTACTCCTACTACCCAAAGCAATTCAACGTCTCTTGGAATCTCTCTCCCAATCGCAAGCAATCTAGTTGCGACTACCGACCTTGCGGGAGTTGCAACTAGCGGGAACGGAGATAACCAATTTACAGGAGCGATCATCACCGGGGACGCTACAAACAACAGAGCCTCACTGTCGTTTCTGGCGATGACCGGATCTGGCGGGTCTCTTTCTACTTGGTGCTACTCGTTCAGCTATGCAGTCCTCTAGATGCAAGCCTTCGTGTTTTCGCAGTTCGGCGGGCCAATGAATGACCGATCACCGTCTTGCGGATCACCGCCTCCACAGCCTGACAGGATCACGAGAATGAAGATCAATAGAAACCGAAACATGGCGCTCTCCGTAGTTGTGCATCAAGCGTACACGCACTGAGCGTTACGCGCAACTGATCGTTTATACAGATGCCTATTCCAACCGCTATCACCGATCTGTCGGCTACGCCAGGATCGAACAGCCCTCTAGGCTCTGAGTCCCCGACCGAGGGCGACAATTACATCAGAGCCTTGTCGGCGATCATCCGCCAAGAGCACGACACCCTGACGGGAACATCATCCACTCAGGGGGCGGCGGCTGTTCCGTTCGATGCTTCGATCACGTATGGAACCGCAAACACGATGGGTTCCTTCATCTGGAGGATCTACAAGCGCACGGCCGCCGAGGTAACTGCTGGCGTGACGCCAACCTACTATGAGTTCCCGCCAGGCGATGTTCGGAGATACGGGGCTGACTCAACTGGTGCGACGGTCAGCAAGACAGCCTTTCAGTCATGCTTCAACGCTAACAAAAGGGTCGCCATCCCGGACGGTACGTGGGACATGGGCACCCTCGCTGATGGAGCCGCTGCGGTCGATCTGACGGCCCTTGGCGACGGATTCGTGATCGATACTGGGCCAGGTGCGCTGATGAAATGCACCACGACCGGAGCAACCGCGATCCCGTACTTCTTCTCACTGAACAACAACAACGACTTCACCTGTGGAGACATCGCCTTCGAGGACACGGCTGGCGATCCAACTGTGACGTGGAAGGGGGCTTTTGGCTTCTACGTGCAGAACAGCACTGGACAGAGCTGGGGGAACATCAAGATAAGCTCCATCAAGGCGACGAACCTCGTTGCGCCGATTGCCGTGCAGGGTCCAGGAGAGGCGGCAAACAGAATTAGAGGAATCCATATTGGGCAAATGAACTTGACTGACTGCTACTACGGCTTGAGCCTTCAGAACGAAGGCGACGGTGTAGTAGTCGATCAGATCATCGCCGATGCATGTATTCGTCCGCTGTTCGTCTATGGTGTGACAGGGGTTCGGGCGAAGGTGTTCGCGAGAAACAATCGGGCGACCTCTGGGGCTATCAACATTTCTAGAAGCGCGGGCGGACTCGACACGCGAGGCATCTATGTAGATTACTCGACCACTGACAATTCCAACAACATCACGCACGTCATCATCAACCATATCGATTTGCTTGGCGGAGAGATTACAGACGTTGAAGTGAATATGAACATCGATTCGACGAGCATCTTCACGCCGTTTAGATTGGTCAACTACAACGGTGCGAGCGCAGAGACTGCCGCCGCCAGTTCAAACGTTGTTGACCGAATCCGCATCAAGGGTTGGATAGACCCAGTCACCGCCAGCAACGCAGGCGCTGCGGTTGCAAGCTACACCAGCCGGGGCCGACTTGACCTTGACCTGAACAGCAGCTTGTATCCTGACGCTACGTTGCTCGCGGCTATGTACCTAGGTGACAACACGAACGGCTCAGTCACTTGGAGCGCAACAGGCACTCAGCCTGTACTTGGCAATGGAGCGCTTACTCAGTCTGTGACCAGAGAAGGCAACACGCTGCACACGATCACGTCGCTACAGATTGGCAGCACAACGACATTCGGAACCGGAACTTGGCTGTTCTCTGTGCCGGTTGCGGCAGCGAATAAGTCCACGGCAGCGGTATACATGAAAGACAACTCAGTGGGCTTCTTCTACATCGGCATTGCCATCATTGAAGCCAGCGCGACGACATTTCAAATCTATAGGGATGGCGCTGCGCAGATCAGCCCTACCGTGCCATTCACTTGGGCAACTGATGACCGAATTGAAGTTGCTCTTTCGTACCGAATTGCGTAGGCAAAACAAGCCTACGTCAGTTTCAGGATCGCACAATGAAAGCACTCGTCGCACTTCTTCTCTGCGGGCCTGTCCACGCGCAGACCGCGCTACCTGACATGGCCCCAAACTCCCCCGGAGCCATGTTCCACTACATCAGCGCAAACGGCGCCTGTGTCTGGTGGTATGTCCAGCGCCCAGCATTCACCGAGCAGAACCAGACCGCCGTGGAGTTCAACGCCTACTGCGCAAGCAAGGCAGAGCTTCCGAAGATCGGCGGCAGGGTGAGCACCATCGTTGGGGCTGCTGATCCGCTCAAGAGCCTCCAGACGCTGCGCAAGCGCATCACCATGTCGCGCCTCGTGTGCTCAGGACTGACCTGCACGACTACCGATCCGGCGCTTACTGCGGTGGTGGCAGAAATGAACTCGGCGAGGGCGAAGTGAGCCCAAGCGAGGAACAGCGCATTCTCCAGTGGGAAGCCATGCAAGCCCTAGAGAACATCAACCTAGGTCCGTTCAGGTGGTATGTGCATACGCCTGTCGATATCGAGCAAGTGAAGCGCGAAGCACTTGAAGCGCGCGAACTCATGAAGGAACAGACATGATTGAACTACTCATTGCAGTCATCGCCGGTGCTGTGGCGAATCGGGCAGGCGCTCGGTGGGTCCGCTCGCTGCCGGACACGTCGATGTTCAAAGGTCCAGGGGTCGTCATCTTCGGTGGCCCGGGTCCGTGGAGGCCTCCGCAGTGACGCCAGCCATCCTCATGGCCGAGCTGCTGGTCGTCTATTGCGGCTGGCAACTGTTCTCAGATGGCCCGTTGGCGTTCTACGTCATCATGGGTCTGTGGGTGGCCTATCGGATGGCTTTGCTTGGCTACGAAAAGGGCAGAGAATGGTGGCCGGCATGCATGTTTGGCGCGGTGCTTGGCCTCATGCAAGCGGGCTGCGGCTTTGCCTATACGGGTGACGGTCGCAGCTTCGTGTGCGACAAGGGAACTGGCCTGCCTATCACTGCCCTAGTGCTGGCATCAGCGGCTGGAATCATTGCTTACTACGCACGGAGGCTGCACCGTGGCAGGACCACCAGACATTGATATCTCGCCATGGGCGGTTGCGGTAGCAGTAGCCGGCGCCTCTGTCGGCCCGCAGTTCGCCCAGTACGTAGGGGCTTACAGCATCATCCTCGTTGGGTGGTTCGCTGGCCTGCTGTACGGCTTGTTTACTCGGTCGGCAGAGTCTAAGCTTCCCGTGTGGGCCTACTCACTGATGACATTCATTGTGACGATGGGGGCGACTGTCCCGTTCTCGCAGATGGCCGCCGAGTATGTTCCGTTCTCATACACGGCCCTCCTGTTCCCTATCTCGGTGGCGATCCCTGCTGTTCCTGACAAGTGGGGCACCATCGGTCAATGGCTCTTGGAACGTTGGCAAGCTGTAAGGGGGGCCAAGCAATGAGCGGCCTCGTAGCTACCACGCTGCTGGCTCTGACTGCCTGCTTCATGCTCTTGTGCCGCGTGGACAAGATGATGAAGGGGCTGACGAAGCCAACGGTATTCATCCAGCACTCGATCCTTGCCATCGGCATGTTCAGCTCGGTCATTCTGAACTTCACTGAGTACAGCGATTGGAGCGGGGCGGCAATGTCTGGCGGGGTCGTTGCGTTCTTCATGCTCAGCGTTGGCCGCTGGAGACAGCGCGCGCCTGACGGGACAACGAAACCAGCCCCGCTGCGTGACTCAGACCTGCGCCATGTGTCTGGCGGGAAGAAGGACTGACATGGACCTCAAGACCCAGCTTCGTGAGTTCGAGGGCGTCGTCCCTCACGCCTATCAGGATCACATGGGTTATTGGACCATCGGAGTCGGGCGCCTGATCGACAAGCGCAAAGGCGGCGGCCTGTCCGATGATGAAATCGACTACCTGCTAGAGAACGACATCCGCCGCAAGACAGAGGAAGTTCTAGAGGCACTACCGTGGGTTGCGTCGATGAACGAACCTCGGCAAGCTGTCGTGATCGGCATGGCCTTCCAGATGGGTCTAAAGGGGCTTCTCGGGTTCACCGGAACCTTGGGCAGCATGCGTGACCAGCGATACGCTGATGCCGCCGAGGGGATGAGACAAAGCCTCTGGGGCAAGCAGACACCGAAGCGAGTGCGTCGCCTTGCGCACCAAATGGAAGTTGGCGAATGGAACTAACGGAGTACACATGCAATTCGATCCTCTGATGCTCATCGGCGTTGCCGCCATCGCAGTCATCTTCTACGCCATCGGGCGCCGCGTGGAACAGCGCCGTTCTCCACTGTGGCTTGAGGGCCGGCTGCTCGACAGGCAGAAGCGTATTGCCGAGGAAATCGCCACGCTGAAGATCGGCGAGACTGCTGAGGAAGTAGCAGAGAAGGCACGGCAGACCAAGGTGCGCGCTGACATCCTTGCGCTTGACCAGCGGAACCAGACGCCGTGAAGATATTCGGGCCAGGCGCTACTCTGGCTTCTTGGCTCGTCATCGTTATGCCAAGACTCGCGCGAGTCGAACGCGCTTTAGGTTGCCGGTTATGGCACCTGTCACCCATCAATGTGCGGGTCCGCTTTCCCCGCCTCCGAACAGTGACATTCTATGTTCTTTGAAGCCAAACTTCTAGGAGCACTCGGCCTAGTCGCAGCGCTTGTCTTCGCCGTCAAGATGCACGACTCAGGAATCCGCAGGCAGTGCGAGAATGATCACAAGCTCGCTGCTGCTGCAGAGCTTCAGCGGCACACCCAAGCCATCGGAGAAATCGCCAATGAAGCCCAACGCATGCAAGCCCGAGCGGTGGCTGATCGCGCTTCTCTCGACAGTGCTTCTAAGCGCCTGCGCGGGGCCATTGGCGGTTCCGGTCTCATCCTCAATCCCGCCGCTACCGCAGCAAGCTCGCCAGCCGAAAGCCCCCCCGGAATGTGTACCGAGCTGCTCGATAAGGCTGACCGAAGACTACGAATCCTTGCTAAAACGGCTGACGAACGAGGCAACGCCGGTAGCGCCTGCGAGCAGTACGCCGACACGCTGAAGAAGTAGGTCAAATCAGGTTGCGCTCGCCGAGTTGGCGCGGCAGTTCGTCGGCCAGTTCGTGCAACAGCGTCTTCAAAGCCGCGCGCTTGACGTGGCCTTGGCGGCTCGTTGCTCTCCATGCCACCTTCCACGGGACTGGCTCAAGCATCCACAGATCCCCACCGGCCGATCGAAGGTCGAGCGAGATTGGATCGCGGGCATCGACTGGAAGCGGACGGTCAGGGATGCCAGCATCGCGCTCGGCCTGTGCTTTGTCGCTGCGCCATCGGGTGTTGGCTGCGTTGACGTGGCGCTGTGACTTGCGTGGTTGCATGCTGCAAAGTCTCCAGATGCTGCCTAAAACACGTTGTGCTTCACGCGGCCTGCGGAAGTTCTTGCTCGCGCAGCTCGGCGCGCACGCGCATCCACAGCGTGCCGAGCATGTTCTTGCCGTCGCGGTTCGGCCCCCAGCCCCAGAAGTCGTCGCGCCACGAGTTCTCGATCAGGCAGCGGTCGCCGGTCGCCAGCAGCTTGCGGCGCACGTACTCGTGCTGGTCGGCCTTGGCGCGAAGGATGCCGATCATCATGTCCACCTTCACCGCGTCCCAGTCCTTCCGGCGCAGCGGCTTCCACTTCTCGGCCAGCTTGAACGCATCGTGTGCCGAGTAGGCATCGAGAATGCGGTCCCGCACGTACAGCCCCTGCTCGTCGCGCGTGCCGGGCTCGAACTTCTCCCATTGGTAGGCGTGCTCGCTGGTCGGGAAGCGGCGCCCCTGCCACTTGATGCTGAACGCGCCGAAGTTGCTCAGTACGTAGAAGTCTTGCTCGTAGAAGAACACCTCGCGCTCGGTGTCCAGGCCGTGAAGTTCCATTCTTTGCTCCCCACTATCTGCGTGCTTCGGCTAGGTGAAGCACAACCCTTCACTCGAGGCGGACCCGTTCCGGGCCGCTCAGCTCAACCGTTAGCCTTCATCCCGCCATGCGCAGCGATCAGTTCTTCCACCAACTCGACCGGCACGTAGCCATAAACCGTTTCGGTCGGCTTCTCGGGTTGCTCGGCGTAGTTCATGATTCCTTCCGGTACGTCCGAAGGGAATCCGACTTCCACTTCATGCCACGGGCCGATGTTAGTTCTCGGCGAGCAGTACGCGCCGTGCGATGCCTGCACAGAAAGCGAAAACCCGTCTTCGCATTCGATCCGCTTCGCCAACGGAAATGAGTAGTCGTCTCGCACCTTCGGGTCGCTCTCGTCCCGCTGGCTCATTAGGTATTCGTTCAAATCCATGTTCTTCTCCTTGCCTAGAAGGCTAACAAGTCATTCCAGCGGACGCCTGCGGCGCACGCTGAATTCCGGCGTTAGCCGTCTGCCGCACGCGCAGCGCAGCAGACGGCTCGCGTCACGCTGCGGCGTCCTCCTTCGGCACGTAGGCCCAGCCGGCTTCGACGCTCACGAAGTCGCCGTCTTCCTGCACGTTCAGCGTCTGCTCGCCATGGATGCCGAGCGTCAGCCAGTGGCCGGGCTTGAGGATCATGTCGCCGTTGGGCGTCTTCACCTTCACGTTCTTGTTGCCTTGGGTTCCGATCAGGACCGTCGTCGTCATTTCACTCTCCATCGTTGTGCCGTCGTTGGGGGTGACGGCTAACCCTTCGTGCGAGCGGACCCCGTGTAGCAGCGCGCATCAGCAGATGGCGCGGGCGGGGTCCGCTCCACTCAAACGTTAGGCCCCAGCAGCCCGCCGAGTGTTTTCCTCGTCGGTCAGCCAAGTGCCAATGGTGTTGCGGATGCGCTTCGCGGCAAAGCGCTGCCCAGCCTTGAAGCACTCGACCTCCTGTGAGTCCTGCGCGCCGTCCGGCAGTTCCTCAAACCACTCGCACAGCGCAAAGACTTGCCGCGCCAGTTCGCGGGCAGGAACGGGGCCAACGGCCTGCGCTCGCAGCACCGCCGCCGAGTCGTCGTACAGTTTGCGCAAACGCGGAGACATGGTGCCCACGTTCGAGAGCGCAACCGCCAGCGCTTCAGGGTCTGTCACTGGCGGGCTCTTGTCCCGGATGTTCTCTGCAAAGTTGTCCATGGCCATCATCGTTCCTCTCGCTTCTGATACAAGGGCCTAACCCGTCATTCGAGCCGACCGCTACGCGGCGGCTCAATTCCCACGTTAGGCGCTCACCTACTGCAATGGCAGTTGGCACAAAACCTGTTGGCGTAGTTGTTCGCTGTGCCTCCGTAGTTGCACACGTAGCACTTCCACCCGGTCCCGCTGTCTGGGTGATGTAGCCACTTTTCGTTGTACGGCAGCGCCGTTGCGGCATCGTGCTCGGCGCGGCACTCAGGAGAATGGCTGCGCCCGTCCGTGCAGCCGCAGTTTTTGCCTTTGCATGCTGGGTAGCTGCGCGTTTCGGCGGCGGCGCCTAACACTTCACTGGAGCCGACTGCGGCCGGCGTTACAGGTTCGTTCATCTTTCTTCCTTTCAGCGCCGGCCTTGCGGCTCAGCTCGAACGTTAGGCCTCGCTTTGCAGCGATTCAGATCCATCGCACACTCGCAAGTCGGCCATTCGCACGCGGTGGCTTGCAGTCCGCCGCACACGTCCAGCAGCATCATCGACATGTTCGCCACGTCGGCCGAGTGCTCGCGAATCGCTGCTGCATCGTTGTTCTTGACCGCAGCCGACAGCTTCGCGGTGTGCCAGTAGATTTCCAGCAGCGCGACTTCGCGCGACATTGAGAGCCAGCCGGGGCGGTCGCCCTTCCTGGAATTTGCGTGCAGTTCGGCCGCCATCAGTTCAACGAAAGGCGCAAGCACATTGCCGTACTTCCCGGCGAGCGCGGCGCCAGGCCTAACTGCTCCATCGAGCGGGACCGCCCCCGGCGTAGTTGCTTCAGTGCTCATAGGTTCCTTTCCGGCGCCGGTGTCGGCCCCCTCATGTCGGACGTTAGGCCCCAATGCGGCATGCGCAGCGTCCAAAGCCTTCCGCTCGCATTCGCCCTTCCAGTCGTCCAGCGGTGCGCGCATCGCACACATCGCCAGTTGCAACGCGGCGCGCAGCCGTTCTATGCAATCGAGCGCTTCCCAGAGCTCATCTGGCGTGTACTCGCCCACAGCGGAAACCATGCCTCGCCCGCGTTCGGCGCGAAGCTCCGAAATTCGCTTCTCGTCCATCTGTCAGGCCTTCCTTGTCAGTTCGCCATGTCGGCGGCGGCCAGCACAATCGCGCGCCTCGTGGCGGCCCGAGGGTCTGTGCCCCACGGCACATCGTGCGCCACCGCCTCGCCGTCAAAGGCAACGCCGGCCACCGTCACCGCGCCCTCGGTCAGCGTCTGCGCAATGTCCAGTTCCAGCGTCACGGCAAGGTCCAGCGCTTGGCCGCTGTCGGTCAGCGGGTTCCACCACGTCGTGTGCGTCAGCCACAGCGAAGGCTCGTTCGGCATCTCGGCCTCGCGTTCGCTTTGCTTGCGAGCGTTCAGCCCGTAGCCGGCAGCTTGCGCGGCCTTCAGCAGCAGTTCTTTGTCCGTCAGCATCATCTCGTTTCTCCAACAGGGGCCTAACCCGTCATTCGAGCCGACCGCTTCGCGGCGGCTCAATTCCCACGTTATCCGTCACTTCCGCGCCTTGCGGTTCTCGCGGCGCTGCAATTTCGCTTCCAGCGCGCGCACCTCTGGCACGTAGTCGGGGCGCACATGCACTGTCACTGCAGTGCGGCCGGATTCTTTGTGGCGCTGGCGCTCATCGGCCTTGCGCTGGGCGGCCGTCTTGGCTGCGCTCATGATGCACTTGCGAATTCACGCCATTCATCGTCAGCATCCCCGGCCCCGCCAAGATGTGGAGACTTCACAAGGCAGCGCTGAAGCAACGTGTGCTCAGCGTAAGCATTGTCTTGGAGCCCCATGCCAATGATGGCCGCGTCAAATCCTTGTTTGGCCTCTTGCAGCGCGACCGCCGCTCTTGCCAATGTTGCATGCCGGTCGAGCCACCTCTCAAACGCCGCGAATTTAGGAAGGTCACGCTCCTTCACCAAGTCTGTTTCGACGTGGGTCGCACACACCTCGCCGGCAAGTCTCTTCAGCTTTACTTCTTCGCCCGTTGCAAAGCGGAACATCGCGCTGCGCCCGCCATCGTAGTAATCCATGCAGAGACCAACGTAGTCGCTGCATTCCTTTGAGTTGTCGCGACAAATCGTCCCCTTGAACAAGGGAAGCCACCAATCCCTGTCTTCGGTGTTCATGTTTGGCTCCAGTTGCGTTGCCGATGGCTTCACTATAGGTCATCGTGACACGTCACGCAAGCACTATTTGAGCGGTGACGGATAACCCGCTGATCGAACGGACTCGCCTTCGGCTCGCCGCTCATCAGCACCGTTAGGCGTCTTGATGTGCGCCCGCAGTGTGTTCATGTCGGCCTGCACTTCGCCAGCCCGGTCGGCCGTGAACACCAACCCGGACATGGCGCGCTCAAGCGCAGGCCACAGGCGCGTCAATGCGATCCGCATGCGCAGCAGGTCGGATTCCGCCTCGCAGCGGCGCTTCACTTCCTCGCAGTGCGAGCAGCCCGGCATGTAGAAGTCACTGCCACAGTTCGGGCAATACTCCGGCTCACGATCGGGCGGGTCGCCGAAGGCTTCTCTGCTCATGGCTTGCTGTCCTCAAAGCCGTGCTCAACTGGGCGCCAGTCGCCGCCGTGCCGCTCTTTCATGTCCAAGGCTCGAAAGCCCGCAGACCGCTCGCGCCTGAGCCTGCTTGCCGCGCACACATCGGACGTGATCGTCAGTGACCCCATATCGAGCATGTAGCGGCCGGTACTTGTGCCGTCCGGCCTAAACTCCTCCACCAGCCACGAGTACGTCACGAGTAGTCCTCGTCAAAGTTGCAAGGCACAGTCCATTGCCTGCCACAGCGCGAACACTCAATGATGTCGTGCTCGTCCACCACGCCGCAGCAGTCCACCGTGCGCGGCTCCGGGCAGCGTTGCAGGTGCTTCTGGCAAAGCTCGGGCTTCTCGGCATCGTGCAGGCTGCACCCGCCTTTGATACGGCCACCTTCGTAGCGCTTAGGCGTCGTCATACAGGTCGTATCGCTGGCAAAGCGCGTCCATGTCAAGCCGGGCGCGCTGCGTCACCAGTTCGCGTCCGTCACGAAATACCACGCAGCGGTAGCGCTGGCCCGGACGAATCTTCCACTTGTCGGCCTCAACGCCTTCAAGCACCAGCCGCTCGTCAGCAGTTACGGCATCGCGCGGCTGGCCGTAACTGCGCCACATTTCGCTGGCGTCGCAGTCGTAGAACTTGCGCGCGGTTCTCACTTCGTCTTTCAGTACCAATACCATCGTTTGCTCCTCTGCGCCACGACGCCTAACCCGTCATTCGAGCCGACCGTTCCGGCGGCTCAATTCCCACGTTAAGCCCCACGCCTAGCAGCCTTGCGCGCTCGCTTCTCGGCCTTCCGATACTCCACTACCGCATTCCAGTCGGCGATCTCTTTGCGCCGCATCGCTGTCGCATCGGTCTCGCGCTGTTGCACCTCGTCGTAGGGGTCGGTGTAGCTGCGGCCGTTGGTCACAGAGTTGCTTCGCGCAGGCGCCACCACAACGTCATCCATCGAGGCAATCATCGCCATCACGTTGGCGACCAACAGTGTGTTTCGCATCGTCTGTACCTTCTCGTTCATCAGGCTTAACTGGTCGCTCGAGGTCGGGACCGCCTACGGCGGCCCCTCAGCTCGAACGTTAGGAATCACCAAAACATCGTGGCAATTACAGCTCCAGCCAAGGCCAGAATGCATAAAGCCCACAAAAACGCTCTTGCATCTTGGGTGCGAAGCCGCCGATATTCTTCTTCTGTGTGTGCCAGCGCAACTATCCCAGGAAACAAACAAACAGCCCGTGGGAACCCGCCGTCCCATCGTGCCTTTGCGATCATCTCGTCCTGCATTTGCTTCACGCTTTTCATGTTCTTTCCCTTCGTTGCAGTGATGCCTAACTGTAGGTCGAGGCGACTCGCTACGGCTTGCGCCTACGCTCACGCCTCACCATTTCGTTAGGCGTCACAGTTCACCGCCCATGCACCACATCTTCCAGTGGTGCCAACTGACTGGCTCGCGGTCATCGAACCACCAATTTCCGGGCCACGCGGCCATGAATGCATAAGATGCTTCACGATGTCGCATTGGCTTTCTCCGCGAGTCGCGCGTATCGAGCCGCGCGTGATGATGCGCGGACGGCAGCGTCGTCCCAACTCCACGCCTTCGATGGGTCACACTTCGCCGTGTACGCATCCATCTTTGCCGCCTTCTCTGCGTAGGCACGAGCCGCCCACATCCAAATGTGGGCCAGTTCTTCGTAGCAGCCGTCTAACCCTTCGCTCAAGGCGGACTTGCCGCCTGCATCGCTGTCCATCGAACCCCCTTGCGGCAATCCGCTTAGCTCAACCGTTAGGCGCCAGAACCAATGATGAACTAGGCAACGCCTCCAGCTCGCTCCATCTCGTCCCAGTTCGCACGGTAATACGCTTGGCCACCAGGCTGTCCGCACACTCCGAGCGCCTGCACATAGCCTTGCGCGCCCCAGCCTTTCGGCTCTGTCACAGTCAGCATGCAGCCTGCAAACATGCGATTTCTGCACGTCTCCGGGTTGAGTTGAACTACCTCTCCAACTTGCAGTTTCATCTTGTCCATCTCTCTGCCTCCGTTCACCACGCCTAACTGTCACTGGAGCGGACCTCGGGTGGCGCAGGCTCGCTCCGTTTAGTCTTTGCCTCGGCCGCTCAGTTCAGCCGTTATTCCCTCTTCGCCTTCTTGGTTGCGCACTGGATCACTCTAAACGCACTCAAGTGCTCCCTGATCTTGTCGTGCCAAACCTTCGGAGCGAAGATACCTCGCACCTCCGGTGTCTCAGCCTTCCTCGCCCGGAACTCTGCGCTGCGCTGCTTCTGTGTCTTTGGTGCATTACCTACTAGATTCCATCTAGTCCCAGGCCTGTCTTCTGCAATGCACGTTCGGCCAGTCTCATCATGCTGCCACTTCTTCACGTCAGGCCCCAGTCCCGATCGTCCGCCGCAGCATATCCTTGCTGAATCATCTCGCCGTTCAGCCACACACGTACGTTTTCAGAGAATGAGCGCGCGAATTTCTCAGCTCCTTCGTAGTTGCCGCCGAAGTGCTTTTCACCGCAAGACCCATCCATGTATTCCCAAGCAACGGTAGCGCCCATCAACGTATCTCCTTTGCCATGTGTTGCTCTAGATGCTTTGTGGTGGCTGCAGGGCTCGACACCTGCTCCAGCGTTAGGCTCCGACGGAGATTAATTTTCGGCTTCGCACGGAGCTTAAGCGCCGAAAACACTCTCCCACGGCTGGGCTTTCCACGCGCGTCCTTCCGCGCTGAGTCACCACAAAACACCCTGAACACAGTCTAGTTGCGCGTAACGCAGTTGTCAAGCGATCCTGCGCAGCTTCCCGCGTATCTCTGCAATCTTCTCTCTAGCCTGTGGGTCTGGTGCTCTGGCGTGCTCAGCCAGGTACTGCTGGGTCTTGTCTGCCTGTGAGCTGCTGGCGGCCTCGATGGGCTTCTCTCGTGGCTGGTAAACATCGGCCCAGCAATGGCATGTGCTCTGGTCTAGAGCCGCATTCGGGCAGTGGCCGGCTCGCTTGATCCTGTCTAGTTCGTAGACCACCAGTTTTCGGGCTCTGTCTGTGAGCGGCTTCTTGATGGTCTTGCGCATTTCCTCGAAGCCTTGCCATGCCTCACGATCTACGTAGCCCGGGAGCGCGATCATGCCCACCTCTTCATGCTGTTGATCGCCGCCGTAAGGTCGTGAACGCTTGCCCTCTTGTTGCCAGCAACCTTCATTGCGGCTTCGCGCGCATGCTTCCAGTTGCGCACCTCGTTGACGCTGCCGCCGCTCTTGATAGATGCAGGGCACGTATTGCACATCGCGCCGAGTTCCAAGGCCATGCGCGCCTTTTCCTCTTCGCTTGACTCTCGCGTGTTGCGAATGTCTTTGAATGGCTTGCGCTGTGGCTCACCGACCCAGTCAAGTTGCTTCAACTTTTGTGCCTCGCTTTCCTAGTTCGATGCTCTTAAGCGCCATGTAATACCGCGACACTGGCGCAGAGAACCCGAGAGACAGGAGTCCAGCGTCGTTCTTCAGCAATGCTACGGCTATCGCCTTCCATGACGGGGCCAGTAATTCATCTGCAAGCGCCTGCGGCACCTCGTCCGGTATTCCGTCCGGGTATCCTCTAGATTCCCATGTCTCTGTGTACTGCGCGATTCGTCGTCCAATCATCAAGCGCCTCCTGTGCTGTTGCGTTTGCCGTGGCTCGCTCTTCTTGATTCAGAAGCATGAAGCCCGCTCTGTGTTTGCGGCTTACTCCTGTGTCCATTGCCATTGCCGCCTGACCGAGCCAGGCAACACGGTTCATCTTCTCGTTGGTCAGGAAGTGCTCGCATGACTTCGGCCACTCATCGACGACTCTTCGCAGGGAGGCCTTGAACCTCGGCGTGTCGCGCAGGAAACCTGCATATGCTGTTCGCGCCTCGTCCGCAGATAAGCTTGTTTCTCCGTCATACATCCCTGCCGCGTAGCACTCCCACTCAGTCCACGGATGCCATACCTGCATCTTCAAACTCAGGGAGTTCATCCATCTCCGCTTCCCAGCTGTCCGAGAAGTCCCGATTGGCGAACAGCGCCGCCACACCGGTGATCTGCTTCAGCCTCAGAAGCTCATCAAGACTCATCCCGAGGTGCTGCGAAATCCACCTGTCACCCTTGCCCATCTCCACCAGCTCCGCGACGATGGTGGACATTAGTTCGATGTTGTGCGTGCCGCGCGCTCGGTTGTGCCGGATGGTGGACGCCATCCGCTCTCCGATTTCCTTGTCGATCACCACCACGGGAAGCATCCCGCCTTCGCGTTCGAAGATGCGCTTGCTGTTCTTCAGCGTAAGGTAGCGGTGGAATCCGTCAACTACGATGTAGCAGTCGTTTCCATCGTCGCGAAATGTGACCACTGGCTGTGTGTAGCCGTCCTCCCAGATCGACAGCTCCAGCAGAGCCATTTCCGGGGGCGCGACGGCGTTTGGGTTGTAGTCGTTGGCCTTCACCTTATCGATGGGCACGGCCAGCACGTTGTAGACGGGTGACTTGAAGCTCATGCCGGCACCATCCCTGCGGCTGACGCAGCGTCACCATATGAGCCATCCAGCCCGTGCACCTCGGCGCCGATCACCGGAGGATTGAAGACGGAGATAAGCACCGTGTCCTCCATCGCCTCGAAGGTGTGGTCATCGTGCTTGTCCAGCACGTAGCAGTGCCCAGGCACGATGATGAAGTATTCCTTCGTCCCAAGGTTTGTCAATACTCCGCCGCCTTGGATGCAGTAGCACGCCTCCAGGTGATGTTTGTAGTGCCAATGCTGCGGCTTTCCCTTCGGAATCTCCGTCCGGTGCAGGGAGAACCCCATCCCGTCGCCAGCCACCAAGTAACGGTAGCTGACAAATCCGCCATTTGGGCAATGCACCTCGCGTGCAGTCCCGGCAATGCTCTTGTTCGTGACAACTTTCATCTTCGCTCTCCTTAGATGCGTTTGTACTTCTGGCTGATGTACTTCTGGCGCGCGGCCTGCTCCTTCGTTGGAGCGAGACCCATGTACTTGCATGTGTGGTCGTTCTTCAGGACGGTGATCGCAAAGCGCTTCCACGAGGCCACCGTGCCGTTGCTGCACGACAGGTCGTCAAGATCATCCGGGAATCGCTTGATGACAACCCTGTCTAGCATCTTGCTTCCGTGCGCCGTCTTCCCGTTGAGGCTGAACTTAACCCCAAGCTCCCGAAGCTCATCGATGGTCTCGCTTCTCAGGCCGCGCCCCGTCCTGCCCCAGACCTTGAAGGACTGAACGAAGCGCTGCTTAAAATTTTCAGCGACCTCGCGCGGAAGCGTGGAGAGAAGGAACTTCGTGAAGGACTTCCACGTGTGGCCCGGTGGAAGCTTGAAACTCCTGTAGCCCAACTGCTTTCCATAGGTGGCGATGAAGTTCGCCCCGTGCACACGAGCGCAGAGCCGCGCCCATGTATGCGGGTCTATCACACGGTACATCCCTAGGCTGGACTTGGATTCGCTCATGAACGGGGAGGCCACGCGCATCTTGTGGACAGGGACTCCAGCCTTGTAGAAGATGTCATACAGGCCGTTGTATTCCCAGTCGAACTTTGCGTTCGCCGTCCAGATGTCCTCTGTTCGCCAGTCAAACAGCGGGTAGCAGTTGTAAACGAAGTCAGTGTTCTTCTTCGTCCACATGCGGCCGTGAAGCGTCTCTTTGTCCGCGTTCATGATGGCACGGAATCGGTTCAGGCTCTCATGCGTTCTGATACCGATCAGGCATGCGCATCGCTCACCCTGCGCGTACCAATCTCCGAACTTGTCCCAGAACTCGTCATAGCTCATGTCCTCCCGGAAGAAGTCTAACTTGTGGTTCTGGATGTTGACCACGTATGGCTGTGACGGCATCGGGCGAATCCACCGCTCTTTGTCCGCTTCTCCCCAGCACTGCCAGTCCACCGCGTACTGACTCACTGTGCACGGGAGGGTGATAGGCAGACAGCACCAGTACACGTCTAGTAGATCGAGGTTCTTCTCCAGAATTGAGCGCATGAAGGACAGCGATACCTCGTAGTTCGCTTCGTTGTCCAGGATCATCACGCCGATCTTTTTTGTGATGCCGCGCTCGCGCATGTAGCGCAGAGCCATGTTGAGCATCACACCAGAGTCTTTCCCGCCCGAGAACGATAGGTAGATGCGCGGGAAGTTCTTGAAGATGAAATCAAACCGCTCCATCGCAGCGTCGTAGACGTTTAGCCCTGCGTTGTATGTCCTGCGCGAGCGCTTGCGCTGCTTTTGCTCTGGCGCTTCTGTCAGTTCAAGTTGCATCGTTTCTCCATAGAACTGCCAAAGCAGGGGTTGGGTGATCCCTGCCGGTTACTGCGTTCATGATGCCTGTCAGAGCATGTATCGAGTGCTGACCGATTAAGACGCTGGGTAAGTTCGTCCGGCTGGTCCCTGCCGCCCATAGATCACCCTTTTATGCACCGTTCGCCATTTCTGGCCTGGCCCCCTGAGCGCCAGTTCTGACAGGCGCCGATCCATTCCAATCGGCTGGGTGTTTCTGACTGGCACCCCATACAGGGCCGCTCCTAACGGGAGTCATCCGGCTCTGGAAACGCAAAAGGCCCTGTCTACTGCGCTCCCGTGCTTGCCGGCAGAACCCGAAACAGGTTCCTTGAGAGCGCATGAGACAGGGCCCATGCAATCGAAGGTTCTGCCGGCAAGCTGAACGAGAGAAAGCATAGCAGACGATAAGCCGGCTTGCAAGCTCACGCCTTCACCCGCTCAAGTTGGTACTGCACAACCCTCTTTCCGGTAGAGGTCTTGATGAAGCGGCGGGTGATGCGCTCTTGGTAGTTCCCATATTCATCCTGCTTTCCGCCACGCGATGTCCACACGTATTTCCCATATGGCGTTGTGATTTCATCAATGCGCTTCCACGGACAGGCGATCCAAAGAGCTGTCGTCAGCTCCATGTTCGTCGCGCGCCGGTGCTTGCGAAGGTAGGACAGGATGGCTTGGACTTGGGTCTTCTTCATGATTGCTCCTTCATTGCTTCGACGCACCTGGCGCACGTCATGCCGTATCGGGTCTTCCTGAAACCACCAGTAGGCTGGTGGGCGTGACACTTCGCGCAGCTCCGCAGGACGCCATTCCCGGAGTAGCGTTGAATGCCCTCATAGAGCGTGCCATCACGCATGCGGGCGGGTTTGAAGTCGGTCATGCTGCCCTGCCGATGCGCTTCAGAACGCTAAGCGTGTTCGTCGCTTCGATTGTTAGACCGGCTTCGATCAATAGGTCCGCTGACAACTCTCCTGCTTTCGTGAGACCGCCGAATCCATGCGGACGACCTTCGCTGTTCGTGAACCAAAAAACTAGCCCACGATGCAGAAGATGGTGCAGTTGGTCTGTCTGCACAATGCCTATGTATGCTGGAGCATCCTTGTCAAATGATCCATCGCGTGGGCCATTGACACCATAGCGCAGAGGCTTCCCATGAATGGCCTCATGCGCTCTAAGCCGCAACAGCGTATTGCACTGTCGCTTGCTCAACGTCAGGACGAACGCAATACCTGTAGTTGCCTCAGCGAATACTTTGTTGCTCATGACTTTCCTTTGGCTTGGTCTTCTTCGATGCACACCCGGCGCAGCGATACTGGCGACTGCTGGGCGCTCCTGTGTCTGGCTTGTAGGACCAGCACTTCGGGCAGAACCTGGGATTTACAGTTGGCTCCATGCTTGTTCCAATGGGGTACGCTGCGCTATGGCCTCGAACACAATCGTCTTGTCCCGATTAGGGGCGTCGCGAATGACTACCGTTTGGAACGGATCAGGGGTATCAACTGGTTCTTTGATTCGCTTCTGATAGACGGACCAAGCCTCTTTGCGTGACTTGCTGATGGCCTCTTCACCACGTTTCAGGCCCATGCTCTCGGCCTTCTTGTGGACTGCCTTGATGGTGTGCTTCTTGCAGAATTCTTCGCGTAACTCGCTGGCCGTTGCTGTGTAGTAGACCAGCTTGAGGCGCTCAGTTTCAGCATCGGGCCACTTGGGCGATTTCTTGCCGCTGCGATTTATGCCTGCCATGGTCACGCCTTACCCCGCACCGCCTTTGGAAACCCCGCAACCAGCACGCGGCCCTTGACACTCTCGCTGACCGTCTTTGTGATCCCGGCCCTGATCTTCCACAGTGTTCGCTCGCCCACGTTGGCCCGATCAGCCAGTGACTTGAGCTGTGATGTGCTGAGCCGCTCTAGACGCGCTCGGAACTCTGGTGTATTCATGTGGCAATGCTAGACTGCAACAGTGTGCAGCAGTATTAGGGTTTGTACTAATGCACAACGTAGCAGCTTTGAACGATAGTCTAGCCATGCCGCACGAAGCGGTGACAGGAGCGAAGATGACGCAACACCCGTTCTACCTCTCGCCAACGCTGGCCCGCGAGAACCTGATCGCCTCGCGCCTGCTGAACGAAGCGAGGCGCATCCGCAAGCGTGAAGCCGCAGCGATGGAAGAAGCCATTCGCCTGTTCGCGCGGCACGGCTGGGCCGGCCAAGCTGCGGTGGAGATGGCCGAGGCTCACAAGCGGGTGACGCGATGAGCGCAGCTCGCATCTTCGATAGCGTGACATCAGCCATGTTCATGGATGCGCTGGTTGCTGTCTACAGACACTCCAGCAATTGCAAGCCAGGGCTCTACGAAGTTGTCATCTGCATTGATACGCAGTGGCTTCCGAACAGGCGGCACTCCGTTGCCGTATGCGATGACTTCGGCAATCTGGTGAGGGTAGCGCAATGATCGACTTCACCACAACCCAATCCCGCCAGTACAGCGAACTGATCGAGAGGCCCGGAGTGACCCAAACCGAGATTGACTACCAAGCGATGCAGATCCTGCGCGGTCTGTCTACGCTCGACATGAGCGAGGCTCTGTATGACTCGCTCGACGCCATCAAGGATTTGCTGCTGCTCTGCGAAGACAAGCGGATCATTGGCCATATCGTAGACAACGCGATCTGGAGCTACTGCCAGCGGGTCGCACAGAGGGAGTTGGAAGCATGACCGCACCACGAGTTGACAACGGCGATCCTCTGGTGGACGCCGACTTCGGCCGCCTGCCGTGGCGCATGCCGAACGGCGACCCGATCCCAGCATGGGGCGGCGAGGATGACTCGACAGACTGGGGATGGGTCGGGCACAAGGTGTTCGGCTACGCGCTGGTCTTCCTGATCGGCTTCTTGTGCGGCATCGCTTTCGTGAAGGGGCTGTCATGACCGACGAAATCCACACCGCCCCCGCCGAACTGGAAGAAGCGAAGCGCGAGACCGATGGGGCCGCAGTCGCAATCATGTGGCTGTGCGTCATCTGCCTGCTGGTCCCGCTGGCCGTTCATTTCTGGATGGCGTGATGGACCACTTCAAGCACCATCAGCCGAGCCACCGCCTGGCGTTCCGCAACCACACGGACTACGCCTGTGCAGTGCAGTTCTACCCGGCGCCGTCGCTGTGGGAGCGGTTCCTGCGCTTCCTTGGGTTCTCGTTCTGGAGGAATTGGGAATGATCCGCTTCCACTACTTCCTGCTCGCATACCGCATTTACCGTGCTTCGGCACATGGTGTGCTGTTCAGCTTCCGCCGTGCGCTGCGTGATGCGCTGGCCCGCGTCCCGTTCTGAGGATCACATGAACGTTTATCAGAAACTCAACGCAGCGCGGGAAGAGTTCCACTCCCTGAAGCTGGAGAAGACAGGCCACAACAAGTTCGCAGGCTACAAATACTTCGAGCTTGGAGACTTCGTTATTCCAGCACTTCGTGTGCTTGCGAAGCATGGCCTCTGCGCGACCGTTTCCTTTAACAAGGACTTCGCCAAGATGTGCGTTGTCAACGTCGAGAGGATTGACGAGTACATCCCGTTTGAGTCGCCGATGGGCTCTGCCGCCTTGAAGGGGTGCCACGAGGTGCAGAACATCGGCGCCGTCGAGACGTATCAACGCCGCTACCTGTGGACTGCTGCGCTGGAGATTGTCGAGCACGATGCACTGGACGCGACCACGGGCAACGACAAGCCAAGCAAGGCATTCGCGGCTCCGCACAAGGCCACTGACGGCATCGAGGACAGCATCACTGAAGAACGCCGCTCCGAACTGGACGAGATTGCTCTATACATGATCGAGTCGCACAAGGACGGCAAGGACATGGACGCAATCCGCGTCTACTACGAAATCACCGAGAACGACGACAAGGTGTACTTGTGGAAGATGCTCGCTGCTGAATCGAAACTGCGCAGCCTTCTCAAGTCCAACGCGCCGGGGAAGAAGTGAACTACCTCAAACAGCCAATCTTTCGCAGCAATGCCTGGCTGCGCGCCGTGGCATCGCTCCCGTGCCAGTCGTGCGGCATAGAAGGAAGCACGCAGGCGGCCCACCGCAACGAGGGCAAGGGCATGGGAATGAAGGTGGACGATTGCCTGACCGCAGCTCTGTGCGTAGAGTGTCACTCGCGCATCGATCAGGACGGCGACATGACGAGGGTTGAGCGTCGGCATGCGCTGGACACAGCCATCCTCAAGACGCTTGTGCAGTTGGCCCGCAACGGAATGGTGAAGGTGTGAAGCAGGTTTTCTACCTGAAGCATCCAGAAGCCCGTCGCAGGGCCGAGCAAGCCGTGAGAGAAGCCCCGGAAGGCTATCGCGTCTGTGTAGAGCCTGAGAAGCGCAGCCTAGAGGCCTCTGCGAAGTTCCACGCCATCTGCAACGAACTGAGCGGGCGCGTGTGGGCAGGGAAGCCTAGGGATGCTACTGCTTGGAAGGTGCTGTTGGTCTCAGGCCACGCTGCAGCGACAAAGCAGGCTGTCGAGGTTGTGCCTGGGCTGGAGGGTGAATTCTGCAACATCAGGGAATCGACGGCCGTGATGAGCAAAGAGCGCATGAGCAGCCTGCTTGAGTACGCGCAGGCGTTTGTGGCGCAGAGTGAGTAACGCTAGGTTAACCGGGCCACAACGGCCCGCACAGGAGTAGGAAGATGGAACAGACATTGCCGGCCGTTGGGCTCCGGTTGAACCGACAGTTAGGCCCCAGGGCGGCGAGATTGCGGAGACGCTGGCGAAGGCACTGCGCCGCGCCTACCACCTTGGGCAAACCTACTGGCAACAGGCGGACTCCGAGAGCTACGCGCAGAACCGCCGCGCCGACGAGACGCAACGCAAGTTTGAGGCACTGGCAAGCGAAACCCGTGATGCGCTGTTTGCGCACTGCCGCGAGGTGGAGCAGGGCACCCGGCACGCTTGCAGCATTGCGGTGTGGATGACGCTGCAGGATGCGCTGGCCGCCGACGCCGACGACAAGGGCCTTGACGGCTGGATGCGAGAGGCAGAGCAGCGCGTGAAACTGGGGCCTAACGTGTTTTCGACATCACGTTAACGCTTTCTGCCACAAAATGCAGCAGTGCATCACATGCGCCAACTGGACACCGAAGCAAGGCGACGCCAATCTAGCAAAGCTTGGTTTCGCTCCCTGCAAGGTGAGAAGCGCAGGCAATTGGCAGACATTCGGCGCGACGCATGAGAGAGACTGCGAGCACCATCGCAGAGCGACTGAGCAAGTAACACAAGCAAGGACGACATGGCTTCAAAGCTTGACGAGTTGATGGCGCTTGCGCAGAAGTACGTGACTGCACAAATAGAGTGGTCCATTTGTGAGTCGCTTGATACAAAGCAGGCCGTCGATAGAGCTTACGCAGCAGAGGCCGCCCTCCAATCCGCCCTAAAGGCTGTGGTGGAGGACGCCAAGCGGTATCGGTGGCTTCGTGAACACAATGGACTGTTCTGTAACTACAAGAATGGTGCAGAAGCGCTGCGGGTTTCCCTCACGCATTTTGACGGAACGACAAATCTTTGGGTGCACTGCAACGAAGGTTTGGACGCCGCCATAGACGCCGCAAGGAAGCACTAGATGCGCAGAGACGCTAAGGTAGACAGCACGCAATCCGCAATTGTGGCAGCCCTTAGAGCAG
Source organism: uncultured Sediminibacterium sp. (assembly GCA_964612195.1). Classification (GTDB taxonomy): domain Bacteria; phylum Bacteroidota; class Bacteroidia; order Chitinophagales; family Chitinophagaceae; genus Sediminibacterium. The sequence continues at coordinate 43,219 of CAZTDV010000030.1, forward strand.
CAGGCGCAGGAGTCGAGGTGGTCGGCATACCTCTAGACCTTCTTGTGTCCGGTGGTGGACGCTGGATGTGGATGGAGGTAAAGTCAAGCGAGTACGAGACGCGCCGACCGAGCAAGACCAGAAAGGCGCAGATGGCATTTGCAGAGCGCCACCCGAACGGTGGGCCAATCGCAACAGTCTGGACGATAGAGCAGGCTCTGAGAGCTTACGCGGTGCTCACCAGCATTCCAGAAGCCCTAGATGCATTGGAGCAAAGAAAATGAAGATGCGAGCCAGGAAGCGTGCTACGGCGCAGATGCTCTACAAGATGTGGCCGTGGAGAGTTCGCGGATGCACCAAATAGGTTTTCGCCAGCGTGGCCCGCGCATGTAGGGTGATTCGTCAGTAACCGAGCAGGCTCCTCCTCCCTGCGGCACGGTCTGAAGGTCGGCGGTTTTTACAACGAGCGGCGGCGTTGAAAGCAGAAACGCACCAAATCAGAACAGTCAGGACCATTCCCGCCAGCCGAAGGCGTAAGGATGAACGCGTGTTCTAGTTTGGGTCGGCAGCCAGAGTAGCGCCTGGCCCGCTCACCTTTGCAAGTTATCCACAGGAAGCTAGAATGCCAACCATGACACTACCGAAACCCGGATACGTGGGATCAGAGCGCGGCGGCGCATGGGTTGGCGTGCATCCTCGGTGAGTGACAGACGGACCTCGCGCGGGTCCGTTTCTTTGTGCACTGCACAATCTATGCTAGTTTTGCATAGTTACTATGGCTAACACCACAGGCAAGAAATTCGGCGGCAGAGGCAAGGGAACGCCCAACAAGGCGACAGTAGGCGCTCGCCATGCCATAGCCTTATTCGTGGAAGGAAACGCTCACAGGCTCACTGAGTGGCTCGACAAGGTAGCGAGCGGTGATCCTGAGAACGATATGAAGCCGAACCCGGCTAAGGCGTTCGAGCTGTTTCAGA
>CAZTDV010000031.1:0-42853 GCA_964612195.1 uncultured Sediminibacterium sp.
CGAACAGGGGTCAATTTACACCGGTATTAGGGGGTCAATTTAACTGGATTTTCCAATATATACAATAAAATAGACGACACCTATCAATCTAACCTAACAGAAAAGGCCTTACACACAAAGACCAATATTCCGGAAGCAATCAAAAATGGAGTCTTTTATTACCATGGGGAGCAATTGTGATGGATATGAATAATACAAAACTCTATGTTAACCCTGCAGCTCTACTCCCCTAAATGCGCTAAAATCACACTAATAACCATATCTATCACAAAATGCTTAAATTTGAATATTACTTCAAATATGCTATTAACGGGAGCCAAAATAGAAAGAATAAAGAAATACTTCGAGACTAAACCAGTCTTGAAAGCCTATTTATTTGGTTCTCAAGCAAAAGGAACTGCTAATTTATCAAGCGACATTGATATTTTAGTAGATTTAGATTACAGCCAAAAAATTGGCTTACAATTTATACAGATGAAGCTAGACCTTGAGAAACTGCTTGGATCTCAAGTTGACTTAGTATCATCAAATGGTATATCCAAATACATAAAGCCATTAATAGATTCTGAAAAGCGTCTGATTTATGAAAAATAAATTAGGGGATAAAATTAGAAGCGAGCAAACATATAACAGAAGAGCTCAAATCACAATTCCCCGAAATTGAATGGTCACAAATCATAGGGATGAGAAATGTATTTGCACATGAGTATTTCGGCATTGACTCAAGTTTAGTGTGGGAAATAATCAAAAGAGATTTGCCTTTATTGAAGTCAAAAATGGAATCTATTTTGAAGTCTTTAGAATAGTTTGTCATTCCGACAAACTGAGCCACCTCCCTCACACGACAGCTATAATCCCCCCAAACCCAACCCCTTACTCCTACTCGGAGGACTATGCAGATCATCAAAAGAAATCCATTACGATGAACAAACCAAACGATTCGATATATACAATGAAATAGACGACACCTATCAATCTAACCTAACAGAAAAGGCCTTACACACAAAGACCAATATTCCGGAAGCAATCAAAAATGGAGTGTTCTATTACCATGGGCAGCAATTGTGGGGGATATAGTAAAATTCAGAATTTAGTCTAATAATTGAGCCAATTAATACCCATAAATTTGGTTTCAAACAAGTGACTTCAAATATTTCATTAACTTTAATACAAACATTAATGAATGAAATACGGAGAAATTAGCATTGACCCTGAAGTAATGAGTGGTGCTCCTGTATTTGCGGGAACACGTGTTCAGATTCAAACACTATTTGATTATATTGAAGGAGGTGAAGACTTAGCAGAGTTTCTAGACGACTTCCCCTCTGTTTCAAAAGAATCAGCTTTAGCAGTTTTAGAAATGGAAAAAAAACAACATGAAATTTATAACCTCAAGTGATTTCGAGGTTCTTTAATGAATTCCTTTAAGTATCCAAATACAGCCCTCAAAGATTCAACAGTAACTGTTGGATAAGACTCAAGGATTTGTTTCTCCGTCCATCCAGCAGAAATTTGATCATCCTGACTAACTGAGCTTAATGAATTGTCAACTCAAGTTTCCTATTTAATCCTTGTTCAATTAGCCGATACAAAGTGGATAGTTGAATATCTGCCCTACCATTTTCAATCCTAGAGATATAGCTTCTCTTCGTTCCAGTCCTTTCAGCCATTTCGGCTTGAGTTAAATTGGCTTTTTCTCTTTCATCTTTCAGCAACTCACCTAAAATAAAAGTCTGTGATTTGGTTTCAAATTCTAAACGAGATGCTGTACCCCGAACACCATATTTTTTATCTAGATGCTTGTCCCATGAAACAACTTTATCTTTTGTTTTTTTTGTTAATTCCTTTTTCATTTTCTAGACTTAATTTTTTGTCGATAAAATATTGTTTCTTTAAATTCTTAGCAAAATCAAGTTCTAACTTTGGAGTTTTTTGTGATTTCTTTTGAAAAGCATTTATCAATATCACCAAATTACCTTCGTCAAAAAAACAGAATATTCTATAAATATTACTCTCAAATTCAATTCTGATTTCAAAGAGACCATCCGAATTTTCAACGTGTTGAAAATACTTTTTTGGTATATGATCAACTGACTTGATAAGTTCGAATACCCAATCAATTTTTTCTTGCAAGTCTTCATCAAGCTTGTTGTAGAAATCAAAAAAGTATTTCCCGTAAGTGGATAGTTTTCTGCTCACTTTTCAAAGGTAACGAATTAGTGAACATTTAAAAAATAAATTACACCGCACAAAGCCGCGACAGCTTTAATCCCCCCTACCCCTCATTCAACAATAATTTACGCAAATAATTAATAGCCACCTTTTTCTCCCGATTCTTCCCCACTCGAATTACATCAAGCATAGCAAGAATTTCATACATCCTACTATCCTCTTTTGCAGCTTTTACCTGATTACTATAAAGTGGCTCAATTGCTTGACCATAATCACTACCGTTAGGTTCTGGCCATACATAGATTTCATTACTAACAATATTACCCTTAAAATATTTATGGCTGTGACTAGTTGCCATCCCTTTAGTCATTGGACCAGGGGCCTGGGGAAATACATAAGGCAATCCATATTGTAAAAACTCGAAAAATGCATTTCTAAAGACCTTTCTTCGCTCGTGATTAATTAAACCTGCATAGGAGCTTCTACTTAGAGATTCCGAAACCTCTGCTGGACTAATATAGATAGCTCTAGCAATATCCTGAAATTGCCATTCCTTTCCTTCCAAAAGGATTATTTTGATTAATACCACAATATCTTGGGGTCTCATGCCCTTATGTTGCCTCATAGTAATTCACGTTTTGCAATTTGCAAATTACGAATTACAAATTTCTTACACAAAATTAATTATTACTCATCGAACATAACATGTATAATAGGAGATGTCTAATTCCCACGACTGTTCCAATTCCAAAAACAAAGATTCTTCACTTTTTGTGAACTTTTTGTAAATTCGTCATATCAATAACCATCTTAATGCCACCCCTACTCTATACAGTAATTAAATCCGTAGCACAGTACAATAAGTATTGTGCTACGCTTGAATCATTAATTGATAGCAACAAAAAAACCAAGGCAATTCAAGATGAAATTGAGTTACTCTATTTACTAATTGAAAAATATGATGCAGAACATAAAAGTTTCGGTGATGCCGACCCCATTGAGCTACTCAAATATTTAATGAGCGATCATCAAATGAAAGCTATTGATTTAGCAGAATTACTAAACGTAAGTGAAGGGCTAGTCTCTGACATGCTTCACTATAAAAAGGGACTATCAAAAGACACGATTCGGATTCTTTCCCAGAAATTCAAAGTGAGTCAAGAAGCTTTTAATAGACCGTATAAACTCAAATCACTTATACAACTAAAAACAACCAAGCGCAAACCACTCAACCGCCCCATTAAAACAGCAAAGACTTTATGATTACACGGCGGCCCCACTCCCCCCAATCCTCAATAATTTCTCCGAAAAATTTTTTAAATAATCGGCTTTTACATTTTCTCTTAAGAAAGAGTTGTTAACCATCTCAACAACAATAGGTTGCTTGACAATAAATTGCTTCACTATTCTTTCTGCTCTTTTAGGAAGGATAGACAATCGTTTAGCCAATTCTAAAAAATTTGCTCTTCCATAATACCCGTATTTACTATAAAAGGCAGACTCATAATCTCCTTCATAGAGTTGCAGTGCTGTATCAGATTCAGCAGGACTATGAATGACTGTACTTAATAAATCATAAACAGGACTTAACTGGTATTCACCATCGGTATTGCGGATCAAAGAAAAATTCTTTAGATGGGCATCCCCGTTTGAAAAGACACAATTAAAAACCACCAGTGTAAACAAACGCTCACATGCGGTAATGGAAGCTGGTACGTATTGCTGAATCAGTTTTCCTATGTCTTCATAACTTCCCTCGTACTTAAAATTAGCACCATGGGTTCGTGAAGTCTTGCCGGATATTTGTGCAAAGTCTTCCTGTAAATATTTTGTACCATCTGCAGCCAAATCAAATCTTTTAGTTAGATAAGCAGGGGTACCATCTTTAAAATAAATGAGTACATTTTCGGCAGTAGGAATATTAAAAACCTGTTTAGCAATCTGCATCGTTAAATGCTCATTCTCTGGCACCTGATCAATCTGAGCCAACTGCTGGTAAGGTGGAATGGGTTTGAGAATATAAGCGCCTCCCCTTTCAGTAAGCACCAGTTCTTTATTTTCTAGCTTAAGTGAATACTTCAATTGTACCCCTGAAATAGATAAGCGTTTGCTATGTTCTTGAAAGAAAATGAGGTTCTCATCTTTAGGCGTATCAAATGGCAATATGGGAGAAGTGCGTAACCCAGCAAACATGGTCTTCCTGCAGGAAAGACAATATCCCTCTTTTACTTCTTTATAACATCCCATGCATTGCATTAGTCAATCGGTTTAATAGTTATAGCACCAATCGTGTCTTCACCGGCAGTTTGCAATAGCCGAGTAAAATCATCGCGTTCATCTATTTTCAAGGTCCTACATTGGATATCCTTATTCACCCCTTCTGCCAATAACCCTTGAAAAAAAGCGAATAAATGGTCGGATATAAATTCGTGTTGGTTTTTTGGTAAAGTCAAACTTATTGCAGGTTGAGAATCATCATTATAATAAGTTGGATCATAACTGAAACTAAATTGACCCTCCGAATTTTTAGTCAAGTATCCGGCCAGTTTTCCATTGTTATAAACTGCTCCGGTCATGCATTAATTTTTTTAATTGTGACGACAATATCCAACCCCAATACCCCTACAATTTTTGCTAGGGTTGAAAAGGAAGGATTGCCTTTACCGGATTCTAACTGGTAAATGGTCTTGATAGTAACACCTGCCAATTCAGATAAATCCTCCTGTTTCAAAGAAAGGGCTACCCTTCTTTTAGCCACTAATTGTCCAATTTCTGCTAGTTCCATCGGAATTATAATTCTTAATTACCCCAATATTAGGCAAAAAATATCAAATATCAACAAAATAGGTATTATAATACTGATATTTACCTCATGAACACCCAACAAGCATACAATAACTGGTCTGCTCAATACGACACCAATGAAAATAAAACCAGGGACCTTGAAGCCATTTCATTAAGAGAACATATAAAGGAGCAAGAATTTGAACACTGTTTAGAAATAGGATGCGGCACAGGAAAAAATACAGCATGGTTAATTACCCAAGCCAAAAAGGTTTTAGCAGTAGACCTTTCAGAAGAAATGTTGTCAAAAGCCAAACAGAAAATCAACGCTTCTAACATAACATTTATACAAGCGGATATCACCCAAGATTGGAGCTTTACCAACGGTAATCAATTCGACCTAGCCACTTTCAGTTTAGTATTAGAACATATTGAAGACTTAGAAGCAATCTTTGCACAACTCAACAAAGTCATTCAATCCAATGGCATTGTGTACATAGGCGAATTACATCCCTTTAAACAATACAATGGATCAAAAGCCCGATTTGAAACCAGTGAGGGAGTACAAGTGGTTACCTGCTTCAATCACCATATTACCGACTTTGTAAATGCTGCAAAAAACAATGATTTTGAACTCATCAAGATCAACGAATACTTCGACGACAACAACAGGAATAATATTCCTAGAATCTTAACGCTGATTTTCAAAAAAAAATAATAAACCCATGAAACTTCAATTAACCATAGTAACCCAACCCCAACAAAGCATAGAAGAAGCTCAAGAATTAGGTAAACTGCTCCTGAACGAATTAGGAGAAAACACAATCATACAATCCATTAAACCATACCCAAAATTTGAGGGTGCTTTTGCGATACATCTAGAAAAAACAATACCGGCTAGCAACACAGCGACTAAAATCCACCAAGCCATAAACCTAGCAGACCAACTAGTATCTCCCTGGCTCACTTATTATGACAACGACCTAGAAAAAATCGAATTGATTTATAACCACTCAGAACACGCTCAAATTAGAAAAAACACCTTCAATCAAATTAAGTGGGCACAAATCATTTATTAAAGAAATAACCCTATTTTTGATAGTATCATATGATACTATCAAATGAAACCACCCTATACCATTACCGCTCCTATAATTCAATTAATTTCAGCTATTTCCCAAAAAAATGGAGAAATCAACAGTTCGCTTTTAATTAAACAAGCTCCTGCATTACGTAAGCGAAATCGAATTAAAACCATACAAGCTTCATTGGCTATTGAAGGCAATACTTTGTCTATTGATCAGATTACCGCAATCATCGAAAACAAAAAGGTTATTGGGCCGATTAAAGACATTAAAGAAGTTACAAATGCAGTAGCAGTTTATAATCAACTACACCAACTAAAACCGAATTCAGAAAAGTCATTCTTATCAGCACACAATATTTTGATGCAGGGACTTATTTCACAGTCAGGGCAATATAGAAAAACTGGAGTTGGTATAGTTAAGGGAAATCAATTAGCACATGTAGCTCCTCCTGCGAAGAATATTCCCTATTTAATGAAAGACCTATTTCATTATCTAAAAACAAGTGATGACCATATTTTCATTAAAAGTTGTGTGTTCCATTACGAGATGGAATTTATACACCCATTTGCTGACGGGAATGGCAGAATGGGAAGGCTTTGGCAAACACTATTACTCTTGCAAGAATTCCCATTATTTGAATTTTTACCTTTTGAAACATTAATAAGTAAAAATCAGAAAGCCTATTATAAAGCACTCGCTAACAGCGACAAATCTGGCGAGTCAACCCTGTTCATCACTTTTATACTTACCACCATCAATACTTCTCTTGATGAATTACTTAAAGAAAGAATTGGCCCAGTATCAAGTGAAGACAGAATACAAATTTTCTTAGACACATTTGTAAATGAATTTTCTCGAAAAGACTATTTGAATTATTTCAAAACCATTTCAACTGCAACTGCAAGTAGAGATTTAAACAAAGCTGTAAAAGAAGAACTAATTTTAAAGATTGGAGATAAAAACAATACTACCTATAAACGACTAATCAACCGCTTATAAAACCTAATTAAAATTCCCCAAGTCCTTATCCCAATTGTAATCATTAAATTGAATGGAATACCCTGTAAAGTCGCGTTTAAAAACTTTAGTCATAAGCGCTCGAATCCCATTTGACCCACCAAAATCACCTTTAAACCAAGATAAAATTTTACTAGTAGTAATCCGATTTTTCGACTCATCAATCTCCGACTCCCCATTTATAAAAGCAACAGTAGCCATATCTAATTGTTGATTAATTTTCTCATATCGGTAAAACGCAATGGGCGGACAACTCTTGGCTCCACAATTCAATGCAAAATGAATTCGATAATCAATTGAATCAACAGCTAATTCTTTGATAGTTTTTTGCGGTAAAAACTGCGGCAAATAACCCATACTCCACTTCCATCTATATTTACGAAGAATGCCATGCTCTATATCATCTAAGCTCAAGCTTAACCCAGCCACTGGAATCAATTGTTCTGTAAATATTTTAGGCTTGGTCTTATTCAAACGAATCGCCAAAATTTGATACCATGCATTGTACATATTTACCCAAAAAGTTTTTTTAGCAGCATCATTGTTAAGCCCTTCTAATAGTTGGTTATAAGTTAAACTAGACAATGCTTTTTCTTCTGTTTTGCTATCCGCCTTTATCTTCACTTTATACAACAACTCCCCAGAAAGTTTCAAGATAGAATCAGCCATTGGGTTGATCATAGCCGCCGCTTCACCACTAGCTCGCTGAGGTTGTTTAACAGGCATAGCAGCATAACACCAAACAGCTATAAAACACAGTGAGACCAGAACAAAAACCAACCCTTTCACAAGCAAAATTTTATTTTAAAGTTGAGGATAATTATTGAATCGCCGGCAGATAAAAAGTTAAATGAAAATTACTACTGTAACATTACCCCCACTCATTCGTTTAAGCGGCATGAAATACACTTGCGCCCTCTTGGTTGTCCTATGCCTTGCATTGACCAGTCACTCACAAACCAAACAGACATTCATAACCACCGACCTTAACCATTATTGGGCTGCGTACGATCAAATTGTACAAACAAAAGACAGTGCCAAACAAATCCAGCTCATACAAGACTTGTACATCAATAAAGCCAGCGAGGGCTTAAAGCAAATGATACTAGCCAGGGGATATACCGCTGCCGAATACATTCAACAGATCAATGCCTATCCATTGTTTTGGCAATCGTTAAGAAAAAACACCACCCAACTCAATCAGTATTACCCTGCCATCAACCAAGGCATAGCTCAATTAAAAAAAGCCTACCCCAACCTAACACCAGCTTCCATCTATTTTAGCATTGGGGCATTTAGAACAGGCGGCATGATACACGAGAATAAACTTTTGATTGGCTGTGAATTTAGCGTAGCAGACAAAACCACCTTTACCAAAGAACTGCCAAATGCTTTACAAACTTTCTATCAACTACAAAATCCTTTAAAGGAACTGGCTTTGCTGTGCACCCATGAGTACATCCATACCCAACAAAAACCTTTGGTCAACAATTTGCTCTCCAGTTGCTTATACGAAGGCATTGCAGAATTTATTTCGTGCAAAGTGACCGAGAAAAAATCTACTACGCCTGCCATTGCATTTGGCAAAGCCAATGAATCCAAAGTAGTAGAACAATTTGTAAAAGACTTATTCAATTTCACCAATGACGACAATTGGTTATGGGGACGAAACAACAATCACTTGAAAGTAAGAGACCTTGGTTATTATATTGGTTATGAAATGGCAGAACGCTATTACAATGCCAACAAGAATAAAACAGCTGCCATTAAAACCTTGATTGAATTAGATTATACCAATGAAAAAGAGGTAGAACGCATAGTTGATCAGTCTAAACTATTGCCAGCCTCAATAGAAAAGCTATATGAATCATACGATCAACAAAGACCAACCATTGTTAAAATAAGCCCTTTCAACAATGGCAGTTCAACTGTTTCACCTGGCTTAACTTCCATTACCGTTTATTTTTCTGAGCCAATGGTCAAGTATAATACAGGAATAGATTACGGGCCATTGGGTAATCAAGCCTTTCCAGAAATTCTACCTAATCGTACATTTTCTGATGATGGACTTTCCTGGACCTTTACGGCTAACTTAAAGCCCAATCAACAATACCAGATTTTAATTTCGAATAATTTTAGAAAAGCAAATGGGATAAGACTAAAACCGTACTTAATCGATTTCAAAACTAAATAATCCTTATTTCATATTACGATTTAGAACACTAATCAATAATTTTTTTACCGTTTCCATCTACAAAAGCATGATTTTTAACAACCAAGTAGAGCAACATCGCAGCTTTTTCTTCTAGAGAAGGATATGCATCATTATCGCCAAAACTTTGTTTAATTTGATTTACCGCACTTTCAAAACCCTTGTCCTTTTGTTTGCCAAATATGTCAGAATTAAAATCAGAACGCATTTGATTTAACAAGTTGAAATACTCATTAATATCAGGGTGTTTTGCAATTTGATTGTGATTACCTTTTGTATCAAGCGACTCATGATCATAGTCATCTAGAAGTTGCAATCCTAAATTAAAAGAATTCAACCAACCGAAATTATCAGAGATATCTATTTTCTCTTCAATTACTCTACTTAGAATTCTGATTCCATCATGTAAAATTTGAATCTCTTTGTTTTTCTGTTCTAATCTTTTATTGTTTAATGCAATACCTTCTACTAGGAAATCTTTGAGAACCTGAGAGGCCCACTGTCTAAACTGGGTACCTCTTACAGATTTAACTCTATATCCCACAGAAATGATCACATCAAGATTATAAAATTTTGTCTTGTAACGCTTCCCGTCGGCAGCAGTTGTCAAGGATTCCTTGACAACTGAAAATGACTCTAACTCTTTCTCTTTAAAGCAATTATTAATATGTAGACTTATGTTTTGCTTGGTTTGACCAAATAAGTCTGCCATTTGCTGTTGAGTTAACCAAACAGTATCATTCTCAAATTTTACTTCAATTTGAGTTTTTTTATCTTTTGACTGATATATAATTAATTCATTCACCCAAAAAAAATTTATGCTATATGAGATTTATCCAAATATAACAAAAAGCAGCTTTTCAATACCGCTCCCCATGCGTCTGCTTCACTATAGCGCGCACTAAAAATGGAAAGGGTTTTAGCATCGCAATAAATAAATTGGTCATCCAAGTTTTACCAAAAAAGCGTTGCACCCATCTACCTATTGTTAAACGTTGTGCAAATATATTAGTCCAAACACGAGCATAGCTTTGCTCCATAGCCTCCCTTGTAAGTTCATTGCGCAGAAAGGGCGCGATGGCTTCATAAGCCAGCTTAGATCCATGCAATGCCATACTCATACCGTTTCCACAAAGAGGGGTAATCATACCACCTGCATCTCCTACCATTAATACATGGTGTTCAATTAATGATTTTCGTTCGAAAGAAATCTGTGCAATAGTTACTGGTGCTTCATACAAGTGAATGGCTTTATCTAAAATTTTCTTTAAGTGAGGATTTGCTTTTAGTACAGCTTGTTCCATAAAAGCTATAGAACCCCCATGGGTTTTTAAATTTTGCGCAGTGGTTAAATAACACAAACAAGTTTTACCATCTTCAATATTAGAGATACCACAATAACCATCTTTAAAATTATGCAAGGCAATCAAATCGTTCGGCCAATCAATATCAATATGGTACTTCACGCCAATAAAATTATCCAGCTGTTTTTGCTTACCTAAAATAAAAGGCCGCTTCCACTTCACATCTAAATTGCTGCGCTTTCCAAAACTGCCCACTGCCACTCGAGATTGAAATATACCTATTGAAGAATGCACACTAAATATATCTGCTTCAAAAACAATATCATCTACTTTTACCCCTGCTTCAACCCTAACTCTCAAGTCCTTTGCCAACTCATATAATGCCTTATCGATGGTGTACCTACTAATGCCAAAGCCTCCTAAATCTAAAGGCTGCTCAACGCTATTGCCATTAGGTGCTGTTACCATTAAACGGTTCACTATGGGCAATTGCATCTTACTTAACGGCACCCCCAAACTTTCAATAAAATCCCAACTTTCTATACTGATGTATTCTCCGCATACACGATGAAAAGGATATTGCTCTTTCTCGAACAAGACCACTTTGAAACCCGCTTTAGCAGATTGAATAGACAATGCCAATCCTGCCAATCCACCGCCAACAATGGCTATATCGTAACGCATATTATACATGGCTGGTCTTTTTGGTAATGGAGCAAACTAACCACCTAAAAGCCCATTTCCATTGCAATTCATAATGCATTATACCGGCAGATGAAAACAAATTTTCCAATTCCTCTTTACTAAACCCTCTCAACACCGATAATGGTGCATCATTTTTTACCAAGTAACTATTCGAAAAAATACTGGTTAATAGTTTAATTGAATGATAAGCCAACCGATGTCTTTGTAAATCGTTAATGAAATGCCCAACCAATGCATTGGATTTACACCATTGCAACATCTGAATGCATTGTTCATCAGTTAAATGATGACAAAACAAAGAAGAGAAAATAATATGCGGCTGTTGTTTAAGTGGCGCTAGCAAATAGTCGGAAGAAACAAATTCAATGCCTTCATTCTCCTTTCTGCTTTGCGCATACGCAATACAATGTGGATTAATATCTACTCCCATCAGTTCCACTTCAATTTGGTGTTGCCTACACCAATCCCTTATTACGCGAAGATTGTCTCCTCCCCCACAACCAATTTCCCAAATGCGAACAGGAAGTTTTGTGTCTGCATAATCCAATACATATTTTAACCCTGTAATAGTTATATCATGACCGCCCAATAAGGTATTGATGCGATCCAGCTCTTTCATATTCTGCTGAATTGCTTCAAACGGAATATCATCCTGATCAAGCAATTCTTTTTGATATGATCGTTCGTTAAAATTAGTCATGGGTAGAAGCAATAAAAGTTTCCATCGTTAAACCAGGACCAAATGCAGCGCCAAAAATATTGGCCGACTCACCTGATTGCAGGGTTTCCATAATTTTCTTTAACACAAACATGACGGTTGGCGAAGACATATTGCCGTATTCTTTTAGCACTGCTAAACTGTGTTCCAATTCTGTGCCTTTAAAATCAAGGCTCTTTGCTATGGCATCGAGTATTCTTTTCCCACCTGGATGGATGCACCAATATTGAATGTCTTCTTTTGAAATGCCTGCTTTGTTCAAAGCCTTATTCATCAAGTTGTCAAAATCTGCTTGTATTAAGTCAGGAACATATCCGCTAAGGGTCATTAAAAAACCAGTGGATGCAATCACCCAACTCATATCGTCTTTCCCTTTCGGAACAATCTCTGAATAGAAACTCTTGATATACAATCCTTGCATATCCACATCATCAGACACTACTAGCACTGCGGCAGCACCATCTCCAAATAATAAACTAGAAGCAATATTATCTGCACTAGCCAAGTCTTGAAAATGCAGCGTACACAATTCAGTACAAACCAAAATTACCCGCGCATTTGATTCCGATTGACAAATAGCATGGGCCATTTTTAGTGCATGTATGGCTGCATAACAACCCATAAAATTGATGCTGCTTCTATAAATATTTTTAGGCAGATTCAATAATTCAATCAACTCTAAATCTAAGCCTGGCGCACTCATTCCTGTACAACTCACCGTTATCAAATGCGTAATAGAATCACAATTCATTCTGCCGTCTAAACATTTTTCAATCGCTTCCTTTGCCATGGGTGCAGCAGTTGCACCATATAAATTCATTCGCTTTTCAATAGAAGGAATTGGATCAGCAGCACCTACTGGCGGAAAAAAATTCCAATCAGCCCCATCCTTACTAAAATCGGCAATGGCCGAATAGCGATAGTCTATTCCACTTTGCTTATATAAAAATTTCAATTTTCTTGCTTCTACTGCATCTAATTGATATACTTCTTGCATGAAAGTTAAAATGCGATTTTGCTCGTGTTGATAGGCAGGCACTGCGGTTCCTATGGATATGATTTTACTCAAAAAGATTCAAGATTAATATAGTAATAAATGCCAAGTTGGTGCATACCGAAGCAATCAAATTCATTTGCATGGTATGCTTAAAATTAGCTGCCGCGCTGTCTTTCCAAACCTTATTTGCCCAATAGAAGAAGTACAGTAAGGTAGGTATAAAAAACAGTTGCAACAAAACAAAGCCGGTTATTTGCAAAGTGCTTACAAACCAGTAAGCCAAAAAGCCAAAAGAAATAACGTAAATAATAGCCGTAAAAATAAAGGTACCCCTATAACCCAGCATATAACTCATGGTTGTTACGCCATCGGCTTTGTCGGTTTCGTGCTGGTATATTTGTGTGAGTGGATAAAAGCCTCCAATTAAGCAGCTGGCCGCTATTATAGTAGGCCATGGCGCAGTCGTAGTAAGGGTTTCACTACATCCATGATACACCAACCAATAAGTTAGGCCTCCTTGAAAAACCACCACCGTTAAAAAACCAATGAATGGATATTGCTTTAAACGTATGCCTCTATAGCTGTAGGCTCTAGAAACTAGAATACAGAGCAATACCCCTAATGTGAAATAAATGCTCACGAACAAACTCAATAAAACCGCCAACGAGTCCATTACAACCGTTACGAAAAACAATTGGCGGGTGGGTTGCATCGGATGCGCTAATCCACCTATTGCTGTTTCATCTCTATCCATGTATGAATTGTACCCATTACTTGCTGGATACCCCAATACATGCAATACAATGAATACAATTATAGCATTCAACCAATTGATTTCAGGCACTTGACTTAATGCAAACCAATAAACGGGCATTAAGCAAAAGGAGAAATGAAATCGAAGCAGCTGTATAGTTGATTTTTGCATCTTAAGATAAGATACGGTAATATTTGTTAAAAGTTTCTACTTATAAAACAAATGGCGCTTATCCTTGTAAAGCTGTTGAACTTTCATCAAATTTTATACAGTCTCAACCAAACATACTATGCATAAAATATTACTTATAGTTTCAATTTTCTTTTCCATCAGTATTTCTTCTGCTCAAAAATTTACGCCCATAGATGCAGAGAGCAAAGTATCGTTTGTAATTAAAAACTTTGGATTAAAAGTAGATGGCCAATTAAAGGGGATCAAAGGAGCTATCAGCTTTGACCCCAACGCATTAAATAACAGCGCATTCAATGTTTCGTTAAATGCCAATACCATCAATACCGACAACAGTGCAAGAGACAAACACTTGCGCAAGGAAGATTATTTTCATGTAGAAAAATTTCCCACCATTTCCTTTGCAAGTACCAAGATCAGCAAAACGGGAACTGCTGGTAAATATATAGTTGCTGGAAACTTAACAATGAAGGGCAATACCAAACCCATTGAATTTGAATTTACCGCAAACCCTTCCAATAATGGTTACACCTTTAAAGGGTCATTTACCATTAACAGACGAGATTTTAATGTAGGAGGTAAAAGCCTTCCTTTATCAGATATGCTAACCGTTAACCTAGAGATTGCTAGTAATAAAAACTAAAACAAGAATTATGAAACTATTTTACACTTTATCGTTTTTAACCATCATCCACTTTTCTGTAAATGCACAAGATGCATCCATTAAAAAAACAGAAAAATTGGCAGACTTCACACTTGGTTTTGGTAGTGGACAATCAACCGTTTCCTTTGGGTATTTCAAGAACTGGAACTTAGGAAAAAAACAAAGTTTTTATATTGGAACAGGTGTACGATTGAGTAACGCTTTTGGTAAGAATCAAGTATTTACTTCTGCTCCCGCAAGTCTTGCTTCTAATTCAGCTAATAAAGACAGTTTATTTAGCACTTCAGCCAGCACTTATGCCTTAAATGCTATTCTCAACCTGGGATACCATATTTCGCCCAAATTAGATATAGGGTTCAATATTGATTTAATTGGGGTTTCATTTGGACCATCAAGAATTAAACTATTCAGCGGTAATGGAACTTCAACCACTACCACAGCAGAGCCAACCGGTATGAACGTATTATTGGTGGGTAATAATGACCGCGGTACGCTTAACTCAGAATTCTACCTTCGTTATAAAGTCAATAACAAACTGGGCGTTAAACTCGCAATGCAACATTTTTTTACAGAACTCACTACTGTTTCTAAGGTTCAAACCCTTCCGGCACAAAACGATCGATTCAGAAATATCACCAACTTATTTAGTGTTGGGGTGGCTTATCATTTTTAGGTTTTGTTAAATAATTCGTACCTTATTGCACCTAAAAAATTTAACAATGAAACCATTCAAAATTTTTCTAGTAACAACTTTACTGTCATCCACCCTATTTTTTAGTTGCAAAAATGCGGAAACTGAAGTCTCTGCTAAATCAACATTTGACTTAGCTACCGCTAAAGCTGAAATTGAAGCAGCCAATAAACTAACCATGGATGCATTTGCTAAAGGAGACTCTGTTGCAATTGCAAATATGTATGCAGATGATGCTAAGCTCATGTTTACAGGTATGCCAGCTGTTGTTGGCAAAGCAGGTATTCAGTCTGTATTTGGTGGATATATCAATGAAGGGGTGAGTAAAATTGAACTTAAAACCAATGAAGTTTGGGGTACAGAAGATTTATTAGCCGAAGAAGGAGCTGTAACTATTTATATTGGTGAACAAATAGTAGGTCAAGAAAAATTTATTGTTCTTTGGAAAAAACTGGGTGGCCAATGGAAAATAATTAGAGATATTGCTAATTCTGACCTTGCTCCACAACCCGCAAATTAACGAAGGATATACGCTTTGTTAATCTTGTCTAATTTGGGAAACTGTTTCATGAATAATGCAGGATATTTTTGCAATGTATCGAGTTTACTCATGGTCTTGCCTTCATATCCTGCATATAATGAATCTACTACCTGCATTCCATTAATCACTTTTCCAAAAGGAGGATATCCTTTTACGCCATTAGCCACCACAGTATCTAATCGTGGATTGTCGTTTAAATTAATAAAGAGGGTACTTCCTCTGGTTTCTTTACCACTTCTTGCATAGCTCATATACCCCCTTAAATTACTTTGCACAACTGGCTCGTCGGGTAATTTGTAGGGCCTCCATTTAGGAAAAACAGTAGTATCATTATTACCCCATTGAACTACAAACTTAGGAACCACTCTATAAAAAAGGGTGCCATTATAAAATCGATGCTTAACCGTTTGATAAAAACGATCGGCCGCTAAAGGCGACCACTCTCTCGTTATTGCAACATCAAAAACACCTTTAGTAGTTTCGAATCGGGCAATATAATTAGAAGGAGATGCTTCTTTTAACCACTTTTGTTTAAAATTAGACCTAGCGCATCCAACTAAAAGCATTGCAAAAAAAAGCAAATGCAAAAAAATAGTACTAAAGCGTTTCATAAATATTTTGGGTCATTCAGGAGGTAAAAAGCATATCAAATATAGGAGTTTGACCCAATAAAAAAAGCCCCGAGTAAACTCGAGGCTTTGAAAATAACACAACTAAAATTTATTTTACATCGAAACGGTCTAGGTTCATTACTTTGTTCCAAGCGGCAACAAAATCTTTTACAAATTTCTCTTTACCATCTGCACAGCTGTAAACTTCAGCAATAGCGCGTAATTCAGAGTTAGATCCAAATACCAAATCTACACGAGTACCTGTCCATTTAACCGCACCTGTTTTACGATCACGTGCTTCAAATGCATCTTTATGGTCATTAGTAGGTGCCCAGGTATGTCCAAGGTCTAACAAATTCACAAAGAAATCGTTACTTAACACTTCAGGCTGATGGGTAAATACACCGTGTTTGCTATTGTTATAATTGGCATTCAATACACGCATACCACCCACTAAGGCAGTCATTTCAGGAGCTGTTAAAGTTAACAACTGGGCTTTATCTATTAATAACTCTTCTGCAGATAAAGTATAACGCGCTTTTGCATAGTTTCTAAATCCATCAGCAATTGGCTCTAATACAGCAAATGATTCAACATCTGTTTGTTCTTGAGAAGCATCCGTTCTTCCTGCAGTAAATGGAACAGTAATACTATGACCAGCTGCTTTTTCAATAGCTGCACATCCACCCAATACTATTAAATCGGCCATTGAAACTTGCTTATCGCCAGCTGCTGCATTAAAGGCTTTTTGAACCCCTTCTAATGCATCTAATACTTTAGACAATTGAGCAGGATTATTAGACTCCCAATATTTCTGAGGAGTTAAACGAATACGAGCTCCATTTGCACCACCACGCTTATCTGATCCACGGAAAGTAGAAGCAGAAGCCCATGCAGTTGATACCAATTCAGCCACTGATAAACCGCTTGCTAATATTTGTGCCTTCAATGCTTCAATATCAGCGGCATCAATGGTTTTATAAGTAGCAGCAGGTATTGGATCTTGCCAGATTAATTCTTCAGTAGGAACTTCTGGTCCTAAATACAATGCTTTAGGTCCCATATCACGATGGGTTAACTTAAACCATGCTCTTGCAAATGCATCTGCAAACAAATCAGGGTTCTCATAAAACTTACGAGATACTTTTTCATAGGCAGGGTCTACTCTTAATGCTAAGTCAGAAGTAAGCATAAACGGCGCATGCTTCTTATTCGGATTATGCGCATCAGGAACTGTACCTTCTCCACCATTGTTTTTTGGTTTCCATTGGTGTGCACCAGCTGGACTCTTGGTTAATTCCCACTCGAAACCAAACAAGTTTTCAAAATAGTTATTGCTCCATTTTGTTGGTGTAGTTGTCCAAGCACCTTCTAATCCACTAGTGATGGTATATTCCCCATTACCTGTACCAAAACTATTCTTCCAACCAAGGTTTTGCTCTTCTAAACCAGCAGCTGCAGGCTCTGGTCCTACGTATTTGCTTGGATCTCCAGCACCATGTGTTTTACCGAATGTATGTCCACCTGCAATTAATGCAACGGTTTCTTCATCATTCATTGCCATACGTGCAAATGTCTCGCGAATATCGCGAGCAGATGCCAATGGATCAGGATTGCCATTAGGTCCTTCTGGATTCACATAAATTAAACCCATTTGAACTGCAGCTAATGGATTTTCTAAATCGCGGTCTCCAGTATAACGCTTATCTCCTAACCACTCGCGCTCAGATCCCCAATAAATATCTTCTTCTGGCTCCCAAATATCTGCACGACCTCCACCAAAACCAAAGGTTTTAAAGCCCATTGATTCTAATGCAACATTACCCGCCAAAATCATTAAATCGGCCCAAGATAATTTCTTGCCATACTTCTGCTTAATGGGCAATAATAACAAACGTGCTTTGTCTAAGTTGGTATTGTCTGGCCAGCTATTCAATGGGGCAAAACGTTGTGTACCTGCACCAGCTCCACCTCTACCATCTGCAGTTCTGTAAGTACCTGCACTATGCCATGCCATACGAATAAAGAAAGGACCATAATGTCCATAATCTGCAGGCCACCAATCTTGTGAATTGGTCATTAAATCGGTTAAGTCTTTTTTTACTGCAGCTAAATCTAATGATTTGAATTCTGTTGCATAATCAAAAGACGCATCCATTGGATTAGACAACATAGAATTTTGACGAAGTATATTTAGCTTTAGTTGATTGGGCCACCAGTCGCGATTTCTGGTACCACCACCAGCTGTTTGGGTTGCTTTAGCTGTTGCACCGGTAAAAGGGCACTTTGCTTCGCCTCCTGCATTCATTGGGTTATTTTCCATATATTGATTTGGTTTTTACGGTTATTTATTAGGAGTGCAAAGGTACACCCATTCCTGATTCATTAAAACAAGATTATAAGCAGTTTGTTCAATAATAAAAGCCGCACTAAGGCGGCTTTTATTAACAATTCATGATTTGCTTATTTATTGTAAATCTTATCGTCTGTTCTAAAACCAAGACCAGTATTAGTATACCAATCTTTATAGTTGGTTCCACTACTTTTAGCCCAATCAAGAAAATGTAAATATGCCGAACTGAAGGCAGCTCCTTCAATTGGATAAGAGAGCGTCTCCGCAAAGTTCAATGCCCATGGGTAATTGTCTTTGGAAAGATAATATCGGCTAGAACTTGGATCAGAATCGTCATTTCCCGTACCAAACAATTTTATATCTGCTAAATCGGTTGGTGCAAACCCTGGCAAATGTACTTCGTAGCCTCTTCTCTGATTGCTGATCAAGAATGGATTGCTGTTCGCAATATTTAAAGTTGACGGAGAAACAGGACTATTAAACTGAATCAAAACAGAAACAGGTGTGCCGGTTGTCTTTTCAATATCAACACGGGTATTTACGAAAACAGCGCCGTTAGGATATTTCAAAACTGCATACATATTGTCAATTGGTATAATGACCGCCTTGGATTGTCCGGCTTCCGTACCATTTGCATTAAATTTGGCCAAACCTGTAGCCACATTTTGTCCGGTAACAGATTTAATTAAGCTGGGCGCAAAGGGAAACTGAACCCCAAAAGCATTCTGATACGAAGCCCCATTAGCCAGTGGTTTATAATCGGCAGTCAATTCCACCACATTATTTTGCGCATTCGATACCATAGTATAGCGATAGCCGATTACCATGTCGTTCATATCATAATCACCTGCATAAGGGAACAAATCTTCAAAAGCAAGTGTGCCCCAATTATTTTGTGAAGGATAATAGCTTACATAGGCCTTAGTCGGATCTTTTGGGAATTGATCCAATTCATCAAGAACACCATCTCCGTCTTCATCCACTGGCTTTTCTGCTGGCTTTACACCCCTTGTGTCTATGGCAGTGATTGGGTTAGATGTAGCATAAACTACCAAATCATTAAAATCTTGGTCACAACCCGAATTATCTCTTCTTATATCTTCAAATCCAATCAAGAAGGTATTTTGATATTGTAAAAATACATTGTGGTTGCGCAAATTTAGATCAGATTCCGGATTCAGGTTGGGATCAGAAAAAAGTGCTGTTGCGCCAACACTTACGTCTCTTCCATTCCATGCATTTTGAAACAATACCAAACCTATCGTAGTTCCGGCTGTGAAAGTTCCCAATTTCACTTTATCACCTGAAACCATTTCACCACTACTACCTCTTAAACTAGCATTGGGATAAATGAATTTGATTTCAGTGATATCCGCTAAAGTAGTTGGTGGAGTTTTAGTATCATAAGTATAAAAACCCAAAGCATTTCTATAACCTGCTCCTTCATGCACAAAAGTGATCCACACTTCTGCATCTTCTTTTACATTTATATTAGTAGTGGCATCATTAGCAATATATTCTGGATGTAATTGCGGTACTTTTTTCTGTTCAGGTAATGAAGCATTGATGGTATTCAACATATCAAGCCCAATTTCATCACCCTGCGTTTCTAGATTATTAGGTCTACCATTACTATTATACGTTCCGAGATAGGAAAACTTAGTATTTGTTTTTACCCCATTGATATCCATGCTAACCATTCCTCCATTAGAACTAGCAGCAGAGCGGATTATATTCGCCGCATTGGCAGGACTATTGTTGGATTGCAATACACCTACTATATTACCAGAATAGCCTGTGGCGCCTCCGATAGTGCAGTTCAGTGTATTATCGGTAGTAGTAACCAGTACGTTCTGAATCAATCCCAAATAATTGGCATCCACTACAACAGTATCCATGTAGGCAGACATATTCGATTTAGCTGAAAGCACTCCCTGTGCATTGGTTACTCCTTTAAATATCAATTGTCCTTTGACTCCATTTTTTAAACTGTAAATGGAAACAGGAACCCCAGGAATAGATTTGTTTCGATTGGTTAATGCGGTAATTGAAACTGTTACATCTTTAGTAGTGATGTAATTGAACCCATCCGGTGCAATTTTATTGGCAGGGTTAGTAGGATTAGTAGTGTTGCTTTCAGCCACTTTTTTACAAGAGGCAAGTACCAAAAGCACCAATAAAAAAATAGGAAGTGAAACTTTGAATGACATATGAATGGGTTTAATAGAAGTTTTTTATAAGTTAAAGCTGAAGCTAGAGAAATAACTTTTCTATAAAATAAAGGTAAACTACTATTAGGAATCAATATCGAATTATAGTCCAAATCAGTATGATTTTCATTATATATGGTTAAATTACAAACTGATTGGTAGCCCAAAAAAAAGTTTAACCTATTAAAAATGGCAAATCATCTTTGGATTTTTTTATTCTCTTTTTTTAGCCTCACTACATTAGTTGCGCAAAAGAAAATTTCCAAAACCGTATTCGTTATTGCAGATGGTATTCCCGCAGACTTAATTGAAAAATCGTCAAAGCCCAACCTCAATAAAATTATTGCCAAGGGTTTTTATAAAAGAGCATTTGTTGGGGGGATTAAAAACGCCTACAATCAAACCCCCACTATTTCTGCTCCAGGGTACAATAATTTGCTTACGGGCACTTGGGCCAATAAACACCAAGTGATAGACAACAATATCAAGCACCCTAATTATAATTATTACACCATCTTCCGATTTTTAAAAGAACAATATCCGCAAAAAACAACAGCGGTATTTTCAACCTGGCAAGACAATCGCACCAAACTTGTTGGAGACCAATTAGCAGAAACGGGCAGCTTTAAAATAGACTATTCTTTTGATGGCTATGAATTAGACACTTTACAATTTCCACACGACAAACTAGCCAACTATACTCATTTGATTGACCAATATGTAATTGACAAAGCAGATAGTACCATTCGCAAATTGGGGCCAGATTTGTCATGGATTTATTTACAATATACAGACGATATTGGACATCGATTTGGGAATAGTCCTCAAATGGATAAAGCGATTGATTACTTAGATAATCAAATGGGAATTATATGGAATGCTATTCAGTATAGAGAGAAAAAATACCATGAAAATTGGAGGATCATTATTACTACCGATCATGGTAGGGATGCCGCAACAGGTAAAAACCATGGCGGGCAATCAGATGCAGAAAGAACCACTTGGATGATTGCGAATTTCAACAATACCAGCTCGTATTTTCAAAAAAACACCCCTGCCATAGTAGATATTCTTCCTACAATGGCAAGGTTTCAAAAAATAAATATACCAACAGCAAATGCCTACGAATTAGATGGAGTGCCATTGATTGGTGATATTTCTATATCTCACCCCACTGTTGAAATGAAACAGGATAGTTTGATTGTACATTGGAAAGCCTATGAGAAAAATACGCAGGTCAACATATTAATGAGCCAAACCAATTTGTTTAAAACAGGAAAAGCAGATTCCTATCAAAAGCTTGGTAACACTGCAGTTCAACAAGAACGTTTTGCTTTTAAATTACCTACAGAAATTTCTTTTGCTAAAATTATTCTAGAGGGGAAATATAATATTGTAAATACACAATGGGGCAAAACTGTTCCAGCGCCTAATTAAAAGCAACAATTAATTCTATCGAATATTATGTAAATATTCGCTTCCTACTTTTCCGTAATTATCATTTAAATGCGCCGTTACCAAAGCATTTACTATCCGGGATTCTTTTTGTGAGCTATACTTTTTAATAATGGCCACTTGCTGATTAATTACACTTAATGAAGCAACTACGGGTACAAACTCTGCGAGCACATCATTTTTTAATACCCCATATTCAAAGTGTTGGTAACAAAATTTAACTTTTTGTCCTTCAGTCAATTGGTCGGCATCGCTAATAACGGTTTGATTAAAATAAATACCTCTATCTGATGCAGGAATTTTTCTAACAATAGTTGTGCCCGTTTTTTCCCATTGTAAGTAGAAAAAATTTTGTGCGTCTAATTTGTAAAATGGAATGATTTTCAGCGGCAAACCCGTTACCAATAAAACTCGGTAGTTGGTTTCTGGTGAATGAAAATAAGTTCTAGGATTATAGCCTTCATAATTTAAAGGTCTTGAAACAATTTTATACTCACTAGAAATAGATACCGCCTGGTCTTTTACACTTAAGTCTTTACCTGCCGACTTAGGTGTAATTTCCAATCTTCCTTTTTTAGGATGAATCAACACCAATTTTGAGCTTGCATCTCGCAAAAATATTTTATCGTTAGGCTTAAGCATATCCCCAATTCGAACACCACGACTGTTAATAGTATTGATTGCGCCTCCTTTTATGTAAATAACATAAAAATTATCGTCTTGCATAAAACTAGACCCAATAACCATCACCAATAATGCAATTAAAATTCTTTTCATTATCATCTATTTGTGTACAGCAAAATTACTGCATAGTTGCAGTTCCTCCTCTATGAGGTTGACCAAACTGAAAAGCTTCCACTTTGGATTTACCTTCCGTTCCAATCACTACCTTAAAGATATAATCATAATCATCATCACTCAAGGCTTTAACAGGACGTTGGCCACCCAATGCTTCAATGGTTTCTAAAACAGTATTAGAATGACCTACCAATAAAATGGTTTTACCCTTATTATTTTCTAACAATTGTGTGGCTAGGTTGGCTAGATTTCTTGGATTGTATATTTCTAATGGTGCTTTAAAATGTTCGGCTGTTTGCCTAGTTCTTTTGGTATCTGTTGAATAAATTAATGCAATGGGTGCTTTCTTAAGATAAGCTGCTAAGTCTACTGCTCTCTGTTTGCCCATGGCATTTAAATCTGGATTAGCCCTTGTGGCAAAGGCAGTGTCTTTTTCGGCGTGTCTAACAATCCATACTGTGGTTGTTTGAGCGGTGGCTATGCTCCACCCAAAAAATAAAAACAACAAAGTGGTTATCCCTTTTACAATTTGCATTGGTTTCATTTGATTCTTTTTTAATTTACCGCAAAAAAACGCATATACCTTTAATTACGCATCAGGTTACTGCAAGTTCTTGCAAAACAGCAATTTATTCATTAAATATAATTAAACTTGCAGCTTAACAAGTCAATTATTATGTGTGGAATTGTTGGTTATATAGGGCCAAGAGAGGCTTATCCTATTGTATTAAAAGGGCTGAAAAGGTTAGAATACCGCGGTTATGATAGTTCTGGTGTTGCTTTATTACACAATCATCATATTAATGTTTATAAGAAAAAAGGTAAAGTAGCTGAATTAGAAGAAGCAACTATTGGGCAAGATGTGCACGCATATATTGGAATTGGTCATACCCGTTGGGCTACCCATGGCGAACCTAGCGACAGAAACGCTCACCCGCATCAATCTCAAAGTGGTGATTTGGCCATGATTCACAATGGCATCATTGAGAACTATACCCAAATTAAAAAGGAATTAGAATCGAAAGGTTATCACTTTAAAAGTGATACCGACACCGAAGTTTTGCTGAATTTTATAGAAGACATCAAAATCAATAATAACTGTACGCTTGAAGAAGCACTTCGCATTGCGTTAAAACGTATTGTTGGTGCTTATTGTATTCTGTTGATTTCTAAGGATGAACCCGACACCATTTTTGCTGCTCGTAAAGGAAGTCCATTGGTAATTGGAATTGGCAAGGGCGAACATTTTTTAGCGAGTGATGCTTCTCCTATTATTGAATACACCAAAGAAGTGGTTTACGTTAACGATTATGAAATTGCGATTGTTAAGCCCGACGAATTAATTCTAAAGAACTTAGGTAATGAAAAGCAAACGCCTTTTATTACTAAACTAGATATGGAATTAGCAGCCATTGAAAAAGGTGGCTATGATCATTTCATGCTCAAAGAAATTCATGAGCAACCCAATACTATTCACGATTGTTTAAGAGGTCGTTTATTGCCCCAGAGTTTGCAAATCATGATGGGTGGTATTGAAAATAATATGGAGGCTTTCATTAATGCCAATCGCATTATGATTGTTGCTTGTGGTACTAGTTGGCACGCAGGTTTAGTGGCTGAATATTTAATTGAAGAATTCTGTAGAATTCCTGTTGAAGTAGAATATGCTTCTGAATTCCGTTATAGAAATCCGGTGATTCATAAAGGCGATGTAATCATTGCCATTTCTCAAAGTGGTGAAACGGCCGATACCTTGGTTGCATTAGAAAGTGCCAAAGAAAAAGGCGCATTTATTTTTGGTGTGGTAAACGCTGTAGGTAGCAGTATTGCTCGCTTAAGCCATGCTGGTGCTTATACCCATAGTGGCCCTGAAATCGGGGTTGCAAGTACCAAAGCCTTCACTGGCCAGTTGGCTGTTTTAATGATGATGGCTTTGAAGATTGGTTATGCAAAAGGCACTTTATCTAAAGAGCGTTACACGCAATTGATGCACGATTTAGAAAGTATTCCTGAAAAAATAAAAGAAATTCTAGTAGACACTTCTAACATTGAGCGAATAGCCCAAAAATACAAAGATGCTGCAGACTTTTTATTCTTAGGAAGGGGTTATAATTTCCCCGTTGCTTTAGAAGGTGCATTGAAGTTGAAAGAGATTTCTTATATACACGCTGAAGGTTATCCAGCGGCTGAAATGAAGCATGGTCCTATTGCCTTGGTAGACGAACATCTTCCAGTGGTTTTTGTGGCTACCAAAGATTCTTATTATGAAAAAATTGTTTCGAACGTTCAGGAAATAAAAGCCAGAAAAGGAAAAGTGATTGCTGTTGCAACAGTTGGCGACGAAGTCATTCCTGGTATGGCAGACGATGTAATGTTTGTGCCTGATGCAGACGAAGCAATTGCCCCCCTATTAAGTGTAGTTCCCCTACAACTACTAAGCTATTATGTTGGTTTATACAAAGGACTTGACGTAGATAAGCCTAGAAATTTAGCTAAGAGTGTAACTGTAGAATAATACCATATGGCGCAAAATAATATTACCAAGACCCCCCTTGAAGCATTGGGTTACGGATTCATAAAAGACCATCATATTCCAAAGGGTAAGGATGAATATTATCTGCGTAATATGCAGATGCGAAACGGCATTCATTACCGAACCCTTACTGCTTATGAAATTGAGCAGTTGGTACGCAATGGTAATACCACCGATAACTGGAACCATATTTTGGTGTCAGATTCCTTTAATCCAGACCTGGTTAAGAATTGTAAATTTCATGGCCTGGTACGAATTGGAAAACTAGAGCCCTTTTGTTTGGGTTTTAGTGATTTAAAAACTCCTGTTGGTTTATACAATTCTACCATCATCAGTTGCGATTTTGGAGACAATGTTGTTATCAATAATGTGAACTATTTATCGCATTATATTATTGGAAGCGAAGCCATCATCACCAATGTAAATGAATTAGTAACTACCAATCATTCCAAGTTTGGAAATGGGATTATTAAAGTAGATGAAAAAGAAGAAGTAAGAATTTGGCTAGAATTATGCAATGAAAATACGGGGCGTAAAGTATTGCCTTTTGATGGCATGTTACCTGGTGATGCTTTTTTGTGGAGTAGATTTAGAGACGATACCATTTTACAAAATAAATTAGTAGAATTTACAGAAAAAAAATTCAACAATAAACGAGGCTATTACGGCAAAGTGGGCGATAGAACGGTGATTAAGAATTGCAATATCATCAAAGATGTATGGGTGGGTTCCGACGCATATTTTAAAGGAGCCAACAAATTGAAAAACCTCACAGTGAATTCGGGTCCTGAAGGTAGAACACAAATTGGAGAAGGTTGTGAAATGGTGAATGGTACCATTGGTTTGGGCTGTAGAATTTTCTATGGTGTAAAAGCAGTTCGCTTTATCATGGCCGATCATTCACAATTAAAATATGGTGCCCGATTAATCAATTCTTACTTAGGTCAAAACGCCACCATTTCTTGTTGCGAAGTATTGAACTCTTTAATTTTTCCAGCACACGAGCAACACCATAACAACTCATTTTTGTGCGCTGCTTTAGTAATGGGTCAAAGTAATATTGCTGCTGGTGCTACTATTGGATCTAACCATAATAGCAGAAGTGCAGATGGTGAAATCATTATGGGGCGTGGATTTTGGCCGGGTCTATGTGTTAGCTTAAAGCATAATTCCATCTTTGCTTCTTTTACCATGATTAACAAAGGAGACTATCCTGCGGAGTTAAACATACCCATCCCCTTCTGCTTAATCAGCAATGACACTAAAAACGACCAACTGACGATAATGCCTGCTTATTGGTTCTTGTACAATATGTATGCTTTAGCTAGAAATGCTTGGAAATATGCACATAGAGACAGGCGCTTTGATAAAACACAAGAACTCGAATACAATTATCTAGCCCCTGATAGCATCAATGAAATTTTTACGGCTTTAGAGAAACTTGAATTATATACGGGCAAAGCTTATTTACGTTCCCAAAAAAAAGCGGATACAGATTTAGCCGAAGCGCTTTCAGTAGGTAAACTTTTACTAAAGAGCAACAATAAATTAGTAGACAGTTTATTAATTACCGCCGACGATATTGAAAACAGTAAAAGGAAAACAGTATTGGTAAAAGTAAGGCAGGCTTACAAAGTTTTTGAAGACGTTTTATTATTCTACGGAGTAAAAGAATTGATTGGTTTTATTAAAACCAAAATTCCTACTGATTTGACTGAATTACGCAAACAATTGCCCAGCAAGCTTTCTAGAGACAAGTGGATCAACTTGGGTGGTCAATTAATGCCTGAAGCAGATTTGACTGAACTGCGCAAAAAAATAAATACAGGTAAAATAAAAGGTTGGGACGATTTACATGCACAATATGCTATTAAAGGCAGTTTATATGCCCATCAAAAATGCATGCACGGATTAGCTACACTAAAAGAAATTTCTGGACTTCCACTGAATAAATTAGACGAACACCAATTGAGTTATTTGTTCAATAGTGCCATTGCTACAATGGAATGGATTACCAAGGGCATTCACGATTCAAGAGCAAAAGATTATAGTAACCCTTTTAGAAAAATGGTGTACGAAAGCTTTGCTGAAATGAATGAAGTAGTGGGTAAGTTAGAAGACAACAGCTTCATTAAAGAACAAATAATGGAACTGAAATCTTTCAAGAAAGAAATCAGTTCCTTAAAAAAACAAATAGGGGTTTAGCCTATATGGCTGGGTTTAGAATTTTAATCCTACGCCCAATTGCACTTGTTGATTGGTCCATTTTTGTTGGTCAGAGAAATCATTGATATTCTGCAACCCAATATTATAACGACCATACACTCTAAGCACTTTTAAATTTACTTGAGCACCCAATACCATGGAGAAGTCTCCAGATTTAAATGCCTGTTGTCCGTTTTGTAATAAGTTTTCGTTCTTATTAATCAAGACCCCAAACTGAGGGCCAGCCACGAAACTCAATAGTCCTATTGGGCTATAACGCAATAGAACAGGTACCATTAAATAATCCAACTTAACATTGGTAGGCAAAGTAGAATAAATAGCGTCAATGGTATTTCCGCGCTTGGTAGAAGTTTGACTCCAAATAACTTCGGGTTGTATTCCCCAACGTTTGCTGAAATCATATTCAGCAAAAGCTCCTAGGTGATAAGAAAAATCAAATCCCTGATCGAAAGACTGACCTTCAATCTTATTTAGGTTGGCTCCCGCTTTTACACCTAATCTAAAACCCTTTTGGGCATTCACTGTTGTTCCAGCTATTAATAAAGCTGCAAATAAAAAAATCGTACGCATATCAATTGGTTTAATTAATCTATTCAATACTTATGCCATAGACGATTTTAATTGAACCAATGTTACATATGAAATGTTAAAAGAAAATGATTGCACTAGACCAAAAAGACAGAGACCGCATTATTGAAATGGCTTGGGAAGACCGAACACCCTTTGAAGCCATTCAATTTCAGTTTGGTTTATCTGAAAAAGAAGTCATCGAATTCATGCGGCTGAATAGCAAAGCATCTAGCTTTAAAATGTGGCGCAAACGCATGAACGGCAGAACCACCAAGCACCAAAACTTACGTGAAAAAGGCATTAATCGCTTTAAATGCTCTATGCAAAGGGCAATATCAATGAATAAAATTGCGAAGCGCTAGGCTTTGGTAAACTCAATCACAGTAATCTCTGGCATGATGCCTACCCTTCCTGGGTAACCAATAAATCCAAAGCCGCGATTAACATATAATTTTTGGTTCCCATCTTCATATAAACCAGCCCATTGCTTATACATCCATTTAACAGGGCTCCATTTAAAATAAGGGTTCTCTAATCCAAATTGCATTCCATGTGTATGCCCAGCAAACATGATGTCTATATCGGCATAACTTGTTTTTACTTGAGCATCCCAATGACTTGGATCATGACTCAACAACATTTTAAAGGGAACTTGTTCTGTTCCTTTTATGGCATCTTCCATTTTACCGTACTTTGGAAACCTTCCCTTGGCACCCCAATTTTCAATACCCAAAACAGCAATTTTCTCCCCAGCTTTTTCAATAATGCGATGCTCATTCATCAAAATATCCCATCCCATTTCTTTATGTAGGTTGATTAAAGCCGCCAAATTGGCCTGCTTAGCCGCTGTACTTGGCCATTGTACATAGTCTCCATAATCGTGATTACCCAGTGTACTAAATACGCCTAGTGGGGCTTTTAACCGAGCAAAAGATGCTTTGAGCGGCTCCATTTCTGTGGCACGATCGTTTACTAAATCGCCTGTAAAAAAGATGATATCGGGGTTTTGTTGTAAGATTAAATCGATTCCTTTATTTACTGCCCGAATATCCTGCAAGCTTCCACTGTGGACATCACTTATTTGAACCAGCTTTAATCCATCAAAAGCCTTGGGCAAATTAGCAAAGGATAGCTGCATTTTCTTAACCTGGTATTTATACTTATTTCTAAACCCCAATAGCATGGTTCCAAACAAGGTAGATCCTAAGCCCAAACCAATCCAGCTTAAAAATACCGACCTCGACACCATTTGTCCATCGCCCAAGATTTGCCCGCCGGTACTTTTATACACTTTACTAATGGCCCACCAGCCCGTTCTTCTGATATCGTCTACCAAAAAAATAGTGGCTGCAATCAATTTCGCAATGAATAGTCCGGCCAAAATAGCAAAAACATAATTCCTAAATAGTTTAGACTGTTGCAACGCGGGCACAAATGGAAATGCCATTAATGAGAATACGGTGAGCACCGAAATCAGCCAAAACCCAATATGGATATACATTCTCAATCGCTCAGACAAGGGCTGAGTAACGGTTTTAATGGCTTGGTAAACATAAAAATCTAGCAAAACCATGATGGCTGCTATAAAAAACAAGGTTCCGGTACTGCGCATATATTTATATAAAATGTAAAGATAACTCCCCTAGCTTAACAGCTATTGTATAATATTGTTTGAGAGCTGTTACCGAAGCCGTATTTTTGGCAACCGAGAAAAGGAATAGCAATTATGGCAAGAATTATTGGCGTAGCCAATCAGAAAGGCGGAGTAGGTAAAACCACCACTGCAATTAACGTAGCAGCCAGTTTGGCTGTATTAGAATACAAAACCCTGTTGGTAGATGCAGACCCTCAGGCCAACAGTACCACTGGTGTAGGTTTCGATTTGCACAATATTACCAATAGTTTATACGACTGTATGGTAAACAACGTTACTGCCAATGAAGTCATTTTAAAAAGTGATGTACCTAATTTAGACTTGATTCCTTCTCATATAGATTTAGTAGGTGCCGAAATTGAAATGATCAATTATCCTAATAGAGAAAATGTTATGAAAGGCATTTTAGATGCAGTTCGAGATCGATATGATTTTATTATCATCGACTGCTCTCCTTCTTTGGGTTTAATTACCGTAAATTCTTTAGTTGCATCTGATAGTGTAATCGTTCCTGTGCAGTGTGAATTTTTTGCATTAGAAGGCTTAGGAAAATTATTGAACACTATTAAAATTGTGCAGAACAGGTTAAACCCTGCTTTACAAATTGAAGGTATTTTAATGACCATGTACGATGGCCGTTTGCGTTTATGCAACCAAGTGGTGAGCGAAGTAAGACGCCATTTTGATGATATGGTTTTTGCTACCATTATCCATAGAAATACACGTTTAAGCGAAGCGCCAAGCGTAGGTAAGCCCGTTATATTATACGATGCAGAAAGCAAGGGTGCAGTAAACTACTTGAATCTTTCTAAAGAAATTCTGCAAAACAACGGAATGACAAAAATTTCTAATCAAGATAGAATTATAGAATAATTTATGAGTACTTCAAAACCAAATAAAGACCTTATAGGTAAAGGATTGAGGTCCTTATTGCAAAATATAGACCAAGACCTTAAAAATACCAGTGGAAGTTTAAAGAACGAAATAGTTGAACAAGTAACTACCAGTTCTAGAATTCCATTAGCCGATATTCAGATTAATCCTAAAAACCCAAGAAGAGATTTTGATGAACAGGCATTACAAGAATTGTCTACTTCTATAAAGCTGCACGATATTATTCAACCTCTTACGGTAAGTAAACTACCCAATGGCAAATACCAGTTGATTGCTGGAGAAAGAAGATTCCGTGCTTCTAAATTAGCAGGGTTAAAAGACGTTCCCGCATATATACGACAGGCCAATGACCAGCAATTATTAGAACTGGCATTATTAGAAAATATTCAACGGGAGAACTTGAATGCCATAGAAATGGCACTCAGTTTTAAACGAATGATGGAAGAGCTCAACTATACCCAAGAACAAGTAGCAGAGAGAATGGGTAAAGAAAGAAGTACAGTTACCAACTATATCCGTTTATTAAAATTACCTCCAGATATTCAAGCAGCTGTTCGTAATAATACCATTAGTATGGGGCATGCCCGAGCTTTGGTAAATATTGACACCATCGATAAGCAACTCTATGTATTTAAAGAAATACAGCAAAAACAACTAAGCGTAAGACAAACGGAAGAATTGGTAAGAAAACTCTATAAAGGGGAAAAGTCAGTTGCTGGAACTGCTGCTACTAAAAGCGACCTTCCGCCTGCATACCAAAAGATTCAAGACAACCTTGCCTCACATTTTGGCACAAAAGTGAATATGACGCATAACAAAAAGGGGTATGGCAGTATCTCTATAGAGTATTACTCATTAGATGAGTTAAATAAGATTTTGGATTTAATGAATATAACCGTGGGTTAAATTGGCATGTTCAAAAAATTAGTATTGTTATTTGTTGTGGTATTTCTTTTAGGGGCTGCAGCCAACGCACAATCAACGAGTGATAGTGCAGAGGTAAAACCTTTGCCTACTTTAACGGAGAAGGAATTAGCCAAAATAAAAAAGAAAGAAAAAGATTCTACATGGATGGCCAACCATATTCCTCAACGTGCCACCAGAAGATCTGCATTAATACCTGGATGGGGTCAGGCATACAATAGAGAATATTGGAAAATACCCTTAGTATATGGTGTGCTGGCCATTCCTGCCATTACTTATTTTTACAACACTTCCTTCTATAACAAAACAAAATTTGCTTACGAAGCTCGCTTTAAAGAACAAAATGGAGATAGCTCTGATGTGGCATTGATAGACCCTGAGTTAACAGGGTTAAGCATTGGTTCTTTACAGAATTATAGAAACTCATTTAGAAGAGACCGAGACTATTCTATTCTCTGGTTTATACTTGCATGGGGCCTTCAAGTAGTTGATGCAACTGTTTTTGGGCATTTACGCCATTTTGATGTGAGCAATAACCTGAGTATGCAAATTCACCCACAATTAAATCCGCATACCAGAACTCCTGCACTAACTTTGTCTTTTAATATAAAAGAGAAAAGCAAGAAGCCGTTGCTGATTGCCAGATAAATACATTCAAATGAAAATAGCACTGATAGGATATGGCAAAATGGGTAAAGCCATTGAAGCCATTGCATTGGAACAACACCATGAAGTGGTTCTAAAAATAGATCTAGACAATGGGGCAGATTTTACTGCCGAAAAACTAGCATTAGCCGATGTAGTTATTGAGTTTACCGGACCTCATAGCGCAGTAGAGAATATCATGAAATGCTTGTTGTTTGGCATACCCGTGGTAAGTGGTTCTACTGGCTGGCTAGAAAACTGGGATAAAGTAGCCAATTATTGCAATGAACAAAATGGCACATTAATTTATTCTAGCAATTACAGCATAGGAGTTAATTTATTTTTTGAAGTAAATAAATTTTTAGCTGGGTTAATGGAGCAATACCCTAGTTATGATGTAATGCTTAAAGAAATACACCATACCCAGAAAAAAGATGCGCCCAGTGGAACTGCTATCACATTGGCAGAACAAGTGCTAGAAGGATTAAGCAGAAAAACAAGTTGGGCCAATAGTACAATTACTCCTAATAGTAACTTATTAGAGATTATATCTGAAAGAATAGACCCTGCACCTGGCACTCACCATGTAAAGTATAGTTCTGCTATAGATGATATAGAAATCATTCATACCGCGCACAATAGAACCGGATTTGCAGGTGGAGCTGTAACTGCTGCTCAATTTGCCATTGGAAAGAAGGGCATTTATACCATGAAAGAGGTATTAGGATTATCATAATTAGTAATATCTTAGCTAATGCTTTCGAAGAAAACCCAATATGCATTTAAGGCGCTTACTTATATGGCTGAGCAAAAAAATATTGGCCCATTCTTGATTGCAGATATTGCTGAAAGAAAGAAAATCCCCCTTAAGTTTCTTGAATCAATATTATTAGAATTAAAAAAAGCCGGAATTTTAAACAGCAAGAAAGGTAAAGGAGGAGGTTATTATTTTAATGCCGAACCAACAACCATTAGTTTAGCAGCTGTAATGCGATTGATTGAAGGTCCTATTGCTTTATTGCCTTGTGTTAGTTTAAATTTTTATGAAAAGTGTGGAGACTGTAACGAAAAAAAATGTGGTCTTAACAAAATCATGGCTAAAGTAAGAGACAAAACCTTAAGTATTTTAGAAAACCAAACAATAGCAGACTTAGTAACTCAATAAATTTAACCAATCAAACAACACCGATGAAAAAATTACTTTTTTTAGCAATGTTACTGCCCGTTTTAAATGCCGATGCGCAAAAATTAATTGGCGGAAAAAATATTATTAAATGGAATGTAGGTTCCATGGCTGCAAGAAATTTTCATGTTACTTATGAAAGAAGTTTAACAAAGAATATTTCTTTCTCTTTAAGTTATAGAACCATGAGTAAAGGCGCCCTTCCTTTCAAAGATCAATTTAAAGAAGCCATTAATAGCAATGATATCAATCTAGATAATTTCCAAATTGGCAATACCGCTATTACGCCTGAATTACGCATCTATTTAAGTTTAGGTAGAATGAAAGGATTTTACTTAGCTCCTTATGTAAGATTTGCCACATTCGATTTAGGTGCACCAATAAAATATACTGCATCTACTAGTCCACTAATTGAGAAAGAAGCCGTGTTCAATGGTAAAATTAAAAGTACCAGTGCTGGTTTAATGATTGGATACCAGTTCCAAATAGCCACCAAAATTGTGTTAGACTTTCAAATCATTGGAGGACACTATGGTACCAGCAAAGGAGACTTAAATTTTGCATCTGCACTTAATCCATTTGAAGAACAAGAATTGCGTAAGAATTTAAACGAGATTGATGCAAAACCATTTAAGTTTACTTCAACAGTAAATGCTAGTGGTGCTCAAATTATTTCTGACGGACCATGGGCAGGTATCAGAGGATTAAATTTAGGTTTAGGAATTAGATTCTAAATCAATTTGACCTCGTTTCTACCGTCATTCACAAAACAAAACCTGCGCTATTTGCGCAGGTTTTCTAACATATCTTTCGTCATTAAAGACAAATCGTATTGGGGCTTCCAGCCCCAATCTTTATTTGCGACTGAATCATCTATGCTTTGCGGCCAACTGTCTGCAATTTGTTGTCTTGAATCGGGTTTATAAGACATAGTAAAATCAGGTATATGCGATTGAATGCTTGCCCCAATTTCTTTAGGTGAAAAACTCATGCCCGAAACATTATAAGATGTTCTAACAGAAATTTGATCAGCAGGTGCATTCATTAATTCTAAAGTTGCCCTTATTGCGTCAGGCATATACATCATTGGCAAATATGTATCTTCAGATAAAAAGCAGTTGTATTTTTTTTGTTCTAAAGCTTCAGTATAAATTTCAACAGCATAATCGGTAGTACCCCCACCTGGAGCAGATTTGTAACTAATTAATCCGGGGTAGCGAATACTTCTAATATCTACTCCGTATCTATTAAAATAATAATTGCACCAGAACTCTCCAGCATATTTACTAATACCATAAACTGTAGTTGGTTCAATTACGGTTTGTTGCGGACATAATTGCTTAGGAGAAGTAGGACCAAATACAGCAATACTACTAGGCCAATATATTTTATGTAATTTTTCTTCTCGGGCAATATCCAATACATTCAACAAGCCCTGCATATTCAAGTGCCAAGCCAAATTAGGATTCTTCTCTCCTGTTGCCGAAAGTATAGCAGCCAATAAATATATCTGGGTAATATTTTGTCTGATTACTTGTACATGCAGCATTTCTTTGTTCATCACATCCATGCTAACATATGGGCCAGTTCCTTTTAACAAAGGATTCTCTTCTCTCAAATCAGATGCAACCACATTATTGTTTCCGTATTGTTTTCTTAAAGCAAGTGTAAGCTCCACCCCAATTTGACCAGACGCACCAATCACCAAAATTTTATCTTTTCTAGAAGGCATAGCAATTTGTTTAGGCAGCAAAGAAACGAAAAAATGAATGACAATTCCGTTACTTTTGTTTTATCTAATCAAGTACAAATTTTATTATATGTTGCCTAATTTTTTGCAAGACTCATTTAAAAATCAGCAATACAATCCCGATTCTTTTTTTCTAATTGCAGGCCCTTGTGTGGTTGAGTCCGAAGAAATTGTAATGGAGATTGCAGATACAGTGAGTAACACTTGTAAACAATTGGGTATCCCTTATGTTTTTAAAGCCAGCTATAGAAAAGCCAATAGAACAAGCGCCAACTCTTTTACTGGTATTGGTGATGAAAATGGTTTATCCTTAATTAAAAAAGTAGGCCAAAAATATGGCCTTCCTACCACTTCCGATATTCATGCCCACGAAGAAGCTGCAATGGCTGCACCATTCATTGATATACTTCAAATACCTGCATTTTTGTGCAGACAAACTGATTTATTAGAAGCAGCTGCAATCACAGGCAAAATAGTAAATGTTAAAAAAGGACAATTCTTAAGTGGAGCATCCATGAAATTTGCGGTGGAAAAAATTCAAAAAGCGGGAAATCAACAGATCCTTTTAACAGAAAGAGGCAATACATTTGGTTATCAAGACTTAGTAGTTGACTATAGAAATATTCCCATCATGCAATCGCATGGAACCCCTGTTGTGATGGATTGTACACACTCTTTACAACAACCTAATCAAACCAGCGGTGTTACTGGAGGTAACCCTGCAATGATAGGAACCATTGCAAAAGCAGCCATAGCAACAGGTGCATTGGGTTTATTTATTGAAACCCATCCCAACCCTGCTGTAGCAAAAAGCGATGGCGCTAATATGCTGGCATTGAATTTGCTACCTAACCTATTAGAGCAACTAGTTAAGTTGCGTGAGGTAGTGACTAAATTATAATTTTAAATGAAAAAAATAGTATTCATCCTGCTGTTTACAACAGGGGGCCAATCTTTATTTGCCCAAACATTAAAAGACCTGATTAAACAAAAGAGTAAACAACTTACTCAACAATCTACCACCGATAACAGTGG
Organism: uncultured Sediminibacterium sp.; assembly: GCA_964612195.1. Lineage (GTDB taxonomy): Bacteria > Bacteroidota > Bacteroidia > Chitinophagales > Chitinophagaceae > Sediminibacterium. The sequence continues at coordinate 36,678 of CAZTDV010000031.1, forward strand.
AAATGAAGTTGCGAATGCCCTTAAACAAGCACTTACAATTGGTGCAGAAAAAGGAACTGCAGCATTGGCCAAACCAGATGGTTTTTTCAAAAACGCTGCATTAAAAATTTTACTTCCACCAGAAGCACAAAAAATTGAATCTACCTTAAGATCAGTTGGAATGGGCCAACAAGTAGATCAAGCCATATTAAGTATTAATAGGGCTGCAGAAGATGCATGCAAAACTGCTGCGCCCATTTTTGTATCGGCTATAAAAGATTTAACCCTAACCGATGCAGTGAATATTTTAAAAGGGGCAGATACTGCTGCTACCACTTATTTAAAAACAGCCACCACTACCCCATTAACCAATGCTTTTAAACCCATCATAGAATCTTCTTTACAAAAAACAGATGCCACCAAACACTGGTCTACATTGGTGAACGCTTACAATAAATTTAGTTTAAGAAAATTGAACCCCTCTTTAAGTGATTATGTAACAGAAAAAGCACTTACTGGAATTTACTCGCAAATTGCGTTAGAAGAGAAAAATATTAGACAAAACCCAGCCGCAAGAGCAACTGATTTATTGAAAAAAGTATTTACCCATTAGAGAATATTCCGTCTAAGTTATTGGTCTTTTTAACAATGCTTCTGATTTGCATGTCTAATTCGTTGGCACTTTCAATTAAGTGATCAAAGATTTCTTTATTGTGTACAGAATTACTACTGTTGAGTACTTCAATTACGCCCAATATATTCGCTAATGGACGTCGTACCTCATGCGACTGAATAAATGCAATATCCCTTAATACTTTGTTCTGTGTTTTCATTTTTTCTTGCACAGCAACATCATCAGTGATATTACGGTTGGTACCAATTAAACGAATAGGTTTCCCCTCTGCATTTTTTTGAACAATCGCATGCGCTTCAATATACCTAATCTTACCATTCGGCATGGTAATTCTATACACCGTTGAATCAATCGACTTCTTACCTTCAGACAACCTGGTCAAGATGTTTTTCATCATCTCCTTATCTTCTGGGTGCATGGCTTTTTTGAAAATTTTGTAAGGAGGAAATGGGGTGTCTTTGGCAAAGCCATAGAGATCATACATTTTCTCGTCCCAAAAAGTAGTACCATCTGCCAAGTCTACTTCCCAAACACCAATTTGTGCTGAGTCGGTTGCCAACGAAAGCCTTTGCAATGTTTCTTGTTGTTCTTTCTCGGCGTTCTTTCTTTTAGTGATATCGTTTTCAATAGACATAAAACCAATATGCCTATCTGCCTCATCAAATAATGGCTTACAATCTATCTCTAACCAAATGGTTTTATTATTCTTATTGTTTACTTGAACTTCTTCAACAAAAGCCAATTTATTTTCGATAGAATAACGAATACGTTTATTAATTTTTTCTTCTACACCAGACTGATTTAAGTAGAAAAATATTTTCTTGCCCTTGGCTTCTTCTGCTTTGTATCCAATAATTCTATTAAAGCCTTCGTTCACCCAAATAATATTTTCTTCTTTGTCGGTTATTACCACTGCATTAGTAGTATTATGCGCCACCAACGCCATTCTGGTAACTTCTTCTTCAGACAATTCATCTTGACGAACAGCAGGGGTAATATTTACTAAATTCGACTGAATGGATTCAACAGCCTGTTCATCTAAATAAGCCCTGCTTTGAGACAATTCTACCGCTTTGCTGTTATTGATTTCGGTGGTGGTGATATCGTGCCCTACAGACATAATCCCCACTACATAACCTAACTCATTTTTTATTGCAGAAATTTCCCAATGAGTCCAGAAAAATTCATCGCCCTCGCATGCTTTTCTAACAGTAATTACCACAGGTTTCTCAGGATTACGAATGCATTCTTTAGCAGCTTCATTACAAGCTTTAACGTCTTCAGCATAAACTGTATCGGCAAAATGATTATTCGTAAGTGTAGTAGAAATATGCGCAAACTTGTGTTGGAACAAGGGGTTTACATACAAGAACCTTCCTGATAAGTCGGTAACGACTACAGAAAAAATCAATGAATTCAATAATTGCTCTGGAAGCAATTGATCTACTTTCAATAGACTCATAGGTTTGTACGGTTGCGCTGATTTTTAGTTAGGGGGTCACTAGTCAGCAGGATTACAAGTACAAGATACCAAGTAATCTGCATAAAATATATAAAAAACAATAAATACCAACCAGTTGGTAGATAAGCTGGGGTTGACTTATGAGCAAAAAAAATCCCAGTTACAGATGTAACTGGGACAGGTATAGGTTGAGTAAAGTCTCCGTATAAAAGAGACTTGAAATTAAATATCAATTGCTTCACCGTAAGCCGCTGCGGTAGCTTCTTTTAAGCCTTCGCTCATAGTTGGGTGAGGGTGAACCGCATTTAAAATTTCATGCGCAGTAGTTTCTAACTTACGAGCCACCACCGCTTCAGCAATCATTTCTGTTACGTTGGTACCAATCATATGGCATCCTAAGAACTCCCCATATTTGGCATCGTAAATTACTTTTACAAAACCTTCAGTGGCTCCAGCAGCACTGGCTTTACCACTTGCCATGAATGGAAACTTACCTACTTTAATTTCATACCCTGCTTCTTTAGCCGCTTTTTCTGTGTAACCTACACTAGCTATTTCAGGAATACAATAAGTACAACCAGGGATATTGTTGTAATCCATTGCTTCAGGTAAATGATGAAATTTCTTTTCGGTATAACCAATATGTTCAGCAGCATTAATACCTTCTTTAGCAGCAACGTGCGCCAAAGCTTGTCCGGGAGAACAATCTCCAATGGCATAAATACCAGGCACTGATGTTTGCTGGAACTTATCTACTATAACTTTTCCTTTTTCTGTTTTAATGCCGTTTTCTTCTAAGCCAATATTCTCAATATTTGCAACAACACCTACTGCACTCAATACTACATCTGCTTCTAATACAACAATAGAACCATCCTGCTTTTTAACGGATGCTTTAACGCCAGCACCACTGGTATCTAATGATTCAACTGATGCATTGGTCATGATTTCAATGCCTTGCTTTTTGTATTGCTTTTCTAATTCTTTAGAAATGTCTTCATCTTCAACAGGTACAATTCTTGGCATGAATTCTACGATCGTTACTTTAGTACCCATGCTATTGTATACATAAGCGAACTCAACACCAATGGCACCACTACCAACCACAATCATAGACTTTGGTTGCTCAGGCAATACCATTGCTTCACGGTATCCAATTACTTTTTTACCATCCTGAGGAAGATTAGGTAAAGCACGGCTTCTACCACCTGTTGCAATTACAATATGCTTTCCTTCTACCACTTGCTTGCTGCCATCTGCTGCTGTTACTTCAATTTGGCCTTTGGCTTTAATTTTTCCGTAACCCATGATAACATCAATCTTGTTCTTTTTCATTAGAAATTGAACACCCTTACTCATTTTATCGGCAACACCGCGACTTCTTTTTACTACTGCACCAAAATCGTGTTGAACGCCTGTAGCGTTAATTCCGTAGTTGGCACTATGTTTCATATAGTCGTATACTTGGGCACTCTTAATAAGCGCTTTGGTAGGTATACAACCCCAGTTTAAACAAACTCCACCTAAACTTTCTTTTTCAATGATGGCCACTTTAAATCCTAGCTGAGAAGCACGGATTGCTGCGGGGTATCCACCAGGACCACTTCCCAGAACAATTACATCATACGCCATGGTAACAGTATTAATTAAAATTGATAAATATTGGTTTTGCGGATGCGAAAATACTATGTTTATTCAAAGAATATGCGAATGGTCTGGTAAAACCATTTATTTCCATTAGAAACACCCGATTGTTGCATATGTTCATTATACCCTTGTAATCCAAATAACCCTGCCATATTACCATTTCTTAGGGCAATTTCGAGGTATCCAGCCGAATTAAACCACGCAATTTTACCATGTTCTGCAACAGAAGCATAGTTATCACTGATTTTTTCAATCATTTCATTTCTTTTAAACATGATTTTGAAGCGCCTACCTTTACCATGTTCTTCAAAGTCTTTATGGGTAATATTAATCACCACATTCTCAAAATTGTCAATAAACAATATTTGGCCTTCAATCCAATTTTCACCAACAGTAGGCTTTAAAGGATATTTTTCTACCATTTCTTGTGTAACTGTTCCTGCAGCAGTTACCCTGCCTTGTTTAAAAATATTGCTTACTGCCGCTACTAAATCGGCTGTAATAGTTAATAAACCAGCGTTGGAGGTAACAGGCACTCGAATAATTTGAGCAGGTTTTACGCCAGTAATCATAGTGATCAATCCATTATCTGCACAAATAATATTCTGGCCATTCCAATGTGCAATCAAAAAATGATTGATTTCAGACTCAAATACATTTACTAATACTAAGTGAAAAGTGCCCGTTGGATAAAATTGAAAGGCATTCCCACATATATAAGCTGCTAAAGGAAGGTTGGTTTGAGATAAATAATGCGAAATGTCTGCGATATTAAGGTCTGGGATCGATTGCAGAAACTGCCCCTTGATGGCACCAACGATAAAGTCTCGCTGGCCAATATCGGAACTCAGGGTCAGTATAGGCATGCTTTTATGCTAACGAAAAACCCTATTGTATTATTTTACCAACTCCCCGTTTTTATAGAAAAATTTTCTAACTAATTTATCGGTTAATGAAGGGAAAATTTTATTCATAAAAACAGTGCGCTTTCCAGTAAATGTGAGTACCAGCGTACGTTTTCTTTTTGCAATAGCTTTAGCTATATGTTGAGCACATTCCGCTGCAGGCATCATTTTATCTTCTGCCATTTTAGTTTCCCCATTGGGCTTACCCGCTTTATCCAATGCCGCATTGCGAATATTTGAAGTAGTGAAACCAGGACAAACCCACATCACATTAGTTCCAGAATCTAGTAATTCCGTTCTTAAACTTTCTAACCAACCATTCATTGCATATTTAGATGCAGAGTAACCACTACGTCCAGGCAAACCTCTATAACCTGCAATAGAAGAAACGCCCACTATGGTTCCTTTGTTCTTCATGATAAAAGGCAATGCGAGTTTGGTGCAGTAAACGGTTCCCCAGAAATTAATATCCATTACTTTTCTAATGGCATCAAATTCTACTTCTTCTACTTCAGATCGCATAGACACTCCTGCATTATTGATCAAAATATCAATCGTGCCAAACTGTTTAACCGCCAATTGAATGAAATTGATGCAATCTTGTTCTTTACTCACGTCTGCAGTATGAATCACCAATGGTTTGCCAGAATAGGCAGATTGAAGCTGGTATAACTTATCATAATTTCTTCCACAGGTAGCCACTTTTGCACCTGCATCTATAAATAAGGATACCAATGCTTTCCCAATTCCTTCTGACCCACCAGTGATTACCACCACTTTATTCTTGAACTCGAACATGATTAAATTGTTTATATACATCAAATTTACATTAAAGAAAACCTTAACGGCAGAATAAAAAATCTAAAAAAAATCAATAAAAATTTGGCTGAAGTTTTATTTATCTTATTTTTGCAACCCAAATTAAAGATAAAGGCAACGAAATCTTTAAGATTCTGTAGCTCAGTTGGTAGAGCAATACACTTTTAATGTATGGGTCCTGGGTTCGAGTCCCAGCGGGATCACAAAGCTCCGAAGAAATTCGGAGCTTTTTTTATGCGCTAAAGTGAGCGGAAGTTTTAAGTGATTTTATTCAAAAATAACTGCGAGCTTCAAAAGCCTACAGTAATGTGTGAGCGGAGGCGAGACAAGCTTGCTTGATCGAGCCGGAGCGAATGCATTACAACGAGCGAAGCGAGTACTTCCGCGAACACTATTACACTAAAAAAAGCAATTGATCATTTTACAGAGATTTGGGTAAGGTCAATGCGGTGGGAAGTCGGCGCAGTGAAACGAAGCCGACAATCAAAGCGAGATTATAAAATTAATACCTCAAACTTTTTACACTTTTCACCTCAGCAGCCAACATTTCTATGGTTTTGGAATCGAAAAGTTCTTGTAGTTCGCGCTTTATATTTTTATATTGAGCATGCATCGGGCAAGGGCTTTTTTCAGAACATTCTTTCAACCCTAAAACACATTTATCCAAAGTAGTACTCTCACCCATTGCATCTATGATTGTACGAATTGGCAATTGTTTTGATTCATTGAG
>CAZTDV010000032.1:0-42203 GCA_964612195.1 uncultured Sediminibacterium sp.
GAAAAAAGAAGTTAAACCCGAATACAAAGGTATGTGGGTTATTAAAGCCTCAACGAAAGCCGAATATGGCAAACCTTCAGTGGTTGACGGTAAGCGAAAAGCAATCGACGCCGAATCGGGCTTATTTTACCCCGGTTGTTTCGGTCGTATTTTTGTAATGGCTTCGGCCTACACCAACCCTGAAAAGGACGGCGTAAGCTTCATACTTGACGGCGTACAAAAAACCCGTGACGGCAACGCGCTTGGCGGTAAAAAACCAATCGACCAAATGTTTGGCGTTATTGAAGACGATATCCTACCCGATAGCCCTGAAGGCGACACGGCCTTTGGCTTCCCGGGTGAAGACGAAGCCGGGGTCGAAAGCGACGACGGCGAAGGTTTCTTTTAAGTAGCATTAGAAACGGCCAGTTAAACACCTAGACTTCGTTACCGTGCCGTTTTCAGCCTCAAGGGGTATATACCCACCTCTTGAGGCCGTTTTGTCGAAGTAAGCGCATTGTGAGCGTTTACTTGGGTGAAATGCCCTAGGGGGTGAATTATGAAATAGTATTTTTCTTGTAACTCCAATAATACACAAGCGAAAGCCGCGCTAATGTCCGTTCGGCTTTCGCACTTTAAGAAAGACTTATGGCAATTAACTTTTTAGAACGCGCAGCTCAAAAAATGGAATACGCGGCCCTTATGGCGGGCTTGCCGCCGTATCTACGTTACAACCCCCACTTGACAGTAACGAAAGTTCGTTGTGACTTTGAAACCCAAAGCGAAGCCAACTTACCTAAATGCGGCGCTTGGGAGTATTCAGTACATAAAACAACGCGGGTTATGTGCTTCGCCGTTAAACTTTCAGACGCACCAAAGGTATTTTTATTCGATTGGTATTTTATGCAAACGCCGTGGGCCAAACTACCCGACCCATTTAAAACTTCTTGGCTTGCTAAAATTCACGACGACCACTATGTATTTAGCGCCCACAACGCTTATTTTGAGCAAGTCATTTACAAAAACATTTTGGTGGCGCGTCTCGGTTGGCCAGAGATAGCGATAAATAAATGGCGTTGCAACGCCGTTAAGGTAGCAAGCCACGCCCTACCCCGCAAACTTGGCAACGCCGCCGAAGTGTTACAAGTTTCAATTTTAAAAGATATGACCGGCTACCGCGTAATGATGAAACTTTGTAAACCGACAAAGGCGTGGAAGGCGTGGAACGAAAAAAGATTAAAAAATATCGAACGTGAAAGCTTAGGCCGTGCCACCGTTGAACTTGGTTTAGAACCGATTAAGTGGCACACGCCCGAAACCGACCCCGACGACTTCACGGTACTTTATCGCTATTGCAAAATTGACGTTTTAACCGAAGAAAAAATTGACGAACGCTTACCCGACTTAATACCTTATGAACAAATTAATTGGTTTATCGACCAAGAACTTAATATGCGTGGGGTTCGGGTTGATATGCCTTTAGTCACCAAGATTTTTGACATCATGCAAGCCGAAGCCAAAGTTATGGCTAAAGAACTCGACACGTTAACCATGGGGCTAGTGTCTTCGGGTAAATCACGAAATCAAATTATCGCGTACTTAGACATGGAAGGTTTAACCGTTCCCAATTTGAAAGCGGGCACGGTCGAAGACTTGTTGGCCGGCGGTAAATTATCAGACGACCAAAAACAATTGTTGTTACTTCGTAAGGCGCTTGCGAAAGCTTCAACGGCTAAGTACAAAAAATTTATAGAAATGGCCAGTAGCGACGGGCGCGTGCGTGACATTATTTTATTTATGGCGGCTTCAACTAGGCGTTGGGGCGGTAAGGGCGTGCAGCCGCAGAACTTCCCGCGCGGCGTAATTAAAGACCTAGACGCGGCCATTTACGCTATTCAAAATTACGACGTCGAAGACTTGAAAATGTTATACGGCAATAACCTTATGCCGCTTTTTTCTTCGGTGCTTCGGGGTATGTTTATTGCGAGTGAAGGCCATGAAATGTTTGTAGAAGACTACAACGCTATCGAAGCGCGGGTGTTACATTGGCTAGCGGATAACGAAGAGTGTTTGCAATTATTTGAAGACGGCACTTGTCTTTATAAAACCGCCGCCGCCGAAATTTTTGATATACCTTACGACGAAGTAGAAGACGACGGCGACCAACGCCAAACGGGTAAGGCCGCCGAACTTGGCTGCGGCTACCAAATGGGTTGGAAGAAATTTATCAAAGCGGCGTGGGACGTTTACCGCGTAAAAGTTTCGGTCGAGATTGCTAAGAAGGCCGTACAACGTTTTCGTAAAAAGCACTATAAGGTTACGGAGTTTTGGGCGAATTGCGAACGCGCATTTATTGAAGCCGTTAAAGACCCCGGCACCGAGTACACCGTTGGTAAATTAAGATTTATCTTTAAAAAAGAAATTGGTTTTTTGTATCTTTATTTGCCGTCGGGTTCGTTCATGGCCTACAAAGACCCGAGAATTTTTAAACAAATGGTGACGTTATATTACGAAAACGACTTGGGCGAACAAATGTACTTCGACGAAGCCGGTAACGACGTTACGGGTAAGCCCGGCCCCGACGGCTTCTTGCAAGCGGGCGAACCAAAAATACGTTATAAATTTGAAGCCGACAAAATCGCTTACATGGCCCAAAACGGCTTAACTAAAAAGTGGGAACTCGAATACACTTATGGGGGCAAAATTGTCGAGAACGCGGTTCAATCTTGCGCTAGGGACGTCTTAGCCGATGCCGCTAGGCGTGTGCGCAAACATGGTTTTATACCTTTAATGCACTCGCACGATGAGTTAGCGAGTGAAGCACCAAAGGGTAAGTTTAAATTAGATGTCGGTAAGAAGGGTTTGTATTGCCCGTTCTACCGTGAGTTATTAGAAACGTTGCCCGCTTGGGCCGAAGGCTTACCACTTAAGGCTTCGGGTTGGGTTGGCGAAAGGTATCGAAAGGGTTAAGTATGCACTTACGAAAAGTTTTAAGTTTGTTCGACGGTATGAGTTGCGGCCAAGAAGCTTTAAAGCGTGCGGGTATAACTTACGACGTTTATTTGGCGTCTGAAATTGACCCTTACGCAATTAAAGTTTGCTTGGATAACTACCCCAACACCCAACAACTTGGTGACGTTTCAAAAATTGATTTTACTGACGAAAAATTTAGCGACGTCGATTTAATTATCGGCGGTACTCCATGCCAAGGTTTTAGCCGTGCCGGTCAACAATTAAAATTTGACGACCCCCGCAGTAAATTATTTTTTAAGTTCGTCGAAGCAGTTAATACTATTAAGCCTAAATGGTTCATGTGTGAAAATGTAAAAATGGACTTTGATTCGCAAATGGTTTTTAGCGAACACTTGAACGTTTTACCGGTTGAACTTAACTCAAATGTTTTTAGCGCACAAAATCGTATTAGACTTTTTTGGACTAATATCAAGATACCGAAATTGCCGCCGCCAAGTGAGTTGGGTTTTAAAGACGTTATCGAACTTGGGGCCGAAGACGGTTATTACTCTGAAAGAATGATGTCGTATTTGTTCGGCCTAGTTAAAAGGGGTAAGGCCAAACGTGTAGTAGTCTACGGCGAAAATTCGCCCGAGAAGTTCCCGACGTTAACTTTGTCGCACGGTAAGGGCCCAAGCCGTCAACGTTGTTTTGGTATTCAAGACTATTTCGGTCTTCGCTTTTTATCACGACTAGAATGTGAAAGACTCCAAACTATACCGCCCGGATATACGGGGGGGTGAGTAAAAGACAAGCGTTATTTATGTTAGGTAACGGCTGGACGGTCGACGTCATAGCCCATATTTTTAAAGGTTTGAAAAATGACTAAATATAAAGGGGTTCACAAATGAAATTGTACGCTGAAGGCACCGAATGTTCGGTTGAAACTTCCCAAACCGAAATACGCCGCATACTTAAAAATTATAAAACCGCTAATGCCGTTATCGGCGAAGTTAACGGCAAGGCCGCCGTTGTTTTTGAAATGAACAACCGCCGTATCAGGTTCGTAGCAACGATGCCGATTAAAGGTAGCCGCCACCCCCGAAGTAAATTTGTAATGAGTGACGCCCAATTACGAAACGAAACAATGCGGTTATGGCGGTGCCTTGTTATTTCTATAAAATCAAAACTTGAAGCCGTGCAATCGGGTATCTCGACTTTTGAAAATGAATTTTTATCGTTTATAGTTTTACCGAGCGGCGAAACCGTCGGCGAATACGTTACCCCACAAATTGAAGGCGCTTACACTTCAGGTAAAATGCCCGCGCTGTTAGGCTATACAGAATGACTAAATGCCAAGAACAAAAACAACATACCGACCCAGTATTTTTAAGCTTAGTGAAAAGAAAGCACGCCGCTATTTGTTTGGGCTGCGAAACCCAAATTAGCGGCGACAAACTAAGCGCCGAAGATTTAAAAATTTACATTGAGTTTGCGAAGCACTCGCGCACTCTATTTGAAAAGAAGCAACTAGAAAAAACAAAAACCACGAAAGGGCAACATGAATAATTATATTTATTGGCCAGTTAGGCTAAATGGTGAACGTTACCATATAACGTTAAAATACTTGGGTGATGTGATACCGAAACCTGAAGACATCGTTAACCGTCTTCGGGAGTTTAAAAACTTAATGCCGATGTTATACGAATGGAAGGCCACAACTTTTAAAACTAACGAAGGCCCGACGATTTACGTTATGGAGTTTACAAAGTTTTCACCCACCATAAATGAAATGCACGACGCACTTAATTTGCGAGAAGACGATTATAAACCGTACCGCCCGCATATTATTTTGCCACAAGCGGTTTGGGAGCGTTTCGCCGGCGAAAAAATACCGCTTAACCATGTCGAACTTTTCGTCGGTATGCCTCAAGCAAAAATAAACGGCGTTCGCTACAACATAGCGTTTTCAATGCCTGAACAAGAAGGGGCGGCCAATGCACAAAATAATTAAAATCAGTGGCAAGCAAGGTAGCGGCAAAAGTAAGTTAATCGAATCGTTAATGGCCAAGGCGCAAATGCATGGTTTTAACAACGCCTTCGTTTTTAACTTCGCCGACGAACTTAAAAAAATGCAAACATTTGTACTTAACCGCGCTCAAGTAATACACCCCAGTTTCGTTGCCCCCGATAAAGACGGCGACTTGTTGCAGTTACTTGGCGGCCACTTTCGCCGAAAATACGGCCAAGATTTCTGGGTGGCCATAACCCAAAACGCCGTGCAAAAACATATTGAGCTATTCGGCAACCGTAAATTTTTAATCATTATTGGTGATTGCCGTATGACCAACGAAATTTTAGCGTTTGAAGGGGCCACGACGGTTAGGCTTGACGCCCCCGAAACGGTACGCAAAGCCCGAACACATAGTTGGCGCGAGAACACCGGCGACGAAAGTGAAATTGGTCTTGATCTTTACGGCCCTTGGGATTTTCGTTTTAACACCGACCCCGAAAGCATCGGCCATAAAAGCGCCGACGAAATTGCAGCCGAAGTCTTAGAAAGAATTAAGCCATGAAAAGTTTTATATTAATTGTTTTCGTAGTCGCCATTTTGTTAGTTACGGTGGGTTGCCAACAAGACCGTTGGCAGCTTGTTAGATGCGTTGAAAACTCGGCAACGTGTAAACCTGAAGGCGAAACGTTTTTTGAAATGGCGCCTTGTCTTGACGTCGCTAAAAAACGCAAAGACGATTTTATTTATATGGGTACTAAATTTGTTTACGGCTGCGCGCCGATAGAAAGGTAGATACATGACGACGGTAAGAGTAATTCACAACGGAGCCACCCAAGATCTAGAACGTGCCGACAATTGGAGCGACGTCGAGTGGCAACGTTTTTTAAGTTTAGAAGTGCGTTTACAAATTTGGCTTCACGCCCTTAATAAAAAAATAAAAGTTACTATCATTGACGGCCAACGTAGTAAAGCCCTTCAACTACAATATATTAAAGAAGGTAAGTCGAAGACTTCGGTTGAAAAGGCTAAACACTGTAAAGAGCCTAAAAGCTTCGCCGTTGACATCGGCCCCGACCCCCTTGACTGGAAGGCCACCAATGCTTTTTATTACCTTGGCGGCTACGGTAAGGCTTTAGCGGCGGCTTTAAATATACCAATACGGTGGGGTGGCGACTTTAACCGCAACAACATTGTAACCGACGAAACGTTTTTAGATTTAGTGCATTTTGAAATTGACGAAAATTGAAGTAGGTATTACGTTTAAGACTTCTAGGCCCCTACTTCGACTTTGGCCCGCTTAAGAGATTAAGCGGGCTTTTTATTTCTAGAAGTTGAAACCGACGCCGCCGCCTATACGCCAAGCTTTACGTTCAGGGTTAGCGCCGAAGGTTCCCGCAAACATTGAATAGTTACCGTTAACTTCGTACTCGCCGTTTCGTTCGGAGTCGTAAACGTACAAAGCGTTTACACGGGCTAAGTTGTTTCGCACGGTTTCTTCAATTTTAACTTGGCGCTGTAACGTGGCCAAAGCTATTTCGTATTCAAAAACTTTAGACTTTGCTTGCACCAATTCGTTTTCTAAAAGTTCGCTTGATTCGTTTTCGGTTAAAACGCTTGAACCGTCGGCATTTGTAACAAGTTTTTTCGACTTATTAGTTTTTTCAGATTTCATTTTGCTAATGTTAATTTCAGCTTCAACGAGTTTGCCGCTTACTTCTTTAAGTTCTTGGCGTAAAGTTTCTTCGACTTTACTTTCTACTTTTGCGGGCTTCGTGTTTTTACCGACGATAAAAAACACAACGGCGCAAAGTATAAGCGCCATTAACCAATTTTTGTTATCTTTAATTTTTTGAAGCATCGTCGCCGCCTTTGTTTAAAATTTTTTCTACGGCATTGGCCCCGGCCACCGCTAACGTAATGGTGACAATACCGGCGGTTACTTCAACTAATTTTAAGTAGCCTAACGCCGCAAGTAAGTTTACAGACCACCAAGCAATAAAGAGTCTCCGGTCAGTTAATAATTTTTTCACTACTTGCCCCCAAACCTAGCCGCTTCAGCTTTTTTAAAATCTTTGTATTTTTTAATAGTGGCCGGCGTCCACCCCGCGCGGCAAATACTCTTTGCACGGGTAACGCTAGTTTGAAGTTTAACACGGGTATTAGTGGCCGCCTTCGGCACTTCGGCGTCTAAGTTAGCCATGGCGTCTTCGGGTTCGATAACCCAACGGTGGTAGCTTGTGGCCAAAACCACGCCGTCTTTTACAATTTCAATTTTTTGCCGTACTTGACAAAGCCCATTGTCTAAAACCTCAATACGGTCGATTTCTTTATTTTCGACAATGCTTTGGGCAAATGCTAGACTTGGCCACATTAATGCTAAAAGTAAAAACCATTTCATAAAACCTTCTTTCTTCTAAATAAAATTATGGCGTGTAAAAGCCGCTAACAACTAAATACGAAACGTTGGTGTCCATGGCTATGGAAGCCGCCGCGCCGCCACCCGTTGGGAATTGCACGGGGGTTATACCCACCGAAGTACCCACATTGTAAAATTGGCTAGCGTAGTAGTTGGCGTTTAACGCCATTGTTTCGTGGTATACCCCAAACCCGTTTAAAGACGGGGCCGCGCCTGAAGCAAAAGGCAATCCTGTCGAAATAACTATATTACCCGTGCCCGTGTGCGCAGTCCATGAAACGTGTAACCTAAAATGCACAACGTCGCCGACCTTCCAATACCAACCTAGTTGGGTCGAATACGTTGCCGCCCCCGCCGTACTAGAACCCGTAACGACGGGGGTATATGTTCCAACTTCGTAGTCGTCTAAAGTGTTTGCGTTTGACGAAGCATTTTGGGAAGACGGGAACGTAATTTGGCCGCTATTAAGTAAAAGCGCGTTAGTGTTTACGCTAGTCGCGCCGTTCAAAGCAACGGCGCCGTTTAACGTTGACGTACCACTTACCGTAGAAGTGCCGCTAACATTTACATTAGAGCCAAAATTGATAGCTGCGGTAAAAGTTTGGGCTTCGCTTAAGTTCGCAATTCGGTATTCGTTGCCCGCGCTATTTTCATAATAAAGCCCGTCGGACTTTGCGGCGAAGTTTTTAAAGCCCGCCGACGGCGTCGAAATACTGCCTTGGTCGGTCATTACTAAAGTGGTTTCACTCGTTGTGCCGCTAAGCACTTGCCCCTTGGTGTTGACCGTGACGTTACTATAAGTGCCCGTTGTAACGCCCGTGGCGTTTAAAGTTATGTCGCCCGATGCGCTTAAGGTGACGTCACCGCCTACGGCTTTTTGAGCTGCAACGTTTGTAGCATCACCAATGTAGATATACCCATTTTGTAAAGGTATTGCCGTCGGCGTGTACCGTTTATCAAGTTCAAAAAACGATAAAGACTTAGTCGCTGAAGCACTTACGTCGGCGACGTAGGTTAAATCGTTAGAAGCTAGTTGGGCGTTTGTAATTGCCGTAAGCGACGAAAGTTTTTGGTTCTGGCCAAAAACTAAGAGTGGTAAAAGTAGAAGTAATAAAATTATATTTCGCATAAAAGCCTTTCGTTACATTTCATAAATTAAAATGGCACAAGACGAGATGTTAAGTTGAGTAGATGCTGAACCCCGACCTTGAAGTTTGTACGTTCTAGTTCCCGGCGTGGTATCGTAGTCTATAAACTTCACGGAGTTAGGCGGCACCGTCACCGATACCGATGCACCCACCGATACCGTACTTGGAACCACGGCGCCAACGAGTAAACTCCCAACCGTGGTAACGCCGTCTCGTAAACATTTTATGCGAGCCTCTGCGGTTAAAGACGTTGCCGATTCAGCCTCTACATAGCTATTGCCGTCACCATTTACCGGCACTAACTCAATTACGACGGGGCGCCCAGTACATACGAAAGTTTTTTCAGTGTTTGTAACATCGGTATAACTGGCCGTGGCGTTCGTGTAACCGCCCGTCGTATCACCGTGCATGACGTCGCCGATTTTACCCGGCAATATACCCCGTCTAATCCTTCTCAAAAAATTTGGTGTCATGTAAACCCCTTACGAAAGTTGTACGACTAAATTAGCCGCGCGGTTATTTGGCATAGCTTTATTTTCAGTCGGTATCGAAACAATGTCTAAACCTAACGATATACCCGCCGTTTCTTCGTCTTCGCTAATACCGCCGTCGGTGCCGTCAAACACTGGGGCCGTAGTCGCCGAAGCGTTCACGGTATTATTCCAAGCCGATTCGCCAATTGTTGGGAAGGTTATCACGGGGCGGGTACTAAAAATTGATTTACTTTCAGTGACTATGCGACCCGTTGGCGTATTTTGTTCAACACCAATTGGGTTATTTACTACAACGTTAAAGTTTGAACCGCCGCCTCGGTTAATTTCTACGACGTCAAAGAAGCCGTCATTGTACGCGCCGCCGCTTTCGTTAGGGTCGCCGGTATTAACATTGTAGAAAGTACCTTGTACTTCAACGTTTGAGCGTAGCGAATAAATTGTAGAAAAGTCTGCACTTAATTTTAACGAGTGGTAAGCATGGCGAACCGTACCCGCCGCACCGACTTGGGCCACGCCCGCAGTGTTGTAGACGATTATATTATTTGAGGCGCTACGATTAACTTCTTTAACCGTAAAGTTACCCCGGTTATTAGCGTCGGTGGCACTTGCCACAATAGCCGTATGCCCCGCAGAGAACGCGCTAGAAGGGTCGGTGGCTAAAGCGTATATCCAACGGTTTGTATTAACCGTGCCCGCCGCCCCGCCTTGTACGACGCCACTAGCGTTGTAGACTTCAACGTTGTTGCCGCCGCCACCGTTAACCGCCGTAATGCGAAAGTTACCGTTATTGGCGCCGCTACTATGTGAAGCCATTTTTGCCGATTCGCCAACTACAAAGTCGGTAGAACTAGCCGGTGTAGAAAATGAGTATTGCCAACGGTTCACGTTTACAGTACCGGCCACGCCCGCTTGAACGGCCCCAGTGGCGTCAAATATGATAATGTTATTGCCGCCACTATTGATTGCATAAATTGTTTTAGCGCCGTCACTAACACCACTCGTATGCGAAGCCATGGTGGCCACTTCGGTTGCCGCAAATTGTGTACTAACTGGGTTTGTAAAGTTGTAAGAGTACGCACGCAAAGTACAAGTACCCGCCGCGCCTATTTGTTCGACCCCACTACCATTAGTTACCACAACGTTATTGCCGCCGTCGTCGTTAATTCTGACAATTGTAAACGAACCGTCGTTACCACCCGCCGTACAACCCGCAAAAGTTATTGTCGACCCAACCTTCCAGTCGCTATCTACCGTGCCGCTTAGTTCGTAACGATAGCGAAAAGTGACCGTGCCCGGGCTTGACGGGTTTGGTTCGGTTAATTGCGAAATGCTTTGAATGTTTAAAGCCGATTTAAAAAGTGTAATTGATTGCGTTGAAATTTGCGCCGTCGTGCGCGCTATCGCTTGAGTAGCTAAAGCGGGCGCCACGTTTGCAATTGAATTAATGTTACCGTTAAAAATAGATAGCACCGACAAAATGCGGTGTGAAAGTTGGCGGTATTTTCTTATGTCAACTTCAAGCGGAGTAGCGCCCGGACTTTCTAACATTAGTTCACATTTAAAAAAAGTTTGTTCGACAACTTTTCGTAAGCCGTCGATTTTTTTATACTTCGACCGGTAACTTGGTAGCGCGTTCAAGGCGCCGTTAACTCGCCACTCAAGTGGGTACGCTTTTAAAAGCAAAAGTCGGCTTTCGTGGTCGTCGAAGTTGTCTTTAATTTTGCCCGCTACCCTATCGTCCCACGCGCTTTCTGCGTCTACTTCACTTGCTGCTAAAGCTATAAATGCCATTAGTATGTCACCTTATATGTTGGTTTGCCGTCTGCAAAGTTGTTACCGTCGTCACTTAAAAAGCCGTATCTTTTTTGATTATTAACGACGTCGTTATACTTTGCAAACCTAATTCTATGGTGAGTCTGCAAAGTTGTACTCCAATTATTTTCAAACACTATGGCGTCTTTGGGCGTACTTTCTAAAAGTAATTCGCCGCCTTGTTCTAGTTCTAAGACACCGCCGCCTTGTTCTAGTTCTAAACTATTTGGCGCCTCAAATAGCTCAACAATTTTATTGGGCGAGTCGGCTTCGTAGTCTTGAGTCGTTTCGTTCCACAAACGCATATACCACCCAACTTGATATTTAGCTTTGCGGCCAGTGGCTACAAAAATTTTCTTTTGCGATTCGATACCCACCACCATGTCGCTGGGGGCAATAAATAAAGAACGTATTTTTGTAAATGATGTAAACGAAAACGTTTGCGAAACTTCGCCACGTTCAAAGTCTATAGCGCGTTTCGTTTGCTCCATGTCTGCCGCAAAAGTTAAGCCCCCGTCGGTTGAAGGTATTTTGGTTGATTCGATATAAACTTTTGCGCCGATGTTTTTTGTACTCTTATCAATATGCGTTTTTAATTGTACTTCGGCCACGGGAGTTGAAAGCCTTGCGAATAACACCCGGACAAAGTCGGCCACTTGGTCGTCGCCACCCAAAGCGGTTTTAACTCCACGAAATGAAAACGTTAAAGGGTTGCGGGCGCCGTAGGCCGCAATACTAGCCGCATCGGTAAATTCTTCGTACCTTCTAAACACGTTAGTAGGTTCGTCATAGTCCCAACTTATTTTAATTCGATTCACAATTTTAGTGTCGTCAACCGACCACTTAGGGTAACCCACAATTGAGTCTTCGGTTATACTATCGACGATAGGTGAAAAAATGGCTTTATCTAAAACAACCAAAGTTAACTTGGCGTCGTCTGAATAAGTTAAGCGTAAATTAAAGAACTGCAAAATTTCGGTTTCAATAAATTTTAAAGCTGAATCAATGTTAGAAAATTCTAGATCTAGATCAGAGTCGGACGAATACAAAGTGTCGCGCAAGGTTTCAACGCCTGAAATGTCAATTAGATTTTGGTCGATACCTAGACCACTTTTTAAAACGTCGTAAGTACCCCCACCGCCGCCCGACACCAATAGTTTTAAGAAAATTGTTAAAGCGTTACCGGTTACCGTTTCGGTCTGAAAACAATTTGTGTTAGCGGCATGGGCCGCCGGCGTCGTTCCAAGTTCGCCGCGTATTACGCCCGAAAATTGTTTTGTCGAATCATTTTTGGTGGTGTAACTAAAAATTTCATTCTCAACCCGGACTTGGCCTGAAGCCGGGAAGTCGTTAATTGGGTCGCGCATTGTAATTGTCGTTGTGCCTGAAAGTATGTCGACGGCCAAAGCCGACTTAGCCGAGTAAATCGGTTTAGCAATTCGGTCGGTGTCTTCGCTTGTAGTAAATTCGTAAGTGTTGTCGTCGTGGGTGGCTTTACGAATTTTAGTTATAGGTAGTTGAAGGTAGCCCGCAAAGTCGTTAGCTTCAAAACTTGAATTACGGCGAGAACGTCCCACCCATATTGTAACGTCTTGGCCGATTAAGTTTGCAGCGTTACCGGCCACTAGCGCACTAACGATGCCGTCTTTGTCTAGTAGTGAGAACGTACACCCCGACACCGTCGTATTAACTTTTCTAATGTCAATCGTTGCGGGGTTTACTTTCATAGTAACAACCATGCCGTCGTAAGGCGAAGCGATTGAAAGCCCGCTATCGGGTTGGCGTTTCGCAAAATAAGTGCCGTTAATTAATATAACGATGTTTTGAATATATTTTTTATTGGTTACGACGTCGTCTAAGTAGTCCACTAAATCACCCGTCTAATCGTAAACGGCAAACGCCAAACGTAAGAAACACCATTGTGGGTTATTTTTTCAGGTAGCCAATCAAAGGCCCGCATTTCAACGGTAGTATAAGTGCCTGAAGTTTTGTCGTCGTAATATCTGAACTCGTCGCCGTATTTACCGAAGTTGTCGTAAAAACTTTTAAGCGAAGTGTAAAGTGTTTGGCTTAAGAAGCTAAATGTTAACGTGCGCACCCCTTCGGTGAAATCAATACTTACTTGGCGCATACCTGAAAGCGCGGTACTTGTACGGTCTTGCGGTAGTTCACTTTCGCCGCCCACTTCAATTGGTGGGAAGTCAAATTCGATTTTACGGTAAAATTCAAAGGCCGTCGAAATACCCGTGGCGTTAGCGGACATTTGAACGCCTGAACCAATTGCTAAAACGGTCGTGTTTGCGGGTATATCGGTGCCACGTATATACATACCAACTTCAATACCGGTAACGCTTGATAGATTTAAAAAGTCTGAACCGCCGGCGCTAGTGCCTGTTTTTGATTGCACGTTGTATTCGATTTTTGGTACTGCGTGGGCCATTATGTTGTCACTCCAAATAGTTTAGTGTTACGAAATTCTAAAGAGTCCGAAATGCGCTTAACAAAATTGTCGACAAAGGCTTCGTCGTTTACGACGTCACCATAGAAGTTATTTACTTGGCCGCCGCTTGCTAATCTTTTTTCGATATTTTTTAAAGCTTCTAAAATTTGGCCGTCTTGTGCGCCTTGGCGGTTACTTCTTACCGCGCCCACAACTTCGTCGAAGTTTTGTCTAGGCACAACTAATTCGCCACCCATAAGCATAGCGGGTACGCTATCGCGGCCCGGTATACCGCCCTCAACTAAACCCCCGTCGGCGGCGCCTAATACTTCGGTGATACGTTCACCGCCAAAGGCAATAGCGGCGGCGGCGCCCGCAATACCAAGTGCGGGGCCAATGAACGGTATAGCCGAAAAGCCACGGTAGATGTTCATAGCACTTTCAGCCGTTGCGATACCAATTTGTGCTACGGCTGCGGCCTTACCGATACGTTTTAAGTCTTGGTTTTTAGACTGCGTAAGTTTAACAAGTTCGTCGGTAGCGCCCTTGAAGCCTTGGACTTCGTCGCTTTGTAGGGCTTTGTTAATTATCGCAAAAGCTTCACCATATTTTTTTTGTTCGATTAGCTTTTTGTTATTGGTGTCGATTCGCTTCTTTAAAATTTCTTCTTGAATTTTTCTATCGACGTCGGCTTCGGTCATTACTTGGGCCTGAAGCTGCGCCAACTTTTGAGCGCCTAGTTCGGCGCTAACTTCGATGTCTTGTTGGGCCAATTCAACTTTTAAATCTCGTTGTTGTTGCGCAAAAATTTGTTGGCGCTCTAAGTCTTCAACTTGTTTTTGCGCCTCAAGTTCTCTGATAATTTCTAAACGTTCTTGCAAAAGTAAACGAGTGTTGGCGTTACTTTCGGCGTCTAGGGCCTTAAGTGTTTCAATCTCTTTTTGCTTAAGCTGTATTATTTCTTCGCTAGCGTTTTCGTTTTGAAGTTTTAAAAGTGCGTTCTCTTCTTTTTTTATAGCGCGCAAATTAGCTTGGTGCGCACGTTCTTGGGCAGCTTCTTTGTCCGCTGCGGCTTTTTTCTTTGCGTCTTGTTCAGTTTGATCGGCCTCACGAATAGCTTTTAACTCGGTGTAGTGTTCTACCGATATGTCACGGGCTTTAGCGTAGGCGCCTTTTAACTGGTTAAGCCCTTCTTGAATTTGGCTTGGGCTACCCCACATGGCCCCCGAAATAATTTTACTTAAGCCCGTAAAAGCTTCGTTAACAAATGTTGTAAGGGCCAAAACCGCCGACTTGATAAAGTCAACGGCCTTGCCCCAGTTAAGAGCTAGTAAAGTGATGCCCGCAATAATGGCCGCAATTGCGATAGGAATACCTGCCAAGGCTATGTTTAGTGTAACCCCGAAGGTCGCCGCCGCCGCCGATAAATTTGCAAAGGCAATAACCCCAAGCGCCGACGCGGCCACAAGCCCCGTAACTACGGTGCCCGCTACAACGACCGAAGCCGCTACGTCTGCTAAAATCGGGTATTTGTCGAAGGCATCGAAAAAACTAGCCACAACCCCACGGGCGAAAGCTACGGCGGGGGCAAAGCGCGCGCCTAAGGCTTCTTGAGCGTTGCCAAACGAAGTGGCCAAGCGTCTTGCGTTGCCGTCAATCTTACCCATGTCTTCAGCAAGACCGCCCGCTTTAAGTTGTACGAACTCCATAACCCTAGCGTAACGTTCGGCTTCGGTGGCCCCGTCTTGAATCACCAAACCTTGTTTCGCAAAAGCATTGGTGCCGGTACCGATAGTTCGTGCAATTTTTTCAGCCGCCGAATTTAGGTCGCCGTTCATGTACTCGCCTAGGTCGGCAATAGCGTTTGTAAGTTCTTGAGTAATTTTAGTTTGACCAAGGTAAGTTTGCGCAACCGCTTGGGCCGAAATAACGGCGTCGTTATCAATACCCGTTGCCGCTTGCACGACGTCGGCGTAGTCCCGATACGCCGCCACGGTTTCACGGGTGTAGATACCTTGGTTTTGTAAAGCGTTAGTTAACTGTATTGAAGACTTTTGCGCTTCGACAAATGCCTTTTCGGTTAAATAAATTGTGGCCGTGAAAGCCGCGAAGGCTACACCGGAAGCCGTGGCCACTTGGGCTAACGTTTTTTCTAAGTCTTCGGTTTGGGCTTTTACGTCGTCAAAAGCTTTTTTGGCGTTGGCGGCATCGGCGTTAATTTTTATCAGTAAATCGGTAGACATATTAAGACCGCCCTTGGTGTAGTAATTTCAGCGCGTGCGCTTCTAATTTTTTGTCAGTGTCTTCGTCAAAGACCTTTTCAGTTTCGGCGGGTTTCTTTAATACTATCGAAATAAATTCGTTGTAGCTAGGCAATTCTTTTACTCGCGCGCCTGTGTATGAGGCCACCATGCGGGTGTAAAAATCATTTGCTTTTGATTCGCTGATAGCTGCAAGCAAATGGTGAAGTTGTCTCGGTGTTAATTCTACAAACTTTTCAAACGTACACCACGCGTAACGGTTACCGATGATGTCGTAAAGCTGCCCCCAGTTTTCTAGGGGGCTCTTAAGTTTGGGTCGGAGTCTACCGCCTTTTCAAACTTTTCGGCTAGGCTTGGGTCGGCTTCTAAAGCTTCGGTGATTTTTTTCATTTCGACTTCGCCCATGCCCATTGTTTCGTTAACGGCCTTAAGTACCGCCACTTCGTCTTTGTGGCCAACGATTGAGTCCATGAAATGATCGACCGATTTAAAATTCTTTTTAGAGTCTTCGTCTAGCATATAAAAAGCGACGTCGGCAATAACGACTAAATCACCCTTTAAAAAAGCTTGGCGTACCGTCTGGGCGCCGTATTTTTCAATAATGTAGTTCTTAACGAGTAAAGACCAACGCCTTAAGGTAAGCGGTTTAGGCGCTTTGGCTTCGTCGACAATTTCAGCTAAGTAGAATGTCGAGTTTTTAGGCACTAGGTCTGAAAGTTTTAGCGGCAAGATTTCGATTAGGTGGTTTGTATTAGACATGGGTTCAATTTAAGGCATATTAAAGTTTTTTACAAAATAAACCGAAAAATCGCTTGCGTGTACTACAAACTTGTATTACAACTATAAGTAACAAAGACACTTAAACCTAGTAAGGGGTATCAAATGAAGACAACAACAACAACAACAACAAATAGCGGCTTAGTAGTTTTACGCGAACCAAACAACACTAATAAAGTCAAAAGCTTTTGCGTTGGCGACGACGCCCCAACAATGCGTGTGGCTTCGCAAGTCGGTTCAAAAATACCAACACCAACTTACTACCGTATTAAACTTCAACTAGGGTGGCGCGACGACGGCCATGTAATTACCCATAGAGCTTTAGCTTTTGACGGCAAATTTAATAAAATTTTTGAAGCCAGATGCGCTAAACATTCGTGGACTATGGTCGGCCCAAGTGGCCACGGTTACCGAATCAGCCGTCATTTTAACGAAGTCGATTTTAAGGCCCAAGTCGAAAATTGGGTTAAGCTTCACTTTACAAAAAATTGCGTAATTGCGTGGGATAATTAAAATGAAAACAAAGACGCCGCCGCTTAACTTCGTACTTCATACCCCAAATTTTACCAAAGAACTGTTAGCCAATAACAAAATGGGTATTTTAAAAATACCTATGAATATATTTAGAAACCTATTAGGTCAAGTAGCCGATCGGGCTGCGCAATTAGAAGACCCCGAACTAAGTTTATTAATGTGTAAGCTTACTTTGTTTGAAGAAGCCGACCCGGACTCTAAAAATTACAACCCTAAGTTAATTGCTAAACTTGAAAGGCTAGTCGCTAAACGCAAGCTAAAGAAGCCTCTATGATTTTCAAACGATGTAGCTGCGGCAAAGACATTGGGCCGCATAATACCCACAATGTTAAAATAAATTCGCTAGGCTTGTGGTTTACCCACTCCCGCGACGGCTGTCATAGTACCGGTATTTTACCGCTTCGGGAAGTGAAGGCCCGCGCAGAACTCCACGCTAATGGTGATGTTTGGCGACAACTTGAAATTGATTTTTACAAAGACAAATTGAACGAACTAGAAACCATTGAAAGGGGTTGATTATGGCGCGTGGAGTGGCAAACCAAAGACGAACACGAAACAAACCCGCCGATGAAATCATTAGCGAGTTACGAAGTTTTAAAAACTATTTAGAAAGGGGCGCGTTAGTTGATTGCAGCGATTCATTAAAAATTATTGAAGTCGATTTTGCGCGTTTAAAAAAACTTTTAACCAAAGACATAAAGGAACGTAACAAATGGTTAAACAAAAAATAGAGCCTAAGAAAAAAAGCAAGCAAGCGCCGCGACCGCATACGCGCGCGCACAAATTACAGTCGCGCGCTAACAACGAACAAATGCAAACCATTTTGACCAAGGCGCACACCTATTTTGCGGGCAACGTGTCTGAATTACTTTTGCAAGCGGCGTTAACGTATCGCCCAGTTAAGAAAGGTGAAGGGGTGAAGGCGTGAAAACTTTAACTGAAGTGAAAACCGCTTTACGTGACGAAAATAAATCAATACGCGCTCACCTAAAAGAAATTGCACCGACGGCTTCGCGGAGTATAAACCCCCCATTCAGGCTTCGTGCTTCAATCGTCGAACTACGAAACCGTCACCGCATACCAAAACCATTTATTTTTTAACAAACGATTTTTAAAAATGCTCTCAAACGTTAGGCGGTTAAAATGATGATTTTAAAATTAACCCAAGAAGAGTATTTAAAAATTTATCGGGCTTTAGATTATTGCGCCCGCGTGAGCGTTGATACACCAACAAGAAGTTTTAAACCGACTTTTGCCGACGACGCCGAAGCCGCTAAAAACTTATTGGCTTCGATAAAACGTCGCCGTAAATTGCCGAAGCTATTGAGCGAAGACGACGCCAACGCAAAACGTAAACGCTTAAAAGCCGAAGCTCGCAAAATAGCAAAAAATTGGCGTAGACCAAATACCTTAAACAAAGAAAAGAGAACCAAATGAGCTACATAGAACTTTTACCAAAAATCGGCTGGGCGCCGTTGATATTAACCTTAATGGTGATAATTTTTTTAGTTGTCACTTGGGTTTGTAGTTTCGATTTAAAAAGCGCATGGGCGAAAACCGACTCAACGTTCACCGCGCTTAAAGAAACCTTTAGCACCATGGCCTTGGCGGCTAAATCAATGAACGCCTTTGCCGCAGCCGCCGCAAAATTAAAAGAAGCCCAAGACGCCCAAGACGCCGAAGACCGCGCAAAATATGCGGGGTGGTCTGCCGAAGACCCCGAAAACAATTTATACCCCGCGCAAGCCTACGACGCCCGCAAAGGTGGTTGGCCAAAACCCGGCGACGCTAGGTATGTACGCCCCCGTCACCGAGAATTAGGCGGCAATATCGGTATACCTGAACGGACATTAATGCCGAAAAGTGGCCTTGAGATTGCGGAAGCCCTTAAAGGGTTTCAAATTCTCACCCCCGAAGCCGCCGCTAACGTTAATAAATGTTGGCCACCTTACGCAATAATAGACGAATCAAGCGAAGTGCCTGAAGACATTTATAAAACGTTCGTCGATAAATGTTGGGAGCCTTCAAAGCCAAGACCTTTTCAGTGTATGTTAACGCCTGAAGGCGACGAACTTAAAGGCTTACACAAACCGACGCCCGCGCGCGACTTAAGCGTTGAGCCATTAGCCGCCCAAGTCATACCTAGCTTTAGCAGTCGCCCACTTAGCCCAAGCGTGGGGTCTGTTTTATTTAATAAAAAAACTCACGACTTAATTGTAGAACTCGATAATTATTACGACATTCACCAATTAAAAAATGCGTTTGGCCAAATTGTTTTTAAAGCCATAGACTTTTTACCGCCGCCCCCTAACCAAGACTTCGACACCGGCGGCGCCGTTAAAAAGTTTATCATTCACAATTGGGTTTTGACCGCTATACCTGACCGCCCCGTTGAAAACGTTTTGCACACCCACGCCGAAGAAATGTTTATACTTTTACAAAAGGTTTGCTTTGCGGCGACGCTTGACGACGGCGACGCGGTGTACGTCGACATAATAAACTTAATTCAAAAAATCAAGCAAGGCGGTATCTAGTGCCCCCACACCCAAAAATTGAATTGCGCTCAATGAAAACTATTAACGCCAAAGCCGCCGCCATAAAAAAGAAGGCGGCCCATGTCCCGATGTTTGAGGTCAAACACGACTTAGCCGTTTACCTTGGCTTTTCAAATTGGCGCCACTTAACCGAAGCTAGCGAAACCACCCGCGCGCGGGCGCTAGTGCAAACCCCTATTGGTGAATTATGAAATATATAATAACCGACGAAGACTTAATGAACGCTCAACCCGCCTTAAATCGAACCGACCAAATGGTTAGGTACGCGCTTCAAAAAGCGGGCGCACCTATTGACGGAATACTGTATTTAAAAGTTCGTGACGGCTTCCACATTAAACGATGCTATCCGGGTGACCGCTTTGGCACCACCATTTATGAAATCGCAGAGGTGGCGGCGCCAAAGCGTTATACCCCGGTTTTAAAAAGTTACTTGCGAATTGGTATTATGGTTTTAGCGGCGGCGTTCTTTGTAGTTTTATACATTGGCCTAATTTTAGTAGGTCACGTTTTAAGCGGGTGGGCCAATGTTAACTAAATGCGCCTCAACCAAATGCAACGAACTTGTCGACGCCACTATACAAACCTTTTGCGATAAGCACGGGGGTGTTATTGCCGTCGGTACGATTATGCCAGACTTAGCTAAAGCGATTAACCGCGACGGCAAACTTTACGGCTACGAAAAGCCTAAGGACGGTATTCGCCCTTACGAAACCCCGCCCGACTTAGCCGAAGGGTTTATGCAAAAATATAAGACGGCGCCCAACCAAAACAAAAAAGTTGGTAAACGTTTTTTCTACGATACAAATTACGACCGACTTTACTATATAAGTTTAGAAGACAAAATTTTTAGAATTAGCAAAAACGGTTACACCCAAAAGGCCGAAGCAACTTTAAAATACTTGACGACTTCTTCTAATGTAATTGAATTGGTGAAGGGGTAACTATGTCGACGCATATTAGCTTTGTCACTCTTAAAAACGAAACTATAACGGTGCCCGTGGCCGCTTGTATTTTAGAAGCTTGTCCCAAAGACGAAACTTTTGACGAAAAATTTTTTGTTGAAGTCATGGGGTTTAACGACCACTTAAGCTATGAAATTTCTAAAGAAGCTTACGACCTAATAAAACGAAAGTTAAACGGTTACCCTTCGAGCGAACGACCAAAGCCACTTCGGCCTTCGTCATAAAAAGAAACCGCCGTTATTTCTAACGGCGGCCTCAATTTGCACTTAACGAGTATTTAGTTAAAACTATTTACTCGTTTAATTCAACAACTAACTTGGTAAAATGTGACGAATCGTAAACACTCGGTCTAAAGACGAATCGTACAAACATATCATTTTCAACTCGGGTTGTGAAAACGTATTTTCTTCAAGCGCGATTGGTAAACCTGAACCAATACAGTTATGCGCTTCGATTTCAAACATTTCGCCGGTTGCGCGTTTTTGCGCTAACAGCAAGGCGCCGAAGTTTGGCATAGTCGCAGTCGACGAACCCACTACGATGTTTGAAGACTTCGTTGAAGGCGGTAAAAGTTCAAAAGTTGCCGTGTCACCTACTATAAAGGCCGTTGCCGAAGCACCACCAACAAAACGTAAACCTAGGTCGGCAACGTCGGAGTTTGCACCCGTCGCAACACCCGTTACGGTTGCCACTTCTAAAGTGTCGTCGACATAAGAAGCGTCGGTGCCGCGTGAAAAGTCGATGTCAGACATAGCGTAGATTTTAAACGCCGTCGAAGTTGTCGCCTTGATAACGTACTTACCGAATTTAACGTTAGCTTTTGAAGCCGCTAATACCGACACCGATGCTAGGCCCGTGGCCGCTAACATACTTGAGCCGTACTTGTTCGTTAACGTCGATGCAGTACCGGCGGTGTCCGCGCCCGCGTCGGTTACGGTGGCCCCTAAGAAAAGTTCAAACAAAAACCCCGGGTAAGCTTTAACCTTTGCGGTTAATTCGGTCGATACCGTTTTACTTTCAGCCGCCCAAGCGTATTTGTTGGAGCCCGCAAAAAGTTGTTCAGTTTCGGAACTTAGCGCCAAGTTAGCTGAACCGATAACTTTTAAGATACCGTAAGGCATACCCGTTGAACGGTTACGCGGCGAAATGGAATGAATACCATATATAATTCGTGGATCAGATAAAGACATAAGTCACCTTCTTTCTAAATGTAAGCCCCTTAACCGTTAGGCTAAAGGAATTGTTAAAGTAATACCACCAATTTTTATTTGCTCGCTTGAGTCCATGTCTTTAGGCCACGACGTCGGCAAAATTGAACCAATTTTAAACTTGCCGTGGCCGTTAAAATCGTAGTTCTCGAAAAGTTCTTTGAGCGCGCGCGAGTAACGAAAAATTCTTTTAACAGTATCGTTGGTGTTGCCACTATCCACTAAAATAGCATAGACCGCAACCTTGTGAAGTTCTGCGGTCGTGCCCCCATCGGTTGCTTCAGGGGTGTCGGCTTCAATGAAAATAGCGGGGTCGATGTTTAAAATTTTCTCGCTCCACGTTTGCAAAAAATAACCGTTTGTCGAATCGACTTGCGCTAACGTCGGCGTAAGCCCGTCACCGGCTGCGGCCTTTTCAGCTTCTATGGCCGTAATTTTTGCGTTCAATCCCGATTGGCATTTAGCTTTGATAGCTTCTAAAATGTTTTCTATATCAACCTTTGGCATTTAACCCGGCTTTCTTTAGTTGTTGTGTTATGTGGGTGTTTAGTATTGCCGTCCAGCGAACTAGACGGCCCATTTGTTCAGACGTTGCGAACTCTGCGGCTTCAGGGCCTATAAATAAAAATTTACGAAGCGGTATTTTACTGCGGGCATTATCCGATTGGTGATAGATACCATACTTAATCGTTGAACCGAAAACTAAAGCAAGCTTAGTAATAATTGAAACGCTGCCACGGTTGTTAGGCCCAAGTGTTGAATTGGCCAAGGCGCCCGTGCGAAATAATAAGGGGTAGTCGAAGCCGTATTTTTTTAGCTTCCAACGTTGGTACGGTGATTTTGTTTTGTCGACAAAGGTGCGCTTAGAGCGTTCTCGTTTATCGCTTAACGACGAATAACTAACTTGTTCGTAACCCCCTTCGGAGTTTTTAAACTTGGGGTACTTACCCGGCCCTTTTAATTTAAAAATGGCTTGCTGCGATTTATAAAAATCACGAAGTATTAAACCGAATGGTACGCGTAAGTCTTGCGAAACCGTCGACGCTTCTTTTATGGCGTTGCGAAACTTACGGTCATTGTCTACTTCGTAACTTGTAAACGCTTCAGTCATTAGGTCACCATACGCGTGTGTTCTTTTTTATTGTCGGTTTTATATTATTTACGACGTTACTAGAATAGAAGCCGCCGCCGCTTAGTAATGGGTCGACGCCAACAAGTTTAAGTTGGCCGCCTTTAATTTGTTCTAAATTTTTTTGTATCTGCGACATAGACATTAATGTGCTAACTGGGTTTTGGTTTGCCGCAGAATTTGAAACTTGTTTAACTTCGAGAATGGCGCGAATACGAAGTGTAACGATAGTGCGCGAAAGCATTTTAAGAAAGTTGTAACCGTCTGTACCCGATGCAACGGGCACGGCGTACTTTGCGCTTACATAGGAATTTATCATGGCGTCGGCTTCAACAATGAATTGCGTAACGTCTTCTTGGGTTACGTTACCCGATAGCGATAAGAAAGTTATATTTTTGAAGTCGCTTTGAATTTCGGTGTAGGTTGTGTACGCCATTTTCGCCCCAGTGGTGAAGACCCCGAAGGCGAACCGTCGGGGTCAAAGTTATTCTTTACTTCTTAGCTGCGGCTTTTTTGCCGCCTTTACCTTTAGCTGCGGGTTTGGCCGGCGCTGCGGGTGGGTTCGGTGGCGGGGGTAAATCGTCGCCGCCTTCGTCTTCTAGGTCGTCAAAGCTTTCTTCGCCCTCTGCGGCGCCTTCAGCTTCGGCCCCCTCATTAGCTGCGGGGTCTACAACCGACGCAGCCTTGGCCGCTTTGCCGCCTTTTGCGGGCTTATTTGGGGCCGCTTCGCCTTCAGCTTCGGCGTAACCCATTTTTAATAAAACTTTGGCGTGATTTTCGTCTTTGATTTCAGCGCCTTTTGCATAATCAACGTTGTCGTGACTGATATTTAACTTTGCTAAAACTTTCATTGGTTAGTTCCCTTTCGTGGTTTATGGTTGGCAAGCTTGCGCGAAGTTCTGCACAAAAAAGCCAAAAAATCTATTACTCGCGTTCATGGTGCCGTTGAAGTCTGCGGTATTTTTTTCGACTTCGTCGGCATCGGCGACAATGGTCGCGCGTGTCGATTCATACGCACCGCCAACGGTTGACCATGACCAAAACCCCGCAACGTCCATGCAACGTTTTAGTCCGATAGCTTCGCCACGGCCTACGCTCCATGTAGCCGCAAAGCCGCCCGATTCGCAGTCGACTGGGAAGACGACACTTGTTACGGTTTTAAACGCCTTAACCCCAGTAGTCGCCGAAGCGGTGTCGGCCACAAATGCAAAGTTTTCACTTATGCTTCGCCCATGATAATTAGTGCCGTTAACGACGATAGTACACGCTTCAATGTCGGTAGTAGTGCCCCCGGGGGTTATCACCAAGTTTCTTGGTACGTCATTTTGTGTTGCAAAACTTGTTACCGTTACCGAAGCCGAAGTGCCCGACGTTCCCGCGTGAGAACTTAAAAGCGACGTCGAAGAAACTGCGGCGGGTATGCCGAAGTCTTGCTTTTCAAGCATGGCTTGTGAAGCCGGCTTAATGTCCATGTATGTTGGTCGGGTGTACGCCGATAATTCAAGCGTAAAAAACAACATTAGAAAAATCAAAAGTGTTTTCATTTTAAATTCTTTCTTCGTTGGTTCAAAACGTAAAAGGCGCGCACGGGGAACCACCGAAAACCCATGCACGCCCCTACGAATTAAGCGATAGCGTCTTTAATCAAATAACCGCAAGCGGCTTTAGTAATGACTTGGTCATACTTGCCCGCAACGATAATTTGCGTTGACTCTGGCGGGTTGTCTTCGGGTTTTTTGTAAACCTTCCAACCAACTTGGCCAGTTAATTGAACTTCATAACCCAACGACAATTGGTACTTCTCGGCGCGCTCAGGTAAGCAAGCCAAGACAATGTGTTTACCCCAAACGTTTGTTAAAACGTCGGCTTGGCCTTCAACCGCAGAGTTGTATTTTGCCCATGGCACGAATAAACGTTGCACGTTAAAAGCTTTCGCTAGGTCGGCGTCTGATAAACCGCCCGGACGATTTTCTTTGAAACCCAAGGCGTCTAAGATAGCCGGGTGATAACGTAACATTTCAGCAACATCGTATTCCATAATCATGGTGTTAACGATACCGCCCGAACCGTCACGAACGGCTTTTTTACCGGCAACAATTTTACCGATAGGGTCAGAGTTTAAATAATCAGAGAATTGAGACGAACCCGACAACGTTACGTTTTGAGTTAAAACCGCCGTCGACGTTAAAGCGTCGGCGATAGATTTTTCTTTTTCTAACATTAACACCGAAGTTAAGCCCGTCGTTTCGTCCTTCTCAGCGTCGAACGGGTCTTCAACGTTCTTATAGTCTTCGTCGGTAACTAAACCTTCAAGACCATGCGACTCGATATAGAACCCGTCGCTTGAACGCGTGATAGTCTCCATGCGACGGAACTTACCTTTACCGCCCACCAAAGAATTAACAATACGCAAGTGGCCGTTGCCGTACTTGCCGATTTTACCCGAGTATTGCGCCGATTGCGTCTTAGGCAAAATTAAGTCGGCGATACAACCTTCAACTTTCAACATTTGTGAAACGTTAGATAGTTGCTTATCGACTTGGGCGCGCATTTGTGTACTCATACTAAACCTTCTTTCTTTATTTTAAAAATTAGTAGTTACCAATTACAACGTTTACGGGGATAAGGTCCCCGGCAGACCCGTCACTCAGCGCTTGAGCAACAATTTTATCGTTGGCCGTTGTTGTGGCCACTAACTTACCCGCCGTGTCCGACGTTAATAAGTCACCGAAAGAAACCGAATCGCCTAATAGGCCAACCGAACCGCCGCCCGGTAATGCCACTTCGACCGGGTCTTCGGCGGTCGTAGCGTCGCAATAAGCGATACCGAAATTTTTGTTAGTGGCCAAAGCCGACTTAACAACGTGTTGAGCGTCTGCGCCCGGTTTAACAACCATGCCGCGTGAAATGGCCGCGCCGGCTTTGTAAGTAACTAAATTTGGTCTTGGGTGTGAACTCATTGTATACCTTCTTTCTATTTAAAAATTAACGTTTAGTTGTTACGCCAAGTTGCTTACGCGCGCGTGACATGGCTTCACCGCGTGTAAGGTTTTTGTCTTTACCTTCTAACTCTTCGGCAAGCTTAATAACTTTGTCGTCCATGTCGTCGCCTTCGTCGCCCGCGCCACCATTTGAACTAGAAGAACCCGCCGCTTTCATGTTAGACGGTTGAGACAATTTAACAAATTCAACCATGTCGTTTTTTAAGTACGCGTCTTTTTGTGCCGGTACTGCTTTACCGTCACTTAACAATTTATTAAATTCAGTTTCTTTCGCCGCTTTCGCTGCGTCTTCCGAAAGCTTGGTGTTAGCCTCTGAAAGTTTTTTAACTTGTTCGCTAAGTTCGTTTAGCTTTTTGTCGCCGTCGTCGCCCGCTTTACCTTCGCTAAGTTTTTTGTTAACTTCGGCTAGTTGAGCCGTTAACGTTTCAACTTGTTTTTGAGTTTCAACGTTTTTAGCTTCTGCGTCTTTAGCGGCCTTTTGAGCCTTTTCTAATTCTGTCATTTCGTTCTCACTTTCTATATTTGATTCGTCTGCGACGATTGGTTGCATTTCTTTAACAAAGGGGCGGTTAGTTAAACCGCCGCCAAATAAAACGTTTTTAATTTTCTTGCCCGTCTCGGGTTCAGTCCATAGAAACGTGAAGTCGGGCGAAAAATAACGTAGCTCACGGTCTTTAATTTTTTGCGCACCCTTCGGCGTCCATTCAACGTCTTCGGCAAATAGTTCGGTGCCGTCGCTTGAAAGTTCTAAACGCTTTGGCCACCCGGACGCGTCGCCTTCGCTATCGTGGTAGTAGTCGAAAGCTATGTCGATACCGCGCACGCGTTCGTCGAAATTTTTTTTCATTTCGGCTAGAATTTGTTTTGTAATTTCAAACTTGCCGTATTGTGGGTGGTTGAATTTGCCGACTCTTAAAACCTGAACGCGGTTTGGTACTACCTCGTCGCCGCTTAGTTGAAGTGCCGAAAAAAGAGTGGAGCGATTTATTCGTTGTTGTCGTGACATAATTTAGCCTTTCTTTTTTAGTGACATAAGTCAAATTTGCCGTTATATGGCCGCCGTTATTGCATCAATTTCAGAACGTATGCACCCGACATTCGCATAATGTTATTGAGTCAAGCGCCTTTTGCGTTAAAGGTACGCCGCCGCGTTTTATCTCGGGGTTGCCCTTGGCGCCCTTCTCGTTTGGCACCCACTCGCCGTCACAATTATGGTGAAGCGGTGTCGCGTAGGTATCTAACAACGGGTCATTAATCGAAAGCGTTACGCCGACTAAGGCTTGGCAAATTTCGCTTATTGGGTCGGCGTTAACATACGTCATAGACTCAAGCGTTTCTAAAACTTCGGCGTCAAAAAACATTTCGGTGCGCGCTTGACTAAACGCCGACGAAACCGCGTTGCCGGCTGCGGCGTCTATGCTCATGCCTTTACTTGTTGCGCCTTCGAGTACGGGTTTAGCCGTTGCTTCGATGTCTGCAACAATTTGGTTAATGTTGTCTTGATCTAAACTCGAACCGTATTGAAACGACACCATTTTAGAAATGTCAGAGTTTTGCGTTTCGGCAATTAAGTCGGCTTGGGCTTTGATAATTCTTTTTAGCTTAGGCGGTAGCGCATCGTAGAAACCGCCTTTAGGTGCCGCCAACTTCAACGACTCAACTTGTTCGGCCAATTTTATTTTAGATTTTTTAAGCCACGGCATTTGTTCTTTGGCGCGCTTAATACCTTGAGTGGCCACGTTCGCCAAATTTTCACGGAGTAAATTTCTATAATCGTTTAAGCCCTTCGGTTGCAGCTTAAGCGCCAACGAAGGTTTTTGCGCATCGGTCGCGCTCGCCCATTGTTTTTTTAATTCGTCGATGTAGCTTTGTAAAAGATATTCTAACCCTTCGGTCATTACTTCTTTTAAAACTTTTTTATTATCACGCCACAAC
The DNA here is from genome assembly GCA_964612195.1 of uncultured Sediminibacterium sp. Classification (GTDB taxonomy): domain Bacteria; phylum Bacteroidota; class Bacteroidia; order Chitinophagales; family Chitinophagaceae; genus Sediminibacterium. Next base: position 27,619 of record CAZTDV010000032.1, read on the forward strand.
TTTGGATAACTCGCTGAAAGTTTTAACCGACGTTCTGAGAATTGTTTTCTTTCTTCGTTGTCGACGTCCGGGTTAGCTTCAACGTCTTCGTCTTTATCATCGGTTGGGTTATTTGGGTCTTCGCCAAACGGTGTGGGCGGCGCCGTCTTGCGCGCGGTAGTTGGGTCGGCTTCGGGCAAGTTGTAGCGTTTACGCGTTGAAGTTTCAAGCTTATCATCGGGCGTAAGAATTTTAGACGACACTAAGCTAGTCATAATTTCGGCTAGCTCTTTGCCGGCTTTGTCGTCGATGTTCGACACTTTTAATTCGGGGTAAGCTTCTTGTTCGCCGAAGTTCATTTTAATTAACATCGGTATTAAAACACGGTTCCAAACGCCGCGTGGAATATCCGCCACGCACTTAATACCGTTTAACATAAAGTCGCTTAAGTCCGAACCCAAAGCGAAAGACCCACCGCCGCCGTTTGTGCCTAACGCTAAGAAGTTTGCGCAAACGCTATTTATCATTTCAACGTTTTCGTCTTTGATAACCGACGCTAATTTTTCAGGGTCGAAGTCGTGGCTTTCAACCGTAACTTCCCAACCCGCCGGCTTGATAATGTACGCCGATTCATGCGCAACGTAATTTTGTAAAATAGTTTTAAAGTTTTCAACTTGTTCGTCGTCTTCGTCTAAGCCCGCCGGGGTAGTACCCACAATGGTGCCCTTTGCATTTTGTTCAACGCCCATGGCAAGAACGGTTTGGTATAAAGACTTTCTAAAGTATGGGCCGTACATAGGGCGGCAAACGCCGATACCTTCGTAGTTGTCGCCTTCTTTGTTTAACGACATCACCAATAAAAAGTTTGCGTCCATTCTTTTAACGCCCGAACCCGTGTCGCCTTGCACTTCTTGTTCGACGGCCACTAGGTCGCCGGTGTCGTCGGACACTATCCAACGGTCAATTGTTTTTTGCGAACGAAAGCCAAGACCCTTTAACCCGATAACCGTCCCAAACTTCGGGTGGTCAAAATAAACTTTGTGGACGATTTCAAAAACTGAATAGCCGAAAATAAAAAACGTTAACGCTTCGTGAAGGTGTGACTCCCAATTTATTTGTTTTGTTCTAACGTCTTCAATGAACGCCGCGTGTACTTCGCCATTCGGCACGTCTTTAGCGGCTTCGACTTCCCACGTTCCCGATTTAATGGCGTTCATAATTGCGTTTAATAGCATGGCCACTTGGGGTTCGCTACGTCTCATTTCGTCAAACTTCTTTGCGCCCCTACGCCCGCGAAGCGTTCGCAAATACTCTTCGCTAAAATAGCCGCCTTGAAGTTCCGTACCCGACGAACCCATGGGCTTAAGTTGTTTTCGGGTGCCACCGGCGAAGTGGGCCGTGTCGGTCGTTTGCAGTTTATCAATGTCGACTTCTTTGAAATCGTTTTTAACCGAAGCGTCTTCGGCAAGTCGAATACTTCCAGAACCGCGTTTAGCTTTTTTACTTACACCGCGTGAATTTTTTTTCATCTAGTACCTTCTCTTTGTGGTGCGCCCACCGGCTAAAGTGCCGCTTCGTGGAGTCGCTTTAGTTGTTAAGTGTTTTGAACCCATAAAGCCTACGTCGGTTAGTTCGTCGTAACGTCCTAAGTTTGCTAAGGCTAACGAGTCGGCATCATCGGGGCTTATGCCCGCAAATTGTTTTTTAAATTCGTCTTTACTCTGAATGACTAAACGCCCGGTCTTGTCTTCGTATCTTACTTTTATCATCGGGAGTTGTTCTTGATAGGCCGATTCGTCGAATAAGCATAAGCCGTCTTCGGCTTTAATATCAGTTCTAAGATACCCAAACATTCTAGCTTTTTGATTGGCGAACTCGTCGCGCGGGCTATGACCACGTTTTTTGTCTTCAACTTCTGAAAGGTTTTTAGCTTCACCAAACATAATGCCGCGTATTTCTATTGTGGCCATGGCCGACTTCGGCGCATTTTCTCGGGCCCATTTTTGCGCGTGACGTAGATTAGTAACAACGCCGCCGCCGGTTCCCGTTTCATCGACAACAACGACTTCGTAGTTTTCTTCGTTAATAAGTTTAACCGCAAAGCCCGCAATTTCTACTTCATCGAATTTAGAATATCGGTTGTGGTAAATTTGTTGTTTGCCGTGAAGCCCGGTAAAAACAGTGTCGTCGGTTCCAAGCCTAGCGGGGTCAATGCCTAAACTTTTGCGGTCGGTTACGGCTGGGGTATACGTTCTACGTTGTGCCTTCTCAATGTCGTCGAGCGAAAGTAAGGCGTCGGGACTGTTATCCGGGAACTCACCAAATATCTTTGACTTAGTCAGTGGGTGGTCAAAGCCCCACTTGGCCACTTTAGAAACTACAAACGCCGCAGACAATAAATAGGGGTGCGTGTACTTGTAGGCTTTTAAATAGGCTTGGGCTTTATCGTCGGGTAGACGTTTATATTTATCAACGTGGACTTTTAAAATTTCTTTATTGTAGATGCCATTTACTTTTAAGTTAGGCGAATCAAAACACGTTAACGAAACTTTCGCCCACTCTTTATCTGAAAACAGTTTGTAGAAGCGTGAACGTTTTGACGTTGGGTTGCCGATACATATCCACTTAACATTAACCGAAGTCATTAAACCTTCAGCCATGTCGTAAATGTCGTCGGGTATGCCCGTTGCTTCGTCGAAAACAATTAACACCATGTCAGCGTGGAAGCCTTGGAACGAAGACGCCGTTGATTCGCCACTACCAACCGAAGCCGCTTCTTTCTTTGGTGTAAACCCCAGCGCAAACCATTTTTCAGATATACGCCATTCAGTTAAGTTGACTTGACCGGGTACGGGTATTTTACTTTGCTTCAACGCTTGTCGTAGTTCGGCCCATAATAAATTCTTAACTTGATTGAATGTTGGTGCAGTCGTAACGACAATTGTATTTTGGTTTGTCATCATCACGCGCTTAACGTAGCGGGCGCACATATAAGTTTTGCCTAAGTCATGGCAAGCTTTAACCGCCGTTCGTTCGTTAGCGTCGAAAGTGTCAAAAGTATTTTCTTGATAGTCGACTAACTTAGCGCCGCAAACTCGCTTGACGTAGTCTTTCGTCGAAAGGTTTTTTAAAATTTCTTTCGCCTTAGCCTTTTCAAGTGCGGTTAGTTGGTCTTCGGGCCTTCTCATTCGTCGATTTCTTCGCCGGCTAGAATTTCAATAATACTTTTTAACGTGATAGCTTCGCCGTTAGTACCTTCAACCGCTTTGCGTGTTGGGTAAATATATTTTAACAATTCAGCGTTGGCACGTTCGGCAACGTGAAGCGCCGATGCCGCACCAAACTTGCCTTTGGTCTTCATAATAGCGCGGTAGCGTTTCATGGCTTCGACGCAAATTTCTACTTGAAACGCTGCGGGGTCGTGGCCCATTTCACGAAGTGTTTTTACTAGATCAAGTGTAAGCGGTGACGAATCTTTATTTTTTGAACCGACTTTGCGGCCTGAGTTTTCGGGACGCTTGTCGCCTTTCTTAAATGGTCTACCAATGACTTTGGCGCTCATAGATACTTTGCCTTTGCTACGCGCTAGTTTTGCGCATGGTTTTTTACAGTTTAAAGCTAGACTAGCCCTAGACGTAAAGGACTTTCGTCGAACCCCGCCAATTTAGTTTCTATTTTGTACTACAAGCGCCGTTTTCGTTGCCATTTTAAGCGTTTAAAGGCATTTTAGACTTATGTCCGACCAAACCCATACACCGATAGGTGACGTTAGAAGAGAACTCATGTTGCGCATTGTGAACGGCATAATGACCGAACGAACGCACTTAATCACTGGCCCACTTTATCACTTAAACGAAACCTTCCCGCCAAAACATTTGACTAAAGCTTTGGTCTGGTTAATCGAACACAACTTAGTGGGCGAGAATTTTATTAATTGGTATAACAACAAATGTACTTACTCAATTGGTTCGACCGCATACGCCGACGGTTGCAACGGTTCCAATTTAGAACTCCACCGCATACTTCTTTCAGTCGTTCAAAATACAGTTATTCAAAAAGTTATAGCGGGAGTTAATTTTAAACAATGAATGTAACAATAAACGAATCGACAAAAATTCCATTAGGTATCGCAACAACTATTCTAGCCGTCGTCGTCGGTGGTGCCGCCACAAGCGCGTTTTGGCTTGCGACTTTTATTTCTAGTGTTACCAACGCCACCAATAAAAATGTTGAACAAGACCAAACCTTGAAGGCCCAAAGCGAACTTAACGGGGCCGTCATTCAAGTTATTCACAAACAACAAGCCGACATCGAAGCGTTAAAGCGTCGTGCCGGCATAAAGAACTAACCCAAAAATAAATCGGGTAAATTTTTCTTCGTATTATATTTTTTCATTCGCATAACTAACGTCGTTCGGTTTAAGCCGAGATACCACGCCGCTTTCTTGATAACGCCGTTACATTCTCGCAACGCGTTTTCGATTAAGTCTTGTTCAAAGGCTTGGAGTTGTTCGTCTATTGTATGCTTTGGCTTTTCGATTTTCTTCAATTTGGTCTTCTACTTTCTGAAATTCGCTTTCGTGAAATGGGTTGTCGGTTACGTCTTCAAGCCATGACCACTTCTTAACGGCTTCGTGGCTTTTTGCTTCGACGTAAATACCGCCGTAAGCTTCGGAGTAAAAAAGTTTTCTCAGTTTATGGTTTGTCATTTTTGGTCTTCTTCAAATTGCCGTTTAGCTTCTTCAACGGTTTGGCGCCAAACTATTGGGTCAACCAACGGCTTTAAAATATCTAATATGTACGAATTTAAACCGCGCGCCGCTTGTTGACGGCGTATGCGTAATAATTTTTCGACTTGTTGCTTTTCGATTTTCGCTTTGTGCTTTGCTGCGATTTCTTCTTTGAGTTTAGCTTTTATGTTTTTTATTTCTTCGGTTACTGCGTGGGACTCTTCGAGAAGCCGCGCACGTTCAAAGACGTCTACCGGTAAAACCGCGCGACGGTACGCCGCTAAGAAAACGTGAAGCCTACGCGATACCGCCACCCAATTGTCGAGTTGTTGCGACAACGTTAGTTTGTCGAAGCTATCACCCGTGCGGTTCGGAGTGATTCGCCTTAAGGCCGCTTGGGCTTTCTTAGACGCTTGACTAAACGCCATTTGCCACCGCACGTTCGTAACTGATTTTAATATCAAGTGGGACGTCCATAACGATACGGTACTTACCGCTTTCGTAGTCTAAGCCTAGCGACACTTGTTCAATCTTACGCCCGTCGGGTAACGTAAAAATTATTTTGAAGCCCTTACGAAATTTATGATAAATACCTTTGAATCTTGGGCGCATACTGGTATTCAAGTCGCCACGCACGGGGCTTTGGTCGACTGCGGTCTTCTTGAAAAGTTCGATAGCTGAAATTAAATTAGTAAACGCGTTGTCGTCGTAACCTTGTTGCTTCATAACTTGTTGTAACACTTCTACGGTTATCATATTAAAACCATTCTCCAACGTCTTCGTTGGCTTGTTGCTTCGCTAGTTGTTTTGCTTCTTTACGTTCTTGGGCCGTTTTCTTGTTGTGGCACTTATCGCACCAACCTTGTAAGTCTTTCGACGAACAAAATAGACGCTTGATAAAACCTTCGTCGACCGCGCCGACCGGGTTTATATGGTCGACTTTAATTTTGGCCACTACCGGGTTTTCGCATTTTGGGTTTTCGCATTTTGAAAAGCCGTTGGGTAGTAAACATCGTTTAACGACCATGGCCCGGGCTAAACTACAACGTTGCCAAACCAAACGAATTGCTTTGCGAATTTGCTCAACTTCTCGGGGGCCTAAACCGTCCGTTTTTGGGTGCTTCTTTTTAGCCATTTTTTGACCCCATTTTCGCGGTCTTCGCCAACACCATGAAAAGTTGGGTCGCATTTTCGACTTTTTTCGCAAAAACCGCCAAAAACCCCGTTACGTCCACGCCCGTCCATTCGCCGACCACGGCGCCGAAGGGCGAAAACTCCCTAATGTTTTCAATAGTTAGGCTACTTTTGGGCCTATCGTCCGACGACCGACCCCCCAATATACCCCCTACGTTGTATAGTTGTAATACAAATACTATATATATAATAACTCTAAAGACTAATCTATTGGACTTATGGACGTTTAAGGCTAAACCCCTAAAACTATTGGTGCAATCAACGACAAAACCCCCCTTGGCCGTTCGTTGGTCGTCGTGGACGTTTACACCCCCATTTTTGACGACTTTTTTAACGCTTTTTTCGTTCAAAATTTTAAACATTTTTCACCCCGTTTTGGCGTAACATTTTTCGACGTAAAAATTGGTACTCTTGGCCGCTTTTACCGATCAAGTCGCCTTCAACAACTAGGTCGTCGAAATCAACGTCAACGTCCGTTTCTACTCCCGCCCCCTTCAAACGCCATAGACGACGGCGCGGGGCTTTACCTTCCCTAAAGCTTTCAAAGTTCAATTTTTTTAGACACGTTGTAATTCTGAAAGTGTCATACGGACTTAATTTGTGGGCGCCAAGTTCGGTTAAGTGCTTTGTTAAGTCCTTAAGTTCAAACTCTTCTCGCAGCCAACTATCGGCAAAAACGACGTCACGAATAACTGTTAGCCATTCGTCTTGGGCTTCGCGTTCAGCTTGTTGGGCCACGGCTTGGGCCTTTGATACCTTATCGGTTAAGTATATCGGTTCGCCTTTCAAATAAAGTTGGTACGCCTCTGCAAATAATTGGTCACGCACGGCTTCGCAGCCTTTGAAGTCGATAACGTCGCCAACCTTCACCGGCCAAAAGCGGGTGTTACCGGTTGGGTCTTTTAAATAATGTTCGTCGTTGGTCGTACCGATAAAAACCGACTGCCTGGGGAAGTCAACCATGCGGCGGCCATAGGGTGGGCGCATACGGTCGGTTTGTTGCGATATGAACGCCTTAAGTACAAGCGAATCGGCTTTGTTAAGCGCGCTTAATTCACCAAGTTCGATAACCCAATTTGACTGCATGGTCATTATCGAATCTTTGTCGCCAATGTTTAATGGTGCATCGGTAAACCACTTACCGCCAAGCGCACGGGCTAAAGAAGACTTCCCGGCTTCTTGCATACCTTCTAAAATAATAACTTGGCGAAATAGACACCCCGGTTGAAATACACGTTGAACCATGGCCACAAGAAACTTGCGGCTAATATCAGACAAGTACGGTTCGGGGGCTACGGCGAAAGCATAATCTTTTAACCAAGTGTCGATGCGGCTTACACCGTCCCACTCTAACGACTTAATGTAGTCTCGTACCGGGTGAAACTTATTTGCGTGGCTAAGTTGTTGCACCACTTCGTTTAAAGTATTAACCGAGAACTCGACACCGAATTTACGAATACACCAATTTTTAATATGCAGTATTGAAGTGTCGGTTACGGCCTCATTTGCTAGCGCGCCCCATGGCGTGTCTTCTACGAAGTAGTCGTTGCCGGCAAACTCGTTGTGGCCAAGAACCGGCGGCGCTTCGTCTAAAAACGTTTCGCCTTCTAAAGCGTTTTCGATAAATAGCTTACAATTTTTAAACGTGGGTTTAATAACGCCCTTTTCGCTAGAGTCTAATTCAGCCGTCCAGTGTTCAAGTTCAAAAACGGTTTCTTCTTCATGGGCTAACTCTTCACTCGTAAGTTTACGTTGTTGTATCGGCGCCTCAAAAATTGCGGCCACGTTGTTTTCACTTAATACTTTTTTAAGCGAATACTTGTAAACCCAGTACGCCGCACGGGCACGGTTTTTAGTTTGGGCGTGTTCATAACCACAAGAACTTATCCAATACTCGGGGTCGGTTAGTACGCTTAAAATTTCGTTTTGGTTTAAGCCCGCTTTATATAAGGCTTTGCAAATTGGAAGTAACGAAGCCGAACGGTCTTCAACGCCTTCGCCGGTTACTATCCAATCGTAAATTTTTGTTGAAATCTTTACGTCGAATAAAACAACGTCAACGGCTTCAAATAAAAACTTTTCGTTGTCGGGTGCTTTGTCGCTTTTAGTTGTTGCGGGCTTTTCAGATTTCACCGGCTCAACCGCCGAAAAATTACAAAGCGGCAAAACTTTTTTATTTTTTAAATGTCTATCCCACAAATAGTTCTTTTTACTATCGGGGTGAATCGAAGGCGGCAAAACTACTTGTTGGCCTTCGCCCATAATGCTTACTTCCCAAGCGGGGCGTAGGCGTAAACCTTTAGCAATTTCGTCCGTCGTTAAACCCTTCACGTTAGGCCCAGTGGCCTTGGCCGACGGCATATAGGCTTTGACCAATTTCGTTGAACGGTAAGCGAGTATAGGCGTTTGCGGGGCCGCCGTTAGGCAATAGAAGTGCATAGAGCCACCGCCACGGCCCGATTTTACCGACGGCATAATATGGACGCTAAAATGTTCTTTGACGTAACGTAGGGCTTCTACGGCGTCGGCTTTGTCGGTCGATTTAACGTCTAAGTCGATAACGCATAAATAACCGTCACCAATTTTTGAGGGGGTGCCAAGGCGCACGCCAACGTTTAAGTTGTCAATATGGGTTTCGTTTAAATACTGCCAAGGCTTTCGTGGCCCAGTCGTCCAGCCGCTTTCTATTGGGCGTTTTGAATTAGGGTGCAACCAATGAATTGCAAAGCCCATGTCATAAAATCTTTTTGCTTCTGCCTTTACTTGTTCTAGCATGATGTTTACCTTTTAAGTTTTGTGGTTGTTAAATATATGAGTAATTTCGTTTTCGATTTCAAATTTAACGGCGACTAAGGCCGTTGAAGAGTTGAACGGTATATTTAATTTGTGGGCGTCGGCTATGTCTTTGGCCACCGACTTTGCAATTAAATGTACGCCGATAAAGTGCATTAGTAATTCGACGTCGGCTAAATACTTAGTACCGCGCCAACCACTTAACACTAACGAACCCATAACACTTGCGGAGTGTCGGGCCTTCTCTTTAATGGTGGCTATTGAAATTGTTTGGGGTTGTTGGCCTTTAATCATGTTGTGGCCTTTGGTTTACCCGCGTAGTCGGTTTTGAAAGGCTCAACGAAGCCGTCTATACAAGTTTCATCGGCTACGCGTAGACCTTTTAACGTCCTACCCTTTGCGGTGACCATGGTACCGAATAAGGTACAAATTATCTCTTTTCGGTGTACAGGTTCAACACCCCACCTAACTTTTGAAACATAAATAGTGGTTCCCGTTGTTAACTTAAATTTTTTGCCAACGTATAGGTCGTGGTAGTAAGCCCAAATTCTTACTTCTAAATCGTCACAAGTTTTTTTAGCGGCTAGTACGTCGTCGTAATTATTTATTTTCACGCGGTAGCCCCTTCAATAATCGACTTGTAAGTAACTTTGCCTTTGGTTACTTCGTTAATTTTCTTCATCATTTTAGTTGTTGGGGTTGACTTCCCATTTCGCCACAACGAAACCGTGGACGGGTCAACCTTTAATAACTTGGCTACGGCCTTTGGCCCTGTTTTTTCTATCCAGTCACAAAGCGTCATTGTTGTATTCCCCCTATGAAAACACGTTGTTAATGCACGTTGAAAAATTCTCATTGAATTTAATTCATTGACCTAAACGTTAGTTTAGTTAAGAATTTTTAACAAGACAAAAATTGGACGTTAGACGAGATTATTTAGGACGCAACACGAATGTATTTAACTTTTGCACAAAACACTTTTATTCTGACTAATTTTGATACCAACCCAACGTCTAGCCAATGGGCTTACGATAAGGGCACCAACACCTTTAGAACAAACAACATAGAAGCGGCCTACACTTACAAACGATACGCAAGTAGTACAGTAAAAAATATATTTAAAAAACTGCGACTGACAAGTGTACCTTCCCTTAGTGTTAGGCCGCTTGTCCCTTCGACTTTAAAATTAAAAAAGTTTCAATCTGAACTTGGCGTGCCGTTTATTTTGTCACGCAATAAAAGTTACTTAGCGCATGAACCGGGCTTAGGTAAATCGGCGCAAGTAGTCGCAGCCGTTAACACTAACCCGGGCCCCGCGTTGATTTCACCCCCGGCGTTTTTAAAAATAAATTGGGCGCGTGAAATAACTAAGTGGTCTTTGAAGTGGCCAAACATTTCGATAGTACCTGAAAGCGACAAAGCCGAAACAATGGACTGGGGCGCCGACTGGGTTATATGCCCCCACTCTATGTTAACGAAGCCTTGGATTATTGAAGGCATCACCAAAAATAATTTTAAATATAAAGTGGTCGACGAAGTTCAAGTGTTTCAAACGCCGGGTGCAGCTAGGTCGGTTGCGCTTTGGGGCGGTAAGCTTCCCGGTAAAATAGTTTCGCCGGGTCTTATGTTTGATTGCGACCACGAAATTTATTTAAGTGGTACGCCGTTACTTTCAAAGCCAATCGACATTTGGCCAATACTGTACGGGGCCGCACCGCAAACGATTGATTTTATGCCGTACCGTGACTTTGGTTTTAGGTTTTGTGGGCCACGCCAAGACCCGCGCGGCAATTGGATATTTAACGGTTCAAGCCGTGAAGCTGAATTACATAAACGTTTGACGTCGGGCTTTATGCAAGTGGTGAAAAAAGAAGACGTCTTAAAAGATTTACCGAAAAAAATACGAACGGTTATACCTATTACAAGCGACCCGCGCGACGCCGAAACGAAAGAACTTGATCGACAACTATTAAGAGAATTTAACGGCGACGGCGTTGAAAAGCCAAAGTCCATGGGGGCGTATGCTATGCTTCACCATAGAAATGGTTTAGCAAAAGTTAATTGGGCGGCGCAATTTGTAGCCCACTACTTAACTAACGACCCCAACGAACAAATAGTTTTGTTTGGGTATCACCGCGACGTCTGCGAAAAATTAGCGGCACTTTTAAAAGGCTTCACGCCCGAAGTTATTTTGGGGCAGCTTAAGCAAAGTGAACGTAGCCGCATCGTTGACCAATTTCAGTCTAAAGAGCGCCGGCTTATTATCGGTAACGACGCTATGATATGGGGCTTAACTATGACCGCCGGCGTGCGAACGGTTCATGCGGAGTACTCAACTTCGCCGTCGAAAAATTCGCAAGCCGAAGACCGTACAAACCGCATTGGGTCTGCCCACGAATTTAGTTACCACCAATACTTAGTGCTTCCCGGTTCGCTAGACGAAGTACGTTTACAAAGTTTTTTACGGCGTGAAAACGCTATCAACAAAATTATCTATTAAGGACGGTAGAAATTATGCAACATGAGAAGCAACAAACTGAATTTATAAATAGCACCGAAGGGCGGGAACTAACAAGGTACTTAGACGGTATAAAATTTTGGTACGCCAACTATGGCGCCGTTAAAACCCAATTTGACCCGTCGTTTGTTAGGGTTATAGACGACAAACACCGTAAAGGTTTAGACATCACGAAGAAACAATTTTTAGCGGTGAAAGGTATTTACACAAAATGGGTCAAAGTTTAAATTTTGAAAGGGCTTTGCACCCCCTATTGCAGCAAAGAATTGAGTCAATAATTAAATCATGTAAAAACCCTGAACAACTTAAAACGGCGTCGAATTGGGTTAACCGTTTAAAATTAAATGAAAGTGACCGACTTCGTTTGCAAGGGTTTTGCTCAAGTAAAAATTTACAGTTTCATATAGACGCTTTAAACAACATCGAATGGGGGCACCATGGACTTTCTACCTAGAGGCATCGAAGCGCCGCAAAAACCTACGTCTGAAATTGAGCAAAAATTTAGAATTTATTTAATGAAATTTTTTGTTGAATTGCGAAAGCAAAGGGGCTTTACTATTGCAAAGTTCTGCAAGAAGTACGGCATACCAAGGGCGACATTTTATAGAGTTGAAAGGGGCGAATCGGTCTACAACGCCGCCACGTTTTTAACTATTATGTATTGTGAAAATTTACCGGTCGACTTGCAAAAAATCGCAAAAGATAGTGGGGCTCAAAATGGCTAAAGAAGTTTTAATTAAATTCGATTGTGTTGCGTGTGGCGCAAAAAACAACACGAAGTTACCGAAACCAAATTACGGCACGCCGAAAACAGTAACGCGTGAGTGTGAAGTTTGTGATACTAAACATTTTATCAAAACTGAAAAGCCTATGGGCGGCGGTAACAATAATTTTATGTATACGATTTTCGACGCTGAACTTACGGCCAAAGGCATTGAAGCTTTTAATGAGCGTGAACGAAAGGCCAAGATTGCCGAAGCCGCCGCAAAGCCCACGTTTACAGACGCTCAGGGCATCGAACGAAACAAGCTTACGGGCGAAGTACACTTATAATTTTAACCGGGCAATAAAGCCCACAACACCGAAAAGGGGTAAATATGCAACAAGAACTAAACATATCATTCAAAGGGCCAAGCGTTGAGGCTATCGCGGCGCAAGCGGCGGCGTTCGCAAAACGTTACGCGGTAACAGGGGCGGCTACGGCGGCACCAAGTACGAAGGCCGCAAAAAAAGTAGCTGCGGCTGCGGCAGTCGAAGAAACTGAGGCCGAAGAACAAGAAAGCGCATTTGGTTCGGACGAAGACGACACTACCGAAACACTTGGTGGCGGTGACGAAGAAACAACCGAAGACCAAGAAAGCGAAGCCTCTGAAGAAAGCTTTGACGACTTAGCTACTGAACCCGCTAACAAAAAAACGGCGGCAACAGGTAAAGGTAAGGCAGCGCCAAAGGTTACGTTAAAAGACGTTAACGCGGCTTTAGTGGCTTACACTAAGAACCACTCGAAGTCTAAAGACAAGACCGTGGCGCTTCTTAAAAAGCACTTCAAAGTTGAAAGCGTTAACGAATTAAAACCCGATCAATACGCCGCAGTTATTAAAGCGGTAACGCCACCTAAGAAATAATTACAAACCCACTTGACGACTAAAAGGTAATCATGCAACAAACCACCACAACACCAAAAAAGATTATTTTACGAAAGGGCGGGGCTATCGCTAAACCGAAGCCCGCCCCCACTTCTACCCCAATTAAAAATCAAACGTTTCGGACGTCTTCGGGCGCCCACCGTTATTTGTTTGCGGTGAATGGGTCGTACAATGTCGCAACCCCATAAAGAACGCGCCCACTCTATTTTTTCGGCCTCTGGGTCTGAACGTTGGTTAAACTGCGCGGCTTCGGTTGTTCTTGAAGAGAATAGCCCGAAGAGTAGCGACACGGTTTGGTCGGTCGAAGGTACTAAGGGCCATGAAGTTTTAGAGTGGCGGGCTAAAATTCGTTTCAAACTTAAAAGCGAATTTGAATACAACCAATTTTATTCTAAAAATTGGGGCCCCGTTACCGTTAACGGTGAAAAGCATACTTTCAGCTTTAGCGAAATGGAATACTACGCAGAGCAAGCGGTCGACATCGTTTACAAAGTTTATAAAACGTTGGTTGACCCGGTCGTAGGTATCGAACAAAGAGTTTACAACGAAGACTTACATAAAGAAATGTTCGGTACGGTTGACAATTATTTAGCGGAGTTGTGGGGTACGTTGCACGTTTTCGACTACAAGTACGGCACGGGCCATGTAGTAGACCCAAAGAAAAATACTCAAATGATTCAATACGCTTTGGCGCTAGCTAATAAGTATGATTGGCAATTTTCAAACGTTGTCGTGCATATTATTCAGCCCCGCGCCGGTGGCAACATTCATAAAGAGTGGACGTTAAGCATCGACGAACTACGCGACAATTGGCGGCCACTTTGGGTTAAGGGCGTGGCCCGTGTAGACCGTGGCGGTAACAAGCCGTTTACAGGTAGTTGGTGTTTTTGGTGTCGTGCGGGTGGGCGTAATGTTGAGAACAAAATAACGTGTCCGGCGAAGCGGGCACAAATAACTGAGAAGCGGGCCGATAAAATTAACGATGTATTTGCAACACCATTTGACGAAAGGAATAACGACAATGGCAAAAAAGAAAAAAGTTACGAAGAAATTAAACCCAAAACCCAAAGCAAAGGCAGCAAAAAAGCCGTCGAAGTCTTCGCCGAAAACGAAGTCGAAACCGAAGAAATCGGCGGGTGGTTCTAAAAAGAAAAAAGCCACAACTGACCGCAGTTTGAAAGGTGTCTTAGTTAAAGGTCAAACGGGGGTAGATAATACTCCGGCAATTATGGGCGACGAAATTTTAAACGGCGCCGCTAAAATGCACGCTGAAGACCTTGCGGGCAACGAAGTTGGCGTTGACCAATTGGGCGACGTTGAACCAGTTAGCCACGTAACCGACAATTTCGGCGACGTAGTAGAAAACGAAAACATTGAAGACGCCACCGACGGCGAAGAAAGCGAAGGCTAAATGTCTAACGAACTAAAACCGAATCAATGGCTTACACCGGTGGGGCGCTTTTCGCACCCCCACGTTTTCAAAGCGCAAGCAATTAAACCGGGCGCGCCCGAATACTACTCGGTAGAACTTCTTTTACCGAAGGACGAAGTTAAAAAAAGCGAAATCGAACGTCCTTTATTGGTGGCGGCGAAAGCTAAATGGGGCGACAACCCTAAAGAGTGGCCACAACTTAAACTTCCATTTCGTGACGGCGACAAGCCCCACGGTAAGAAAAAAGAAGTTAAACCCGAATACAAAGGTATGTGGGTTATTAAAGCCTCAACG
>CAZTDV010000033.1:0-42033 GCA_964612195.1 uncultured Sediminibacterium sp.
TCTTGGCTCAGGTATTTTTCTAAAACAATAAATTGGAAGTCGCCTACAATATTGTTTTTTTCTAAGCTTTCATACCTGCTGGTAATATTTACTTCTTTGTTCTTTACCAATTCCTCTACCACTTTGCGGAACATCAGGTTAATTCTATGTTCTACCCTAAAGCCCAATCTGAATTCAATTCTAATGATATCATTGGGAATAATATGTTCTACGTTGTATTCGCAAGTATATGGATCATCTAATACGTCTACGTGAACAAACCAATAGATATCTGCTCTTTTCGGTTTTTTATTTAAAATAGAATAAATGATTTTGTGCTCTATTTCGTTATGGTTATTGGCGCTGGTCATGTACACCAAATGGGTGGCATATTTAGGAATACTTTTATCGTTGCTTAGTTCTTGAATCATGGGAATATAATTCTCTAAGCGAACAAACTCTACGTAACGGTTTTTAATTTTTCTACTTCTGTACCAAACATACATGACTGCAAATAATGCACCACCCACTAATAAAGTAACATAACCTCCGTGCACAAATTTTTCCATCAATGCAATTAAGAATGCAGATTCATAAATTAAATAGCCAAATAAGAAAACATAAATCCAAACAGATGCAGTTCTTTTTAGCACTAAATAATTAGCATATAGAATTGTAGTAGTTAGCATAGTTACTATAATGGCTAGACCATAAGCAGCTTCCATTTTAGAAGACTCTCTGAAATAGAGTACAATTCCAATACAGCCAACAAATAGCAATAGGTTAATGCCGGGAACAAATAATTGTCCTCTTTCTTCTGATGGATAGCGAACTTTCATTTTAGGCCATAAATTCAATCGAAGTGCTTCACTGATTAAAGTGAATGATCCTGAAATCATTGCTTGGCTGGCAATAATGGCTGCTGAAGTAGCTATGATTACTCCAACCAAAATAAACCACTGGGGCATTAAATCATAAAAGGCGTTGATTCCGAATTGTGCTTTATTGGCTGCATTTACCAACAGCCCTTTATGGCTGCTTAACAATAAAGCACCCTGCCCAAAATAATTCAAGAGCAAGCATGCTTTTACATAAATCCAAGAGAGCCTAATATTTTTTCTACCGCAATGCCCAAGGTCAGAATATAGGGCTTCTGCACCAGTGGTACATAAAAATACAGCCCCTAATAACCAAAATCCATTGGGATATAGCGTTAATAATTTGATGCCATAATAAGGGTTCAAGGCTTTGAATACGCTTAAATCGTTCCCCATATTCCATATACCTAAAATGGCCAACATGGTGAACCAAATAAACATAATGGGCCCAAATAATTTTCCAATACTAGCAGTACCAAATTGTTGCATAAAAAAGATAGCTGCTAATATGCCAATTACTATGAGTACAATGGTGTTTTGAGCAATTTCTCTCATAGCAGGAAGTTCTTTTAATCCTTCTATGGCCGAGGTAACTGAAATAGGTGGGGTAATGATTCCATCGGCTAAAAGTGCAGCACCGCCCAACATTGCAGGGATGACCAGCCATTTTTTCCTGCGTCTTACCAATGCATACAAAGCAAATGTTCCGCCTTCCCCTTTGTTGTCTGCATTTAACACCAATAATACATACTTAACTGTAGTTTGTAAAGTAATGGTCCATATGATACAAGACAATGCCCCAATAATCAATTCCTCCGAAATGATTCTGTTGGTAATGATTGCGTTGAAAACGTATAATGGGGATGTTCCAATGTCGCCGTAAATAATTCCCAAGGCAATTAAGAGACCGGCAGCGGAAACTTTGTTGATATTTTTACTCACAAAACAGGCTTTGAAGCATTAAAGCAATTAGATCTTTAACAAATGTATGGGTAAATTGTATAAACTAGATAAACTGTACAAAGCGTACATTTGATAATATAAAGTTTGCTTTTATGAAAAGGTCATTGCTGCTTGGTTTGTTGGTTTTTTTTGGGGGGATTATCACTGTTTCAGCGCAAAAAATCGTGTATTCTGAGCCAGACCGCGACGATCCTAGGACCCTCAATTTTGAAGTTGTAGGCAAAATCAGTGGCAAATACCTCATTTATAAAAACGCCAGAGACGATCATTTCTTTTCCGTTTATGATGCAGAAATGAAATTGAGCAATAAGGTAAAAGCTGATTTTTTACCAGATAGAGCAAGGGTATTGGGTACCGATTTTATTACTTACCCCGATTTTACTTATTTTATTTATCAATACCAGCTTAAAAACGTCTACTATATCATGGCGGCCAAAATTGGTGCAGATGGTAAAAAAATGGGGGATGCCATAATGATGGATACCACTGCTGGTATGGGCTATTCCGCAAATAGCAGAATTTATACGGTGGTAAATAGTGAAGACAAGCAAAAATTGGCAGCTTTTAAAGTAAGTACCAGAAATGAAAAAGAACATGTAGTTACTTCCTGCGTTTTTGATAAAGAATTAAAGCAATTAGAGAAAGTAAGAATTGCCATTGCCATGCCCGACCGAAATGACTACTTAGGAGAATTTGGTATTGACAACGATGGTAATTTGGTTTGTTTGAGAGAATCCAGCGTAGCTACCAATGAAAGCATTAATAAAGTCAGTTTGGTGATAAAAACATTAGGCAGCATTAATCCTACCATCAGTGAAGTAAAAGTAAAAGCGATTTTTTTAGATGATACCCGAATTAAAATTGATAACTTAAATAAGAAAATATTAATTACTTCTTTTTTTAGTAAACAAAAACGTGGCAATATAGATGGATTGTATTACTCTTTGTGGGATAAACAATCCAATATAGAAACACTTAATGCCGTTACGGTTTTTTCAGATGAATTCAGGGCCGATGTAAGAGGGGAAGGTTCCACAAAAACTGCTTTCAATGACTTTTATTTAAAAAACCTGATATTAAGAAGAGACGGTGGTTTTATGATGATTGCAGAATCTGCTTACATGAGTTCAAGAGGCAATACATTTAACCGTTGGGACATGATGAACCGCTCTCCTTTCTTCAATCCTTATATGGGTAGTTCATTAGGAATTGGATTAGGTGGATATTACCCTTATGGGTCTGGTTTAAATGCCTATCCATGGGGCTCACCCTGGGGAATGAATAATATGGGGCCTAATAGTGTAACTCGCTATTTCTCGGATAATGTTGCAATTATTTCATTTGAACCCACTGGTAAAATGGAGTGGAGTAATATTATTCGTAAAACACAATACGACGATAATACCGATAATTATATTGGATACGGAATCATTAATTCAGGAGACCAAATCAGGTTCATGTTTAATATTCAAGACAAGCGGAGCAATATCTTAACAGACCAATCCCTTTCTCCTCAAGGACAAATAGATAGAAACCCTACCATCAAAAATTTGGAAAGAGGATATGATTTTATGCCTAGGCATTCCAAACAAACCGGGGCTCGTCAGGCAATTGTACCTTGCATGTATAGGGGCTATACCTGTTTTGCCAAAATAGATTATTAATTTGCAGTACTGTGGTATTTTTATTTAGAGACAAATCTGTTGTAAATATTATTTTTTTAGTGCTGCTTGGCCTATTGGTTCATCTGCATGGTTTTACTGTTCCTATTAGGGTTGTTGCCGATAATCAAGACGGCTGGTTTGCTTATTTACTGAATCATTACTTAAAAGAAACCATTTCTTCGGCGGGTTTTTTTATTTATATATCGGTGATAGTGTTACAATCTATTCGACTTAATTTTTTGCTGGCCGAGCAAAAAATGTTTCCCAATGCTGGTTATACGGTAGCAATGAGTTATGTATTGCTTACTGGTTTATTGCCCCAATGGGCTACTATTAGTCCTGCATTGATGGCTAATTTTTTGTTGATTTGGATTTATATTAAAATCACCAGGTTGTATAATCATCCTGCTCCTAAAACTTTATTATTTAATATAGGATTATTGGTAAGTCTTACTATTTTATGCTATCACCCTACCGCTATTCTTATTGTTGTAGTGTTGTTTGCATTAGGAATTATGCGCTCTTTTAAACTGCAAGAATGGTTTACTTTATTAATGGGCATTGCTTTGCCATTTTATTTTTTAGCGTCTTGGCTTTATTTAAATAATCAATTAACTACCATTGGTCAATTTTTACCTCAAATGGAGTTGACTGTTCCAGTTCAACAATTAAATAACCAAGAAATTGCTGGTTTGTCTGCATTGGTATTGGTTTTGTTGGCTGGTTTTTTTAGCTGGCAACAGTTTAATAGCAGATTGGTTATACAAATGCGTAAAAATTGGGCTGCTTTACTACTAATGTGCTTTATTTTAACAGCAGCACCTTTTGTTTTTGCTAATGCGGGCCTAAATTCGGCAATTTTGTGTTTGGTTCCGTTTACAGCTTTTGTTTCAGCTTCATTCTCTCATCCTAAGCGACTGCTAATCCCCAATTTCCTCTTTTTTGTTCTTATTGGGGCGATTATGTATAATAATTGGTATTTGGTCAAATTTTAGGCATTCTTTCTCTTTCTGGATTGTACCTTTGTAGCTTAAATTACAAACACATGAAGTTAGGTGTGGTCGTTTTCCCAGGTTCCAACTGCGACAGAGATATGCAAGATGCTTTGCAGCAAGATTTGAATAAAGAAGTAATTATGCTTTGGCATAAAGACAAAGATTTGTCTGCTTTTTCAACCGAAGACTGTATTGTACTACCTGGAGGTTTCTCTTATGGTGATTATTTGCGTTGTGGAGCCATTGCTCGTTTTAGCCCCATGATGCAGTCTGTAATAGAATTTGCCAATAAAGGTGGAAAAGTATTAGGGGTATGTAATGGGTTTCAAATTCTTTGCGAAAGTGGATTATTGCCAGGGGTTTTATTACAAAATGCCAACCAACAATTCATTTGTAAAAATGTGTTTATTACTAATCCAGCTACTGGGGCTTTAAAAATACCTATTGCACATGGAGAAGGTAGGTTTCATGCCGATGAAGCAACTTTAAATGATTTGGAAAAAAACGATCAAGTGCTATTTAGGTATTCAGATGAATTAGGAAATATTGTAGATCATGCAAACCCTAATGGAGCAGCTAGAAATATTGCTGGAATCAGAAACAAACAAAACAATGTGTTTGGAATGATGCCCCATCCTGAAAGAGCAACAAACAGTGCTTTACAAAACTTAGACGGCTTAAAAGTATTTAATCTGTTGTCTATTCAATAAAGCGATAAAATAAAGCTATGAAAAAAATATTTTTGTTAGTCCTTAGTTTGGGTTTTTTGCAATTGGGTTTTGCTCAAATAAAAGACCCTGTTGCTTGGACATTTGAGGCAAAGAAAAAAACAGCAGATTCCTTTGAAGTGACTATTACCGCCAATGTTCCAAAGCCATGGCATATGTATTCTCAGCATATGCCTTCCGGAGGTCCTATACCCACCAAAGTTGTATTTAATACCAATCCCTTGGTTAAAAAAATAGGCAACACTAAAGAAACGGGAAAGCTAGAAAAAATCAACGACAAGATTTTTGGAATGGAAGTGCAGTTTTTCAGTGGTAAAGTGGTATACACACAAATGGTGAAAGTAAAACCAGGTATTAAAACCAATATTGCAGGCTATGTAAACTTCATGGTATGTGATGATGAACAGTGTTTACCACCAACAAAAAAACAATTTGATATTAAGTTATTGTAGTATGAAAAAAATATTATCACTGCTAGTAATTGTATTGCTGGCACAAGCTACAATTGCACAGGAAAAAACACCTGTGCAATTTGTTTTTTCTACCCAACGTACCAACGATAGTTTGGTGCAATTGAATATTAGTGCCAAATTAGAAAAGGGCTTCCAGTTGTTTGGTGTAAAAAAACTATCAGCAGAAGATGAGTTTGTTTCTAGTTTGCAAATAGATAATTCAACTGCTAATGATTCAATTCTTGAAACAGGCAAGTTGGTAAAAATACCTTCAACAGATGCTACTTCACCTGGGCTAAGTGTATACGAAGACAGTGTAACTTTTATTTATTTTTTCAAAGTAAATGCAAGCGACAGTGCCATATTAAAAGGAAGCTTTAATTGGTTAGGAAAACGAGTGGATGAATTTCCTAGCGGTAGCGAATCATTTGCAGTAGAAGTATTACCATCTAACAACAATATTGCTGATGACAATACCAATATTGCCAATCAAACTTTATGGCAAATATTTTTATTGACTTTTTTAACTGGATTATTGGCGGTAATAACGCCATGTGTATTTCCACTCATTCCTGTGACGGTGAGTTTCTTTTTAAAAAGAAGTAAAACCAGGGCTGCAGGAATAAAAAATGCACTTTGGTATTCGTTGTCTATCATTGGTATTTATACCATTCCTACAATCTTATTAGTACTTCTTTTTGGAGATGATATACTCTATCAAATTTCAACAAGCGCCATTTCTAATTTATTATTCTTTGCCATTTTCTTAGTTTTTGCCATTTCATTTTTTGGGGCATTCGAATTGCAATTGCCCAATAGCTGGGCTAATAAGGCCGATCAAAAAGCAGGTAAAGGTGGTTTAGGTGGAATCTTTTTCATGGCATTAACATTGGTAATTGTTTCCTTCTCTTGTACAGGCCCCATCGTAGGAACCCTACTTGGTCAAACAAGCACAGGTGGAGTAAGTACTGCACCCATCATTGGAATGTTGGGTTTTGGGGTAGGATTGGCATTGCCTTTTTCGTTATTTGCGTTTTTCCCTTCTATGCTGCAATCATTACCAAAGAGTGGTGGATGGTTAAATTCAGTAAAAGTTAGTTTTGGATTTATTGAATTGGCTTTGGCATTGAAGTTCTTGTCTAATGTAGATTTAATTTATCATTGGAGATTACTAGATAGAGATGTGTTCTTGGTTTTATGGATAGTGATATTTGTTTTGTTGGGAATTTATTTATTGGGTAAACTGAAGTTTTCGCACGATAGTGATTTGCCGTTTGTATCAGTTCCTAGATTGTTTTTTGCCATTGCTTCTTTTTCTTTTGCCTTGTATATTTTACCCGGATTATGGGGGGCACCACTAAGGCATTTAAGTGGTTTTATTCCTCCGGATGGAACACAGGAATTTAATTTAGATGCATTAAAGTATCAGTTGAATAGTGGTACTAAGCAATCTGCTTCAACTGCTAATCTTGCACAACCTCCTCAACGCTTAGCAGATAAATTGCATGTTCCATATGGTTTGGTTGCCTATTTTACTTTAGAAGAAGGAATGGCAGCTGCAAAGGCTTTGAATAAGCCCATTATGTTAGATTTTACCGGACATAGTTGTGCCAACTGTCGTAAAATGGAAAAAGAAGTTTGGAAGGATCCAGCAGTATTGCAGCGGATGAAAGAGAATTTCGTGTTGGTAAGTCTTTATGTTGATGAGTCTACTGAATTGCCCATTAAAGAGCAGTATATAAAAAAAGATGGCGACAAAGTAATAACAGAGGGTGATAAGAACTTAGATTATGAAATTTCTCAGTTCGGGTTTAATGCTCAACCATTGTATATGTTCTTAGATTTAAATGGGAAACCATTAAGTAGTATCAAATATGGCTATGATCCAAATATTGCAAAATTCATTGCTCATTTAGATGCAGCCAAAGCCGCATTTGATCAAAAAAAATAGTTAAGCTATTGAATCATTTTAATCCCGGTTGCCTCAGGTAGCCGGGATTTTTTATTTATTAAACTTTTCATTAAACCATTTAAAGGAAGAGTAGTCTATAGCAGTAATTAACTAAAAACATACTTATGCGTAAGGGCCTCTTTTTATTTGCCATACTCTCGTTCATGTCTTTTTCCTGTAAAAAAACAAGTGAAAGCACCACTACAACAACTGGTACAGCTGCTGTTCCAGCTATTTATCAAAAAATATATGGGGCATCTAGTATTACCTCTGATGGTTCTTATATCACTATTAAAACAACAGGTGCCCCCGATCATAAAAGTCCTTACTATGCTGTAGGCAATACTTTATATGAAAATTTTGCTGGTACTACTTTTGGTGGCGTTTCTTTTAGTAAGAACCCTAATTCTATTTCTGCCTTAAACTATACATTTAAAATTCCAGTTAATCCACAAGTGGCTTCTAACCCTGCCGCAACTCCTTTAGGTGCTATTGGTGTTGCTTTAAACGGTGTTCCATTCTACAATCAGTATGCAGGACCTAATACTCCATTAACCAATGAAATCATGAGCTTCGATCAATATTGGGGGCATCCTGCACCAGGGGGAAGATACCATTACCATGTTGAGCCTTTGTATTTAACTACTGTTAAAGCCAGTAAGTCTGCACTAATGGGCTTTTTATTGGATGGATTTCCTGTTTATGGACCAGAAGAAAATGGGGCTTTGGTAACCAATGCTATGTTAGATGCCTATCATGGACATAGTCATGCAACAGTTGATTATCCCAATGGAATTTATCATTATCATATTAACGCAACAGATCCTTATATAAACGGAAGTGGCTTTTATGGCACAGCAGGTACAGTTACTCAATAGAATATGGATTATTATGGTTGGTTTCATTGCTTGTAATGCAAAGGATTCCTCTATGATATCAACCATCAATCCGGTTGTACCCAATAATTGGGTGCAATACCAAGATAGTGGGCTCAATAATTTGAATGGGGTTATCTATTATCAATCAAGCCCTTTTTCGGGGAAACTATATGCTTTGTTTCCCAATAGCAATGATACTGCGTTTATACGGGGCTATTTTTTAGGCAAAGAAGAAGGCGAGTGGAAAAGCTTATATGAAAACGGACAAGTGAAAGAGTTACGATTTTTCAATAATGGAAAAAAGACCAGAAAATATTCGGTGTGGTGGCCGAATGGTAAACCCTTTATGCAGTATCAATTTGAAAACGATGAATACAATGGCACTTGTATGGAATGGAATGAACAAGGATTATTGGTAAAGCAGATGAATTACCAGCAAGGGCATGAAGTTGGATCACAGAAATGGTGGTATGATAATGGTAAAATTAAAGCCAATTATATTATAAAAGATGGGAGGAGGTTTGGATTATTAGGAACAAAAAATTGTATCAATGTTACGGACAGTATTTTTAAAAATTAGTTTGTATAGTGTTTGTTTGATTGGTTGGTCTTGTACCAATAATCAAGAAAAAGAGCAATCCTTACCTTACTATAATACCCCCGATTTTACGCCTGTTTTTTTAGCCAATCAGTTAAATACTAAACCTGCTGAGACCCATTATATTCCTTCTTTTGATTTTGTGAATCAATACGGTGA
Source organism: uncultured Sediminibacterium sp. (assembly GCA_964612195.1). Taxonomy (GTDB): domain Bacteria; phylum Bacteroidota; class Bacteroidia; order Chitinophagales; family Chitinophagaceae; genus Sediminibacterium. The sequence goes on from CAZTDV010000033.1 coordinate 9,246, forward strand.
GCATATTAGCAATCAAACTGTTCAAGGTAAAATTCATATAGCCAGTTTTATATTTACCAGATGTGGAAGTATCTGCCCTAAGATGATTCATCATTTAAAACAAGTTGCTAAAGCATTTGAAGATGACTCTTCAACCGTTTTGCTTTCTTATAGTGTAACGCCTTGGATTGACTCTGTTCCTCGTTTAAAGTTTTTTGCGGAAGAAAATAAAATAGACCGATCTTTTAATTGGCATTTTTTAACGGGCGATAAAGCCACTATTTACACACTTGCAAGAAAGGGATACTTTGCCGAAGAAGACTTAGGGTTTACAAAAGACAGTACTGAATTCCTGCATACAGAGCATGTACTGTTGGTAGATCAAAAAAGTAGAATAAGGGGAATTTATAATGGAACCCTTCAATTAGAAATAGAACAATTAATCAAAGACATTCAATTGCTTAAACAACAATAGGATGTCTTTGATTAAAATTAGTGGTGTTTAAAGTGCAATTTGCTTCTCAATCATCATCTTTCTAAGATTGATTAAGCCGTAACGCATTCTGCCTAAAGCAGTATTAATGCTGCAGTTGGTAATTTCTGCAATTTCTTTAAAGCTCATATTGGCATAATGCCTCAGTACAATTATTTCACGTTGTTCCTCTGGCAACAAATCCAGCATTTTTCTTACGCGATCATGACTTTGACCTTGCATGATTTTTCCATCAGGGCCTTCTTCAGAAATCTGCAATACATCAAAAATATCTTTGTTGTCGCTGGTTTTAATTGCAGGAGTGCGCTTCACTTTTCTAAAATAATCCACACATAGGTTGTGGGCTATTCTTAACGCCCAAGGCAAAAACTTGCCTTCTTCGGTGTAGCGTTTATTCTTTAAAGTATCAATGATTTTGATGAAAACGTCTTGAAAGAGGTCTTCCGCTAAATACGTGTCTTTAACAAAAAACAAAATAGACGAAAAGATTTTGTCTTTGTATCTGTAGATAAGTGTTTCAAACGCATCGGTGTCTCCGTCTTGAAATGCCCTTATCAGTTCTGTATCAGACGCATGGTCTAATGTTCTCATAGTTTAGGTTTTTGAGTCAGGATTAAAATCAGGATATTGGACAACGATTTTTTAAATCTTGAACAAAATAGAATTCTTTTGTATACATAAATCTTTTGTGGAAATCATGTTATAGACCTTCAAGGTTATTCACATTCTAACTCGCTGATTTTTTGAAGGTTATTTAAGGTTTACTCAACCAAAGCTGTAATAATCTGTTTAATTTGTGAACCTTATGGCAACGAGTAAAAAGTCGGCAAAAACTACCCAAAACAATGATATATTGGTACATGGGGCCAGAACACATAATTTAAAAAATGTTACTGTTTCATTTCCTAGAAATAAGCTAATTGTAGTAACGGGTGTGTCGGGTAGTGGAAAATCATCATTAACCATTGATACTTTATTTGCAGAAGGGCAACGACGTTATGCAGAAAGTTTAAGTGCTTATGCCCGACAATTCATGTCTAGGATGGTAAAACCAGATGTGGATTATATTAAGGGATTATGCCCAGCAATTGCTATTGAGCAAAAAGTGATTACTCGAACTCCTAGGAGTACAGTGGGCAGTATGACTGAAATTTATGATTATCTCCGACTATTGTTTGCACGTGCTGGTAAAACCATTTCACCTATTAGTGGTAAGGAAGTAAAAAAAGATGAGGTAGCAGATGTAATGAATGCCATTTCAACTCTTGAAGAAGGCACTAAGCTAGTGATGTTGGTTGCGTTTAAACAACATGCAAATAGAGCCATAAGAGAAGAGTTGGGCATATTAATGCAGAAGGGTTTTTCAAGAATGTATTTGATGAAAAAAGATGCTGCTGGAGTGCCTGAAAGAATAGAAGATATGTTGGCATTAACCGACGCAGCATTGGCAAAAACTTGGAAAACCAATCAGGCCAATTATTATGTACTGATTGATAGAATGGTGGTTAAAACATTTGATGAAGAAGACCTACATCGGTTAGCAGATTCTATAGGAACTGCTTTTTTTGAAGGGCATGGCGAAATGTTTATAGAAGTAAATAGCAGTCAGTTGCTGCATTTCAGCAATAAGTTTGAGGCAGATGGAATTCAGTTTGAAGAACCCTCCCCCAATTTATTCTCTTTTAATAATCCTTATGGTGCGTGTACGGTTTGTGAGGGCTTTGGACAAGTATTAGGAATCGACAAAGATTTGGTAATACCCGATAAGCGCTTGTCGTTGTATGAAAATGCTGTTGCTCCATGGAAAGGAGAAAAATTGAGTTGGTGGAAAGATCAATTTATAAAAGGAGCTAGTAAATCGGGTTTCCCTATTCATAAACCAATAATGGATTTAACCAAGGAACAGTACCAACAATTATGGTCCGGTATAGGAACAGCTTTGGGGATTGATGATTTTTTTAAAGAGGTAGAACAAAACCTGTATAAAGTTCAATACCGTGTTTTATTAAGTAGGTACAGAGGTAGAACCAGTTGTAATGCTTGTGAGGGTTATCGATTAAGAAATGAAGCACTGTACGTTAAAATACATGGGAAGCATATTGGGGAACTCTGTAATATGCAGGTAAGCCATTTAAAAGATTGGTTTGATGCAATTAAATGGTCGGAGCAAGAGCTAGCAATTGGGAAAAGGATTTTATTAGAAATACACCAACGAATCAATACTTTATTAGCTGTTGGATTAGGATACTTAACACTAGAAAGATTGGCCAACACACTTAGTGGTGGCGAAAGCCAGCGTATTCAATTAACAAGGAACCTTGGAAGTAACCTGACCAACTCTTTGTATATTTTAGATGAGCCTTCAATTGGATTACACTCAAGGGATACTCAACGGTTAATAGGAGTTTTAAAATCACTCAGAGATTTAGGTAATACGGTGGTGGTAGTGGAGCACGACGAAATGATGATGCGAGAAGCAGATCATATCATTGATATGGGACCATTGGCTTCTCATTTAGGTGGAGAAGTTGTGGCAGCAGGCAATTATGATCAAATTATAAAAGATAAAAAAAGCCTTACTGGTAAGTATTTAACTGGTGAATATAAAATATCACCGCCACAAAAAACCAGAAAATGGAATAGTTATATTCAAGTTGAAGGAGCAAGACAACACAACTTAAAAGACATCACAGTCAAATTTCCACTGAATTGTTTTTGTGTTGTTGCCGGTGTTAGTGGAAGTGGGAAAACTACTTTGATTAAGCAAATTCTTTATCCAGGATTACAAAAATTGAAAGGGGAAGCCGCAGATAAAGTGGGCTTGCACAAAGCCATCACAGGTGATATTGAATCTATATCGCAAATTGAAATGATAGATCAACAACCTATTGGTAAATCTTCTAGAAGTAATCCAGTAACATATATTAAAGCCTACGATGCTATTAGAGACTTATACTCTAAACAAGGATTGGCAAAAATGCGCGGATTTCAACCCAAACATTTTTCTTTTAATGTAGATGGAGGTAGGTGTGATACTTGTAAAGGTGAAGGAGAAACCATTGTTGAAATGCAATTTTTGGCCGATGTACATCTTACTTGTGAATCATGTGGTGGGAAGCGATTTAAGGAAGAAGTGTTAGAAGTAAAATACAATAATGCTTCTATTCACGATGTCTTAGAAATGAGTGTAGACGATGCGTTTGAATTTTTTAAAGAAGAAAAGCAAATTCAAAAAGCCATCAAAACCTTGCAAGACGTTGGCTTGGGTTATATTAAATTAGGGCAGAGTAGCAATACCTTAAGTGGCGGAGAAGCCCAGCGAGTAAAGCTGGCGAGTTTTCTTGGAAAAGGAAAGGGTATAGGACATGTACTTTTTATTTTTGATGAACCTACTACTGGTTTACATTTTCATGATATACAAAAATTGTTGAATTCATTTAATGCACTAATTGAGCAAGGCCATTCATTGATTGTAATTGAACACAATACCGATGTTTTAAAGTCGGCAGATTGGTTAATTGAATTAGGACCCGAAGCCGGCAATGCTGGTGGAGAATTGGTGTATGCTGGAATTCCGGCTGAATTAAAAAACAATAAAAAAAGCATCACTGCTCCATTTATTTAAATAATTGCGCATTATATTTAATTGTAAATAATCAACGAACCTGTAATCCCCTCTAGTGATTAAACTTCCATTTGCTTGTATTCTTTTTTTGACAATTTCAATGTCAACTGCGCTAGCACAAGACAAGGCTAAACTAGATAGTCTAATTAAAATTTCTAATGAGTACAAAATGATGGATTCGCTTAAAATGCGGATGTTAATAAGGGTATATGGAGAGCTGGTGTACAATAAAAGACCAGTAGCCGAATTAAAACGATATGCAGATTCTGCTAAAGCAATTGCGTTAAAATTGCCTAATAGAGATAATCTTAGAAAATTTTATTTTAGACTAGGAGTTGTTCACCATGGTAAGGGTGAGTTTGCTGAAGCACTTGAAATATATAAGGAAGGCGTTGCATTGGTTTCAAAAGAAGGCGATAAAAATTTGCAAGCTGGATTCTATATGAGTATGAGTGATATCTATAATAAAATCACTGATTATACAAATGCAATTGATGTAAGTGAAAAAGCCTTAAAACTGTATGCTGACTTAAATGATCAAAGTGGGCAAGCGAGTATTTATAATAATTTAAGCGGCACGTATATTCAGCTAAAAGATTATACCACAGCTTATAAATATGCTACTAAAGCGCTGCCAATGTTTGAAGCGCAAGGCCCAATGTCTAGGGGAGTTGGGAGTATCAAATTGATCATTGCCAATATTCTACTACATGCAGATGAAGCCTCTTTGAGAAAAATAGGGGCAGTGGGAAAAACTAAGTACCTGCGCGTTATCCAATTAATGAAAGAATCTATCCCAATTGCAGAATTAGATAATGATTTGGGATTGAAGTCGGAAATGTTGATTGCAATGGGTACTTCATTTGAACAATTGAATCAATTAACAGATGCTACTAGGGCGTATGAGTTAGCGGTTGCTGTTGCAGTGCAAGGGCCAGATTTAAATGTTTTAGCAGCAACCTATGGTACAGTAGGCCGGTTTTTTCATCGCCAACAGATTAATCAAAAAGGAGTAAGCTACTTGCATCGGGCATTGGATATGTCTACTCAGTCTGGTTTATTAGATGTGGAAAGAGAAGCTGCTGAAAGTTTGAGTAGTTATTACGAGCGCCAAAAGCAAATGGATAGTGCGTTTTACTACTACAAAAGATTTTCTAATGTAGAGAATCAAATCTTCAATAAAGAAAAGGAAAACGAATTCACTCGTAAAAAATTAAAACTAGATTTCAGTATTAAAGAAAAAGAATACGCGGTTGAACAAGAAATGATTAACCAACAATTGGCGGAGAAAAAGTTAGAAATAAGCTTCAAAAATAAGATTGCATGGTTAATGGGAATATTAACTATAGTGGTTATTACTGCAGCTTGGTTTTTTTATAAGAGCAAAAAGAAAACACAGGAATTAAATGCAACTATAGAAGCTCAAAAACAATCATTATCTGAGTTGGTTCAAGTGAAAGACAAAATATTCAGTATTCTCACCCACGACATGCGAAGCCCAGTTAATAGCTTGATCTCCTTTGTTTATTTATTAGAAAACGATGAAATAAACAAAGATCAATTGGCGCAATATGCAAAAGAATTAGGTAATACACTTAGGGGTACTTCTGCATTAATGGAGAATTTGTTGAATTGGGCAGGAACACAATTGCAAGGCTTTGAAACTAATATTGAAAATATTCCCCTTAATACTATTGTAGAAGAAGTATTGACATCATTTAGTGCAACTTTGAAACAGAAAAATGTTCAGATTTACAATACGATCAATGAACATGATTGGGTACAAGCAGATAAAAATTTGTTGGCCCTTGTAATTAGAAATTTAGTTAGCAATGCTTTAAAGTTTAGTTATGTTGGTAAAACCATCCAATTAAGTGTTGAGAATATTCACACCGAATGTATTATTTGCATTGCCGATGAAGGAACTGGAATGTCTGCAACAGCATTAGAGAGTATCAATGCAAACACCGTTAATACAATGGCTAGTACGTATGGTACAAATAAAGAAAAAGGTACCGGACTGGGCTTAATGCTCTCTAAAAACTTTCTTTCAATGATGTCTGGTAAACTTTCTGCAAAGAATAATCACCCTCAAGGATCAATCATGATGATTCATTTGCCTAAATCCACCAATCAATAAGAAGTCTGATTAAAAATCAGAATCGCTTTAATAGAAGTTTATCAATTACTGCTTCGTTTAAATTTTGTTTATAGGCATTGCTTAGAGGAATTGAAACTTTATTGCTTAGAATGATATCATTGGCTAATACCTGCACAATATGTTCAGCATTTACTAAATATTGCTTGTGCACTCGAATAAATTTCTTCGCTTGCAATTGGGTCTCTGCATTTTTTAAGCCTACCAACATCACTAGCGTTTTTTGATCTTGGGTGTATATTTTAGAAAAGTCTCCCATGCTTTCAATGTATAAAACATTATGGGTATCAACCTTAGTGATTCCTTTATTGTCTTTTATAAAAAAATAGTTTTCGGTATTTTCATTTTGAATGGAGGCAGTTGAATGAGCGGCTGTTTTTTTCAATTCAATGTATTCAATCGATTTATTTACTGCTTTTACAAATCTGTCGAAGGAAATGGGTTTAACAGCAAAATCAATAATATCTAAATTGAATCCTTCGGCTGCATATTCTGGGAAAGAAGAAATAAATACAAATACGGGTGGATTCTTTAATGTTTTTACCAATTCAATACCTGTAAGATCGGGCATGTCTACATCAGAAAAAACAATATCGATAGATTGTTCCTTTAAAAAAGCCAATACTTCAAGCCCGGTTTTACATTCTGCAACTAAATTTAAGGAAGGTATTTTTTTGATATAGGAAGATAAAAGTGCTCGTTCTACAAGGTGGTCGTCTGCTATAATGCATTGGTACATAATACGGTATTACATAGCGAATGTATTCTTTTTGTTTGTTCTAGCAGTATTTGTCTACTAATTATGTACGCTTATCTACTAATTGTTATACATGGTCTACTTTCAAATCTCATTACTCCTTAGAAGGCTATTTTTAACCTAGTTTAATTCAGTAATTGGATTTAACAACAAAGCGCAGTAACTGAGGGGATACTGCGCTTCTTTTATTTTTGGAGGGTACTTATCTTAATCTATCTGCTTTTTTGACCAACTGTTCGTCTTTATAAATGCCTAATGCAGCTAATACTAAAAATACAGGAATAGACAAACTAATTAAAGCAGTCAAGTCGGTATTTGATTCTGTAAAAGTCTTGCTTGCATTGTAGTATAAGAAAATATTCAACAGAGAAACTGCCAATATCAACAAGCTGATCAATAATTGCCTTTTCCGATCTTTATACATAAAAATGCATACCAATGTAGCCACGCAAATAGCAATGGTTAAAATGGCGTTTAAACTACCTTGCGCTGCAGTATATTCTACCCACTCTTTTACATTTGTTTCAGTGTTAAGCTTATTGCCACTGAAGTAAGAGAACTTTAAACTCAATGCGCTCATGGTTGCAGCAATTAATAACCAAATACTTTGTATTCTTTGTAGCATAGCTAATTAATTATTTTAGCCCATTTCTGGGTAAAGGATGAATTGTTCCATGAATTCGTTTACTTGATTGCGAACAGCACTAATAATTGGCGCGTCTTCTGCATTCATTAATACACGATCAATAGAGTCTACAATAAAAGGCATATGAGATTCATTCATACCACGAGTAGTAATTGCTGCAACGCCAAATCGTATGCCTGAAGTTACGAAAGCAGATTTATCATCGTAGGGAACCATGTTTTTATTGGCAGTAATATCTGCTAGAACCAACGCCTGTTCAGCTTTTTTACCACTGATATTTTTATTTCTTAAATCAATCAACATTAAATGGTTATCGGTGCCGCCACTAATAATATGATAGCCTTTATCTACAAATGCTTTGGCCATGGCTTGCGCATTTTTTTGAACTTGCTGTTGATAAACTAAAAACTCATCAGATAAAATTTCACCAAAAGCCACTGCTTTTGCAGCAATAACGTGCTCTAGTGGACCCCCTTGAATACCAGGGAACACCGCCATATCCAATAAGTTACTCATCATTCTGATATTGCCCTTAACATCTTTTAATCCCCAAGGGTTTTCAAAATCTTTATTCATCATGATAATTCCTCCTCTAGGTCCACGCAATGTTTTATGGGTAGTAGAAGTAACAAAATGACAATGTTCAAATGGAGAATTCAATAATTTTTTTGCAATTAAGCCAGCTGGGTGAGCTATATCTGCCATTACTAAAGCACCTACTTCGTCAGCTACTTTTCTAATTCTTGCATAATCCCAATCTCTACTGTAAGCACTGGCACCGCAATAAATTAATTTTGGTTTTACTTCACGGGCTTTTGCTTCTAACATTTCATAATCAACTAAGCCCTCTTCTCTGGTAACACCATAAAAATGGGGTTGGTATAATTTACCAGAATAATTAACCGCACTTCCATGGGTTAAATGACCGCCCATGCTAAGGTCTAACCCTAATGTTGCATCTCCTGGCTGTAATACAGCTAGCGCAACTGCAGCATTAGCCTGTGCACCACTATGTGGTTGCACATTGGCATATTCTACCCCAAAAATTTCTTTTAAACGATCAATGGCCAGCTGTTCTGTTTGGTCTACAATTTCACAACCAGCATAATACCTTCTACCAGGATACCCTTCAGCGTATTTATTAGTCATCACATTACCCATTGCCTGCATTACTTGCAGGCTGGTAAAATTTTCAGAAGCAATAAGCTCAATTCCTTGGCGCTGTCTTTCTAACTCTTTTCTAATTAGGTCAAAAACCAGTGTATCTCTCTGCATGAAGTGTATTTTTGTCAAATTTACGCGTTATTTACTATTTTACAGCCCCATTTGGCCGATATAGATAGGAATAAGTGAGAATCGGACATGGATAAATTACCTCCCAATGAAAGCTATTATACCAGTTGCGGGTGCAGGAACTAAACTAAGACCGCATACATATACACAACCCAAAGCATTAATTCCTATTGCAGGAAAGACCATCCTAAGTTTTATTGTTGATCAATTAAGGGATGCAGGAATAAATGAATTTATTTTTATTGTTGGATACCTAGGCGAAAAAATTCAAGATTACGTTAAACAAACCTATCCAGATTTAACCACCCATTTTGTTTTTCAAAATGAAAGACAAGGAACCGGGCATGCCATTGAGTTAACCAAAAATATAGTAGGTGAAGATGAAGTGTTTGTTGTATTGGGCGATACCATTTGCGAATACGATGTAAAAGAAGTGGTGGATAGCCCTTTCAGTATGTTGGGCGTAAAAAAAGTAGATGATCCAAGAAATTTTGGGGTTGCTTCTATAGATGAGGAAGGCTTCATAGAACAAGTAGTAGAAAAGCCCTCTATTCCAAAAAGTAATATGGCGTTGGTTGGTTTATATAAAATTAAAGAGACCCATTTCTTATTTGAATGTTTGCACCACCTGTTTATGCAAGACATTAAAACACAGGGAGAGTATAACTTAACAGATGCGTTGGATTGCATGATTAAAAGAGGTGCTAAATTTCAATCATTCAAAGTAAAAAGTTGGTTCGATTGCGGTAAAAAAGAAAGTTTACTTGAAAGCAATGCTACATTATTAAAAAAGTTCGGGGGCAATATTCAATACATACACGATTTTAAAGACACCATTATTATACCACCGGTGAGTATTGCACCTGGATGTGATATTTCTCATTCCATTATAGGGCCACATGTTGCCATCGGCGCCAATACTACTGTGAAGCATTCCATTATACGCGATAGCATCATTGGTTCTTATACCAATTTATTTGAAGTGGTTTTAGATAATTCACTAATTGGAAGCGACGCTTCTGTAAAAGGATTAAGTAGAAGTTTAAATATTGGAGATAATACCGAGATTGATTTTGGTTAAATGGATTTAATAGATCCAACGCAGGCATTGAATTCAGCAACCATTTCTGCTACAATTTCTCCAGCCGTTTTTATTTCATTTATTAATGCGGCTACTTGGCCAATTTCTAATTCACCTTCTGCAAGGTCTCCTTCGAACATTCCTTTTTTGGCTCGGGCTCTGCCCAATAAATGAGTTAATTCAGTTTCGTCCGCACCTCTCTGTTCAGCAGCAGCAACCTGATTAAAAAAATTGTTTTTTAATAGTCGCACGGGCACCAATTTTTTCATGCTCAATTGGGTATCTCCTTCACCAGCTTTTATAACTGCTTCTTTAAATTGCATATGAGAAGAAGCTTCGTGGCTGCAGACAAAACGACTGCCTACTTGAACGGCATCTGCGCCTAATGCAATGGCAGCATACATTTGCTGACCAGTGGCTATTCCACCAGCAGCAATTAAAGGAATCTGAATTTGTTTTTTTACAGCAGGTATTAATACAAGGGTAGTTGTTTCTTCTCTTCCGTTATGACCTCCAGCTTCAAAACCTTCTGCAACTACTGCATCACAACCAGCAGCTTCTGCCTTTAGTGCAAATTTGGAACTACTCACCACATGTACTACTTTAATTCCATGTTGCTTAAATAACGGGGTATAGGTTTTAGGATTGCCAGCACTAGTAAAAACAATGGGTACTTTTTCTTCAATAATGATTTGTACAATAACTCCAAGGTCAGGATACATTAGCGGAATATTTACAGCAAATGGTTGATTGGTTGCTAATTTACATTGTTGAATATGTTCTCTTAAAACTTCTGGATACATTGATCCTGCACCAATAATTCCCAACCCACCTGCATTGCTAACAGCACTGGCCAATTTCCAACCACTTGCCCAAATCATTCCAGCTTGAATAATCGGATATTTTATTCCAAATAGCTGTGTAATTGTAGAAGGATTGCCCATTAAATGCATTGCCATTATTTATGTAAGTAAAAGGAGTTTGCCTGAGACAAACAAGTGACTACTAAATCGTTGATGCAAACATGCGCAGGTAAGGTAGAAACATAATAAACTATTTCTGCAATATCTTTTGCTTCTAGTGCTTTGTATCCGTCATAAACTGCATCCGCTTTTTGGTTGTCACCTTTAAATCTAACCAAAGAAAATTCTGTTTCTGCTGCTCCAGGATGAATGGCAGTCACTTTTATTTGATGAGGCAATAAATCAATACGCATGGCTTTGCTAATTGCATCCACTGCATGCTTTGAAGCACAATAACCATTGCCATCTTTGTATACTTCTTTACCAGCAGTAGAACCAATATTAATGATATGTCCTTTCTTCTTCGCAATCATCAATGGTAAAACTGCTTTTGATACATACATTAATCCTTTAACATTGGTATCAATCATGGTATCCCAATCAGCTAAATTGGCCAATTCAAAAGAGTCTCTACCCAATGCTAAGCCAGCATTGTTTAATAAAACATCAATAGATTGCCATTCAATAGGTAAGCTATTGATTGCAGTAAAAACGGCTTCTTTATCTTGAACATCAAAACAAAGGCTATGAATTTGAACAGGGTACTTATTCATTAAAGAATTGGCAAGTTCTGTGAGTCTATCGGCTCTTCTACCTGTGATGATACAGTTCCAACCAGCAGCAGCAAAATGTTCAGCAGTTGCTCTGCCAAAACCAGCAGTAGCACCGGTAATTAAAATCGTTTTTGTCATAGGTGCAAAAATAAACTATCTGATAAGTACGGCCGTACCTTTTTTATAAACACGCTTGCCTAAATAGTCTATACCCTCTGCTTGAAACACATAAGTTCCAGAAGGTTGTGGTTCGCCGTTATACCTGCCGTCCCATCCTTTGTTTAATTCGGTGGAGGTAAAAATTCGTTGACCCCATCTATTGAAAATGGTAAAATAATTCAATTTGGTAATCCCTACTGTAACGGGTCTTAGTATATCATTCTTGCCATCACCATTGGGTGTAAAACCAGATGGAATAAATATTTCAGGTCCACCCACAAAAACTTTTACTTTCATTTGGTCTTCTCCAAAACATCCTCCATCTCCAGTTACCCTTACCGTGTAAGTAATAGAATCGGTGCCTGCTGTTAAAGTCACAATTGGATTTGCAATAGTTGGATCACTTAAGCCTGTAGTAGGAGACCAACTAAATTGTCCTACGCCAGTAGCATTAAGTTGAACAGGTTGGTCAGGCAAAGCAAAAGTATCAGGGCCAGCATTTACCATAATGGGCTGAACAACCCTGACTATTATTGTATCAGTAACCGATTTATTGCATCCTAGTGTATCTGACACTGTTAAAGTATAAGCCGTGGTTCTAGAAGGTCCAGCCAATGGATTTACAGTGGTTGAATTAATCATTGAATTGGTGGGCGACCACTGAAAACTCGTACCCACAATACTAGCAGGAATGTTTAGTCTATTGCCAAAACAAATGATGGTATCCGCTGGTAATGAAACTCGTGGATAGGGTGCTACAATAATTCGTACAGAATCTCTGGCCTGGCAATACCCAAGGTTGGCCGTAACATAATAGGTTTCATTTTGTAATGGAACCAATTTAGGAAATTTAACAGGGTCAACAACCTCTCCAGATGCTGAAGTCCATTGATAACTTAATGCTTCACTTATTGTTTGTAATTGAATGGTATCTGTTTGGCAAATAGTTGCAGAAGGACCAGCATCTACCGAAATAAAATCTAATACATTTACGGTTACTGTGTCCTGATTAATACAACCGTTATTATTGAGTGTAATAATATAACGAGTAGTATCTACTGGGTATACCAATGGGTTAGCAATTGATCTATTTGATATTCTAGACAAACTGCCAGGAATATCGGTGGTCCAATTAATAGTGCCAGCACCAATATTCGACAATAAAGGCAATGTGTCTATGCTACAAATAAGGGTGTCTTTAAATGCTAAGTTGAGCAAAGGTTTATCTAAAACAAGAAATGGTTTGGTGATGCTGTCTATGCAACCCTTACTATTGGTAACCACCAAAGTTACATTGGTATTAACAGGTGCAGGGTATTTCCAAGTACTGTCTTTGGCAATAGTGGTATCAGCCAATGTGGTATTGTCTCCAAAATTCCATCTCCAACTATTTACTGTTCCGTATTGGCTAAGTGTAGCGTCTTTGAAACTGTATTCGTTTAAATAGCAAGTTCCAGTGACTGTAAAATCTGGTGCAAATCCGGGGTAAATGCGTACTTCTGCAAAAGCAGAGTCTTGACATCCCCCGGTATTGGTCACTTTTAATTTTAATTGATACGTACCAGTATCAGCATAAGTATAAGTGGGAGTTGGATCGGTGGAAATATCGGTAGTACTATTGGTTACACCAAAATCCCAGAGATAAGAGGAAACGCTTGCAGTAGATTCGTTTTGAAAAGTCATCGTGAACCCATCACATGTAATGTAACTTGGTTTTAAGTCAGCTGCTGACAGTGAACAATCAGCTATTGTAATATGAATTTCTTTTTTAGTTCGTCCTATAACAATTCCATTTCTAAATTCACTTACACAGACCCCCAAAACATAATCTCCAACTATTAATGGAGCAATGCCAGATATTAACCCAGTACTTTGATTAATAGTTACATCTTTTCCAATTGGTGTCATTCCTTCATATGGATTTTGATATAAAATGGAATTGTAAGGTGGATTTGCTGGAGGATTAGGTCTTGCGCTATTTATACCTGTGCCTTGACTTTGACCACCTCCATTTAATCCTTCACAGAAACTATATGTTAAAGAGTCTCCATCTGAATCAATTGCTGAAAAGTCAAAAGTAAATGGGCTATTATAGCAAATGATTACAGTATCTTTTTGAGCAAAAGAAGGGCTACTGTTTTTTTTAAAGTCGATAGAATTAATTACTCCTGGTATTGTTGTGCTATATGTGATGCCAGAATTTTGAGATGGACTTGTAACATTCACGATGCCTGAGATTCTGCAACATCTTTGTACTGCAATTGTATAGCCTGACTGATTATCGGGTAAGTCAATTGTAGTAGTATAAATATCAATAAGGTAACATGATTTAGGATTACCTGTTATACAAGGATCTGATTGACTTTTATCAAGCTTTTCAAAATTAGTTCTTGGAACAGTAATATTAGTAAAGAGTAAATTTGTGGTAGAGTTGAAAATTCCAATGTATACTTCTTGATCGCGTTGTCCTGCATTAAATTCTGAACCACAATCTAAATATTGTCTTACAGTAATTCGATACTTAGAAGTATTTTCAGCAGCACCATCACCCAAATATTCATATTGTATCCATCCCCCTTTTAAGTGCGCAGCATTTAAATGGGAGAGGAATACTATACATAAAATAATCAAATAAAATTTCCTACACATACTGAAAAGCAATTTAAAGCAATAAGAATAAAAGAAAATTATTTGTGTTGTTTATTAACAAATTAACTGTGTTTTAAGAATATGGAGTGGGTTTATAAAACTCAATAACATATTAACATTATGTTGTATAAATAAGTGTTAAAAATCTTGATTTGTTAATTAGCTTAGTTAAAATCCTTTTTATGAAAAAACCAATTTTTGTTTTTTGTTTTTGTTTTCTCTTTCAAAATTTTACATTTACTCAAGGTAGACAGGGTGGAAACGAGGGAGATCCTCCACCTTGCATCTCTGCAAATGCAGGTGTTAATAGACAAATTAACTCTGGACAGTCTACAGTAATAGGAGGGAATTCGCCTAATGCTAATTTCTTTTTTTCATGGTACCCGACTTCAGGGCTAAATTCTAATACAATTGCTACACCAACAGCTTCTCCGTCTCAGTCCACAACCTATTATTTAACTGTATCACCAAAGAATAATCTCATAGCAAATGGAAGTTTTGAACAAGGAAATGTCTTATTTAGTTCGGATTATAGTTTAGGGATTAGTGGTAATAATTATGGCACTTATGATATAAGCAATTCTCCCTCAACAATATATTCTTGGTGGTGTCCCAATACTTCAACAAATGGTTCTAATATGCTTGTTGCTGACGGTTCTTTAAATAACAATCAAAGAATTTGGTATCAAACTGTAAATATTTTACCAAGTGAAACTTATACGTTTTCAGGCCAATTTTTGAGATCTTCATTACCTGACAATGATGCTAATAAAACTAATTTAATAATTAAAATAAATGGAGTTGAGATTTATAATACCATACTAGCAGGCTCCAATTGCAATTGGGAAACAATAAATGCAACTTGGAATTCAAATAGCAATGAAAATAGTGCTTCGATAGAAATTTATGCAAATCCACAAATGATTGGAGTTGGTCAAGGGAATGACTTGGCAATTGATAATTTATCCTTTACTTTAGGGGATTGCCCAATGAGTACGAGCAAAGTCAATGTTTGTGTTTCCAATACAGAAAAACCAGTCATTTCACCTTCTGGAACTACTACGTTATGTAGAGGGTATGATTCACATTATGAGTTTACCCTTACTTCAAGCCCAAATATTTCTTCAAAGTATCAGTGGTTGTTATTTGGACAAGAAATTCCAGGGGCTAATTCCAGATTCTATTTTCGTGACTATGTTGAGGGGTCGCCAATCCCAATTAATCCCCCGACGTCTTCTACTCCTGGTTCTCCTACTACTTATGAATTTACAGTTACAAATGGTTGTGAAACCTCTGATCCTGTATATGTTATCGATCAGCCATTAGCTTTTCCTCTACCAGAAGCTGAATACTTGAGTGTTAATAATAGTAATGGCCAAATTTTAAACGGAGTCAAACTAAAATTTGATAGAACTGTTTTTTTTGATCCTAATCATAGTTTTGTAACTTATTCAGCAACGGCTCCTAATATAGCTACTTTAATTTCATTTACACCTTCTGTTTTTGAAGCTACTTTTCAACTTCCAAATAATACTGCATTTCCTGCTATGTTAGGAATTGAAATAAAAACACTTGAATTTGGCTGTCATGAAAATTACTTATATGACTTTACATTTTCTGGCAATATCAACGAATCGCCAGTTTTCAATAATAGATCTTTTTCCGGTAATAATGTAAAGAGAGGTAGTAATTTTCAAGTTAAAAATTTTTCTGATGATAACATCAAAAATTCATTTTCATTAAAAACCTATCCTAATCCTGTGTCTTCAACTCTATTTTTCTCATCCAAAAATAATATTCAAAAGGTAGACTTTTTTAATGCTATGGGTTTATTAGTTAAATCAGTTAAATCAGAAACAAATTTAACTTTTGTAGATGTTTCAAACTTAGCAAGAGGTATTTATTATCTCCATATTACTTCTGGAAAAACAATTTCAAAGAAGAAGATTATAATCGTTCGATAGAAAAATTATTAATTTTCATTATTAGCTGAGTTAGAATATTACAAGTATTCTAACTCAGCATTTTCTTAAAGCAATCATTACCGAATTAAAACAGCTGTCCCTTTTTTATACACTATTTTTCCTGTAAAGTCTTTTCCTTCTGCTTGAAATATATAAGTACCAGTAGGTTGTTGTTCTCCATTGAAAATTCCATTCCACCCTTTACCCATTTCGTTGGTACTAAAAATGAGTTGGCCCCAACGGTTATACAATTTAAAATAAGTTAACTGAGCAATGCCAATGGGAATAGGCCTGAGCACATCATTTTTGCCATCTCCATTAGGTGTGAATCCGGAAGGTATATAAATATCAGGGCCCCCTTTGTATACTAATACTTTAATAAAATCTTCCCCATAACAACTATTGTTGTTATCGCCTCTTACCCTGTAAACTATAGAATCAATAGTATTGCCCAATTGAACAATAGGATTGGCAATGCTTGCATCAGATAATCCGGTAACAGGAAACCATTGATAGTTTGCCCCACCACGAGCATTTAATTGTAGGGGTTGATTGGTGCTGACTACCGTATCATTACCCGCGTAAATGATGGGCTTGGCTGCAACTTGAACCAAGATGCTATCTGTTACCGTTTTGGGGCAACCCAAAGTATCTACAACACTTAAAAAATAGCGGGTTGTTTTTGCAGGGGCAACCAGTGGTTGTAATGAACTTGAATTAAACATATTAAGCGATGGGAACCATTGAAAACTTGATGCAGTAATTGTAGCATTTAGTTGAACCCTATTGCCAAAGCAAATAAGGGTGTCGTTACCTAAACTCGCTATTGGGTAGGGAACTGTTTTAATATCAATACTGTCTTTGTCTTGGCATTTGCCCAAGTTAGCAGTAACATAATAAATGGTATTGCCATTCGGTTTTACAAAAGGATTTTTGACAGAAGATATTGTTTCGTTTAATTGATTGGTCCACTGGTATTGAAGTGCATCACTTTTAACATGTAACTGAATGGTATCACTCAAACAAATGGTACTATCTAAACCAGCAGTTACTTTAATAAAGGGCAATACATTCACCGTAATAGTGTCTTTACTAATGCAGCCATTGTTGTTAATGCTTACAATATATTTGGTAGTATCTTTAGGATAAACCAACACATTGGCTGTATTGGTATTGCTGATATTTATATTGGGCTCCCAATTAAATAATCCTGTACTCTTTATATTAATGGGTAAACTATCTATGCTACAAATTAAAGTGTCTTTAAATGGTACTTGTAATAATGGTTTTTCAGATACCGCCAATACCCTAGTTAAGGTATCTAAACAACCTTTAGAATCGCCCACCATTAATTCAACTATTTTTAGTGAGGGAGTTTGGTATTTATAAGATGCATTCTTTAAACTAGAAGTATCATTCAACACCAACTCATCGCCAAAATTCCATTTCCAAAAATTTATGTTTCCATATACAGAGCTACTTAAATCTGAAAAAGTATAGGGATTTAAAAAACAACTTCCTCCAATATTGAACGCCGATTTAAAACCAGGGAAAACCCTTACTTCAACACTGTCTGAACCAATACAACCCTTGGGGCCAGTAACAGTTAAGTATGCTTTATAAACACCGGTGTCTTTGTAAGTATGTTGAACCGAACCTGATTGGGGATGGGTATTGTTTAAAGAATCACCAAAGTTCCAAACATAATTGGTAATGGCAGATGAGCTTGATTCATTTTCGAATAGTACCGTAAAATTATCGCATTGAATAATCTTATCGGGCAAATTGGCTTCAATAAAATCACAACCTTGAACCGCCATAATAAAATCTTTTCGGTGTTCTGCAAATGAACTTCCATTTCTCCATTCGGTAATACAAACATTCACCACATAGTTTCCCGGAGGGGGAGCAATGCCACTAATTACGCCAGTTGCTGGGTCAATGCTAACACTCGAACCAAGCGGGTCGGTACCACTATAGGGGGAACGATACGGCAAAGGAATTTGAGAAAGAATATTGGTTGGCTGAGTATTGGTACCACCCCCGCCACCTGCAGGAGAAGTAAAAGCATCACAAAAACTATAAGTAAGTGAGTCGCTATCAGGATCAATTGCTCCAAAATCTAAAGTGAATTTTTTTTGCGAACAAATAAGTGCAGTGTCTTTTACATTAAACTGCGGACTACTATTGGTGCCACCTGCCAAAGCAATACGACCAGGAATTTTTGTAACATAATTGCTTCCTACACTTGTGGGTATAGATAAATTAGCAATAAAATCTACTCTGCAACAACCTAATCTAGACAAAGTATAACCAATGGGGCTATTGGGTAATACAATGGAAGCAGAATACAATGCAACTTGATAACAAGCCCCCACATTACCCACCAAACAAGGGAATGCAGCTGTATTTAAACTGATGGTATTTACATCGGAAATTCTGGGTAAAGGCAAAGTTCTAAAAAGTATATCTCCTTCATAAATTCCAACAGTAGCTTGTTCCGATTCTAAAGTTGGGCCCGAAGAATTACATTCTCTAAATAACCGAAGCGTAATAGTATAAACACTATTTGCCGCATTTGATGGATCAGGACCTGTATAGGTATAATAAAGTTCACCACCAGCTATATGTCTTGCAAATGAACAAGTACTACTAAGTACCATCAAAAGCAATAACCAATACATTTTCATATTATGGAATCAAATGAATGAACCTAGATAAGTGTTGGTTCATTACTTGGGGCGCTTCAAGCATGCCCATATGGCCTACACCCTCTATTATCTCAAGATACGATTTAATAGGAACTGTTGCCTGCGCTTGAATATCTGTTAAAGGAGCAGCAATATCTTCGGGCCCAGCAACAAACAAAACAGGGAATAAGGCGGATGCTAAAACCTTGGTTTTATTGGTTCTATTCATCATCGAACGCGTATAAGCCACCAATAGGGCAGTTTCAAATGCTTTGCTTTGTTCAATCAACTGTTCAATAACAGAAGCTTGGGTCTCTTTGAATTTTTTACCAAATAAATTAGGCATACTTGTTTTGAAAAAAGTATAGCCACCGTTTTCTTCAAGAAACTGGATACTTTTTTCTCTAACAATTTTTTTCTCATCGCTATCAGCATAAGCCGTGCTATGTACCAAGCCTAGAGCAAGTAATTTGGAAGGATACAGTTGTGCAAATGCTAAACTAATATAGCCTCCCATGCTATGACCCAACATTATGCAAGCAGCTATTTTTTCTGCAATCAATATTTCATTGATGCATTGGGCCATTGATTCAATGCTCATATTGGGTAACCATTCTTCCATTCCTTGTGGTGTAATGGTTGATTTTCCCGATCCAGGTAAGTCTGGTACTATCAATAAACAATGATTTGCTAAGTACTCAATTTGGTTTTCCCAAATTTGACTGTCTTCTCCATAGCCATGCAACAAAATAACTGGCTTCCCCTTTCCATAAACGGAATAAGACAGTTGATAATGAGAATGATTAATTTGTTTTTCTGGCATGGGTACTTTTTTTGTAGAAGTAAACTACAACAAAAAAAGCAGCAAATAGGGCAGCAATTTTAAAGATAATATCTCCGTACCGCACATAAAAAGAGATCGATTGTTCAGCAGGAATCGCCATTTTGATGGCGCCTCTTTTATCCCATGCTAAGGATTGTTCTATTTCACCGCGAGGATTAATAAATGCAGAGATTCCCGTGTTGGCAGATCGTGCTACCCATCTTCTGGTTTCAATTGCCCTTAATTTGGCATAATATAAATGTTGTTGGTGCCCAGGCGTATTACCCCACCATCCATCGTTGGTCATAATAGCCAACATGCTTGCTCCGCTTTTAACATAGTTGGTTACGTATTCACCATAAATACTTTCATAACAAATAATTGGTGCTGCATTTAATTGCGCAATTGGGTCTCTAAAAACAACGGCTGTGTCAGACACTCCATATCCACCTGTTGAACCACCAAACTGTTCAAAAATGGGGGCCATAAATCGTAAAAATGAAGGAAGCGATTCCACTCCAGGAACTAGTTTGCTTTTATTGTAATATACAGGTTCTTGATTGGCTCTTAAACTGACTGCAGCATTAAAGGCATCGTAATAAATTCCATCATTGGTTTTTCTAGCAGTTTTAGTAGCAGCTGTATTGCCGTACTGTTTAAAAGTTTCAATTCCTGAAATCAATTGAATAGAAGGATGCGCTGCTAAAAATTGAAAAATGGGTTGATAATATGGATTCCCTTTTATATTGTCTTGCCAGTCTGCAGCACTCATGGCTGTTTCAGGCCAAATAACCATAGTAGTATTGCTGTCTATTGCATTTACCGTCAATTGTACCAATCGATTTATTTGATCTTCGGTAGTGAGCGTTTCAAATTTTTGATAGGGATCAATATTGGGTTGAACCACCACCACATTTGTTTTTTCGGATAGGGCACTTTTTATCGGCAATAATTGTAAACTAATGATTGCCATTACCGCAATGAGCAATACTGCTATGCTACTAAAAAATAGGGCTGATTTTTTATCGGCTTCTTTTAATGAAACCATGCTGCGAAAAACGAGGAGGTTAATGATCCATATCAGCAATGATCCACCCCCAACACCAGTATATTCATACCATTGAATGTATTGGGTGAACGCACTTAAACCATTCCCTAAAGTGAGCCAAGGCCAACTGATGCTCCAGTTTAAATGGACATATTCAAAGGTTAACCAAAAAACAACCAATGCAATAAGACTGATTGATTCAGAAAAATACTGCCGCATTTTCATAAATCCCCACCATGGAATACACATTAAAGTGGTGTTGATTACAATGGCTGCAATAGCACCAAACCCTGTTGAATTCCAAAGCCACCAAGTAGTGCCAGTGTTCCAAATCAATAAACTAAGGGCCACATATCTTAACAGTGGAAAGGAGCTGCTTTTTTGATGGGCTAATAATAACAAGGGCACCCATGCAAATAACAAACCAATAGTTAAAGCCGTATTAGGCCAAGCACTAGTTAATAATAAACCAGTTAAAAGGCTTAAGGTAAGCGGATGTAAATAAGTCCACTTGTTCAGTGCCATATTGATGAATTATTTTCTGCTATAATTAGGCGCTTCCTTAGTAATATCCACATCGTGTGCATGGCTTTCTTTCATACCCGCGTTGGTGATTTTTACAAAAGTGGCTTTTTGTAGAGTTGGAATATCTTTTGCACCACAATATCCCATACCAGATCTTAATCCACCTACGTATTGATAAATGATTTCACTCAAATTTCCTTTGTAAGCAACACGTCCTTCAATACCTTCTGGTACATATTTTTTGATATCTGCTTCTACATCTTGAAAATAACGGTCGCCACTTCCTTGACTCATGGCACCTAAGCTGCCCATTCCTCTGTATTCTTTGAACTTTCTACCTTCGTAAATAATGGTATCGCCAGGGCTTTCTTCTACACCTGCAAATACACTACCCATCATCACCATATTAGCACCCGCTGCTAATGCTTTTACCATATCACCTGTATAACGGATACCACCATCTGCAATCACGGGAATGCCTTTTGCTTTCAACGCTTTTGTAGCTTCCATGATGGCAGTTAACTGAGGAACACCTGCACCTGCTACAATTCTTGTTGTACAAATAGAACCAGGTCCTATACCTACTTTAACACAATCAGCCCCTGCTTCTGCTAAAGCTTTAGCACCCGCACCTGTTCCAACATTACCCGCTATGATGGGTAATTTCTTAAAGTTTTTTCTAAGTGCTTTTAATGCTTCAATCACCCCCTTGCTATGTCCGTGCGCAGAGTCTAACGTTACAATATCAACACCCACATGTTGTAATGCAGCTGCACGATCCATTAAGTCTTTGGTTATACCTAAAGCAGCACCCACACGTAATCTGCCAATGCTGTCTTTTACTGCGTGAGGGAAATTTCTAATTTGTAAAATATCTCTATAAGTAATTAAGCCAATTAATTTGCCTTGTTTATTTACAACAGGTAATTTTTCAATTTTATACCGGCGAAGAATATTCTCCGCTTTTTTCATATCGGTGCCTTCAGGAGCAGTTACCAAGTTTTCCTTGGTCATTACTTCTTTTACTTTTTTCTTGTAATCGGTTTCGAATCTTAAATCTCTATTGGTTAAAATGCCTACTAGTTTTCCTCCATTGTCTATTACTGGTATGCCCCCAATTTTATTTTCTCTCATCAATTTCAATGCATCACCAATAGTTGCATCAATTAATAAAGTGATCGGATCAATGATCATACCACTTTCGCTGCGCTTTACTTTTCGTACTTGCTCAGCTTGTCTTTCAATGCTCATGTTTTTGTGTAAAATGCCTAAGCCACCTTCTCTTGCTAACGCAATGGCCAAATTGGCTTCCGTAACAGTGTCCATTGCAGCAGAAAGAATGGGTACATTAATGATGATATCCTTGGTTAAATGCGTACTGATATTTACGTCTCTTGGTAAAATATCGCTGTATGCGGGCATTAAAAGTACATCGTCAAATGTAAGGCCTTCGCCAAATAATCTAGCCGAGTTGCTACCGTTGGTAGTGTTTTTGAGATTTGTTGCCATGTGCAAAGATAGTAGAAGGGCTAAATTCCATCCAAAATTATTTCTGTTAACTTCGTGCGCAATTATTGCAAGCAGTTAGCATGGAATCCCAATTATTCAATCCCAATCAGCGTTTTTTCACTTTTCAGTTTGGCTTACTCTGCGTTAGTAATTTTCTGTTTTCGGCCAGTTTTAATATGATGATTCCTGAGTTGCCTGGTTATTTAACCAAAATTGGGGGAGCCGAATACAAGGGGTTAATTATAGCTTTATTTACTTTAATGGCTGGTATTTCTAGGCCATTTAGCGGAAAATTAACCGATACTATTGGAAGGGTTCCTGTAATGGTATTTGGTTCATTGGTTTGTGTGATTTGTAGTTTATTGTATCCAGTACTTACTTCGGTAGCAGGCTTCTTGATATTGAGATTTGTTCATGGATTTTCAACAGGTTTTAAACCAACAGCTACTGCTGCTTATGGAGCAGATGTGGTGCATGAATCTAGAAGGGGAGAAGCCATGGGAGCATTGGCTATAGGGTATACCATTGGTGCATCAGCAGGACCAATGTTGGGAAGCTATTTGGTGAATTATTTTAGCTACGATATCATGTTCTATGTATCGGCGTTTTTAGCATTAGGCTCAGTCATTATTTTATACAATGTAAAAGAAACCCTGCCTAATGCCAAGCGTTTTAAAGCAATGCATTTAAAAATCAACCGAACTGAAATATTTGATGCTTCTGCTATTAGACCAGCTATAATAACAGTTTTGCTTTGTTTTTCTATAGGAACTATTTTAACCATCGCACCCGATTTTAGTGAGCACTTAGGCCTGCACAACAAAGGAATATTTTTTGCATTCTTTACCGTGGCTTCTCTATTCATTCGATTTGTAGCGGGTAAAATTTCTGATACCTATGGAAGAGTGCCGGTATTAATAGGTTCTACAGCCGTATTAGTAGTGGCAATGATTATACTATCCTTAGCTAATTCAGTAACCATGATGTTGGTTGGTGCAGTTTTATATGGGTTAAGTTGGGGCATCAATAGCCCTGTAATTACTGCATGGACAGTAGATTTATGTGAACCAGTAAACCGTGGCAAAGCCATCGCTTCTATGTACATTGCTTTAGAAGTGGGTATTGGAACAGGTGCACTTTTTTCGGGATGGATTTATCATAATCAAGCCACTCAATTTGTATATGCTTTTTTAACACCGGGCATGTTGGCTTTTATTGCTTTCGCTTTATTGATTAGGTGGAATAGTAAGCGGGCATTAGCGTAAATGATTCTCCTGGTAGTACTTGAATTACTTGTTGCAATTCTAATTGTAATAATAAACCAGATAAACTCCCTATACCAAGTCCAGTTAATTGCAACAATTCATCCATCGAAAAAATTTCTTGTTGTTTCATAAAGCTAATTAATCTTTTTTGTGCTAAGGATAATTCAGGAATATTAGTTACCCAATTTAATTGTTGTAGGAGGTCTTCGGTATTGGTATAAATAGTTGCTTTATTTTCTTGAATTAATTTTAAACAACCCCTACTTCTTTGATCGATTATTTTACCAGGTACAGCAATTACTTCACGATGGTATTGCGAAGCAAAGTCTGCAGTAATCATGCTACCACCTTTTAAAGCGGTTTCAATAACTAGGGTTGCATCTGCTAAACCAGCAACTACTCTGTTGCGCTTGGGAAAATTATATTTCTCTGCAATGGTTTTACAATTGAATTCGGTTAGGAGCCCACCTTGTTGCAACATTTGCTTGGCCAATGGTTTATTCGGAGGCGGATATATTTCATCTAGTCCGTGTGCCAATACACCAACGGTATTTAATCCATTTGCCAATGCATTTTGGTGTGCAATAGTATCAATGCCTAACGCAAGCCCACTAACAATCAATACGTCTTTGGGTAATTTTTTTAAACATTCTTCAATTACATAATTGCCATATTGCGTAGGCATTCTAGTACCTACAATACTTAGAATTTTACGGGCATTTAAATTGGCAGTTCCTTTGTAATACAATAGGGTGGGCGCATCTGGGCATTCCAATAATTTTTGCGGGTAATTTGTATCAGTAATAAATAAAGGCATTATTCGGTGCTTTTGAATAAATGCATATTCAGTATCTACTAATTGAGGATTATTCCATGTAAGAATTTCATTGACAATTTTTTCACCAATGCCTTTAACTTGAAGCAAGTCTTTTTTGGTAGCACTAAAAATATTTTTTGATAATGTAAACTCATCCAACAAAGCCCTTCTAGTAATAGGACCAATTGATGGAATGAATGTAAGGGCAATATTGTACCAGCAGTCAGGCTGCATAAAATGCTTTAGATAAAGCTCGTTTTTTGCTGGCGCGATGATAGGCGTATAAATACTTAAAGTCGGGTTATTTCCACGGAGGTTCTTCTATTTTTAGCCCTGCCTTCTGTGGTATCATTGGAAGCAATGGGTTTGCTGCTGCCAAATCCTTGATAGCTTAATCTGTTTTTTTCAATCCCTTCTTCCATTAAATAATTTAGAATGGCCAAAGCTCTATTGGCAGATAGCTTTTTATTCTCTTCTTCTTTACCTGTATTATCAGTATGGCCACTTATTTGAACTTGTATGGTGTTATTTTCTTTTAGCAATACAACCAGTTTATTTAATTCAATGGAAGCAGATGCTGGCAACTCCGATGAATTTGAACTGAATTCAATATTCTTAAAAGTAAAAGAAGCATTGATTTCGATAGGCTGTAAAGCAATATTTTTAATGTATACGCTGTCTGCTTCTTTATTAGCTAAAGAGTATAATTCAGTAAATGGTAAATAGCCCTTTCTGTTTACTAAAAAAGTATAATCACGCCCAACAGGCAAAGTGATAAAATACATACCTGTTTCATCTGTTTGAATTTTCATTAAAACAGATTGGTCTTGGTTATTGATGAGTTCCACCGAAGAGGGTAATTTTTTGCCATTGCTTTTATCGGTTACAATTCCTTTGAGATACAAAGTTCTAATAGGCCTGATATTGCTGCGTAATGCAAATCGATATAAGTCTAATTCTCCCTTCCCCTCAGCCCTGTCACTGGCATAATAGGCGGTTAGCCCATCTGCCGAAACAGCTAAGCTTCCTTCGTTTTCAATGGTATTAATTGGGTAGCCTAAATTTTCAGGTATGCCCCATTGCCCACTATTATTTTTTCTTAGGATAAATAAATCTGTACCCCCATAACCTGGATGTCCATCAGAGGTAAAATATAAGGTTTGATTATCTGCGTGAATAAAAGGAGCTTGGTCGTCCCCAGCTGTATTAATTTGCGGACCCATATTTTTAGCAGAAGTCCAATTTCCATTTGGCATTCTTTCGCTATAATACAAGTCTCTTCCACCAAAACCACCTGGTCTACTGCTGCTGAAATAAAGGGTTCTCTTGTCAGGACTTAATGTAGGTGCACTTTCCCAAAACTCCGTATTGATAGCAGGGCCTAAATTCTCTGGGTCACTCCATCCTTGAGGGGTAACATAAGCAATGTATAAATCAAAATTATCGTATCCTCTTTCTGCAAACCTTCCTGCAAACAACATCCATTCGCCATCTTGAGAAACAGTAATGGCGCCTTTTTGCGGCTCTTGATTAATTTCACCACCAATGGGCACTGCTTTAGAAAACTGTTTAGTAACAATCGTGCTTGAATAAAAATCTTCGCGCATATATTTCCCTCTTCGAGTAAATACCAATAAACTATCGGTAACCGTAACAGAAGGATAGTATTCAGAAAAAGCAGAATTCACGCTATCGCCTAAATTTTCTGGAGCAAAATAATAGGTAGACAGTTCTTTGTGTTTAGCAGCGTAGTCTAAGGCAAATTGATAGGTTTTTTTTCTGTAAGCCGCACTTCTAATACTCTTATCGTTCAAGTTGGGATTTTCTAAAAACTGATTCACAGCATTTAAAGCCCCTTCAAAATTTCCGTTGCCAGCAAGATTGATAGAATAAGGCAAATAATACGGTTTAAAATAATCAGGATCTTTTGCCTTACCCAGTTCATACATTTGTACCGAACGCTTGTATTGTTTTAATTCTCCAAACACACCTGCAAGAGATAAATAAGCGTCAACAAAATTGGTATCTATTTTTATACATTCTAAAAGCAGGGGTACTGCTTGTTTGTAATCGTCTTCTCTTAATAATTCAATGGCTTTATTGTATTGAACCAATGCTTTTTTGTTCACTTTTTCTGGATCATACTGCTGCGCATTTAAATGGGATATGCCAAAGAATGCAATTAGAAATAACAAAGCCTTTTTCATTGGCAACAAGTTCGTAAAAATAACAACCCATTGTTGTTAAAAATATCCTACAAAAAACCCGGCACTAGGCCGGGTTAGATAAAGGATTTTAAAATGGTAGGGTGTTAGAATGTTTTGGTTCCATTAGGTTGAAAACTATAACGGAAAGTATAATAACGTTGTGTAGTTAATTTAATTGCATCAGATGCAGTTGTAGCAGGGGTAGTTCCACCTTTGTAGTAGTTCAAAATTTCTACTTTGGCAAATTTACCAGAAGCAGTTCTTACTACCAACACACGACCAGGAATAGGGGTTACCAATTGATTGATGCCATCATAAACATACCAACCTCTGTTGCTACCTGTTGTAATAGCAAAAGCAGAAGGCGCATTGTCTATTCTAAAACTAGAGTCTGCAGGAATGGTTTTTAAATCATTGAATAAGCCAACAAATACAAATGCACCTGCGCCACCTGGTCCACTGTTTCCGCTATTGGTTGCAATGGTGGTTCCTTTAAATGCAAGGTCCCATTTGTTGCTTGCGCTGTCTGAAGCTGGAACAATTTTATTGGTTTCTAAACTGTAAAAAGTGTAACGACCTGCACCGTAAGGGAACCCACCAGTTGGAGGTGCACCAGGTGTAATGCCAATTATGGTATCGGCAGGAACGTCTCTCACTGTAATGGTTTCTACTACTGCGCTTGTGCCACTGTTGTCGTCTTTTGAACAGGCAACAACACTTACTGCAATGCCTAACACTAAAATCATCTGTTTCATCTTGCTCATTATTTAGGGTTTTTATTTAAAAAATTATAGGATATACTTAAGTAAAAAGTTCTGCCAGGTAAATTGGGTAAATTCAATACGTCGGTATAATTCAATACATTGTCAACACCTGTTTGAACAGAAAGACCATTATTAAAACTTTGACCAAGCGCCATATTTAATTGAATATATCCTTTCGCAAAAGCGTCATTGGTGTTGAAAATGCCATTTCCATCGGTATCGGTAGTGGCCCAACGGCTTCTATACAAGGCACGTGTATTTGCAAAAAAGTTTTGATGGTCGTATTGCAATTTTATATTCGCCATATGCTTGCTACGATTGGGTAAACCCACGTACTCGCTTTGGTTCATTTTTCTACTGAATCCATTTTGATCTCTGGTGAATACTTTACCTTCTTTAATGGCATTTATTTCAGCCTGATCACCCGTCAGTAAAAATTGATAGCCTGCAGAAAAAGACCATTGATTATTGTATCGGTATTTGATATCTGTTTCAACACCTTGTGTGAACGCATTTTTTACATTGAGGTAACTAAAAATTTGTGCACCCCCTGTTTTGTATGCTACTAGTCTACTATCGATTAAGTTTTCAATATTGTTTCTAAAAATATTGGCAGAAATATGCCATTGTTCATTTTGGTAACTAGCACCTAAATTAATACCTGTAGAAAACTCTGGTTGTAAGTTACTGAGTTGATAAAAAGAGGGTTCTAAACTACTGATTTGCCCAATGCGGTTAAGTTCATTAATAATTTTTTGGGCTTCAACCGAACCAAACACACTGTAACTACCTGCTGCAGTATTGGTAAAATTTAAGTAGAGCTGTCTAAAATCTGGCGCCTTAAAACCCCTGCCAATACTGCCTTTCAGCGATATATTTTTATTGATTTTGTATTGCAATGCCAACTTAGGACTAAATGCAGCTGCAAATAATTCGTTGTTGTCGTAACGGGCACCTCCAATTAAGGTTAGTTTATTTAATGCCCTCCATTCTGATTGACCATAAATATATCCTATGCGATTTGTTTTGATGCTAGTACTATTATCATAACGAGTACTATTAGCAGTTTCATGAATATAACCCCCACCAATATTGAACTCCAATTGCTTATTTAGATTTATATCTGTTTGATTTTCTATGCGGGCAAACTGTTGTTTAAAAGCATCTAAATAAGGAACCCCATTATCAGATATTAATTCCTGTGAAGAGTTGAATTGAGTTCCATATAAGCGGGTTGTATTTTTTACTCGCTCATTAAATTTATGCGCCAATTGTAAAGTTGCATTTAAGTCCTCATTTTTTTCTACACCAATTGATTTAATGGAATTTCCATTGTTGATTACGGTGATATTATTTTTGATGGTTTCATTATTGTGTCTAATATTCAGGCTTAGGTTGGTGCGATCACTCAATCTATATCCTAGGTTATGTTGTTGTGTAAATCTTTCAATAGGCGCAACACTTCTTTCTCTACTATTAGGTCTAATGCTGAATCCATCTGTTCTATAAAAATTTCCAAAACCTTGGTAGTTGATTCGGTTGGTTCTTATAGACCCCTTTACACTAAAATCAGCCGTATTATAAGTGCCATAACGGGTGCTAATGCCTAGTGTGTTTTTTCTAGATTTATCGGTGATGATATTAATTACACCAGCCATAGCTTCACTGCCGTATAAGCTAGAAGAAGGTCCTCTTACAATTTCAATTTGTTTGATATTGCCTACTGTAATACGCTTTAAATCTAAAACCCCACTGGTTCTTCCAATAAGTGGTTCTCCGTCAATTAGAATAAGGGTATAATCTGGGTTCAGTCCTTGCATGCTTACTCCAGTACCAAAACCATTGGTCATGAATAAACCAGTTTGCTCAGATAAAATATCTGATAAACGCAAAGACCCAGCTTGTTGAATGGTTTTTTGAGAAATAATTTGAACAGGCACCGCAATATTACTCAGTGCTCTTTCAGTTTTAGTAGCAGTAAAAACAGTGATTGATCCGTTGCCCTGTAAAGTGTCTTGTTGTTGTGCAAGAGCAGTAGAAAAAAAACAACTTGAAACAGCCGAAAGCAAAATCCACTTCATCATACCCACTTATTGTGGGTGCAAAGTTGCTTTATCGTAAAGGGTTAATTGTCATCAAACTGTAGAACCGCTATCAACAAAATGATTTTTACAATTGAATGACAATGAGGCATTGGTTGTTATGGAATATTCAAATACTTATGAACCTGTAAACTGAGCCTCCATTGTGGGTTTGCTTGAATATAGGCTAAAATATGGGGGGTCATTTCTGCGGCTTTATCCCACTCTGGTTGAAGGTATAATTTGCAATCAGAATTTACTTGTGCCGCATATTTTTCAGCCCATTCAAAATCGTGTTTATTAAACACCACTACTTTCAATTCATGGGCTTTAACAATTACTTCGGTTAAGGGAGCTTTAAATTTTTTAGGAGATAAGCAAATCCAATCCCAATGCCCACTAAGAGGAGAAGATCCAGAAGTTTCAATATTGGTTTCAAAGCCTGCTGCATGTAAAGCATCGGTTAATGCATCTAGATGGTGCATCAATGGTTCTCCACCTGTAACTACTGCCAAAGTGCCCGGAAATGAAGCTGCTTTTGCAACAATTTCCTCTATTGATACTAAGGGATGTTTGGTAACATCCCAACTGTCTTTAACATCGCACCATACACAGCCCACATCGCAACCACCTAACCGAATAAAATAAGCGGCCCTGCCTTGGTGTGCACCCTCACCCTGAAGCGTATAAAATGCTTCCATTACGGGTAGCTGAACGGCATTGTCAATGGTAATACTCATTATCCTCTATTGTTTTGGTAAGCCTGTAAAGTATTTTTGAGCAATCCAGCAATAGTCATCAACCCAACTCCACCTGGAACCGGTGTTATAGCACTTGCTTTGGGGGCTACATCTTGGTACAGCACATCTCCCTTTATTCTAAAACCTTTTTTAGCAGTAGCATCATCTACACGGGTAATACCAACGTCAATAATAACTGCTCCATCTTTAACCATATCAGCTGTGACAAATTCAGGCTTTCCTAGCGCTGCAACCATTATATCAGCTTGTAAACAAAGTTCTTTTAGGTTAGGCGTATGTGAATGGCAAAGGGTAACGGTGCAATTGCCTTGTGGAATATTGCTACTTAATAGTATGCTCATGGGTCTTCCTACAATATTGCTTCTGCCAATTACTACCGCATGTTTTCCTTTGGTATTAATATTATAGTGCGCCAACAACAATAAAATTCCATAAGGAGTAGCTGGAATAAAAGTAGGCAAGCCCTGAACCAGTCTTCCAATATTACTTGGATGAAATCCATCTACATCTTTTCTAGGATCAATGGTTTCTATCACTTTTTCTTCACTAATATGTTTGGGCAAAGGCAATTGAACCAAAATGCCATCAATAGCAGGGTTATTATTGAGGGATTGGATGGTTTCTAATAATATAGCTTCAGTTGTATCTGCGCCAAGGCGGATCAAGGTTGACTCAAAACCAGTTTCTTCACAGTTTTTTACCTTACTTGCCACATAAGTTTCACTAGCACCATTATTTCCAACTAAAATAGCTGCTAGGTGAGGAGCAGGTTTCCCTTTTTTAACTAGTTCGGCAGTTTCTGCCTTTAACACTTCTTTTACAGCGGCCGCAGCCAGCTTGCCATCTAATACTAACATGGGGCAAAATTACCACAAATAAGGGGGAATGGTCAAAAAATAGCTTTGTGAAGGCATTTTATTGAATATTAAGAAAAAGATAATTTATATAGACGGTAGTATTAGAAAATTCCCTACATTAGCGTAATTGTTAAATCTTTTAACAATTTTTGTAAAACTAAAACTTAACACATGAGAAAAAGTCTGACACTGTTGGCGTTTGCGTTGTTGTGTACAATGGCAACCTTCGCTCAAACAGTCCTCGTGCAGGGGCAGGTGACCGATGATAGAGGTCCCGTGCCTAACGCAACCGTGCAGGAAAAAGGCACAAAAAACATCACTCGTGCCGATGAGCTGGGTAAATTCAGCTTTAAAGTGAAACAAGGAGCATTAGTTGTAGTAACTGCTGTAGGCCATGCGCCATTCGAGTTTGCTGCAACTACTGGATACCAAAATGTTAAAATAACTACTTTGGCTGGAGAGCTAGAGGAAGTATTTGTTACGAGTGCATTCGGCGTAAAAAAATCACAGAGAACAACTCCTTTTAGTTCTCAAGTAATTAACGATGAAAAATTGAATGTAATTCGTCAGCCAAACTTAAACAACGCATTAGCGGGTAAAGTAGCTGGGGTTCAATTCAGAGGTCAATCTTCTGCTAAATTGAACGATCAGGGTTTCCTTCGTATTAGAGGTGGTGGATCTTTAGGAGATCAGGGTGCTATCTATATTGTAGATGGTACAATCACCAACTCTTTCGATATTAACCCAGACGATGTTGAAGATATCACCGTATTAAAAGGTGCAAACGCTACTGCTTTATTTGGTAGCCGTGCTGGTAACGGTGCTATTGTGGTGACTACCAAAAAAGGTAGAGCATCTAAAGGCATTGGTGTAGAAGTAAACCAGTCTACTACTTTTGACAAAGCTGCTTTCATGCCTAACTACCAAAATGAATATGGTGGTGGTGATGGTGGTTGGTTAACTTTTACCTATAACCCAACTATGCCAGCAGAATGGCAAGCATTAAATGGTAAGCGTTACCGCGATTTTACCGATGATGCTTCTTGGGGACCCAAAATTGA
>CAZTDV010000034.1:0-40855 GCA_964612195.1 uncultured Sediminibacterium sp.
AGCCGGAGCCGTCGCCGGAGCCGGAGCCGGAGCCGTAGCCGGAGCTTACGCCGTCCATACGGGGACCCCTGCGATATTAAGACGCGCCTTCTCGGAGCACTCGATCACCTCGACGACCTGGATCAGCTCGACGGACGGGACTTCCATCGGGAAACGGCAGTTCTCAGGCTTGGTGACGCCCTCCTGGGAAAGCTGGGAGAGCGAGGCCGCCCCGTCCCAGTAGTGCAGCCGCCGGGCACTCAGAACGACCGCCTCCTGCCCGTTCCGTTCCTTGACGTACCCGCAGAACACGCCCGCCGAGTACGTCCTGACGACGCAGTAGCGAAGGCCGTCCAGCTTCTCGGCGGTCGTCCCCATGCCCTCGCGGACGTAATTGATTCCGTTTACCACGATCTTGTCTTCCATATCGTTTGTCGTTAGTTATTATCTTTGTTATCACCATTCTGGATAAGCTGGTTAATCTTCCTCATCCTCTCCCGCATCTCGTCGAACCGCGTCAGGCCGTTGTCGGGCTTCTTCTTCGGTTCCATCATGTCCTTGAGGAAGTCCGGGATGTCGTCGGTCGGGTCGCTCATACATTGAAGTCCTTTGCCTTGATCTTCGTGATGATCCTGTCGCCCATGCGAGTCTTGAGTTCGACCGAGGGACGGGCCACGATGCCCTCCGACTCAAAATCTCCCCACTGCGATCTCATCCCGGCCCTCACCAAGGCAATCGCGTCCGAGAGAGTCCCGTGCCCTATGACTGGGACGACGCGCACCCCGAGCTTCGCGCCAATCTCCTCCACGTCCTCGCGCTTGAGCCAGCACTGTCCGATCCTCACGTCGAACAGCACGAAGTCCGTGCCGTCGGGCTTGTAGTTTCCGCCGCCCTTCTGGATCTTCGCCCCGTATCCCTCGCCGTACAGGCAGACCTCAGTCTCGTCGCCCTGGAACACTGTCCCGAGCAGGGCTCTCTTTTCCGTGCCCTCGAACAATGCCTGAAGCGAATAGAGCAGGAATACTGGCATCTGAGCGTCGTCCGTCTTTCCACCGAACGTCACGTTCTTCCCGTCCCACATGACGCGGATATTCGTTCCGTCCACCTTTTCCGTGAACGTCCAGTCGCAGTCCTTTAGATACTCGAACTCCGGCAGCGTCCAGTCGCCCTCGATGATTCTGTTCGTCTTTTGGTCGCGCTTGAACATCGTCTGAATTTTATGATATTGGGTCATACGTTATTCTTCCAAGAATCAAGAAAAGCGATCCCGTCCGAACTTTCCATATGTTTCGCCCGGAAGTACGCCTGCGCCGCGTCGTCGTAGCGCGGGTTGCCGGGGAGGAGGGCGAAGGGCTGAGTGACGAGGGACTGAGAGGACTTAGGCTGCGAGGCCAGAGTGCTTGCGGCGGGAGCAGAAACGGGAGGCCGGCGGGACCACACGCGCACGGTATCCGCATCGTACCTGAAGCCGGCGAACACGCAGTCCGCGTCGAGCCAGAGGCCGTCCGAGTACCGTCCGACGTAGAACACCTGGAGGTCCAGGTCGGAGTCCGCGACCGCCTTCATGGCGAACCAGAGCCATTCGTTCAGCGGCTGGTCGAGGTACTGGTCTCGGCACGCAACGGCGGCCTCGGCCTCGCAAGAATAGAGGCCGAACGTTGCCGCGGGGGCGTCGGCCTCGGCGATATTGTAGCTGTCGGCCAGGCCGAGGTCCCTGCCCGAGGCGAGCACGAGCTCCACGGTGTGCTCGGACTGCGCGTATGGGATCTTTTTCATGACATCCTTGGCATGGGAGCTGACACTGATTCCTTTCGCCTTCAGCGCGTCGAAGTAACCTTCCGCTGACTTGTATCGTCCGAGCGTCACGATCTTCCATGTCGAGAATTTGTCCATAGGCTTCGTCAAAGTCTTTAGTATCTCGTCCGCTTGCCAGTCCGCCCCGTCCAGGCATCCGGCGCACTCGTCGCGAGGGGGAACGCACAGGCACGAGACGACGGGGGAGTCTGGGTGTTGTTCGCGGGGCATATTACTTCAGTAATTCCGGGGTCTCAAAAACGTTGCCAATCACCTCGATGTTTCCGTGCTCGCCAAGTTCCATGGATTCGGAAAAACCGCCAATAGCATGAGATACATAGAATCCATTTTCCGACCAAACGACGACTTTTGTCTCAGCCAGTGCGTTCATGTGGGCGGATAGTGTTTCATGACAACCGGTACAGCTCGGCCAGTCCGAGTAAAGAATTTTCACTATATCCCCCTCGAAAATTTCCATGTGTTTCCTGTCATATTTGCCGGTGAATTGCATCAGAACGAAATGGTCATCGTCCTGATAAAGTTTTCTTGTTTTCGTGTTACAGGTGATAGGAAGCCTATCCGCCCAGTCAATGGTTCCGACGGGCTCTATTTTATTATTGCACCAGACGCGGAATCTTATTTCTCGGGTCATATCACCTCACGTTATTTTCCCTGAGCCAGCTGTCGTTGCGGATCTTCTCCAGTGCGGTCGTCACTGCGGCGAGGTCGGAGACGAAGAGGGAGAACGAGAGGAGCGTCTCAAGGCTGTCGCCGTCCTCGCCGTTGTCGATCGTCACGCTTACGATCTCGTCCGACTCAAGCTCGTCCGTGTCGAAGGTCATCGTCATCTTGTCCTCGTTGTCGTCCTCAAGGGGGATTTGGATGATCATAGGAGTGGTGGTTCGCATAGGCAGGACGACAAGGTTCGCCGTCCGCATTTGCCGCATACCAGGCCATAGACGGCATCCTTCCACGCATTGCTTGGAACGTCGAAGGCGTCCGAGACCGTCGTGTCTTCCTTTTCCTGCCGCATCTCCTCAATGACCCGCTCGTGGCTGACAAGGCAACGCGGGCATTGTCCTGGCTTGGGCGGGACACACAGGCATGTTATGATACGGGCCTCATTTTTGTTCTCCTGCCTGAACTGGCAGTCGTTGGGACAGGGCGGAACCTCTTGGTCGCCGTCGCAATAATCGCAGGACTTCCTCGCAAGGAACTCGCGGTTTATTTCCATGACGCACAAGCCTTTTGATTGTCGGCAGATAGCATCGAGATTGCAACTGTGATCGATGAGAGTGTTTCCAAAATCCGCCTTCCTCCCGTCCTTCTCAGCCACGAGCTCCATCATGTAAGCCTGGAGGACGTTCTTGAAGCGAAGGCACAGCTCGGCGCACTCCTCCTCCGTCTCGAAGGCGTTGCCGAGGGCGATGCGTGCCTCGTCGTTGCCGTAGGTACATTTGGTCTGCGCGGGGACGAGGGCGGTGGTGGCGTACCAGTAGGATTCGCCATCGGAAGGCGACCATCGGACAGGCTTCTTGGGTTCGAGCCAGCCGTCCTTGATCGGGTCGCCCCATGCGTTGTACCAGGACCATTGCTTGTCTTGAAAAACAATCTTTCCGCGATAGACCTTTCTTTCAAGATCGCCCAACAGACCGACAAGCTCCACCTCCTCCCCGACCTTGGCGAAGGGGAGCTGTTTGAGTACTCGGCATTTCATACGAGTTCGATTAGTTTGCAGACCGGACATTGCCAGAGGACAATCTCCGCGCGGGAGTTCTCATTGACGCTCAGCCCTCCGGGCTTCCCCACGAGGATCATCCTAGGTCCGATTGACTCGTCCTCGGAAACTTTTTCCTCGCAATGCTTGCATATTTTACTCATACTCCATTCGCTATTTTCAAAAGGTTGGCGCGGCACTCGTCGATTGCAAGGTCATAGCCGTTTATTCCGGCGAACGCGAGCGCGGAAACGTATCCCCGTGGCTTCTTGTGTTTCGGCAATTGCTCAGTCGCCCACGCGAGATACGAGTGCATCGCGGAGCGAAACATGTCCTGCATCTCTGGGAATCCCTCAAACTTACTGACGATCTCCTCCTCGCTCATGGGCCTGATTGGGTCTGGCATATCTATCTCGCCGCCAGCGCCAGGAGGATCCCGACGAGGCAGAGCGTGATTAGCGCGAAGAGGTATCCCATATTGGAGCGGTAGCATGACT
Source organism: uncultured Sediminibacterium sp. (assembly GCA_964612195.1). Lineage (GTDB taxonomy): Bacteria > Bacteroidota > Bacteroidia > Chitinophagales > Chitinophagaceae > Sediminibacterium. Next base: position 3,988 of record CAZTDV010000034.1, read on the forward strand.
TGGAGCGGACGGGATTCTCGGACCAGGGCTGCGCGAGGCGGACGTGGGCGGTGTACGCCATGCCGGCGTGCGCCTTGCGCTTCTTCAGCCATTCGGTCATCTGCTTCTCGGTCTCGAACGGGTAGACGACCTGGTCCGCCGGTTCCTTGCAGAAGGCGCATCGGTAAAAGTTCGTTCCTTCCCCGCCGTACTGCGTGAGGAGCGGGGCGTAGTGGCATTTGGAAACGTAGAGCTTCATGGCCATATCGTTTTGTGCGCCCAGCCCGGCGTCCTCCCATCCGGTCCAATTCGCGTTGCCCGCGACGGATCGGAAGGTCGGACGCTCGGCCCAGGCAAAATGTTATCTGTCATTAAGCTCCCTTTCCAGCCTCCATTTCCTTTGCGCGTACACGGCGGACGACCTCGCGCGTTCCCCGATGATCCTCCGCGCGTCCGCCTTCGCCTCCTCTACCCGCGCGTAGGCTTCCAAAACGGCCCCGTGGTTGCGTCTCAGCGCGATTCCGAGCCTGTACACCCTCCAGAGGGCGAAAAGCCTTCCCAGGGCCGTCAGAGCCATATCGGGAGCCACACCAGGAACGAGAGGATGAACCCGTCGTGCGGGGTCGCCTTGAGCGTCGATCCGTCGGACGGGGGACGGAGGAGCCTGAACGCGCACAGGCGGAAGTGGTACCACCCGATCTCGCTGACGTGTCCCGGCCTCCCGAACCCGATCTCGAAGAACCACTTTCCGACGACCGGCCTGCGAATGTCCTTCATACTATGCCCGGTTAATTTTGAAATGCATCCCGCACTCCCTGCAGACGTATCGGCGCGTCCCGTCCAGGTAGTCCATGGAGTTCGTCACGAACCAGCCGACGACCACCACGACCACGGAGACGAACAGGAGCGGGAAGAACAGGACGAGCGCGAACGGCATGGTGAGGCATCCGCCCAGCATTATCGTCTTCCCGACCCATGACAGGATTCCGCTGTCGCTCAGCCCGGCCCACAGCTTGTACGATACGCAGTTCGGACACTTTGACTTTGACATATCGCTTCGATTCGCGTTTGTTATCCGTTTCCATTCCTCCGCTCCCTGGCCTTCCTGTCGTTCCATTCGTGATGGTTCTCCAGCATGGTCACCAGGCGCACGTCTCCCTGGGATGTCGTCTGGAAGAGGAACTCGATCCCCTCGAATACCCTCACCTCGGGCATGTAGTCGAACGCCTTGTCCGCCCACTTCGAGAAGAACACCTTTGTCTCCCTGTCGTCCATCATTCTTCCCGTCAGCCATGCGTCCTTCGCCAGCCGGTACGGGTTCAGCTTCCGGTCGTCCTTCCACCGCTCGGCGATCCGCTTCCTGGCGTGGTCGGTCAGGTAGTAGTTCATACGCGGTCCCATCCAGTTAGGACTTTCAATACTCCAACCTCCTCGTCCGCCATCGTGAGATAGAGGTCGCGCATGTAGAACGAGTCCGTCGAGGCGTAGAGCGCCATGAGCCGGTCCACCTTCTCCTTGCTGGACACCACGCGGTCGTTGAAGTGGTAGCAGTCGGAGGAGCAGAACGTCGTCCGCTTGTTCCATCGTACCTCGAACTCGTTTCCGCAGCACTTGCACCGGGCGACCTGCCCCTTGTAGACGATCATATTCCCGCGCTACTCGATCTGGCCGAGCCAGTAGTCCACGGTCGGCTGGAGGTCATTGGCGAGGTCCTGGTAGTAGATCGCGGAGTCCATCGCGTCCGATCCCTCGCTCCAACGCTCCCAGATGTACGCCTTCGCCGCCTCAGCGACGTACTGCCCGGACAGCCGGTAATAGTCCTTCTGCTTGTCGATGTTCAGCACGACGTTGGCCAGCGCCCCCTCGTTGCTCGAACACGTCGCCAGGTTTCCGTTCGCCTCCGTCGCCAGCCCCCTCTGCCACGCGGCCTCGTTCGCGGACGACTGGGCCGACTTCTTCGCGCTCGCCGCGTCCGCGTCGGCCTTCGCCTTCGCGCTCTCGGCCTGGGTCCTCTCGCTCACGGCCACCCCGAACTTCTCGTTGGTCTGGGCGAGCTGGGAGGAAAGGTCGGACGCCTCGGAAGTCTTGTCGCCAAGCGACTTCTCCGCGCCCTCCGCCCTCGCCGACTGCTCCGCGACGGACGAACGGAGCGAGGCGATATAGTCCGCGTTTCCCTTCCATGCGCGGTAGCCGAGGAACGATCCACCGGCCATCGCGCTGACCGCCAGGACGATCCCGGCGGCCCTCATGAGCGTCTTCCTGCCCTCCAGCCTTGAATAGTGTTTCCAGCCTTTCATATTGTCATTCATATTTGGTTAGAACATGATTTCGCCGTCCTGGGCAGGTGGAGCCTCATCGTAGCTGATCGTCGGGAGGTCTGCCACGGGGGCCGACTTCTTCGCCTCCGCCCATTTGACGTAGCACGGCTTGCAGTACGGCTTCCCGTTCCTTCCCTCGGTCATTCCCGCGCCGCAGTCCTTGCATGTCCCCAGGCCCGCCGGCGCGTTCGTCCCGGCCTGAACTGGCTTTGACATGGCGGGGGTGGCCGTCTTCGGGGCGACCTCGTGCGTCTGATTCTCCGTGTCCTTCGGCTCGTCCGTCGGGATGCAGAACAGCTGCATCAGCGCGTACTTGTACGCGGCGGACATCGCCTTGTTCGCGCTCTTGTCCCCCGAGTCCATCGCCTCCCCGACCGTCACCGTGTCGATAGAGCTTCCGTCCTCCGCGTAGACCGTCCACTTGATCGTCAGGATCGTGTAGATCAGGTTTCCGCCGAGCTTCGTCTGGCGTTCCTCGCGTTCCTTGGAAAGGATGTCCGAGGTAAAGAAGATCTTGGACTTGGCCAGGTGCTCGTTCAGCGCGTTGTACATGTCGTCGATTCCCCGGAACGAGTAGCCCTGCTGCGCGTTCTTCCGATCCTTGCCGATAGCCTCGACCGCCGCCATCACCTCCGATACTTTGGAGCAGACCAGCTTTGTCTCGCTCATAATTCTTTATTGGTTATTTCTTAGCCATGACCTTTCCAATCGCCGCGAACCGTCGCATCGTGGAGACGGTTATGAGTAAATTATAACCCTTTTTATTTACAACGTCAACGGGGGTGGGGATAACTTTTAGAACGAGATGACCGGCACGGATTCCTCCCAAATTCGGATTCCGCGCGTCTCCCGAAGCCCGTTCTTCACCGCGTCGCGGATGATCCTGTCGTCCGGCGAGCAGAACTCGCGCTCGACCGCGTTCGGCTCGACCACCTCGAACTTCCACGACTTTCGGAACTGCGCCTTCCCGGATTGGGTCTCCACGGTCTTGGGAGCCAGTGCCCTCGCGTCGTTCAGTTCCCAGCTCGCCTCGGTCGCGCGTTCGAGATTGTCCTGGCTCATGTCCCTCGAAGCCTCCGCGATCATCCTCCTGGCCACGGCCTCCGCCTCGATCCTAGCCGCCTCCCGCGCCTTGAACTCCTCCGCGTCCCGGAAGGCGACCATCCCCTTCTTCACTATCGCCTCCGCCTGTTCGAGCGGTATCAGGATGCTCTTGAAGTCCGCGTTCACGTTGTCGATCCCGGCCTTGAGCGGGGCGACGTACTCCTTCCGCTTGTCGTCCACGATCTTCGCGCGTCGCTTCACCTGGGCGAGGAACTCGCACGCCCTGGCCTCGTGCGTCAGCTCCGTGATCGCGGCGACCTCCCTGGCCTTGTTGAGGAGGCCGTCCGCGTCGTTGCGAAGCTCCATCAGCTCGGCGGTCTCGATAGGATTTTGCATATCAATGAGTTCAATTTTTTATATCAAGCTCTGGATTCTCATACATGTTGCCAATTACCCTCATGCCATGATAACCCATCTCGTTTTCGTAATAGTCCCATGAGCTTCCTCCTCCAACTTCGCCAAATCCGAACGCGCCGTCCATGTATATGATCGTTTCCCTGCCTTCTGGTCCACCTTCAAATCGTGGGTACACGTCCACTATGTCCCCTTCGTAGATCTCCTTTCCATCCAGGTCGAGGAGGCCCGTGAACTGCATCAAAGCGTCTCCTTCCTGACATCTCCCGATGCAAAGGTCGATGAGCCAGTCGTCAGGATCGTTGTAAAGAACCGGCCAGCAGACCATTTCCTTCTCGCTGGCGTCCCATGCGCGAAATGCTATTTGTCTCATATTAGAAGTTTGTTTCCTCGGGCGGCTCCGCGTCCGCCTGATCCCGGATCGCCTTCTGGAGATTTACCATCTCCTGGCTTATCTGAATCATGTCGTCGGTGAGCTTGTTCAGCCTTTCGCGCATTTGTCTGTAGGTCATAATTCTTCGGTTAGCTTCGAATTATCCGCTGATGCTCCCGCTCGTCCTCCTCCGCCAGGCGGTCCGCGCACAGGTCGTGGGCGAACCCGCCGTCCGTCACCTGGATTCCCTCGCTGTACAGGGCTGGCTTGTGGCAGATTCCGCACTCGCCTGCCTCGTCCTTCGCGTCTTTCATACTCGTCGCGTTAGTTGCTTATGTTATGAGTATACTATAACTAAAGTACCCTGTCAAACGTGAACAGGGTACTTATCCACAAGGGGATTATTACGTTTTATGCTTGGCTTTGTGGCAAATCCCGCACAACGGCATCAGGTTGGAAGGCGCGTTGTTCTTCCGGTTCCCGTCAATGTGGTGGATCATCAGGGTATGGTCGGTCCTGGGCGTCGGGGCCGCGAGACGACACGGTTTGTCCGGGATGAACGACCGGACGCCGCACTCCGTGCAGTGCGGGTTCCTCCCGTACATCTTCCTGGCCGTCTCCCTGTAGTCGCTCGCGCGGGCGGGGACCGGAAACTCGGCCCTCCCCTTCCACTTACGATTCTGCCTCATCCAGTTCGCGTAGCACGTCCGGCACAGGTCATTCGAGTAGTTCGGACGATCGTACAACCCGCATCCCGAGCAATAGCCGGCCTCGCGCTTCCACCTGAAGAACAGGATTGGCTTCCCGCTCTCCTTTGAAACGCTCGCCAGGCCGGAGGGATCGTAAAAATCTTGCATAGGTGCTATGATACTATCATAACGCCCGAAACGAATCAAGTATGATGGCAAACGACGAGGTGATATCGGAGGTGAACGGGATAATCTGGAAGCTCCAGGAGGGGAAATGGTCGGACCATTCGGAAGGTCTGCTCCTGTCCGCGCAGGGCAAGCTCGCGGTCTACCAGGCGAACGTCGCCGCGATGACCGCGAACGCCGGGCAGAGGTACGCGACGCTGGAGGTGGCGACGAAGAACAGGGAGGCGTCAAAATACCTGGGCTATCGCTCGGAGGGAAAGACGATCGACGACTCGAAATGCCTGGCGAAGATCGAGGTCGAGTTCAATTCCAAGGAAATGCTGGAGGCCAAGCGCGAGTACGAGGAGATACGCGGGCTGCTCAACGCGATGGAATCGGTCATAACGGCCGTTCAGGTACAGCTCCGGGCGACGAACAGGGAGGCCGGATCGGCGAAATTTCAGAACCGCTAATGCACACAACCAAGGAAATATGCAATGCAAGAAACACGACTGGCTGTTCGTCAAGAACATTTCGCGGTCCACGGAAGGTTCCAAGGAAATGAAAAGGGAGTCGGAGAGATACTTTAAAATTACCGAGGACTCAAAAAAAACCCCGTGGTGGAAGCCAAAGGAAAACGGGACGTTCTCCGGGATCATTGCGAACTCAATGGCAATTATGCTGCTTGAGGATGGGAAAAAGTACGTTTGCGGGACGTGTTCGGAGGTACTTGAGGTTTTTTAGCCTATGGCAAAAAGCGTCGCGCATAGCGTTTACCTGGCCGTGATGGAGAAGTACGAGGGTCGATGCCAGCATCCGCGCTGCTGGGTAATGTCACCCCCGTCGTTCGACGGAGTGCGCGAGGGCTACCCGCTGGTCGAGTATTCCCACATCCTTTCGAGGGCCAAGTACCCGGAATATCGGAACGAGGCGTGGAACGGGATACCGCTCTGCCCGACCCATCACCGCGACGGGACCGAGGCCGTCCATCGATCCGCCGTCTGGGAGAGGTATTTCTATAGGTTCCTCCCCAAGGAAATCAAGGAGAAGATCGGGTACGTCGCATCGCCGCCTTCCGCTCGGTCCTGATCCTGTTCGATTCCGTCTCCGCCCTTTGTACCGCGTACACTTCCTTGAGGTGCTCGCGGTCCTTTCGTTTCGCCTCGTTGTTTTTTTTCAGCGCGTCCGCCGTCTTGAATGTCGCGGAACACGAGACGCAGGCGTAATAGATCCCGTACCGCCCGGACCGAAGGACGCCGGTGCCGACGGGACACTTGGAACACGGGGCCAGGACCGGCACGCCGCCGACGAGTTTTTTTTTGCCGTGACGCTCGGGCATACTGTTTTTATAACCATCGTTAGACATGATAATCCCTTAGCCCGTGAAACACGGGTTCTCCCGGACTTCGTTTCCCATTGACTCCTGGGAAGTCCTAGGCTCCACGTCTCCTCGCAGGCATCAGTCGCTTATGCGGGAGTTACGGCCGGACGCGCTGGAGCCGTTAGGCATGACGCGCCCGGTTAGGGTCATCGTTTTGACTGGCTCCACTTACCATCCCCGTGGAGCAGGGGTGACCTTGCGAACATTTGACTGGGCATTCCGGCGGATGGCTGTTTTCGCTTCGCCCGCACCATTCCGTCGGCAGGGATTGGCCGGGCATAAAAAATACCCGCCCGTCGAGTTGACGGCCGGTGTACCAAATGGTATACTTGGGCTATCAATACTTCAACATATTGAGCATACGCCCCCTGCGGATAAATCGCAAGGGGGCGTTTGTTTTACACATGGGGATAACTATTCTGTGACAAATGTGGTATAATCCATGCGGTATGATGGACAAGGACGAGATCACGACGAAAAGGGTGGGCGTGTGGGTCTACCCCGACGAGTACGCGGAGGTCAGGTCGATCCTCGCGCTGGAGCGGACGACGTTCGCCAGGTTCGTGAGGAAGGCGATGTACGAGAAGATAATCAGGGCTCGCGCGGACGCGAAGAGATAATCACATGTTTCGCATAGACATACCGGCATTGCTCCCCACGTTCAACGAGGTCCTGCGCATGCACCGATTCGCAAGGACGAGCGCGAAGAACGTGATATTCGGGCAGGTGCGCGCCGCGCTGATCGAGGCGAAGGTGCCCAAGCCGCTGACGTACCCGCTGGCCGTGACCGTGGCCCAGTGGTGCGGACGGAAGGCGGGGAGGCTCCGCGACGCGGATTCAGGAAGTTACGCTCTGAAGGAGTTTTTAGACGCGCTGGTGAAGTTCGGATTTCTTCCCGACGACTCCCCGGAATACGTGAGGTACGTCCACATGCAGGCTCCGAGGAAGGGGATCGCGGACAGGACGGTGTTCATAATCCAGTGATGTGGGGTATTTCTTCATCGGCATAATGTTCGGACTCGTCGGCATTTTATGCTGGATGTGGCTTTGGTAATATGCAAATCAAACCGTTCGACCGCAATGGAAAGAAGCACCCGAGGGAACAGCTGGCGAAGATCGCCGCCTCCATCGAGCGGTTCGGATTCCGCCAGCCCGTCGTCGTGGATGCCGACGGGACCATCGTCGTGGGCCACGGGCGCTACGAGGCCGCGCGGAAGGTTCTCGGATGGAAGAAAACGGAGAACAAGGCGGCCAGCCCGAAGGGAGACAAGACGATTCCCTATGTCCTGGCCGACGACCTGACGCCCGACGAGATCGCCGCCTACAGGCTCGCGGACAACAAGCTGAACGAGAGCGAGTGGGACATGGAGCTTGTTGGGGCGGAAATGGAGGCTTTGCCGGAGGATTTGAAACTGCTGACGGGATTTTCGGACATACTCGATATCGAGCCCGAGGAGGACGGATACGACGGCGAGCTCCCCGCGGCGCCGAGGACCAAGCCCGGCGACATCTACGAGCTCGGGGAGCACCGTCTCCTGTGCGCCGACGCGACGAAGCCGGAGGACATGGAGGCGCTTATGGGAAGCGACAGGGCCGCCATGGTCTTCACGGACCCGCCATACAACATCGCCTACGAGGGAGGAATGAGCACGCACGCGCAGAACAAGCGGGAGATGATCCTGAACGACAAGATGTCCCCCGAGGCGTTCCTCGCGTTCCTGACCGCCTCGGTCGGAAGCATGATGTCCCGGTGCGACGGGGCGATGTACGTCTGCATGAGCAGCTCGGAGCTCGTCAGCCTCAAGCGCGCCTTCGAGGACGTCGGAGGACACTTCCAGTCCTTCATAATCTGGGCCAAGAACACGTTCACCCTTTCCAGGTCCGACTGGCAGAACCAGTACGAGCCGATCCTGTACGGCTGGAGGGAGGGCGTGGTCAACCATTATTTCGTCGGCCACAGGAACCTCGGGAACGTATGGAAATACGAGCCCACGGACGAGGAGCTTCTCAAGTGGGCGAAGGAGATCGTCTCCGACAGGCTTACGGACGTCTGGGACGAGAAGAAGCCGGGAAAGAGCAAGGAGCATCCGACGATGAAGCCGATCGCCCTCATGGGGCGGGCATTGCACGCGAGCAGCCAGAAGGATGACATCGTGCTCGACGCGTTCGGCGGGAGCGGAAGCACGCTGATAGCCTGCGAGCAGATGGGCCGCAGGTGCAGGACGATGGAGCTGGACCCGAGATATTGCGACGTCATCGTCGACCGCTGGGAGAAGCTGACGGGCAAAAAGGCCGAATTGCTAGCGAACTGATATGGCACAGGGAGTCGAGAGGAAAAAGGAGGAGGTCATCGAGGCCCTGCGGCCCTATTTTCAGCTGGGTTGCAGCGTTTTGAAGGCATGCGCATACGGCGGCGTCCCGCAGTCCACCGTCCAGACGTGGATCAACGACGATCCCGACCTTCGCGTAAGAATCGTGGCCTGGCAGAACGAGATCGCCGCGAAGGCACGCGCGAACTGGCGGGCGAAGGTGGCCCAGCAGGACTACGCGGCGTCGAAGGAATGGCTCCAGGCCAACGAGCGCGACGAGTTCGGGACGAAGGCGACGGTCACTCACGAGGGCGAGGTCGGGCTGAACTTCTCGAAGGAACTTGGTGAGCGAATGAAAAAGTATGAGCCTTCGCTTAGCGACACTGAACAAACGGACGAGGCTCCGGTTGCACCATCCGACGTGGGAGCAGTGGAAGTCTGACCTTGACGCCTGCGGATCTCCGTCCGAGCAGGTCGGCTTCGTCAAGGACACGCTGAGGCACAAGACGATGCTCCACGTGTTCGGCCGGTTCTTCTTCCCGCACATCGTCAAGGGTAACGACGACCCGCCGGAAGCCCACCTGGAGCTTATAGAGTTCCTTTCGGGCGAGAACGACGGCGCGGCGATCTTCCCGCGCGGATTCGCGAAGACAACCTGGGAGAAGATCGACACCGTCCACGACATCGTTTACGGGCTTGAGCCGGTCGTCCTGTACATCTCCGCGACGCTCACGGACGCCCAGTTCCACTTCGACAGCATCAAGTCGGAGCTGGAGAGCAACGAGTGGCTCCGGCACGCCTACGGGAACCTGGTGCCTGGATTCGACGAGGACGGGACGAAGTGGACGAACACCCACTTCCAGACGACGAACGGGATCAACGTGATCGCCAGGGGAGCCGGGAAGGGTCGAGGGGTGAACATCCGCAACAGGAGGCCGACCAAGATCATAGTGGACGACGCGGAGAGCGACGAGCAGGTCCACAGCGCACAGAGGCGCGAGAAATACCACAGGTGGCTCACGGAGGTCATCATGCCTTCGAGGGACAAGGAGCGCGGGCGCATCAAGGTCATCGGGACGGTCATCCACCCCGAGTGCGAGGTCCTGAAGTTTTACGAGGCCCACGGCGGGATCTTCCGAAGGGCGATAGAGGACGGCGAGTCGATCTGGCCGTTGTTTTGGTCCCTTGCCGACCTGACGCGCGTCCGGGACGGCTACGTCGATTCCGACGGAAAGGTTCACTCGGGGATCGGCCTGCTCGCCTTTTCCCAGGAGTACCTCAACGAGCCGATCAACGCGGACGCCACGGTGTTCGACCGGAAGGCACTGGAACGCAATACCTACGAGACGCTCCCGCCGTTGGAATGGCTGGACATCCGCATGGCAGTCGATCCGAACGCCGGAATGAGCAAGATGGCCGACTTCATGGGAATCTGCGTCATCGGCAGGGACAGGCGCACGAACGTCCGCTATGTCCTGGAGGCACGGAAGTTCAAGGGCAAGATCACCAGCCTGGATTCCAACGAGGAGACGCAGGAGAGCGTGTTCGACACGGTCTACAGCCGCTGGAACCCGTCGCTGGCCGGTGTCGAGTGCGTGCGGACGATGGGCATCGCCCTGTACCAGCTCCTGCTTTCCAAGAACAAGTACCGCCTGACGCAGATCAGCCCGGAGGGGAAGGACAAGGTGGCCAGGGCGCAGATGGTGTCGCCGTTCGTCGAGCAGGACATGATCAAGTTCTCGCCGAGCCACGTAGACCTGTACAACGAAATGGTCGTCTTTCCGAACGGCGAGCACGACGACGTTTTGGATTCCTGGATCTACGCGAATGGCATGCTGGCATCGAATAGTGTAAAATTGGACAAGACGAGGCGCTCCGGCATTACGACCGGCCTGCGCTCGAAACAATTTTGACGATATGGCACAGTCACAAGAGGAGGCGGTGACCGATACGCCGGGACGCGAGAGGTACGCCGAGATGGGCAGGGCCGGGACCCAGAGCTTCCACGGGATCATCGCCGAGGACTTCAACGTCGAGTTCCAGGGACAGCGCGCCATCAGGACATACGAGAAGATGCGGAAGACGGACGCGACCGTCGCGGCCACTCTTCGCGCCCTCAAGCTCCCGATCCTTGCGGCCGGGCGGACCATCGAGTCGAGCGACCCGAACGACGGGAAGGCCAACGAGATCGCCGAGTTCGTGAGGAAGGGGCTGTTCGAGACGCTGGAGGGCGGATTCCACTCGACGCTGCGCGAGGCCATGGGACACCTTGACTTCGGCTTTTATTATTTCGAGAAGGTCTGGGAGGTCGCCGAGGGAGGGGAGGTACGCCTCAAGCGCCTGGCCCCGCGCCTCCCGTCCGCGCATTACCTTTGGATTCAGTCCAAGAACCCCGGCGAGCCGGGCGTGACGCAGATGCTCAAGGGGAGCGACCCGACCATCGGAACGAGCCAGCCGGAGATCCCGATGTCGAAGCTCGTCCTGTTCACCCACTGCAAGGAGGGCGACAACCACGAGGGCGTCTCCGTGCTCCGTTCCGCCTACAAGCACTGGTTCATGAAGGACACGCTGTACCGCATCGACGGCATCAAGCACGAGCGCGGCGCGGGAGTCCTCAAGATCATGCTGCCGGAGGGCGCGGGAGCCTCGGACAAGGCCGACGCGGAGGAGCTCGGGGAGAACTTCAAGGTAGGGGAGGCCACCTACATCGTCGTCCCGAACAAGAACTGGAGCATCGAGCTGATGACCACGGGGATCGCCGACCAGTCCGCCGCGCTCATGGAGTCGGTCAAGCACCACGACCGCATGATTGTCCTGAACGTCCTGGCCCAGTTCCTGGACCTCGGATCGGCCGGCGGCGGCTCGTATTCCCTGTCCCGCGACCAGTCCTCGTTCTTCGGGATGGCGCTCAAGGCAATCGCCAAGGACATGGACAACGTGTTCAACGAGCAGGTGATCCGGGAGATGGTGGACCTGAACTTCGGGGAGCAGGAGGAATACCCGAGGATGGTCACGGCGGAGATCGGGGACGTGGACTTCGCGGAGACCTCGGCCATGCTCAAGACGCTCACGGACGCCGGGCTGCTGGACAAGTCTCCGGAGGTTCGGTCGTGGGTGCGAAAGACGTTCAACCTGCCGGAGATGTCGGCGGAGGACTTCGAGGACCAGGACGCCGAGGACGAGGCCAACGCCCCGCCGGAGCCTGAAATGCCAATGATTCCTGGGATGGAGCCGATGGAGCCGGAGAAGGCCATGCCGGAAAAAAAAGCCCGGCCCGCCCCGCAGGAGGCGGAGCTCGCGGAAGGAAAGTTCTTCCGTGACCTCACCCTCGCGGAAAAGCGGGTGAAGTTCGCGGAGATCAAGGGGGGGTTCGACGAGGGGGAGGACGACGTGGAGGCCGAGCTGAGCGCGGCCACGGACATCCAGAAGAGAAAGCTCCTCAAGGACGCGGGCGCGATCATCGACGCGGGAACGGTCGGCGCGGTGGCCGGAATCGCCCTGGTCGGGATCGGCTCGATGGCCGGGACGCTCAAGGACGCGGCGAAGAAGGCGCTTGAGACCGGCAAGGTGATGGCGGCCAACGAGATCGGGGGGAAGATTCCCGTCACAACGTCGTTCACGAAGAACGTCATCGGCGGGAAGATCGACCTGCTCGTCGCCGCGCGCCAGCAGGCCATCGAGAACGCGGTGAAGGCCCGGATGATCGACCTGATGAACAACGAGGTGGGAAAGACGGCGGCCATATCCGAGATCGAGAGGCTGTTCGACTCGCAGGCGTCCGTCGGCAACAGGATCATCTCGGGAAAGGTCGTCGTGGAGAACTTCAACGAGGGCCGGGCGCTCACGTTCGACGTGAACCCGGACCTGCTCCATGCGCTCCAGCGGTCGGAGATCCTGGACGGGGGAACCTGTCCCATGTGCGCCACCATCGACGGGCGCGTGCTTTCCACGAACGATCCCTTCACGAACATCGGTGAAATCCACGGGAATTGCCGGGGCGTGTGGGTGGGAATCCTCAAGACGGACACGGAGCTTCCGAAGACGAAACCCCTCCCCAAGTCGATCCTTTCAAGGTTCGGCACGGTGGAGGGAATGCCCTCCGTCAACGACTTCGCCCAGCTCAAGAGGCCGGTCGTGGCCAAGGGAAGCAGGCTTGAGCAGGCGATCATGGACGGAAAAGTTCAGGCGGGGGACCAAACGTGATACACTGGAATCGCAACGATATGAAAAACGACGCAAGGATGATACACGCGATGTCGCTCGCCCAGGTATCCGACGCGGATATCGACGGGGCCGAGTTCGAGATCCTCAGGGCCGGGGAATACTACGATCCCCGCTACGGGAAGTTCTCGATCACGACGGAGAAGCTGAACGCGCTCAAGGCCAACTTCGACGCGAACGTGCTGGAGATCGACGTGGCGGTGGACGCGAACCACGACCCGGAGGGAGGCGCATACGCATGGATCAGGTCCCTGCGCGTGGCCGGGGACACGCTCTACATGTCGCTCAAGGACGTGACGGAGCGCGGAAAGGTCGTTCTCCGGGACAAGGTGTTCAAGTATTTCTCGGTCGAGTTCGGGGCCTTCGCCAAGGTGGAGGACGGGAAGAAGGTGACCGTGCCGGACGTGCTCCGGGGAGTCGCCTTCACCAACCGCCCGGTCATCAAGGGGATGGCCGCCACGTTCCTTTCCGAGACCGCAAATAAATTATTCACTACCTCAAATATGAGCGTATTCACGAAGTTCGCGGAGGCGAAGGTCGCCTCGAAGAAGGTCAGCGCGGAGGACGTAGAGCTGGCGAAGGCCATGTTCTCGGAACTTACGGAGGAAGAGCAGGCGGTCGAGAAGCCAGCCCTGGAATCGGTGGAAGCCGAAGCGGTCAAGACCGTGGAAGCCGAGGCCGCTGAGAAGGCGGATGCGGACAAGAAGGCATTGGAGGAGGCCGAGAAGGCGAAGGAGGAGGCCCCCAAGGCCGAGGAACCCGCCGTGGAGCCGGTCGTTGAGTCCGCCGAGCTGTCGGAGGCCAATACGAAGCTCTCGGAGGTGCAGAAGGAGCTGTCCGAGCTGAAGGCGGAGAAGGCGGCCCGCGTCCTTTCCGAGAACGTCGCCAAGTTCACCCTCTCGGAGAAGAACAGCCGTGGGTTCGGCCGGACGAGCGTCACGCTCCTTTCGGAGTTCGTGGCCGACCTGGACGACGCGCAGCTCGCCAAGTTCTCCGAGCTGATGGGCAAATACGTGACCGTCAACACGAAGGTCGCGGGCTCGGGCATCGACGGCGCGGCGCTCGACGACGCGAAGATCAAGGTCGGGGAATCCACGTTCAGCGTGTCGGGAGCCGACGTTGACATGGAGATCAAGGCGCTGTCCGAGTCGAAGAAGATCAGCTACTTCGAGGCGGCGAAGGAATACGCGGAAGCTAAAAAGTCCTAGATAACTACAGAAAAACAATATGAGCGCATTAAACAACTACAGCGTCGGGGGACAGGAAGTCTCCATGGAGGCCGAGAACGCGATGGCCGAGCGATACGTATTCGTCGAGATCGGCAGCGCGGAAGGACAGGTTGACCTCCCCTCCGCCACGTCCGACATCCCGTTCGGCGTCATCCAGGAGACCGCCGTCGCCGGGCAGGCCGTCCCGGTCATGATCTCGGGAATCTCCCAGGTCGTCGCGGGAGGGGCCATCGCCCTCGGAGCCCGCGTGTACCTCCAGGCCACCACCGGCCGCGTGGACGACGTGGACACGGGAACCTGCTGCGGAGTCTCCCTCTCGGCGACCGCCGCCGACGGTGAGATCGTGATCGTGGACCTCAGTCAGATGGGAGCAGCATAACGCAGTAAATCACTACCAATATGCCGTCATTGAACAGCACATACGTCTCCGCCCCGCTGACGAACTTCTCGGTCGGCTACCACCCGAAGGGACTCGTCGGACGGTCCGTCCTCGACGTCGTCTCCGTGCAGAAGGAAGCCGGGGAATACTTCGTCTGGAACCGCCACGACGCGGCCCGCGTGCCGAACAGCCTCCGCGCCGACGGCGCCGAGTCGAACGAGCTCTCGTTCGACCTGGACTCCGACGGGACCTACCGCGTCCACGAGTACGCGCTCAAGGCCAAGATCACCGACCGCCAGCGCGCGAACGCCGAGTCCGTCCTCTCGCTCGAACAGGCCAAGACGATGCGCCTCAAGGACATCGTGGAGCTCGGGCTTGAGGAGCGCATCGCGACCCTGCTCACGACCGCCGGAAACTACGCCACGTCCAACAAGGTCACCCTTTCCGGGACCGACCAGTGGGACAACGCGAGCTTCGCCGGCTCCATCGAGTCCGTGATCGACACGGCCAAGGAAGCCATCCGCACGCAGACCCTCGGCCTCAACCCGGACACGATCATCATCCCGTCCGCCGTGGCCAAGGTCATCAAGCGCGACGCGACGATCCGCGAGCTCATCAAGTACACGCACGCGGAGCTTCTCGTGGACGGCGACCTTCCCCCCGTCCTCTGGGGCATGAAGGTGGTCATCCCGTCCGCCGTCCACACCACGACCCGCAAGGGCGCGGCCACGCAGACCCTCGCCGACGTGTGGGGCAAGTACGTCATCCTGTGCGTCTCGAACGGAGGCGGAATGGTGGACGTCCCGACCTTCGGAAAGGTGTTCCAGATGGGCGCCCCGGTCGTGAAGACCTGGCGCAAGGAGGAGCTCGGAGCCGACTTCTACGAGTATTCCATGATGACGGACGAGGTCATTACCTCCAACGTCGCGGGTTACCTCGTGTCAGATTGTATTGCCTGATGAGTAACTAAACGGCATGACTGGGGCGGGGGCTATCTCCCGCCCCGATTGCCATAACATATGTCAACGAACAACGGGATCAAGATCGTGACGAAGCAGCTGGTCCGCCAGGGAATCTTCACGACCATCAACTCCCAGGACTTTCTCGTCTACGAGCGCAACTCCAGCGGGGTCACGGACTGCTCCGGCGCGGCGGTGCCGACGGACGCGGGATCGGGATTCGCCATCGGATGCGCCTTCGCCCTCACGACCGGCAACGGCGTGGGGACTACCAACTACTCGAACGAGGGCTCGGCCACGTCGTGCGACTTCAACTCGACGACACTGCCGGAGACCGGCGACATCTCGTCCGTCGTCGCGGGAAGCGGGCTTTCCGGCGGGGCGACCTCCGGCGCGGCCACGCTCGACGTGGGGGCCGGGCGCGGAATCGTCGTGCGAACCGACGCGGTTGACGTGGGAGTCAACGTCTACAACACGCTCGGGGCGCTCGGCATCGGCAAGCTCGTCAACCTGTCCGGCTTCGACACGACGCTCGGCGTCACCATGACGCTCGCGGACGCCGACGCGGGGGTACAGGCCACGCACGTCACCATCGACGCCATCGCGGGGACGACGGCGGGGGTCGTCTATCCGCTCGGAACGGCGGTGGGGGACGTTACCGACAACCTCGATACCAACGGGCGGACCGTCGGGGACCTCGTTTACCTCTCGGACACGGCGGGCGGATTCGCCTTCACCGCCCCGAGCGGGGCGGACAAGCTCGTCCAGGTCGTCGGAGTCGTGAAGGTGGTCAGCGCCACGGTCGGGGAGATCGTGTTCTTCCCGGGGGCGCAGCGCATCACGAAGATCCCGACCTCCATGCTGAACGACCAGGCCGTCAACGGGAACAAGCTCGACTCGGGAATGTTCCTGACCTACGGCGGACTTATCAAGGACGGCTCGAACCTGCGCGAAGGAATCAGCATCTACAACAACACGGGAGGCACGCTGAACGCGGGCGAGCTCGTGAACCTTTCCGGCTTTACCGGAACGGACGGCATCGTCGTTACCAAGGCCGACGCCGACGCGGGCATCCGCGCGACGCACGTCGTGCCGCAGGCGATCAACAACGCCGCGAGCGGCAACGTCGTCCCGCTCGGCACGGTCCAGCAGCTCAACACCAACGGGCGCACGATCGGAGACCTCGTGTACGTTGACGCGACGACAGCCGGAGCCTTCGCCTTCGCCGCCCCGACCGGAGCGGACCAAATGGTGCAGGTCGTCGGCGTGGTCAAGATCGTCGATGCCGTCACGGGCGAGATCGTGTTCTTCCCTGGACAGGCCCAAATTACGAAGATCCCGACCTCCATGCTCCAGGCAAACGCCGTCACGACGGCGAAGTTAGAGCAGTCCGACGCCGCTGGTAAAATTCTAGTTGGTCAAGGCGCTGGCTTTGATACGACTTACGCGTCGATAGGACTCGAAGGCACAATCGACGGCGCGGCTCTCTTCCGCGCGACGGACACGACCGGAGCCAGCGCGCTCCGCATCAAGAAGCAATTCCTCGTAAACTACGACTTTGCCGTTGACGGCGGGGCGCAGGGAACGGTCGCCATTACCGGCGCGCAGGAAATCCCGGACAACGCGGTCGTCTGGGTCGAGTCCTACGACGTGCTGACGACATTTACCTCGGGCGGCGCCGACGCGGCGACCGTGGCCCTCCAGCTTCCGACCGACGGCCCGTTGACCACGGCGATCGCCATCAGCGACGGGACCAATCCGTTCGACGCCGGAGTCTACTCCCGTATCGCCGGGGCGTTGGCAACCCCGCTGACGGTAAAGACGACCGCGGCCAGGACTCCTTCCCTGCTCGTGGCCGGTGGAAACGATCTGACAGCGGGAAAGATCGTGTTCCAGCTCGCTTACTGGATCTCCGAATAGGACGAAGGTCGTTCTCTGCCTCCGTCCCTTCCGGGGACGGGGTTGAGCGAACGAAACTAACAACCCACTATGGCACTCATCTCAAAGGTACGGATCACGAACGCCGCAGGGACCGGCCTGGGCGACGCCACCACCCCGCTGGTGGTCAATTCCGAGGGCGTGGCATACACGGCCTACGAGGCCAAGACGTTCACGATCACGGGGGCGCAGACGAACTACGCGGTCAAGGCCAGCCAGACGATGTTCGCCGTGACGCGCACGTCGGTGAAGGTAAAGACGGACATCGCCTGCACGGTGCGCTTCGGCGTGGTCGGCAACTCGGCCGTGGACCTGGCGGCGGGAGAGCAGTTCACCATGGACAGGTTCTCCATGGCCGACTGCTTCATCACCACGACGGGAACGACCGTCATCCGCCTGATCGCGCTTTCCTAGGAAATATGAACTCCGAGCTCGCGCAGACGGGAACGGCGAACATACTGCCAGACCAGGCTTACCTCGCGGGGCTCCGGGAACAGATTGAGGCACACGAGAAAAAGCTGAAGGCGGCCCTGGCCCTTACGCTGGACGCCACCGGCCTGGACCAGGCAATCGTCGTCAGGAAGGCCGAGCTTCAGTCCCTGGCCGACGCGGTGGACCATCTGCGGAAGGAGCAGGCGGAAATCGTCAAGATGACGACGACGGAGAAGGCCAGGCTGGAAGGGGCGCGTGAGGCGACGACGGCCCAGGAGGAACTGCTTGCCAAGGTCACGGACAAGGCGGCGGAGGCGGGCGGGATCGCGTCGTCGAAGGCACGCGAGCTTGAGCGCCAGGACGCGACGATCCGAGCGTCGCTGGAGGACTTCGAGAGGACGAACGCCGTGAACAAACAAACTTTGGCGGACCTGGAGAATAAGATCGAGTCCAAGCGCGGGACGCTCGGCGATACGCTGAAGGAAACCGAAGGGGCGCTCGCGGAACTTGGGAAGGCGAGGGCCGAGCTTGACGGCACGCGGGCCGCGACATCGGCGGAGCTTGCGAAGCTGCGCTCGGCCACCGCGGAAAGGGAGTCGCTGGACAGGCAGGCCGACACGATCGTCGAGGAGGCGACCAAGAAGGCATCCGGCATAATCGCGGAAGCCCACGAGGAGATCGTCGGGGCGAACGCCAGGCGCGACGAGATCCTGGACTCGGCACGCGCGGCAAGCGAGGCATCCAGGGCGGAGATCGCAAAGGCAATGGAGATCACGGAACGCGCGGAGGCAAGGAAGAACGCTGTGGAGGCCCTCAAGCGAAACGTCATCATCGAGCTTTCCAAGGAGATGAAGAACGCGGAATTGCAGAAGGGAAACGCGAGAATCCAGGACTACCTCAGGTCCATCCAAGACGCATAATATGTCTGACAACGGCCTGCCGTCGGGCGTCCTCAAGATAAACGGCGACAGGATCAACCCCGCCACCGAGGAGACGCTGGCCCTCGTTCTCACGGCCATCGGAAGCACCGTGCCGACCGCGCTCGGGGACGGAAGGAAGACCGTCGCGGTCGCTGGCACGCGCGAGGCCCTGGCCGGCTCGACCGCCTGCAAGAGGGTTCTGATCACGGCGGAGACGGACAACTCCCCCACGGGCGTCGTGGTCGTCGGGTCGTCAACGGTCGTCGCGTCGCTCTCCACGCGCAGGGGGTTCGCGCTCTACGCGGGCGACTGGTGCGAGATCGAGACGGACAACCTGGCCGACGTTTACCTCGATTCCACGGTTTCCGGGGACGGGGTGACTTTCGTTTACAACTCCTGATATGAACGCCGGTCGCGCCCTCAACGTCGGAACCACGGTCGTCCACGGAGCCACGGCAGGGTCCGTTCTTTTCGCTGGGACGGGAGGCGTCATCCAGCAGGACAACGCAAGTTTCAAATGGGACGACGCGAACAACCGCCTCGGCATCGGCACGGCGTCCCCGTCCGCCAGGCTTCACGTCTCCGGGGCGGTCCTCCTTTCGGAGAACTCGTTTCTCATAAACACCACCCACACGGGGCAGTACGTCTCGGTGGTCAACGTCAATCCTCGGAAGACGGGGTTCGACACGACGTACTTCGCCGCGCTCGCGTTCGAGCCGACGCTGGACACGGACTCCTCCGTGACGGGGACCGCCGTGTGGGGCATCACGGGCAACCCCCGGATCTACGGCTCCGCGAACGCGGACTACGCCGTCGGCTTTCGCGGGAGCGTCCAGCACACCTCCTCGGGGATCGTCGATACCGCCATCCAGTTCCTGGCGAACGGGATCACGAAGACGACCGGGCAGCTTCGGAACGCGTACGGCCTGTACGTCGCCGACCTCGCGTCCGTCGGATCGACGCTGAACTACGCGGTCTTCACGGCCGGAACCACGCCGTCCTTGTTCACGGGGGCGATCACGGCGGCGGCCTATGCCGTTCCGACCGGAGGGGCCTTCCGAACGGGACTCGTCGCGGGCAACACCGCGCTTCTCCAGGCATACGACGTTGACGGGGCGGCCTATTCGACGTTCCTGACGCTGACCGCGAACGACACGCCGACCTGCGCGCTCTCGAACGTCACGTCTTCCACGGCGTTCAACCCGACCGCGAGCGACGGATCGGCGCTCGGCACGACGGCCCTGATGTGGTCCGACCTGTTCCTGGCGTCCGGCTCGGTCATCAACTGGAACGCCGGGGACATCCTGCTCACGCACGCGGCCGACACGCTGACGCTCACGGGCGGAAGGCTTGTCGTCTCCTCGGCGTCGGTCGCGAGCGGGATAGCGATCAGCTCGTCCTCGACGGTGAACTCAGGCACGGGACTCTCCGTCACTTCCTCGTCCACGGGATCGTTCACGTCGGGCATCTCATGCAGCCCGATCCGTTCCGGCACGGCGACAGGCTGGTTTGCCGGAATGATCTTCGAGGCGACGCTCAACACCGACGGGGGCGTCACCGTTACCGACCTATGGGGAAGCGGTGGCAACGCACGCGTGAACGGAGCCGCGAACGTCTCCCGCGCCGATGGCTACAGGGGCACTGTCCAGCACACGTCGTCCGGGACTACGGGATTCGCGTCTGGGTTCCATGCGGGCGGCATCACGAAGTCCGCCGGGGCAATCACCCAATCCGCGAACTTCCTCGGCGAGGACAACTCGGCCCTCGGCGCGACGGGACATTGGGGCTGCTACATGAAAGGCGCGCTCATGCCGAACTACTTCCAAGGCATGGTGGCCATCGGCAACACCGCGCAGCCAATCGCAACGCTCGACGTGCGGCCGAACGCAGTCGCCTCCGGCACCCCGTATGCCTTCTACATGGACGGCGCGGCCCACACGACGCTAACGTCCGGGGAACGGAGCGACTGGTTCATAGACCTGCATAGGACGATGAACATCGCGGCGGGGGCGATTGCCACGCTCCGAACGGTCCGCTTCGACGCCAGGACGTACTCGTTCGCGTCGGCGTCCACGGTCACGGACGCGGCGACCATCGCCATCTCCGGCGCTCCCATCGCGGGGACGAACGCGACGATCACGAGGTCGATGGCGCTCTGGGTCCAGTCGGGCGCGACCCGCATGGACGGCAGGATGCTCAACAAGCAGGGCGCGGACGTGGCCTCGGCGAACGACCTCACGCTCGGGGAGGACGGGAACTCGTTCGAGATCACCGGGATAACGCAGGTCAACGCGATCACGACGGCAAGGTGGCAGAACGGCTCGATAGTCTGCCTGCTCTTCACCTCGACCCCGACCGTGAAGCACAACACGGCGGGAGGCGCGGGAACGGTCCCGATCCTGCTGGCAGGGGCCGCGGACTTCGCGGCCACGGCGGGCGACACGCTGACGCTTCTCCTAAGCGAGATCGGCGGGACGCAGGCGTGGAGGCAGGTATCGAACGCGGCAATCTAATGCTCAACCCATATGGCTACCAAGGGACAGGTTCTGCTGGACGAGGACGACAGGCTCCCGAACGGGATAACGCCGTTCGGGGTTCTCTACGTGGAGGATGCCGTTCCTACCGCGGTTGCGGTCGCGGGAACTTACTACAAGGCGCAGGGGGTCACGGAGACCGGAGGCTTCCTATCAGACTTCACGCACCAAAGCCCCGGCACGCTGACCTACGTCGGCAAGCTGCCCAGGTTCTTCCGAGTGAGCGCGACCGCCTCGCTCGCGGCGGGATCGAACAACGTGACGCTCGGCATGAGGATAGCGAAGAACGGCAGGACGGAGGAATGTTCCACGCAGACCGTTAGGAAGGGAAACGGCCCGGACGTCGTGTCGGTTTCCGCCCAGAGCGTGATTCTGGCGAGGCAGAACGACCATTTCGAGGTATGGCTGACCACCGACGACGCGGGAGGCACGGTCACGGCCGAGCACGGGACGCTGACGGCGGTATCCCTTTGAACCGGCGGGGAGTAGGATATATGTGTAATTATTTTCACACATACTCGTATGTCCATGTCCAGATTCACGTTCGACGCGGCCGCGTCCACGGCCATGCTCGACCTGTACGTCGCGGGAACCTACGTCACGCAGTATTCCTACGCCTCGGGCGTCGTCACGCTGTCACCCCGGTCCGCGTCCGCCGTGACCGTGGACGACTACACGGGCATCCTGACGGACATTCGGTACTTTCTCAGGCAGATCGGCCTCCAGCTGTCCCCGCCGTCCACGATGCGCGGAGACTTCACGGAACGGATCGAGAAGGCGGGCAACGACCTGTCCGGCCTGTACGGGCACGGCTTGACGACCGTGATAGACGTGACGTACAGCAAGGTTACGGGAACGCTGTCGTTCCTGGCCCGGCCGTCGGCGGCAATGAGCTACGTCGAGTATCAGAAGTTCGTCGAATGGAACGACAAGTTCGAGAGCAGCGTCTACCAGATGGGCTAACAAACCGATAGAAACCTATGGAAACATACGCCAAGGGAGAGGACGGGACGCTGGAGGTGATCCCCGCCCCGATACAGCCGGAACCGACGAGATACACGCTGGACGAGCTCAGGAGCATGTTGGAGGCGTCGCTCGTCCGGCTTGCGAACCACAACGCGGGGAAGGCGATGCTTGAGGAGGAGGTAATGCGTAACCAGACGCTGGTCGATAAGGCCATCGAACTTAACGTGTAATCATATGCCAATCGGACAGCCGGAATACGCGAACGTTGGAAACCAGCTCCAGGTCACCACCCCGCAGGCGGACAAGGTGGAGCTTTATTCGAGGGCGGCCATCGTCCTCGACCGCGCGGGCCTGCTCGCCCAGGCGGACGTCCTGGACGCGGAGGTAGCCGTCGTCGCCAACGCGGTCGTCGGGAAGGACGCCCTGCTCACCCAGTGCGATTCGCTCGGGATCACATAGGTGGTACAATGGGACCAATTCACTAACCGACCCGCGTATGACCCTTTCCAAGGAAGAGCTCGGCCTGTCCCACTACGTGCTTCGTTTCTCGACGGAGAGGAATCACGAGGGGCTGTACTACCCGCGCCAGCTCTCGATCGAGGAGATGGAGGTCGGCGTGTCGATCAACGGCAAGATCAAGGCGTGCGTGAAGGACGACAAGTACGTCGAGTCGGAAATCGAGCTGTCCACCGAGGAAAAGGCGTTCATGCTCAAGTCCATCGACCGCCCGCTGACGGTTGACGAGGCGGAGATCAGGGCGTCGCTCAAGGCAAAGCTGTCCTAAACAATATCCATATGGGCGACCTAGACTTCCAATCCACGGTCATCAACGGGCGCAGGCTCGTGGCCAGGCGATTCTTCCTGGAGGCATTGTCGAAGGCCCACGCGGAAATAGTCTCGGCGGGAATCGGAATAGCCGGGCATCTCGGCTTTGTTCCGAGCAACGAGGAGACTGGAAGCTGGCGGAGCCTCGCCACGCAGACCCAGCTTGTCGCCAAAGGAGCGTCGAAGACGCTATGGAGCAACCACCGGCGCGGGGTGGCCGTGGACTGCGCCTGGTCCGGTGACGCGCAGACCAGGAAATACCTGCTCGACATCGCGCCTTTCATGAACAAACACGGGCTTTTCAACGACCTGGCCCCGTGGGACGCGGTTCACTGGCAGTGGAAGTCGAACGCCGCGAGCAATTCCTTTCCAATCGCTAACGAGCTACCGGGAATAATCCCGCAATTCTCTATGCAGGAATACGACAACCATTTGATTCAGCTCACCGAGGCCGGGGTCGCGGACAGCGGGTCGTTCGCCCTCGTCTACGGGGACAGGAAGCACGCCGTGACGAAGGACAGGCTCGCGGCCGCGTCGCTCACGGTCCTCATGCGAGGCATGGTTCCGGCGGCGGTGGACAAAAAGACATGGGATTCGATTCCTTCCGGGGATAATTTCTAGCGAACAACCCAACGAATATGAAGAAATGGTATCTTTCACGGGGCGTGTGGATCGGCGTCTGCACCATCCTCATCGGAGCGGTCGAAATCGTCCGACAGGTCGTCGCCACGGGGGACTTTTCCGCGCTTGCCATCCTGACGTGCGCGGCGGGAATCCTAAAGGTCGTGGAGCGCGTCACGTCGTCCGGCAAGGAGATCACCCTGTAGTATGGACGACCAGGAAGCGGCCAAGA
This sequence comes from uncultured Sediminibacterium sp., assembly GCA_964612195.1. Lineage (GTDB taxonomy): Bacteria > Bacteroidota > Bacteroidia > Chitinophagales > Chitinophagaceae > Sediminibacterium. Next base: position 27,916 of record CAZTDV010000034.1, read on the forward strand.
TCGCGGTCTCCGTCGTCGGGGGCGGAGCCGCATGGCAGGCGGTCAGGTACTTCCTGGGCTATTTCAAGCTCCGCTCCGAGAAGGACGGGCAGATCATCGCCAGGACGCTCGAATACTCGGACGCGCTCCGCAGGGACATCGACGAGATGAAGGCGGAGCTGTCCGCGCTCCGAAAGGAGAACGCGGAGCTCAAGGAGCAGATCCACAGCCTGTCGGCGAAGCTGGAGAACCTGTACGAGCGGAACCTGGAGCTGTTGCAGATGGACAAGGCGCACCGCGAGCACATCGAGAGCTGCGTGGTCGTGCAGAGGCTGGCGATGGAAAAGAACGGGCAGTGATACAATGTAAGAAACTAACCAAACATATGAAATACGAAGAATTGGCGATTGAGACGCGGGAGGCACTGGAGGGCGGAAAGTTCGCGGCGATCCGGTACTCGTCCCTTCGCGGGGAGAGCGGAAAGGTTGACGACGCTATCCTGTTCGACATCGGCTCCGACGTGGACATGGACAAGATGGAGGGCTACGTGAAGGGTCCCGTCGGTGTCTGGTTCGCATACGAGGCGTCCGGCAAGTCCGACGAGGAGGCCGCGATCTCGGCCGAGGAAGCCGTGTCCAGCATCCCGGAGGCGACCGACGAGGTTCTCTAGATAGCTTTCCCTCCGCCTATCCGCTCCCCGAAGGGAACCCCTGGCCGTGACGGGCCGTCGCATCGTGCGCGACGCTGGGGGCGGATCGGCGGAGGACAAAGAAATCTATTCCTATGGGTTACACAACGACTTTGAAAACCAGGCAGGTCGCCGGATTCGTGGGCAATGCGAACATAACCGATGCCTTCGTCTCGTCCATCGTGACCCGCGCGGAAAACACGTTCGACTCCCTGGTCGGGGAGGCTTACGTATTGCCGTTGCCGAAGTACTACTCCCAGACCATCGTTTTCTCGGGGGCCGGTTCTGGCACGTCCACGATGACGATCACGATCAACGGGGAGAGCTTCCTGGTCGTGATGACGGCCACGCTCACGGCTTCCCAGGCGGCAGACCTGTTCCGCGCGGCGGCATCCGCCTCCACGTCGTTCGTGACGGACAACCTGGGGAGCGGGGCCACGGTCACGATCTATTCCAAGGCCGCCAACGACAGCGCGGACGTGACGATCACCTCGACCGACCCGCAGACCGTGTCCGGGATCGTGGCGACAGGCGGAACCGTGACGCAGGTGGTTATCCCCTTCGTGGAGGCCGTCGTGACGGACATCGCCGCCGCCCGCCTGATGATCGCGGAGTACGGCGCGGAGAGCCAGGGGACGGACAAGGACGGGTTCAAGCTCCTCGCGCTCGCCATGGAGACGCTCAGGGCGATCCAGAAGAAGACGGAGAAGCTGTACGACTTCGCGGGGGCCGAGCTTCCGGTGGCGAACACGAAGCGCATCTCGTTCTACCCGACGACCGCCAGCCAGACGGACGACACGAACCCGACGGCGAACAGGATCACGATGAACCGCGACTTCTAACCGACCAATATGCTCTCGATCGACATAAACGGGTCGAAGGCGGTCATGGCGAAGCTCGACGGAATAATCAGGGCGGTGGGATCGCCGAGGGAGGCTCTCAAGGACAGCGGGGACTTCCTCGTCCGCGAGTTCGTCGCCAACTTCCCGGAGGAGGGCCGACGGATGGGCAGGCCCTGGAAGGCACTGAGCGCGGCTACCGTGCGCGAGAAGCAGAGGCTGGGATACGGGGGGGCAGGAATCCTCGTGCGGACCGGGAAGATGATGAACGCCTTCGCGAGCGAGGTAAGGCCCTTCATGGTCCGCGTGTTCAACCCCACGAAATACTACCAGTACCACCAGCTCGGCACGCCCAACCTTCCGCAGCGCAAGATGATCGTTGCGTCGGAGAACGCGAAGGCTGGCATCTACGAGATTTTCAACAGGTATATCCGGGATCACGTGAAATAGTATGAGGATACTTTCCTTCGTTCTGGGCATTTCATTGGCAATTTACATACTTTTCTTCCTATGAACGCCATCTGCGCCTCACTCCTGACCCTGCTCGAAGCGACGCTTTCAACGTCGTTCGTCCGGTATTTCCACGGGAAGGTCGAGTTCCCGGCGGTTGACGACCTCCCGATGCTCATGGTCTACCCGGTCCGCACGGTACAGAAGCACAGCGGGACGCTCCGCGACCAGGCGGAATACACGATAGCCGTGGAGGTCCAGGTCAACCTTCGCAACTACTACGACAACGCGACCGGCCAGGGAACCGCGCTGGACTCGCTCGCGGCGGTCGAGGCAATGATCGAGGATCGGGAGACGGACGGGGACCTCAAGGCGGCCACGGTCATGGGGATCATAAACGCGAACCTTTCCGTGGGTTCTAAAGTCCTTTTTACGGACGACATGAGCGTCGATTACTCGATCACCAGGGTCGAGGGGAACGTCCAGCGCCTCAAGGCCGTCGTTACGTTCGTGGCATACGACAGGCCAAATCGCGTCTGAGGTGATATACTGTCAGCATAACGTCCAAACCAAACGAAATATGTCCGAGCCAAAGTTCGTGCTGACCGTCCTGGAGGACGGTACGAAGGTCGCCACCCTGGTCAAGGAACCCAAGGCGTCGCCGAAGCCGGAGGCAGATAAGCCGAAGGCGTCCCAGGAAGTAAAGCCATAACCCTATGTCATCCGCAGTGTCATACTCCAAGCTCGGCTACCTGGTACTCAAGAAGGAAACGACGGCGGGAACGGCGGTATACCCGGACCAGCCGGTCGAGATCCTTTCCGAGTCCATGAAGACCGACTGGGCCTTCTCCATCGTGGACTCCATCGCGGGCAACCGCTCGAACAACATGCGCCCCGTCCTCGACAAGGTGGGAGCCGCGACCGGCGACTTCGAGATCCTGGTCGAGCCCGCCAACGTCGGATTCTTCTTCAACGGCGCGTTCGGGGAGGACACCGTGACCACGCTCACCGCGCTGACCTCGCTCCAGCACGTCTGGGAGCCGCTCAACACCCTCGTGACCTACACGATGGACGTGAAGATGGCCGGGGAGGACTACGTCTCGCGCTACTTCGGATGCCGGTTCGAGGTCCTGTCCTTCAAGATCGACGGCAACAAGCTGGCGCTCACGGTCAGCGTGCAGGCGCAGCGGTCCTTCACGAACGCCCGCGTCACGCTGGCCGCCTCGTCGGGAACCGCGCTCCTGGTGGACCAGACCTCCGGCCTTACCACCAGCGACACGATCATCGTGCTGAACGACACGGACCCGTCCGGCGCGTCGCTCGCCGAGCTGACCGTCACGACCGTCACGGACGAGACGACCCTCGTGGTATCGACCATCGGGGCGTCCCTGGGCGTGAACGACATTGTCGTCATCAAGGCCCGCACGACCGGGATCACCCCGGAGGACTACGACATGGGCAGCGAGTTCATCTGGTCGGGAGGCGCGGAGATCTACGTCGGAACCGGCGCGAACGGAATCCAGAACCTCGCCGCGAAGACCAACGTCGAGGACATGGAGCTGACCTTCGAGAACGGCCTGGAACCGCGCTGGGCGGCCACGGGACGCGACGTGGTTGACCGGATGCCCGCCACGATCCTCCTAAAGGGCTTCAAGGCCAGCGGGAAGATCAAGCAGTTCCACGTCTCCCCGGAGATGCTCGACATGCTCCGCTCGAACGAGCAGACGGCCCTCCGCATCCAGTTCCTCGGCTCGATCCTCCAGGCCAACAGCGCGGCCGCCGCGACCGCCGTCCTGGAATCCTCGGGGGCCGGAACCGTCACCGTGACCTCCGTGACCACGAGCGACGCGAGCAACGACTACGCGATCAAGGTGGTGCAGGGAACGTCCACGCTCTCCGCCTCGCTTTCCGGCAAGCTCCTGACGGTCACGCTGGACACGGACACGGCCGACAACGCGGTGGCCACGGTCGCCGCCGCCATCGACGCGCTCGCCGAGTTCACCGCCGTCGCCGCCTCCACGGGCAACGTGACCGTCGCGGACAACCCGGACAAGGTGGAGTTCAACAACGGGCGCGACGCCAGCGAGCGCGAGCTCCTGCGCTTCGACCTCCCGGACGTGCGCTTCCGACCGTTCAACGCCAACCTGACGGCGGACGGCATCATCGAGGAGGACATCGAGTTCGACTGCTTCCGCGACGCGAACGACGACCGCGAGGTGAAGGTGGTACTGCGGAACGCCGAGGCCAGCTACTAGGGAATAAGCCAAAGGGGGATGGGAACGGCCCGTCCCCCGTTTTGAAAAAACGATATGAGCAAGTTTGTCAGCGACTCGGACTATTCGGAAATCGACATCGGGGACGGGGACTGGGTGCGCGTCCCGAAGCGCCTGTCGTTCGGATTCGTGGAGAAATACGGCGGGGTGGGAGGGACGGACATGGAGAAGACGGCGCAGTTCGTCTCGCAGGTCATCAAGTCGTGGAACCTCAAGGAGGAGGACGGAACCGACGCGCCGGTCACGATTGAGAACGTCCGCCGCCTCGACATGGAGACGTGCAAGCTGATCGTCGAGAAGGCGACGGAGATGCTGTTCAACTTCCCAAAAGGCGGGAGTCCTCTGTCAAGCGTGCCGTCCGCGGACGCGGGTACGACCCTGCCGTGATGGACTACACGATGTCCGAGAAGTTCGGGATCGGCTGGACGGAGATGGACTATCCGAGGGCGATGGCCCTGATGGTCGTGATGAACGAGAGGGCGAAGATGGAGAACGAGCATGGAAGGAAGTCGGACCAGCCGAAGTTTCGTCCCCGAATGTAGAATATGGCAGACAACCAACTTGATATCACAGTCAAGCTCGTGGACGAGGCGTCCGGCTCCCTAAAGAAGATCAACGGGGAGATTGGCGCCCTTGGCGGCGAGGTGACAAAGGTCACGAAGAAAGCGTCCACCGACTGGGGAAAACTATCCTCCAACTTTGCGATCCTCGGAACGTCGATGATAGCGGCGGGGGCGTCGATTGGACTGGCGTTGAAGTCCGCCATCGACGCGAGCAGCACGCTTTCCGATTCCCTCCTCGGCCTTGGAAGCGTGGCCGAGGCGTTTGGCGTGTCCGCGGACGCCGCCAATCAGGCCGCCATCTCGCTCGCGGCGGACGGCCTCATGCCGGTATCGGACGCGGCCACGGGCCTGAAGAACCTCCTTGCGTCGGGATTCTCGCTGGACGAGGCGACCCAGCTCATGCTCGGGTTCAAGGACTCGGCGGCCTTCGGACGGCAGGGTGCGCTTGATTTCGGCCAGGCCATCGTCGGAGCCACGGAGGGTATCAAGAACGGCAACTCCATCCTCGTGGACAACGCGGGAATCACGAAGAACCTCTCGGTCATCCTTGAGGAGGCGGGAGGATCGGCCCAGGACCTTGGGAAGGCATCGACGGACGCGGGGGTGCGCATGGCGATCTACAACGGCATTCTCAAGGAGACTTCCACGTTCCAAGGACAGGCCGCGTCGCTGACGGGGCAGTACAGCGGAAAGGTAATCGCCCTCAAGACCTCGATCTTCAACCTCCAGGCCACGATCGGAGACAGGCTCAAGCCGTCGCTCGTCGGCATCGTCGATCAGATGAAGAAGGCCGTGGACGGGATCACGTCGTGGATGAGGGAAAACCCCGCGCTGGTCGAGACCGTCGTAAAGATCACGGCCGCCGTTACCGCCCTGGTCGTGGTCGTGGGCGGATTCCTCCTGTCCGTGGCGGCGGTGATTAAGATATTCAGAGCGACGCAATCCGCGTATCTGGATCTCATTCCGTTGGTAAAGGGCCTGGCCGTCTTCCTTCTCACGACCCCTCTGGGATGGTTCGTCGTCGGGCTGGCGGCCGTCGTCGTCGCCATGAGGCACATGGGAATGACGTGGACCGAGATTATCAACTGGATGATCACGGCCGTGGAGGTCGTGCTCACCCCGCTGTCCTTCTTCTTCGACATGATCATCGACGGGATCAACACGCTCACCGGAAAGAACCTGCCGACGGTCGGCGAGGGATTCGATTTCATCCGAGCGAAGGTGACGGATTTCGGAAGCGCGGTCGGCGCGGCCGCGGACGGCATTTCCGAGCTGGCAAACAACCTGACGAAACCCGTCCCGCCGATCAACGACCTATCAGGCTCCGCCGAATCCGCGGGGAAGAAAGTTTCCGAGGCGTTCGCCAAGATGGGGGACGGGGCCGACAAGCTCAACGAGGACATCAAGGAGGCGATGGAGGAGTCGATCAAGAACGTCGCAAGCCTCCAGCGCGAGATGGAGAACCTGAAGGTCGGGAACATCGAGGACGTCGGCGCGGAACGAAGCACGCTCGCGGGCGCGTATGTCGCGCAGGAGCAGGAGGCCGCGGACCTCCGCGTCGAGATCGCGGCGGAGGAGGACAGGGAAAAGCGCGGGATTCTCCAGGACAGGCTCAAGGTCATCGAGGAAGACCTCAAGGCGCACGCGAACATCGAGACCGCGTTCGCGTTCGAGGTGAACCAGATCAGGGAGAACGCGCGGAAGACGGACCTGCAGAAGGCAATCGACGCTTTCCAGAAGAACATCCTGATGATCGGGCAGAAGTTCGAGGCCGAGTACAACGCGATCAACGCCAAGCTCGCGGCCGAGATGGACGCGCAGAAGGCGATCCTGGAGGTGAAGGAGGTCGCCGAGCGCATGGCCAAGGAGTTCCTGCTGAGCGGCGAGAAGGCGACGCTCGAAAGCATCAACCGGCAGATCGACGCCTACGCGAGGCTCGCCGAGGCCGTCCAGATGGCCAAGCAGGGCAAGGCCGTCGCCAAGGTATCCCTCGGGGCCACCACGACGGCGCAGGATCAGATCCAGTCGCTCGCGGGCGTCTCCACGATGGAGCTTTCCAAGAAGACGGAGGCCACGGTCGCGGCGGCGACGAACAACGTGACGATCAACGTGAACAACACTTCCGTCTGGGGCAAGGAGGAGGTCATGGAGAAGATCGGCGACCCGATCATGGCCATGTTCAAACAGCATTATTCCTTCGTGTGATACGGCTGAGCGTAAACGGAACGGACAGGACGACCCGCCTCGACGACGGGAGCCTTGTCATTGTCGATCAGATCCAGAACAAGGCGAACACCTGCAACTTCACGATGATGCCCGCGACCTACGACGCGCCGGAGGAGAACCAGGAGGTCATCGTGTACGACGCGGTGCGCCTCGTGAGCGCGTCCGGCACGGCCGTGGTCGTGTACGACGACCTCGCCTCCGGCATTTCCATACTGGACCGGGGCAAGTTCCGCGCGGGGCAGTACTTCTGGCTCGGCATCGGCGCGGCCGGGGAGGAGCGCGTGACGATATCCGCGATAGCCGAAGGGTCGTCCGGCCAGGTAAACGTGACCCTTTCCTCGGCGATGCTGAACGCGCATTCCGCGAACGAGTGGTGCGGGAGAAAGATATTCGCGGGGACGGTCACGTCGGTCCGCAGTTCAAACCCCCGGATGCTCACGGACGTGGAGCACCAGGTGTCCTGCACGGACTTCACCAAGCTGTTCGACCGCAAGCTGATCAACGACTCCTGGGCCGACGTGGACGCGCGGTACGTCGTGAACGACGCGCTGGACACGACGATCAACTACAACGCGGAGCTGGACGACATGGACTACGCGGACGCGGCGGCGGTGCAGGCCGAGTGGATCGAGGGCGGCGACGGGACGAACCCGACGCTGTACACGACCACGGTTCTCCAAGGAACGAGCGCCGTGAGCCTGGACTGGACGTACTCGTCCGGGACGGCCACGTTCTCCGCGACCCCCGCGTCCGCGGACCTGTCGGGACTGACGAAGACCGCGAGCGGAAGCCCGACGGAGGGAAACGTGACGTTCTGGTACAGGCGGAAGAGCGCGACCGGGATCACGACCCTTGGCGTCCGCGTCGGATCAAGCTCGGCGGCATACTCCCTCGTCTCCCTCGTACCGGAGGCGGACACGGAATGGCACTTCGCCTCCCTGCCGCTTTCGCTGGCGACGGAGACGGGAACCCCGGCGTGGACCGCGACGGACTACCTCGCCTTCGTCGTCACGGAAACCACGTCCTCGGGAATCGTCATCGACGACGTGAGGATGACCGCCGACGGGTCGTTCACCATGCACGGCTTCGAGGAGACCACCACGTTCGACGACATCCGATCCTCCTTCAGGAAGCCGACGGTGTTCCTGGACCGCATGGCGAAGACGCTCTCGAAATACTGGTACGTCGATTACGACAGGGACATCCATTTCTTCGACAGGGAGACGAACGCCGCGCCGTTCTCGATAACCGAGACGAGCGACAACTACGACAGGCTCGTCATCGACGTGGACACCTCCCAGCTCAAGAACAGGCAGGTCGTGAGGGGAGGGACGGAAACCTCGGCCTCGTACTACACCCAGACGGTCGTCGGCGACGCGGCGGCGCGCGAGTGGATTCTCAAGAGCCGGTTCGTCTCGCTCACGGTGTTCCTCGACGACAACACCTCGACCGACACGATGGAGGCGACGACCACCACGACCACGGTAGTCGCCACGGCCCACGGCCTCGCGGACGGGGACTACGTGGTGAACCGATCGAGGAGCAACGCCGTGAGGAAGATCACCTACGTGGACGCCAACACGTTCACGGTGGAGGCCGTGACCTCCCAGGCCAGCGGGGACACGTTCTCGAAGTTCGCCACGGCCCAGACGGTCGGGGTCGAGAACCTCGTGGACGAGACGACGGTCAACTACGTCTCCAACTACAACGAGAAGTCGATCAGGGCGGGAAGCGCGACGGCTACGCTCCCTTCCACGTCGTTCCTCCTGTTCCGCTACCAGGAGGTCATCCCCGTGCGCGTGCGGGCGCAGGACAGCGCGTCCATCGCCTCGCTCAAGGCATTGCTCGGGGGCGACGGGATCTTCGACGGGGCCGCGATCACGGACCAGAGCCTCGACAGCACGACGGCGGCGCGGGACAGGGCGCAGGCCGAGGTGGACCAGTGGTCGAACCCCGTGGTCAAGGTGACGTTCACCACGGACCACGAAGGCATCGAGAGCGGCCAGCTGGTGAGGGTGACGGACTCCAACCGCTCGATAGACGACGATTACGTCGTGCAGAGCGTGAAGTCGTCCTACAAGGGGGACTTTCCCAGGATGTCCGTGACGTGCGCCTCATCCCTGTTCGGCCTCATCGAGTACTTCCAGAGCCTGTCGAACGCCCTCTCGGAGCTGAACGTGGACGAGAACGAGATCATCGACCAGCTCGTCAACGAGGCCGTGGACGTCACGATCACGGAGTCCAACGCGCTCGTCCCTTCCGAGAGTGCCGACGGGAATGATACAATGACGATAACGCCCACGTCGGACACGGCCACGGAACGGAACGTGACGACAAGCCCGTACCTCTGGCAGCCGGACGCCAGCGACTCACGCTGGGGATTGGCACAATGGGGATAAACCTATGAACAACGACAAAATCAACTCGACCGACAAGGCGGGCATCGACGGCATCCACGTCCTGTCCGTCTGCGACTCCCGCGACCCGCGAGCGGCCGCCATCGAGCGCGACATCGTGCGCGAGGCCGCCAGGTGCGACGAGGCGCTCCGCCTGGCACGCTCGGACAAGTTCCGCGTCCTCGCCCGCCTCGGCCTTCCCCGGGAATGGAGCCAGCTCGACCGGGACGCGGTCGCCATGCTTAGCGGGATCATCCTTTCGATCCAGGAAGCCAAGGATCGCATCCTCCGCCAGATGTACCGCGAGCTCAAGTCCCTGACCCTGGTGCGCCAGCTTGAGGTGCACAACATCATCCCGACCGCCGGACGCTCGGTCATCGCGCGGTGGATCACGGGGGACAACACGTATTCCGGGGACGACGGGGCCAACTACGGGTCGCTCGGCACGTCATCGACGGCGGTGGCCAACGGGGACACGCAGCTCACGGCCGAGACGTACCGCAAGGCCACGTCCTCGGTCGCGCGTTCCAACAACATCGCCTACCTGTCCAACTTCTACACCGCGACGGAGGTCACGGGTACGTTCGAGGAGGCCGGATGGCACATCTCGGGAACGGCGTTGGCGAACACCGGGCAGCTCCTGTCGCACTTCCTAACCACGAGCATCGCCAAATCGTCGGTGGAATCGCTCGTCGTGGAATCAAGTTTGACCATTTCTTGATATGGCAACCAAGTTCACATCCGTCCAGGTCGCCAGCGGGGCCGACATCCTAGCCGCCAACGAGAACGCCGCCCGCCTCGACATGCTCAAGAACGCGGGGGACTACGCCACGTCCACCGGCTCGGCGGACGCCTACCTGCTCGCGGTCGATGCCCAGATTTCCGCCTACGTCGCGGGGGACGTCTTCAAGTTCAGCGCGAACTTCGCCAACACCGGCGCGGCCACGCTGAACGTGAACTCCATCGGGGCGAAGAGCATCGTGAAGAACCACGACGTCGCGCTTGAGGCCAATGACATCGAGAGCGGTCAGGTCGTGATGGTGACGTACGACGGCACGTCCATGCAGATGCTCTCCCAGAAGGGCGTCGATCTCACTGCCTCGAACATTCTCCTGGTGGGAGGAGGCACCACGACCAACGCGGACGCGGCGCACACGCACAACGGCCTCGTCACGAGTTTCAACGGCGCGGTCGTCGTGACGACCCTGGACTTCCTGAACGACAGCTACGCGAAGAAGGCGTGCGGATTCTCGGACGCGGCCGCGGACCTGCTCGCCCTCGTCGTCGCCGCCGGGGACGGGCAGCCAATCGGGACGCAGATGGTCGAGATGTCGAACGACATGGGATCGTCCCCGTTCCTTCCCATCGCGCCGCAGACGTTCAATGCCGCCGACGTGACGCCGACCGTGAACGGCGGGCTGTATATCGGGACGGACTTCTGGAGCTCGTGCTCGGACAGCGGAACGATCCAGAAGAACGGCACGAGCGTCACGATCTCCGGCACGGCCCGCAACGGACCGCTCGGCCATGACAATACGAACTCGTCCTTGCTGGTGCTGTATTCGACCACGAAGATCGCCAAGTTCTCCGGCATCGCCGGGACGACGATCACCAACCTCGTCGCGGACGTGACCCTCGACACGGCGGTGGAAAGCACAGTCGGATTCCTGTTCGACGACGCGAACGACGAGTACGTCTGCGTGGACACGACGGCGAACCTCGTCCGCAAGTTCAATTCCTCCGGCGTCACGCAGTCCACGGCGGCGTACACGATAAGCGACGCGAACGTCGCCGGTGTCTGCCTGATAAACAACAGGGTCTATCTCGTCGTGGTCTGCGTGATGGACCACGCCACGGCCTCCTTCGGCTCCTTCGGATGGTCGCTCGTCCCGACTACCATGAAGCGAACCGGAACGTAATCGTTCGCATAAAAAAACAAGCCTCCCGTCACGGGGGGCTTTTTCGTTCGCCTCCGTCCGACGCTCAAGCGGCAAGACTCATCGCTCGAACGCCGGACGGAAGCCGCGACGCCTTGTCACGAGTCATCTGAAACTTTCAGTCCGCGCGTCTTGTAAAAAACCTTCACGTTCGCGGACAAGCCCTTGCGCCACTCATGGTCCAGGGCGGAACGCTTGCGCTTTTCCTTCTTCCTTCGCTGAAAGGCATTCTTCATATCTGGGATGTTATACCCGTTTCACCATTGTGTTTGTTACGAATTACATTGCCGCGCCGTGGGACTGGTGAAGACCAAACGGACTTTGATTTCGGAGCTTTTTTACTCCTTTGCCTTGGGCTTTCGCCCGTCCCATTGTCAGTCTGTATGGCAACGCCATCTCTCGATGACGATATCCCTGACAATGGGACGGACGCCCGAGGGTGGGCCTCGGGAACGTCCGCCTATGCGCCGTGGAAAGAGCTTGAATTATTATATCACCTCCCGTTCACCGCGTTGTCCACGCACAGTCGGCACACCCACTTTCCGCGTACCATGCCGATGGCGTTCAGTCCGCAGTAGTCGCACTTGTTGTCGGGCATATTTGCTTGATCGTCTGTTTGCAAGTAAAAGATTATACCCTTTCCCGTCCTCCGCCGGCGTGCGGGACACGCGGCTTGCGACTGAACGCTGGAGGACGGGCGTCGGATAGAGGGCCGAAGCCCTGGTTTCCCATGGATAAGCCCACTTTGGGTCCATGGTCCCGCCCTTCGCGTCCGATCGCTGGGGACAACTCGGTTCCTCGACCAAGAAGTAGGTCTCAATAATTGTTTTTTATTCTGGCATCGCGCTATTCTACGGTCTTTACAAGAGGTATCCCGTTTGTGCCGGACGGAATATAGATCGTGGAATGGTTCGGACTGTTTGCCATTGACTTCTGCGCTTCGATCGCCTCGTGCTGTAGATAACGGTCGGTAAGCGTACCGTTGATAATTTCCTGCGCGCTGGCAATTCCGTTCGCCTCAGCAATCTTCACTTGAGCCTTCTGTTCCTCAACCTTCACGAGCTGTTCCGTCTGCTGGATCTGTAACTCGTTGACAAGAATTTCATTTCGCGCGTTCATTAGCGTCTGATACCTTCCGAACGATGGAATCCCGAAGGCGAGTCCGGCTACGATTGCAATAATTACCGCTCCGATGGAAAACTCGAACATATTTTTTTCTTAATTTGATTAGCTATTCTTATTCCTCCGGCACAAGCTCCTCCGCCCTCGCCACGAGCAGCACGGTCTCCTGCAGCGCGATCCTGGCCTCGAGGAGAAGCGCGACGGCATCGTCGCCGATATCGAAGGAGCCCATCCAGTAGTCGACTACCCCGAGTTCGGACAGCAGGCGAAGGCGCAGGACGGAGAGGGCGTCTCGGGTCGATGTTATGCCCCTGCCCACATGTCTTGCAATAGTTTGTTAGTCATATGGCTTATATTACGGGAGGTTGTTAGCCGGAGCCGTAGCCGGAGCCGTCGCCGTAGCCGGAGCCGGAGCCGGAGCCGTCGCCGTAGCCGGAGCCGTCGCCGTAGCCGGAGCCGTCGCCGGA
>CAZTDV010000035.1:0-39362 GCA_964612195.1 uncultured Sediminibacterium sp.
GTTGATGAAGATCAAATAAGCCAATAATCTAAACAAACCAAGGGGGCTGTCTAGCGATAGGCAGCCCTTTTTATTTAAGAAAAAAGTACTACCTCAAGTAAGGTCTAAAATGAAAACATCCCTGTTACTCCAAGTAGCAGGGATGTTTTAAAAAAGTATTGTACTATCTTAAGACAATTCAAATAAGCATTAATTATTCAACATCAACGGCATCACCAACATCAATAGGTCTTCGCCTTCGCCCTGTTCGGTTGGCTTAATTAAACCAGCTTTGGTTGGAGTAGACAATTCCATTTTAACATCATCAGTATCTGCTGCGCTGAGCATTTCAATTAAGAAACGTGCATTGAAAGCAATTTGTAAATCTTCTCCATCGTACTGACAGCTCATGCGCTCGTTACCTTCAAAACTGAAGTCTACGTCTTGTGCAGCCATTTGCAGTTCTGAGCCAGTAATATTTAAAGCTACCTGATTGGTGCTTTTATTAGAGAATACATTTACTCGTCGTAATGCATTTTGGAAAGCAGATTTGTTTACAATCAATTTGTATGGATTGTCTGCAGGAATTACCACTTTATAGTCTGGGAATCTTGCATCAATCAAACGACAGATCATATGCGTTGAACCATGCTTCACAAACAAATGGTTGCTGTTGTAGCTGATGGTTAAATCATCTTCATTATCAGGCAATGCGTTCTTTAATAAGTTCAATGGCTTCTTAGGTACAATGAACGAATCAGTTTTGGTGGCATGGGTATCAGTGCGCTTGTAACGAACCAAACGATGCGCATCAGTGGCAACAAATTGTACCCCGTCTTTGCTCAACTCAAAAAACACCCCTGTCATTGCAGGTCTTAAATCGTCTCCACTTACTGCAAACAAGGTTTTGTTGATGGCTGTTAATAAGGCACTGCTGTGCATATTAAAGCTGGTGGTATCATCGGCAGATGGTTCTTTTGGAAAATTATCTGGATTCTCTCCCATTACTTTGTACTTACCATTGTCGCTGGTAATTTCTACCGCAAAGTTTTTGTCGATGGTAAATGTCAAAGGTTGGTCTGCAATATTCTTTAACGAATCCATTAAGATCTTGGCTGGAATACATACACGGCCATTGGCCTTGCTTTCTACTTCCATTTGCACGCGCATCACCGTTTCTAAGTCGGTTGCTACAACATTCAACTTTTTATCTTCTATTTCAAACAAAAAATCTTCTAGAATAGGCAATACGGTATTGGCATTAATAACACCACTAATTTGTTGCAAATGTTTTAACAACGAAGAGGAAGAAACGATAAATTTCATATGATCATTTTAATCAGGACAAACTTACTGTAAAGGGATGATATTTCACAAGCAATTTACACCCAAAATCTAGCCATTGTAGAAGTTGAGCCGGTCTATCAGCTCCTGGTATTTAATCTTATTGATGGGCTTAACAATATAATCTGTAACCCCGCTGTATTCCCTTGAACGCTGTATATCGCAGTCATCTACAGAAGAACTCACCATATAGATATAGATGGGCTTTTTAAACTGCTCTAATATTTTATGGTATTCATCTAAAAACTGCCAGCCGTTCATTACAGGCATATTAATGTCTAAAAAAATAACATCGGGCAACTCATGCGGTCCTTGGGTTAGCTTTTCTCTAAAAAAACCAATGGCTTCACTTCCGTTGTAAAACGACAGAATATTCTTAGCAAGTCCGGTGGACTCGAGGATTTTGCGTGAAGTAAATTGATAGATTTTATCATCATCTATCAAACAAACATTGTATTGAGTTGCAGCCATTCTAGTTCAGGACTTCGTTTTATCGAGGGGGATATTTGGGGTCCTGAAACAAATATAATTACTTTACCTAAAAATACTAACAGTTGTTTTCAACCGATCCAGATTCTACTATTGAAAAAGCCTACATGAAGCTTAAACACTATTGTGGATACCAAGACAGGTGTCATCAAGAAGTGAAAGAAAAATTGTACAGTCTAAAATTGGGAAAAGCAACGGTAGAAATGTTGCTCTCTCGTTTAATTGAAGAAGACTATTTAAATGAAGAGCGATATGCAAAAGCTTTTGTAGGAGGGCATTTCAGGCAAAAGCAGTGGGGTAGGGTTAAAATTGGGTATGCCTTAAAACAAAAAAGAGTAAGTGAATACAATATCAAAAAAGCAATGAAGGAAATTCCAGAAGAAGACTACCTTGCTGTTGCCGAAAAATTGATAACCACAAAATGGAATACACTTAAAAACGAGCAATATATTAATCGAACAGTAAAAACAATGGCTTTCTTACAGCAAAGAGGTTTTGAGCCAGGCTTAGTTCAAAGCATTTTGAATAAATTTAGGGCAGACAAATGAAAAACCAGCGACGCATTATATACCTCCTCTTAGTTTGTATCTGTTTTTTTGGCGGGCATATAAGCGCCCAACAAGTTGGTTTTACCACAGAGAACGATGCATACTTATTAAAGTTAGAAGACGCTTATTATTCCAACGGTATTTTTTTACACTTGGGCTATGCAGATCAATCTAAAAAAAACACCAAAAGAGTCCATCGTTTTGAATTAGGACAACAAATATTTACCCCCCTTAAAAGAACTACCAGAACACCTGCAGATATAGACCGACCTTATGCAGGCTATTCTTATGTTCAATATACCCGAAGTTGGTTTAACAACGAAAAAACGGTTTTACAATTAACAGGAACCCTTGGTATTATTGGCCCAGCTTCGGGTGGAGAGGGTTTACAAAATACCTACCACCGTTGGCTACAATATGCGCCTTTTTTAGGATGGCGGTATCAAATTAGTAACCAACTGGTCTTAAACACTGGGGTACTATATGCTCACAACCTCATCGCCACCAAAAAATTTAAATGGATGGGCTGGAGTGCTGCTCAGTTAGGAACTGCATTTATAAACGCATCGGTTGGTACTAAAATGGTCTACGGCTTATTCAACCAAAATCAAAGCAGCCAATTATGGAATGCAGCAGTGGAGAAAAAAGGAATGCCCAACAAAGAATTTTATATTTATTGGAACCCCAAAATTACTGCACAGGGCTATAATGCAACCATTTCTGGGGGAAATAAAACGGCAGCTGATTCGGCGGTTACACTCCACCCTAAAACCCTAGTATTTCAAAACACCATTGGATTGGCATACTCTGAAGGAAGATGGGCCGCACAAATAGAGTTGGTACACCAAAGCAGAGAAACCACTATTCAAATAAATAGGCACCGCTATTTAGGATTGCAATTGCAATACCGAATCAATTAACTTGCTGGTTTAAAATTGGTATATGCATCCATTATCGGTAACCCTTATTCAAAGCAATTTAGTTTGGGAAAATAAAGCAGCCAATCTGGCTTTGTTCGGAGAGAAAATTCAAAAGCAAACCGCCCCTGGTCAATTGGTCATTCTTCCTGAAATGTTTAGCACTGGGTTTAGTATGAATCCTGCTCAATTAGCTGAAACCATGGAGGGCGCTACGGTTCAGTGGATGAAAACTATGGCCGCTCAACAAAAAATCATTCTGACTGGCTCTGTTATTATAGAAGAGGAAGGTAAATTCTATAATCGTTTATTATGGGTATTACCTAACGGAACCGTAGCCCATTATAATAAAAGACACTTGTTTGCATTTGCAGGAGAAAATCAATTTTATGCAACTGGTAATAAAAGATTGATTGCAGCTGTGAATGGATGGAAAATCAATCTTCAAATTTGTTATGATTTACGATTTCCTGTTTGGGCCAGACAACAAATTCAGGAAGCCCCTGAGTTTGATTTATTGGTATATGTGGCTAATTGGCCAGAACGCAGAAATCATGCATGGAAAACATTACTCACCGCAAGGGCCATCGAAAATCAGTGCTATGTAATTGGAGTAAACAGAGTGGGCGAAGACGCGAATGGAATCAATCATAGTGGAGATACCATGCTCATAGATCCATTGGGTCAAGTGGTTTATCATTGTGCCCATGAAGAAGCCATTAGTACCCATATTTTAGATCCACAACATTTGCAAGATATTCGCCAGCGTTTTCCATTTTGGAAAGACGCCGATCAATTCAATATCTATCATATTTAAGTTATTTATGAAACAAATTATTGCAGCGAATAAAATTTTTACTGGCACAGAATGGTTAATCAATCATGCCTTGATTATTCAAGATGGTATGGTAGAATCTATATTACCTACTGTTTCGCTTAAAGAGACTCCAACCAAACAAGTACCACTGATTATTCCTGCATTAATAGATGTACAAATTTATGGAGCAGGTGGAAAATTATTGAGCGTTTATCCTACGGTGGAAGCTTTACAATTGTTAAAAGACTATTGTGTAAATGGCGGTGCGGCTTGGTTTCAGCCAACTGTTGCTACCAATAGCAATGAAGTAATTTATGCTTGTATAGATGCGGTTAGGGAATTTAAAAAACAACCCAATAATCGTTGTATAGGTTTGCACGTAGAAGGTCCATGGATTAATCCAATCAAAAGAGGGGCGCATTTAAGCGAGTTTATTTATCAACCTTCTATTGAACAAGTAATGGAATTATTGGAATATGGTAAGGGTGTTATTACCATGATTACCCTTGCGCCTGAAGTTTGTGATGCATCTATTGTAGATTTAATTCAATCATATGGCGTGGTGGTTTCTGCGGGTCATAGCAATGCCGATTATGCAACAGCTACCAAGTCATTTAACGAAGGGATCAGCACCGCTACTCATTTGTACAACGCTATGAGTGCTTTGCAACACCGCGAACCGGGAATGGTGGGAGCCATTTTTAATCACCCCACCGTGTATTGCAGCATTGTGCCCGATGGATATCATGTGAATTTTGAAGCTATCCAAATTGCTAAAAAGCAACTAGGAAATCGATTATTTGCCATTACTGATGCAGTTACAGAAAGTACTTCTGGTGCATATCCACATCAATTAAATGGAGATAAATACGAATCTAATGGCATTTTAAGTGGATCTGCATTAACCATGTTAACATGCTTGCAGAAATTGCACCAGCATTGTAGTATTGAATTGGGAGAAGCCATTCGAATGTGTTCCTTGTATCCAGCACAGGTGATTCAACAACAAGGAATTACTGGAATGTTAAAGCAAGGCCAAAAAGCAGATTGGATAGGATTAAATGAGGATTTAACGCTGATACATTCTGTTGAATGAAGTAATTTTATAGACTCAAAAAATTAAACATCATGAAAAAATTATTGGTATTCGCTTTTGCTGCAATGCTAGGCTTTAGCGCAAATGCACAAGAAGCAAGTTGGAAACAAATGGAAGATTTCCACGGAGTAATGAGCAAAACTTTTCACCCTGCTGAAGAAGGAAATTTAAAGCCTTTGAAAACGAATATTGCAGAGTTAGTTGCAAAAGCAAAAGCTTGGGAATCAGGTGCAGTGCCTGCAGCATACGATTCTAAAGTTGCTAAGCCTATCTTGAAAAAATTGGTTTTAAAATGCTATGCTGTAGAAAATGCCGTAAAAGCAAAAAAATCTGATAAGGAATTAACCACTTTAATTACTGCTACTCATGATGTATTTCATGAAATAAAAGAAAAGTGTAAGCCGGGAGAAAAACACTAATTTTTTTTGTTTTTAATCAAAGCTTGAATTGCCGCCATTTTTGGATCGAATCCCATTCGGATTGAATACGAAGATGGCGGTATTTTTATGTCTGGTTCTATGCCTCTTCCCTTTGGTATATTTTGATTGATAACCATTCTATATAGAGGGAGCCTTATTCTTAGCTTTGTATTTGGTAAAGTAATTGCTGGAATATGCATGGCTGAATTACCATACTGACCTCCGCCAGATTCTTCTCCTACTACCAGTATATTCTCCTGTCCTTTTAAAGCACCAACCACCATAGTTGCAGCAGAAAATGTATATCCTCCTTGGACCAAATAAGTGTTTCCTTTAAAAGCCAAACGTTCTTTTGGTTGATAATAGTGTTGTTCAAATCTTTTGTAATGAATAGATCCGTCGGAGGCTTTGCTCGCCCCAATATTCATCACCAACCAATATAACCAACTTGATTGAATGTATTTGCCGTATTTAAATTTTCTGCTAATTGCAACAACTGAGTCGGCAATTTTAAATGGGGTTTGTTTCAAATATTTAGTAAGTGCAATACTATTGCTGATTCTTCCTCCTCCGTTTTCTCTTAAGTCGAGAATTAAATGTTCAATATTTTCTTTCTTCAGTTTTTTAAAACTGCGCCTAAAAAAAGTTTTTAAATTTCCTTTACTAAAAGTAGTCAGTCGAATATAAGCGCTGCTTGTAACGGTATCTATACTTAGTGAACGAATCGACAATAAACGCAACTGTCTTTTGCTTAATGTAGTTTGTCTAATTGTTGGCCTAGCTCTATTGATGCCCGTATCTCTTGGAACTGGAGCAAAATTACCTAAGGAAATGGTATCTGTTTTTCCTGCTTCATTAATATATCCAATTAAGTAAGTACTGTCTACTCCAAATACTTGTTTAAACCTATCTGGAAAACTACTACTCAGTGTTTGGTATTGGTGATTGATGGCATTTCCATCCGTAGCTATTTGTTTAAACAAATGATCTCTATAAAAAGAGATGGGTTTGTTATTGATTGTTTGTAAAATGGTTCCGCGTTGAATAATGGAATCTTTAAAATAACCATTGCTCAATACAACAGCACTGTCTTCCCAAAATTTGATTTGTAAAGGGAAACGTGGATATCGATAAGGTGGTAATTGTTTGATGAACTGTTTTGAATACAACGCAGTAGTATGACCACATTTAATTTGGGCTACCCATGGTGCAATTTTGTTTCTGAATTCAATTTCATTTAAAGAATCGTTAATCCCATTGATCATGTTTTCAAAAGCACTGTCTAATTGTAACTTAGGGGTATACCAATGCAAGCTTGGATGATTGGCTTCCAACACTTTTTTTAATATTTCCGCATCTTCTTTTAGTTTGCTTGCTGAATACTTTGGTAAAGCATTATATGCTTTCTGGGCGTTCAATTCGCCCATTAGTAAAATACTAAAAACCAATACCAGCAAGCTTTTCATGCTTATGAATTAAAAGCATTCCAACCCTGCGCCTTCAAGTCGTACTGATTGCCTCCTTTGGTTAAGAGTTTTACCCCTTCTTCTAAGTCGGTGATATATCCAATTACACTGATTTCTTCGTTCAGTACAATTTTATCATGATCTTCTTGGGCAATAGTAAAAATTAATTCATAGTCTTCTCCACCATTTAGTGCGCAAACAGTTGGATCTAAGCCAAACTTAAATGCGGCTTTTCTACTTGCATCTGCAATAGGCAACTTTTCTTCATACACTCTTGCTCCTAAATTTGACTGTTTGCAAATATGTAAAACTTCACTACTAATGCCATCACTAACATCCATCATTGCTGTAGGAACAATTTGGTTGCTGGCAAAAAATTCAATGATATCTTTTCTGGCTTCAGGCTTTAATAATTTGCCTACGATATAACTCTCGTCTTCTAAGTCTGGTTGAATATTTGGATTCTCTTGATAAATTTTTTTCTCTCTTTCCATCAACGTCAATCCCAAATATGCTCCACCAACATCTCCGCTCACACAAATCAAGTCTCCTTTTTTGGCAGTACTTCTTTTTACAAATTGATCGGGGGCAACTTCTCCAATGGCTGTTACAGAAATTACAAAACCCTTTAATGAAGAGGAAGTATCACCGCCTATTAAATCAACACCATATTTTTCACAGGCAAAATAAACACCTTCATAAAACTCATTCAATGCTTCTACACTAAAGCGATTGCTGATACCAATGCTCATTGTAATTTGAGTAGGAGTGGCATTCATTGCATAAATATCACTGAGGTTTACTACCACTGCTTTGTAGCCCAAGTGTTTTAATGGCGTATACATCAAATCAAAGTGAATGCCTTCTAATAATAAGTCGGTGGTCACTACGGTCTGTTTGCCAAAATGGTCAATCACTGCAGCATCATCTCCCACCCCTAAAATGGTGGAAGCGTTTTGTATTTCTGCATTTTTGGTTAAATGTTCAATTAAACCAAACTCGCCTAAGTCGGCTATTTCTGTTCTTTGTTCCATAGAATCAATTTAGAAAGGTCCTCCGTTTACAACAGCTACTAATTCATCGTGAATATGGCCATTGGTAGCAATAATATGTGGTTGGTAAGGAGAATAATAGTCTCCTTTAAAATCAGTTACTTTTCCGCCCGCTTCTTCTACCATTAAAAATCCAGCAGCACTATCCCAGGCTTGAAGTTTGTGTTCATAAAATCCATCAAACCTCCCTGCAGCTACCCAACATAAATCTACTGCCGCACTTCCTAATCTTCTTACAGGAACTCCTCTTCTAATTAGTTTTTCAAACACTTGTAAGGGTCCGTTAGGGGCGTCTAAATAAGTGTAGGGGAAACCAGTTACCAAACAACTCTTGATTAAACTGGTTTTATTTCCAACCTGAATTTTTTGGTCGTTTAAATAAGCGCCAACGCCTTTTTCTGCAAAATAAAACTCATTCATAAAAGGGTTGTACACCGCACCCATAATCATTTTCCCATCTTTTTCAATTCCTATACTTACACAGCAAATAGGTATACCATTGGCAAAGTTGACCGTTCCATCAATAGGGTCTATGATCCATTTATAAGTAGAATCTTGTTTTAATTCACCTGATTCTTCACTTAAAATAAAATGTTCTGGAAATTCGGCTTGAATGGTATCCATTATGGCTTTCTCTGCTGCATGATCGGCTTCGGTTACCAGGTTATTAATACCTTCCTTATTGCTGATGGCAAATGTTCCATTAAAAAAATGTCGAAGTTGAACAGCCCCTGCTTCGGTGGCTTTTAATAAGGTTTGTTTAAGCATGGCGCAAAAGTAACCCAGATTCTGCATCTTTGGAACAATATTGTGACTACTGAACTTTCCATAATCATTGTTAATTATCGGGTATATCCCTATTTGGATGCTTGCCTACAAGCGGTGTCTACGGCGTTGAGCGGGTTAAATGCAGAGATCGTTATAGTAGATAATGATACAGAAGAAGCCCAACAAATATTGATGGCTGAAAAGTATCCTAGGGTTCAGTGGATTTGTTTAAAACAGAATATTGGATTTGCTAGGGCAAATAATCTGGCAATTAAAAAGGCGGTTGGAAAGTATATTTTGTTTTTAAATCCTGATACTTCTATACAATCCAATACACTCAAAGACGCCGTTCAATATTTAACTTCTAATTCAACTGTTGGTGCAGTAGGAGTGCAAATGCGCAATGGCGATGGGCATTTTTTACCGGAAAGTAAAAGATCTCAGCCAAGTTTATTGGGGTCCTTACTTAAATTGATGGGTCTGGCGATACTTTTTCCCCAATCCCCTTTTTTTAATAATTATGCCTTAGGCCATTTAGATAAAAACCAGATTCATTCTGTGCCTGTTTTAGCAGGTGCTTTTATTATGATGCCAACTGAACTAATTAAAAAAATGGGGGGCTTTGATGAATCTTTTTTTATGTACGGGGAAGATATAGACCTCAGCATAAGGGTACTTCATCAAGGATACGAAAACCATTATTTAGGCAACTTAAGCATCATCCATTATAAAGGCGCTAGTTCCAAACAAGACCCAGCCTACCTAACCCATTTTTATGGGTCTATGGTCATTTTTGTAGAAAAATATCGCCATTTATATGGTGGTTCAGTGGGGGCTTGGTGTATACAAAAATGTATTCGCCTAATTGGTTGGATGGCCTATTTCAAGAAAAAAATACAATAAGCGATTTCACAAAATATTATATATAATTCATTTAGTTTAGCTTCGTAGCTTAACTGTTAACGAACGCATGTCTATAATTGATCTTAAACTGCCGAATGCAATTTTAAAGGCACTAAGGCTTCCTCAGAACAATCTCCGAAGAGATCAGTTGAGGGTGCTAAAAAAGCTGTTGAAAAAGGCAAGATTTACTTCTTTTGGTCAGCAATATCGTTTTGACGAAATCTTATTGAGCAAACATCCTGGAAAAAAGTTTCAGGAAATTGTTCCAACATTCAATTACAATAAAATTTACAATGAGTGGTGGCATAAAACCATCAAAGGTCAATCTGATATTTGTTGGCCAGGTAAAATAAAATATTATGCATTAAGCAGTGGTACTAGCGAGTCTGCAAGCAAATATATTCCTATTACCAACGATTTATTACGGGGTAATAAAATTGTTATGATTAAGCAATTGCTTAGTTTAAGCAAGTATGAAAACATTCCTTTTACTTCTATTGGCAAAGGTTGGTTAACATTAGGAGGAAGTACCGAATTACAAAAAGGACCTGGTTATTTTGCTGGCGATCTTAGTGGTATTACTGCCAAGAAAGCACCGTTTTGGTTCCAACCATTTTATAAACCGGGTAAAAAAATAGCTAAACAAAAAGACTGGAATAAAAAGATAGCTGAAATTGTAGAGAAAGCCCCTCAATGGGATATTGGTTTTTTAATTGGCGTTCCTGCTTGGATTCAAATGTGTGTAGAACAAATAGTTGAACGGTATAAATTAAATAATATACACGAGCTATGGCCCAACCTCGCCTTTTTTGTACATGGTGGAGTAAGCTTTGAACCCTACAAAAAAGGATTTGAAAAAATGCTGGGTAAACCCATCACTTATATAGAAACCTATTTAGCTAGTGAAGGATTTATTGCCTACCAAGACCGTCAATATGCAAAAGGCATGCGATTGGTAACCAATGAACATATCTTTTTAGAATTCGTTCCTTTTGATGATATCAATTTTACTGCTGATGGTGAAATGATTGAAAATCCTGAAGCATTGATGTTGCACGAAGTAGAAGAGGGAAAAGATTATGCACTTTTGATTAGCACTACTGCGGGTACTTGGCGTTATTTAATTGGTGATACAGTTCGATTTGTAGATAAAGAAAAATCTGAAATTATCATTACAGGAAGAACCAAACATTTTTTAAGTTTAGTAGGAGAGCATTTGAGTGTAGACAATATGAACAAAGCCGTTCAAATGGCTTCCCAAAAATTCAATATTAGTATTCCGGAATTCACTGTTGCGGGTATTCCTGTAGACAATTTCTTTGGACATCATTGGTTTGTTGCTTGTGACGATAATGTAAATCAAAATCTATTGTGCAATTTCATTGATGAATGTTTAAATGAACTCAATGATGATTATGCGGTTGAAAGAAAAAGTGCCTTAAAAGAAGTGAGATTGACGGTATTAAAAGAAGATGATTTTATGAACTTTATGTTGAGTAAGGGCAAAGTGGGTGGTCAACATAAATTTCCTAGGGTGTTAAAAGGAACCATGCTAAATGATTGGTATCAATTCTTAGAAAAAAACAAATGAAGCTAAAGCCATTTCACGCAAGCTTTATTATAACAACTTTATTAGTGTGCTCAATTGCATTTGCACTTACTATCAATACCCCTAAAGAATTATCTCATCAAGACTTAAGAGCACCAGAAACCGTACAAGTTCTTTTTAAAACCAACAAAGGAAATTTTATTATTCAATCTAATCGTTCTTGGGCACCCCTAGCTGCAGATCGATTTTATACTTTAGTAAAAAAAGGGTTCTATTCCAATATCTATATTTTTAGGGTAGAAAAAGATTATGTAGTACAGTTTGGGATTTCTGATAATCCTAAAGAAAGCCGTTTCTGGGACAAAGCCCGACTAAAAGATGAGCCGGTTATTCAAAAGCATAAAAAAGGAATGGTAGCGTTCGCAAGGAGTGGAAAAAACTCTAGAACTACACAACTCTTTGTGAATATGCAAAACAACATCAAGCTAGATACCACTATGCGTGAAGGTGTACACGGTTATCCTCCTTTTGGTAAAGTAATTAGCGGTATGGATGTTTTCTTTCTATTAAACGACCAATATGCAAAACGTATTCTTCCGTTGCAAGATTCTATATACCTATATGGTAATCAATACCTGACTCAACATTTTCCAGGCTTAGACAAAATAATCAGCGCAACAATTATCCATTAAAATAGCACTAATCAGTTATTTTTGCAAACTGACTAAATAAAGGCTATCGGCATGATTGCACCATTGATGAAAGGACTTGTATTGGGATTGATTCTGAGTATTTCGGTAGGTCCAGTCATTTTTGCCATTATCAAACAAAGTTTGGCCAACGGCCACAAAGCCGGTTACACTTTTGTTGCAGGTGTGTCTGCCAGTGATATTAGTTTGGTGTTGGTTTGTAATGTATTTACTTCCTTTTTTACTACAGCCCTTTCTCATAGTGATACCATTGCAATTGCTGGTAGCATTTTTTTAATTGGTGTGGGTATTTACACTTTATTCTTTAAGAAAGTAATTGTAGATGAAGACAACAAAATAGAGATCAAGAAATTTCGCAAAAGAGATTTAGTAGGAATATTTTTATCGGGTTATTTTATGAATATGCTTAACCCCGCGGTTTTCCTTTTTTGGTTTGCTTGGACGGCCGCTATTACAGGAGATGCAGCAAGTACCCCCAATCCCAATCAATACAAATGGATTGTTTTTATTACCTGTTTAGTATTTGTGTTGCTTTCTGATATTGCCAAAGTTGCCTTAGCTGGTAAATTAAGAGAACGCTTAACACCCACTATTTTACATCGAATAAATAAGTTATCGGGTCTAATTTTAATTGGGTTTGGCATAGCATTAATTTGGGGAGTACTCAATTTTGGAGACCAATTAAAATAGATTGTATCTTTCTGTTGAAATAATAATTTGTGATTAAAAAAATCTGGAAAAAAACAAAACGAATTATTCTGATTTTGTTTTTTAGCTCCCTTTTGTACACCATTATTTGTAGATGGGTAATGCCCCCCATCACCATCACCCAAATTGCCAATACATTTGGGTATGGTCTTAAAAGAGATTATGTATCGTGGAATCAAATAAACTATTCGGTAAAGCTAGCAGCAATTGCTAGTGAAGACCAAGCATTTCCAGATCATAGTGGATTTGATTGGGACGCTATTGAGAAGAGTTTAAAGCCAAAGAAAAAAGGAAAAAAAACAAAAATTCCATTAGGGGGTGGTGCAAGTACCATTACCCAGCAAACAGCTAAGAATGTTTTTTTATGGCAGGGGGGATTGATTACTAAGTTTATTCGAAAAGTACCTGAGCTCTATTTTACCAAATTGATTGAATGGGTTTGGGGCAAAGAAAGAATACTTGAAGTATATTTAAACGTTATTGAAATGGGTCCCGGTATTTTTGGTATTCAAGCTGCTGCTAAACATTATTTTAAAAAAGACGCTTCAAAGCTTACTCGTGCAGAAGCAGCTATGATAATTTCCTGCTTGCCCAATCCTAAAAAATTTACTGTTAAGCCAATGAGCAGAAGGGTTGCATGGCGTTATCCGCAAATACTAAAACAGATGAATAATTTAGAAGGAGACGAAGACATCAAAAATTTATTGCGTTAGAGCATAAACTGGTTTATTGCTTTAATGGCTGCTTGGGTTCGTTCTGCATTATTACCACTAATTAATGCCCATGGTGTTGATTGATTCATTAATAAATCTTTATAGATAGCAAATAATTCTTGTCTAGGTTTTTCATCAGGGTATTCTCTTAATTCGTCTTTTACCCAAGGCAAATCAATATTGCATAATAAATAACCATCGTATTTTTTTTTAACGATGGTATCTAAAATAAAAAAATCACATTCTCCAAATACATATTCGCTCCACACTTTCATAACATACATATCGGTATCTATGAATAGTATGGGCGTTTTGTTACTATTTAATAATGATTTAGTAGTGAGTTCCTCTAACTTTAATTGACCTTTTGCAATTTTCAATAAATCTGCAGGTGTATAGCTGGTACCATTTTTTAATAAATATTCTCTTGCATATTCTTCACACCATGCAGATTGAAAGTGTACCGCCAATGATTTACACAACGTGCTTTTACCAGTACTTTCTGGTCCTAGAATCACAAATTTTTTAATGGCTTTCATGCTGCGCTTTTTTCTGCCAACTAATTAAGCCGGCAATGGCTAAAATTAAGAGTAACAAAAACTGCACACTTGTAAATACATAGCCCTTTATAAAGTATAACGGAATGGAAGCAATATTTGTTGCTATCCACCAATACCAGCTGGCCACTTTTTTTCTAGCCATTAACCACATTCCAGTGTAAGCGGTGGCACTAGCAAATGCATCTGCCCAAGGAATGGCTTCGGGCGCAAAAGATGCTTTCAACCAGGTGAGTGCAAAAAAAATCAGTATATAAAAAGAAACAAAAAAAGTCCATTGTTGTATCCAATCTTTTCGATTGCTTAAGGTAATTTTCAATTGTGCTTCTTGGGTATTTTGGTTGATTTTTCTCCACCATATCCATCCATATATACTTACGATTGTATAATACAAGTTAACGCTTGCTTCACCATAAAGCTGTCCTTTTATACTTAAGTAAATATAAATAGTGGTGTTAATTAATCCAATGGGATATACTAGAATATTTTCTTTTCTACTGAACCAAACACTGGCAATTCCTGCACAAACAGCAATAAATTCTAGCAAGCTTGTTTGTTGCAAACCGTTCATGAATTGTTGGTATATATCCATTAAACTCATTGGGTATTGGCTTGGGTAAAATAAAAAATGGAACCATCTTTAAACTGCCACTTTTTGGCTTGTTTAAAATGGGTTCTAATATATTCATCGTCTATCAAATCAGGGTTTTTACCATATTCAAACCAAACGAGGTATATATTTTTTTGGTTTAAAAATGGATTTATTTCTTGTTGCAAATCTTTATGTGGCAAAGGATTGGCTTTTATATTAGCTAGAAAAAATACTGCATCGTTGGCATTTGAATAGATGGGTGCCTGGTAATTATTGTGATGCGTTTTCATAAACTGTAGCAACGGAGAACCCTTCCAAAGGTCGTCGGTGTATCCCGGTATACCAGCATACCCTATCCCTTCCCAATTAAATAAATGCGTTTGATAATGATGATTTGCACCAATTGCATACCAGGTGCTAAAAATCAAAAGTATAATTGCTTTCTTGTATCTCTTTAAAACAACAATCCATTGGTAAAAACAATGGGCAATTAAAATAACTAAGGGAATATATAATGGAATTAATAACCGGCTGCTTAATGTTTCAAACCTAGAAACGCTTGCAATAAATAATATGAAAATTCCATAGATCAATATGAATAAACTTAATACAGTAATGACCGATGCAAAAAATTGTTGTTGAATCAGCCGATACAACCATACAACCATTACCATTATTACAAGTATAACTCCAATGATTAGTATGGTAGTAGAAGAATCATTTTCACTATTCGGAAACCAATACCCCAACACGTTTATAAAATCTTGCAAATTGGTGGAGATTGTTTTTAAAGAAGATTGTCTTACGCCCGCTATTGTTTGTGTTAGTAGTTTGTTACGGATAATATTGAGCAATGGTAAACTACAACCAACCAACGCGAGTAGTCCAATATGTTTTAGTTTGGTCCGCCAATTAAATTGAATGTAAAATAGAATGAGTAGGCCTCCTGTAATTAATAAAGTAATGCCTACATATCTAACAGAGCAGGCAACAGCTGCAATAGTTGCAGCTATTAGCAACCAATTCTTTTTTTCTGTAAGTAAATATTGGTGAAAGGCAACTATAAAAATGAGCACCAAAAGCACAAATACCGTTTCGGACCATAACATGGTATACACTTCTAATATACCTGGACTACTTAGTATTAAACACAAAATTAATAACCGAAAAAACCCCTGTTTAATCTTTGCATGAATAAGCAAATAACTACTGGTATATAATACTGCTGCCAATAATAGGCTATTTAGTATTGGCGCGGCTGTAATCACTTCAGTAAAAAAAACCAGCTTAACTAAACACAACAAGAGTGGATAACCTAAAGGAAAATTTACCAGGGGTAAATGGTTGTAATCGGTAAACTGAAACGATGCTGAAAAATGATTGGCTGTACTTAAATAGGCAACAGAATCGGGGGAAATACCAATTCCACTATGTGCAGTATAAAATGCAATCCAAATAAACGCAAATACAGATGCAAGTAAAGCATCCCAATGCGTTTTAAAAAATTGGATAAAATATGGCTTCATGTAATGCAATATACTGCACTACCTTTTCTTTATTCTGCTTCTGCAACAACTTCTTTTACTTCAGGAATCATGCGTTTCATCATTCCTTCTATTCCTGCTTTCAATGTAATCATAGATGAGGGGCAACCAGAACATGAACCTTGTAGCATTAAATTAACAATACCATCGTTATAGCTTTTGAATTGTATAGCACCGCCATCCATTTCAACTGCAGGTTTTACATAGTTCTCTAGTAGTTCTTTTACACGCTTTACAATATCATCGTCGTCTGCGCTTACGGTATTGCTGGCTTCTTGTTTTACTTTAGCCACTTCTTCTTCATTAACCACAACACCACCGTTTTCTAAGTATTGTTTCAAAAACTCTTTGATGGTTGGAATAATATCTTGCCAATCTTCGGTATCAATTGTTTTGGTAAGCGTGATGAAATTGCTGGCAATGAATACACTTTTAATAAAAGGAAAACTGAACAATTCTTTAGCCAATGGCGATGGAGTAGCCAAGGATTCATCTGCAAAGTCAATGCTTTTACCAGGGTATAATAATTTGTTTGCCACAAATTTCATGGTTTCTGGATTAGGAGTCATTTCTGTATAAATGCTGATGATAGGGTTGCCAGTCTTAATCATAATATGCTGTTTTACGTAAGTTATTCTACTGCAAATTTAAAACAATTCGTTTGGAGCAAAAGTTCAATCCTTGTGTTTAAGCCATTCCCGACCCTTATTTTTCGGATATCGTAAGTTCACTCAATAAATGCCCTCTTTTTACGTTATTCTATTTGCGCTACTCATGATTTAGATAAGCAGCTAATAATTAGGCATATGCGAATCATTTTCATTTTGATGTTTTTTATAACCGTTTCGGGTCAATTAAATGCCCAAAATGACCCTTTTTTGCTAGGAATGACCCTTGGTGGGGGTGAAATCAATGAAAATCAACTACCTGGCAACTTAAACGAGCATTATCAATATCCTACAGAAGATGAGATAGATTATTATTACCAGAAAGGATTTAGGCTAATCACTATTCCTTTCAGATGGGAGAGGGTACAAAAAACCTTAGGTGGAGACCTTGACTATGGAGAGATTGGAGAAATTCGTAAAGTAGTTTCCTGGGCCGCTAACAGAGACATGCAAGTTATTTTGAGCATGTATAATGGCGGCAGATACCGAAAATATGGGGTGGATTATATTGTGGGCTCTTATTCGGTTAGTAGACAAGATTTTGCAGATTGTTGGAATAAAATTGCCAATGCATTTTCAGGATACCCCAATATTTATGGATATAATTTAATGTCTGAGCCACATGATATGCAAGCATTCGATTGGCAAACATCTGCTCAGTGGGCAATCAGTTCCATTCGTATGGCCGATAGAAGAAGCCGCATTATTGTGTCGGGAAATAATTACGCAGCAGCTGAAAGCTGGGCAGATTATAGCGATCAATTAAAAAACCTAAATGATCCGCAAGATAAATTGGTCTTTAATGCACATTGTTATTTTGATAACGACTTTACTGGAAAATATCTTTTTTCCTACGACCAAAACCAGGCATGGGATTCAACAGGTATACAAAGGGCTATGCCATTTGTACAATGGCTAAAACAAAACAATAAAAAAGGAATCATAGGACAATTTGGGGTACCAGATACCGATGCGCGATGGTTAACCATTATGGATAAGTTTCTTCAATACCTAAAAGCGGAGAATATAACCGCACAATACAGTTCTTCTGGTAAAAGATTGAGTGGAAACCCAGTAAGTACTTATCCGCTTGCTAGTGTAGAACGCCCACAAATTAAAACCTTACAAAGCTTTTTAGCAGGTGCTGAAATGACATACAAAAAACCCATTGAAAAAACGGAATCAGTAGTACATGGGGCTCCCAATTCCAATAATGCAGCAACGGTTGAAAAAGCAGTAGAGACTCCTGTAGAACCTCCTTCTTCATTTTTGTTTTTACCAGGTACAATCTTATTGCCACAACCCAATGGTGGATTGTATAAGCCTGTGTTAAAATCAACCTCCACTAGCCAAAAAACGGTGCGCGTTGCTAAATACAGGAAACCTTAGGAAACAATTCTAAGTTTAGCGTAGTTCAACATGATTTTCTTTTCTCCATTTTGTGCAAAGTCAATAGTTGCAACTGGATTATGCGCCGAGCCCTCCATTGCTTTCACTATGCCAAATCCAAATTTTTGGTGTTCTACTTTTTGACCTACTTCTAAGCTAGAAGTATCGCTAGGTGCAAAATCAGCAGAAGGAATATGCGCTACTACTTTAGGTGCCATTGGTTGAAGGGGCATGTATTCGGGCTTGCTACTTGCGGGTTTTTTGGAAGGTGGAGGGCCATATTTATTTGCAGCTTGTTGTGAAGTATTTCCAAAACCTCTTTGCATACGTTCGTATGCAGATCCCCATTCGGATCCTGCGTGATTTCTTGCACCACCACCTGCATAAGTTTTATCAATGGACTCTTCGGGCATTTCGTCGATGAATCGGCTAGGCTCATTTTGAACCAACTGACCAAAACGATACCTTGAATTAGCATATGTGAGCCAAAGTCTTTGCTTGGCTCTGGTAACGGCAACATAAAACAGCCTTCTTTCTTCTTCTAATTCTTCTCTTGTATTAATACTCATAGAATTTGGAAAAAGTGTTTCTTCTATTCCACCTACAAACACACATCCAAATTCTAATCCCTTAGCAGCATGAATGGTCATTAACTTTACTACATCATTGTTTTCCTTGTCATCGTCTGCATCGGTTAACAAAGTAATTTGCTGCAAATAAGAACCTAAGGTTTTATCGCCCAATTCTCCGTCATCGTTACTAGGACTTTCGGTCCATTCTTTAATAGAGTTGAATAACTCTTGTACGTTTTCGTAACGAGCAAGACCCTCTGTGGTTTTATCGTTGAATAGTTCTTTTACTAGACTGGTATGTTTACCTACTTGTGTGGCTACATCAAAAGCATTTTTATCGGTTAACATGCTTTGGAAATAGCGAATCATGGTAGTGAAATTTTGCAAAGCTTCTAAAGTTCCAGATTTAAATCCAAATTCACCAGCCCTGCTCACCACGTTAAACATGGGAATATTTTGTTCATTTGCAATAATGACCAATTTTTCAATGGTTGTTTTACCAATTCCTCTTACAGGATAATTGATGATTCTTTTTAAGGCTTCTTCATCGTTCGTATTTACAATCACTCGCAAATAAGCTAGAATATCTTTAATTTCCTTTCTTTGATAAAAGCTTACTCCTCCGTAAATCCGATACGCAATTCCCATTTTTCTTAAGCTCTCTTCAAAAGATCGGCTCTGGGCATTGGTTCTATAAAGAATAGCAAAATCTTTATTAAAATAATGATTGCGGAGTTTTTGTTCTTGAATAGTATCAGCAACAAATTTCCCTTCTTCATTATCGGTCATGGTTCTTACTAGCTTAATCTTCTCTCCTTCTTCATTTTCGGTCCAAAGATTTTTTGGTATTTGACCTTTGTTGTTTTTTATAACCTGATTGGCTACTTTTAAAATTTGCTGACTACTTCTATAATTCTGTTCCAGCTTTACCACTTTCACATCATCGTAGTCTTTCTGAAATTGTAAAATATTTTCTATTGTAGCTCCTCTGAAACTATAAATGCTTTGTGCATCATCACCTACCACACAAATATTTTCGTGTGCAGCCGCTAAGAGTTTACTAATTTGATACTGAACAGGATTGGTATCTTGGTACTCATCTATCAGTAAATATTTAAACTTGTGCTGGTACTTATGTAATGCTTCAGGAAAATTATTCAGTAACTCATACATTTTTAATAATAGATCATCAAAATCCATTGCGCCGTTTTTGAAACAACGTTTCGCATAAGCGGCATATACTTGTGAAATGGCAGGTCTATTTGATCTTGCATCTTCTTGTTGAATGGCATAATCCGTTGCATATTCTGCAGGACCTACTAATGCGTTTTTTGCAGAAGAAATTCGATTACCTACAATATTGGGTTTATAATGTTTGTCGTCTAAATGTAATTCGTTGATGACTGTTTTTAAAACAGAGCGGCTGTCGTCGGTATCGTAAATAGTGAAATTACTGGGATAACCTAATTTTCCAGCTTCGGCCCTAAGAATTCGTGCAAACACACTATGGAAAGTTCCTACATATAAATTTCTTGCTTCTGCATTACCAAGAATTTTTTCAATTCTTTCTTTCATTTCAGCAGCAGCTTTGTTGGTAAAAGTGAGTGCAAGAATATTAAAAGCATCAACTCCATTTGCCATTAAATGAGCAATTCGAGTAGTTAATACTTTGGTTTTTCCACTTCCCGCACCAGCCACAATCATTAATGGCCCCTTTATATGTGTAACAGCTTCCCGTTGAGACTCATTAAGTCCATTCAAATAATCCTGCATAGGTATAAATTCAATTGCAAGATAGTCTAAGGTTCGCTTTTATAAAGGGTGAATTCCTGTATAGTGAAGAATTAGTTTAAATAGTTCCGAAGGAATAAAGGGTTTTACAACAATATCATTTATGCCCGTGCTTTTAATTCGTTCTTCAATTTCTCTGGGTAAACTAGCAGTTAAAGCAATAATAGGCGTTTTTACTCCACGCTCTCTTAAAATACGTGTAGCTTCATACCCATCCATTACTGGCATATGCATATCCATTAAAATGATATGGTGAATAGACGGGTCAAATAAATCAATAGCTTCCTGTCCGTTTTGTGCAATGGCTACAGTTGCTCCCCATTTGCTTAAAAAAGTTTTTGCTACCAAAATATTTACTTCGTTATCTTCTACTAATAAAATAGACATGCCCAATAAAGGCTTGCTCTCTTCGGTGGGCGCTGGATTTATTTCAACTGCTTTTTCGTTTGAAATAGGCGCGCAAATGGGAAAGTCTATTTCAAAATAAAATATAGAACCTTTATCTTGTTCGCTTTTAAGTTGCAGATGAGCGCCTTGTAATTCTAATAAGCGTTTACTAATAGCAAGCCCCAAACCCGTACCTCCAAAATTTCTAGAAGTGCTATTGTCTGCTTGGGTAAACTGATCAAAAATTAATTGTTGTTTTTCTCTTGCAATACCAATTCCGGTATCTTCTATTTCAATTAGTAAGCGAATATCAGTAGCATTTTGAGCAATAACCTTTATTCTTAATTCAACATAACCCTTCTTGGTAAACTTGATGGCATTGTGTACAAGGTTACCAATGATTTGACTGGTTCTTGTTGGGTCACCAATTAACTTAGTCTTTAATTGATTGTCAATCAAAACCCTTAGTTCAATTCCTTTGTCTTTTGCAAGGGTACGAAAACCAGTAATTAATTTATTGGCAATATTATTCAAATCCATTTCAATGGATTCAAAACCAATTTTACCAGCTTCAATTTTATTATAGTCTAAAATATCGTTTACAATAGAAAGAAGATTATTGGCTGAAAATAAAAGCACATTCAATTGTTCCTTTTGTTCATCAGAAGGTTTTTCCATTAGCATGATATTAGTCATGCCCAAAATGGAATTGAGTGGGGTTCTTATTTCATGAGACATGGTGCTCAAGAAATCATTTTTTACTTTAAGGCCTTGCTCAGCTTCTTTTTTGGCTTCTTTTAAAATGTATGCGAACCTAAATGACAATATTAATGACTGCAAAAAGAAAAAAGAGATATAGCCCAAAAACAATACAAACCTAGGTGGCTGAATAATGTTAAAATACTTAAGATTAATGATGAGGAAGATGATTAGTAAAATACCCGTACTCAATAAAGCATATTTGGCACCCAGCTTTTTATTTAGATAAGCCCTAATATAGATATAGAATGCATGTCCAATGACAGTGAACATTACTATTAAGAAGGGATTGATTAATTGAGTAAAAACACTGGGCGGAAAAATAAGTACAGTTAAACACAATAAGCCAGCCATAGTAGCTTCAGTATAAAGCAACCATTTGTTGGTTTCTTCCGGAAATAAATACTTTGTGTAAAACATGAAAAACAAAACACTAATAAATAAGCTGAGGTATTCTAAGTGAACACCAATAATCCAAGGGAATTTGGGGAACAAGCTATGAAGTACATAATTATCTGAACCTATGATTCTATAGCTATAAGCAATACAAAATAAAGAGAAGAATAATATTACTTTGTCGTGTTTACCAAAATAAAATAATCCAATAAAAAATAAGCCTCCCATTAATAAAGCCCCTGCTAATAATAAGTCAAAGCCATCTTCTGCGGCTTTATCTGCTTGAAGAATTTGCTTATTACCAATAAGTATTGGTTTATATGGACCCCCTTTCGAATGCCTAAAATTGGCAATTTGTAATATTAAATATAAAGTGTCTACCGAAGGAAGCTCAACTACTTGTTCTATCCATTGTTCTTTTGTTGTTGCTTTTGAATTACCTGGAACCCCAGCATTCGCTAATGGTTTCCCATTTACTAATAATTGAAACGAGCAATAGGTATCTGGTAATTTGATGGCTAAATTGGGTTGCAGTTTACTATTTACTATTACTCTAACAGTATGACTTGCAAATCCTTTTGCCGTTAACTTTTTCCCATTAATGGTGGTGTTATTCCAGTGTTTTGGAAAATAAGTATAAGCCGTTGGTAAAGTATTGGAATCTCGTTCCGTTAGAAATTGCCCCCAATAAATACCCCAATCTCCTTGAATGGAAATAGGCGTTTGATTAAGATTAGATTTACTTAAATCAATTACTCCTTTATTTACTAAAGGAGCTTGTACGTTTTTAGTTTGAGATTTACCCAATAAGCCCAATCCCAAAAAAAGGATCAGCAAATAGATGCTGATTTGGATATTGGTTTTTATTGAAAACATAGGGCTTTGTTGGATATACAATTTATGATATATATTCTGATATAAAAAAAACGCCAACCTTTTTAATTGGGCTGGCGCTATTTTAGCTGCTTTTAACAGATTGCTTTTATTTTTTTCTTTCTAATAATTTAAAGAACTGGTCTAATTGAGGAATAATCACAATTCTGGTTCTTCTGTTTGCGGCTCTTCCTTCAGCAGTAGAATTGTCTGTTAAAGGAACAAACTCTCCTCTACCTGCAGCAGTCATTCTTTTTGGATTCATTCCATAAGCATCTTGCAAAATTCTTACTACAGTGGTAGCTCGCTTAACACTCAAGTCCCAGTTGTCAATCATTCCACCACCTTTAACTAAAGGAATAGAATCGGTATGACCTTCCACTAAAAACTCAATATCAGGTTGTGCATTCAGCACTTTTGCTACTTTTCCCAATACTTCTTTTGCTCTTTCGGTTACTTCATAACTACCACTCTTGAACAATAATTTATCTGAGATATCTACATAAACTACTCCCTTGTCTACTTTTATATTTACATCTTTATCGTCTATATTACCCAATACCCCTTTTAGATTCATTACCAATGCCATATTTAAAGAATCTTTTCTAGCAATGGAACCTTGTAAGTCTTGAATATATAAATCTTTCGCACCAATATTTTCCAATGATCTTCTGATACTCTCGGCCTGTGCACCCGTTACTACAGAAAGATCTTTTAGTTGATTCAACACCAAATTGTTGGTTTGCTTTACATAATCCAACTGTGTGCTGGTGGTATTTAAAAGAGCATCCGCAGATTGCTTCTGTGTTTGTAGGTTACTGATTTGATTTTTTGACTTATTCAATTCTTCTTCAAGTGTTCTATATTTTCCCTGCAACTCTGCATATGCGCCATTCAATTCGCCATATCTAGCTTCTGCCTGCCTTAATTGTTTAGGGCTAACACAAGAAAAAAGAACAAAAGAGGCCAAAAAAGCCATTGTGTAGAATTTCATTTTCATAGGTCTTTCGTATTAATTATTGGGTGCAAGTTAAGCAAAAACAACTTTTACAGAAGCATTGTACCAATTGTTATAAAAGTCTTTGAATGTTTCGTCTAATACTTTTCTTTTAATCTTGAGGGTTGGGGTTAAAATACCATTTTGAATGGTCCACTCTTCTGCCATAATAATCAATTTGGCCAATTGTTCGTGGTGTTCTAATTCCCGGTTAATTTTTTCCAGTAATTGGTGTAAGTATTCTTGCAAATTGGCCTCCGCCAATTGCCTAGCGTGTTCAGATAAAGTGCACAAAAGTAGTGGAGCAGGCATTCCCCATCCTACTACACAAGCTTGAGCAATCATAGCATCTGACAATACTTTAGATTCAATTGGAGCAGGCGCAACATATTTACCCTTACTGGTTTTGAACTGGTCTTTAATTCTTCCAGTAATCTTTAAATAGCCTTCTGCATCTATATTGCCTTCATCGCCTGTTTTTAAATAGTCGTCTTCAAACATTTCAGCAGTTAAAACAGGTTCTTTATAATAGCCCAACATATTGGCATCACTCTTTACCAACACTTCATTTTGCTCACTTAGTTTAACGGTTACACCCGGATATGATTGACCTACTGTACCAAACTTACAAGCCCCTTTTCTATTAGAATGAGACAACGCGGAATTTTCTGTCATACCATAAGCTTCCTGAATTTCCATTCCTAACTGGTAAAACCAATCTAAGACTACTGGATTAATGGGTGAAGCACCAGTATACAAATGCTTTACGCTACCAAGGCCTAATTTTTTTCGAATGGCTTTTTTAATAATGGTTGAAACAATGGGAATTTTTAAAAGCCTACTCAATTTTTGCTGTGGCATTTTGCGCAATATTTCTTCTCGAATTTTTTCCCAGATTCGCGGTACCGCTAAAAAAATAGTAGGTTGAGTATATTGAAGGTTTTTTGAAAAAGAATCCATGCTTTCAACAAAATGAATACAGCCTCCCGTAAAAATGGCCCCACATTCTACCAACATTCTTTCAGCAACATGGCAAAGCGGTAAATAAGAAAAGAACACTTCATCTTTTAAAGGAGGCGTACTTTCTAAAAAAGAATATACTGCAAATGACATGTTATGGTTATTATGCATGACACCTTTTGGTGTGCCTGTAGTACCAGAAGTATATATGATGCAAGAGAGTGCTTTAGGATCAAGTGGACTAAGTTCAATTAATGGCGAAGAAGCACGTACCAAATCATTCCAATTTAAACAGCCCCCGTTTAAATAAAAAGGAAAACTGATTTGGGTCATTTCTTCGGGAATGCCCATTCTAATTAGTTCAGGATTATCTAGCTTTCCAACAAATATGGTTTTGGCTTCACTATGCAATAAAATTTCATTTACTGCATTGCTGGTAATATTTGGATAGAGTGGAACAGAAACCATACCCGCCATATTAATGGCTAAATCGGCCATAATCCAATGTGCACAGTTTTTACTTAAAATGGCCACTTTATCTCCTTGTTCTAAACCAGACTGTTTTAACCAGGCAGCTATTGATCTAATTTCTTTACCGGCTTTTGCCCAAGTAAATTCTTGATAGACCCCCTTTACAGGTTCAGACAAAAACAATTTGTTGGGTTGGCTTTCTTCGAACCTGCAAAAATTATCAATGATGGTTGGATAGGTGTTTGTCATATTAGTTGGGGGCTTTTTGATCTAAATGTTGTAAACCATATTCGGGTATTTTGCCTTCTTTATCGGCAAAATAATGGATGATATATTGTAGGTCTGCGTCCATATTACCAGTAGGTAAAAAGGGTTTAGAGAAAGTGATTTGTTTTCTTCCAAAATCTAAACCAGCTAACACAATAGGAACGCCCGCTTTATGAGCAATATGATAGAAGCCGGTTCTAAGTTTGTCTACTTTTTTTCGAGTGCCTTCAGGAGACAATGCCAAAACAAATGATTCGCTCGCATTAAATTTCTCCACTACTTGGTCAACCACATTGTTATTGCTGAATCGGTCAACAGGAAACCCACCGAGCTTTCTAAAAAAGAATCCAAAACGTCCTTTGAATAACTCGGCTTTGCCTAAAAATTTTAAATGGTACAATCTTAAATTACTTCTTACAGCAAGGCCAACTACAAAATCCCAGGCACTGGTATGAGGGCCAACAGCAATTACACATTTTTTCAGGTGATAGGGAAATTCATCACGAATAGTCCATCCCTGCAGTTGCAGAAAAAGGTTCCAGCATACACGCATAGCAATCGATTGGGAAAATCAAGATAGAAAAAAATGAATAAAAGGGGAAATAAAGTTTTATGCTAATATTTTAAATAACGAGCACTCGCATATACAGAATGTGTTAAACTATCCCAATTGGCATACCATTGCATGATAAGGGTTGTTCCGTCTTTTTTAACGATTCTATTTTCGAAGTTGGTTAACTCTATACCGTTTTTAATTTGAGAGAATGCTTCAAAAGTTTTTCTTCTGTCCTCCTCAAATACAAAATCAATATGGTCTTTTCCTACCAATTCCCAATCTTCATAACCCCACAATTTTTCGACCTGGCGATTAATTCTTACGTATTCACCTTTTATATTGAGTACGCATAAAATATCTAATGAAGCATCTAAAATTTTTCTTAAGTCGCGTACAGACTTTTCCAATTGAAGTTCACTTTCTACTTGATCGGTTATATCATTCACTAAAGCATAAATACCTGTGATTGTTTCTTCAATTTTGATGGGAATATAAGTGACCACCCAGGTTAACTGATTATTTTTTACTGTTTGAATTTTGCACCTAAATTTTTCGGTAGCACCAGCTTTAGCTAGATTAAACTTTCTAAAGATGTCTTCCATTTCTTCAGGCAACATAAAAGGGAAAATACTCTCTCCTTTTAATTTAGATTCAGGACACTCCAACAAAATAGGCAGTTGCTTATTCATTAAAGTGATATTCCCTTCTAAGTCTAATGAAAATACTGCGTTGGGGTTTTGATCAAAAAGCAATTGATATGCAGGCTCGCTATTCATAGTGATCAATTTGAATGCTTTAAAGCAGGTTAATTATCCACTGTAAATTTCGGCTATTATTATGGCTATAGCAAATAATCGTAGTTCTAAACAAATAAATGTTTATTTGCAGAAACAATTTGAGAATGTCATCAGATAGTCGTAAAATCATCATTATTGCCGCACCATCTGGTTCAGGCAAAACTTCTATAACCCGATTCTTATTGCAGAAATATCCTGCTTTGAGTTTATCCATATCTGCAGCAACAAGAAAACCCAGGGGCGAAGAAAAAGATGGGGTGCATTATCATTTTATTTCTGAAGAAGACTTCAAACACAAAATTGAAGAGAACGCTTTTGTAGAATGGGAAATGGTGTACGAAGGCAGTTATTACGGCACTTTAAAAGCAGAATTGGAGCGGATTTGGAACTTGGGAAAGACCCCTATTTTAGACATTGATGTAAAAGGGGCTATTCATTTACAAGATCAGTTTCCCAATCGTTGTTTGTCGATATTTATTGAGCCACCCTCTGTTGCAGAGTTAAAAAAACGATTAGAAAGCAGAGGTACCGAAACCCCTGAAAGCCTTTCTAATCGGGTGAATAAAGCCAGTTATGAACTTTCATTCAAAAATCATTTTCATAAAAATATTTTGAATGATGACTTAGAGCGAGCTTGTTCAGAAACCGAGCAAGTCATCAAAGAATTCCTCGGATGGTAAGCGCCTTTAGCTTAAATTGAGTACCTAACTTTTTGTATATGTCATCATTTGCCAACAGAACAGTATTAATAACCGGTGCCAGCA
This sequence comes from uncultured Sediminibacterium sp., assembly GCA_964612195.1. Classification (GTDB taxonomy): domain Bacteria; phylum Bacteroidota; class Bacteroidia; order Chitinophagales; family Chitinophagaceae; genus Sediminibacterium. Next base: position 27,819 of record CAZTDV010000035.1, read on the forward strand.
GAGGTATTGGAAAAGCCATCGCATTAAAATTAGCCAAAGAAGGCGCCAACATTATAGTAGCTGCTAAAAGCGTAGAAGAAGACCCTCGTTTGGGTGGTACTATCTTTTCTGCTGCTGCTGAAATAGAAGCAGCTGGAGGTAAAGCATTGGCCGTTCAAGTAGACATCAGAGACGAAGCGCAAATTATTGCTGCAGTGCAAAAAGCAGTAGATCGTTTTGGGGGGATTGATGTTGTTATAAACAACGCATCCGCTATTTCTTTAACCAACACCGAGAAAACAGAAGCAAAGCGATTCGATTTGATGCAGAGCATTAATGTTAGAGGTACATTTTTAGTAGTAAAGCATTGCTTGCCTTATTTAAAGAAAGGTACCAATCCACATATCATTACATTGTCTCCTCCCATTAGCTTAAAACCAAAATGGATGGGAGGGCATATTGCTTATACCCTTACCAAATACAATATGAGTATGTTGGCATTGGGATGGGCTGCCGAATTTAAATCCGATGGAATCGCATCCAACGCTTTATGGCCAAGAACTACTATTGATACTGCTGCAGTAAGAAATTTATTGGGCGGAGAAGCGCTGGCCAATATGAGTAGAACCCCTGAAATTATTGCAGATAGCGTTTATTATATTTTATCTAAAACAGGGTTGGCCTATACGGGAAATACCTTCATTGACGAAGAAGTGCTTGCCAAAGAAGGTATTTCCAATTTAGATCAATATGCGGTTGTGCCAGGTGGCCAATTGTATCCTGACTTATTTGTAGACTAATCTTCGAATTTTTCGGGTCTCATTTGTGGGAAGAGCAATACGTCTTGAATGGATGCTTGATTCGTCATCATCATACATAAGCGATCAATTCCTATGCCTATGCCCGATGTAGGTGGCATACCATATTCCAATGCTCTTAAAAAGTCGTAATCAATAAACATGGCTTCATCATCCCCCCTTTCCATTAATTTAACCTGCTCTTCAAATCGTTCGCGTTGGTCAATTGGGTCGTTTAACTCAGTGTATGCATTGGCCAACTCTTTTCCATTTACCATTAATTCAAAACGCTCTACTAGTCCAGGCTTGCTTCTATGTTTTTTAGTAAGTGGGCTCATTTCAACCGGATAATCTAGAATGAATGTGGGTTGTACATAAGTATGTTCACTAGTAGCTCCAAAAATTTCATCAATTAATTTTCCTTTACCAATGGTAGGAGGCACGTCTATTTTTAATTGCTTGCAAACTTCTCTTAATCCTGCTTCATCCATTTCACTTACATCAATACCGGTATTCTCTTTAATAGAATCATGAATGCTGATTCTTTTAAATGGTGCTTTAAAGCTGATTACTTTATCGCCTAATTGTACATCGGTAGTACCATGAATGGTCAAAGCAATTTTCTCGAACAACTGCTCTGTTATTTCCATCATCCAGATATAATCCTTATAAGCAGTATACCACTCTAAAACAGTAAACTCTGGATTATGGGTTCTGTCCATCCCCTCGTTTCTGAAGTTGCGGCTAAACTCGTACACCCAATCAAATCCACCTACAATCAAACGCTTTAAATAGAGCTCATTGGCAATTCTCAAATAAAAAGGAACATCCAAAGCGTTGTGATGGGTAATAAATGGACGCGCTGCTGCACCACCTGGGATCGCTTGCAAAACAGGGGTGTCTACTTCAATAGCACCTTGCGCATTTAAATATTCGCGAATGGTATTGATGATTTTAGTTCGCTTTACAAATGTGTCTTTCACATCTGGGTTGATGATTAAGTCTGCATAGCGTTGACGGTAACGAAATTCGGGATCGGTTACTGCATCAAAAATATTTCCTTCTTCATCTCGCTTAACAACAGGTAATGGCTTTAATGATTTAGTTAGTAAAGTGATGGTTTGTGCATGCACAGAAGTTTCACCTGTTTTAGTAATAAATGCATAACCAGTGCATCCAATAATATCTCCTAAATCTAATCCGTGTTTAACTACGTTGTCCCAAAATGATTTGTCTTCCTCCGGACAAATATCATCTCGCTTAACATACAATTGAATGATTCCTTTGCTGTCTTGAATCTTAATAAAGAAAACCTTTCCTTTATCATTGATGCTCATAATTCTACCTGCCACACATAGATTCGTAAACTGATCTTTGGTTTCTTCGGTGTAATTATTTTTAATGTCTGTAGAGAAACTATTTACCGGATACAGTGGTGCGGGAAATGGATCAATACCTGCTGCTTGCAATTTTGCAAGCTTCTCTCTTCTTATTAATTCCTGTTCGGAAAAATGTACTTCGCTCATAAATTCAATGTTGTAATTAGTACAAAACAAAAGTCTCGCAGAAGCGAGACCTTGTATATGGATGGGTTAGTAAGTACAGGGAAACGCATTTCCCTACACAATATTAAAAAGACTTTTAACTTATTCAAAAATTTTTTTAAACAATTTTATTAACATTTTAGTTCCAAATGTGAATTCAGCCATTTTTTACTCCTTCAAAAAAGCAAAATTCAGAACAAAAATATGTGCAATTAAAATGCTGAATCGTTTTTTTAATTTGATGAAACATTGATGAATAAAGCGTTTCATTGATATGCATTTTTTTTGATCATTCATATTTTACGTTTAAATGCATTGCATATAATTCAATTTTGTTGATGCAGGTTTTACTAGAATCACTAAAAAAAAATTTTCGGGAAAGGACAGCATATTACCTTTATTGTTGATTAAAACCAGCCAAATGAAGTTTCCATCACCAGTATCCGTTTCTTGGATGTCTACTTTTATTAATGCTACCGCTGCAGGAAATACCAATGCATCCATTTTAGGAATCAATGAAATTCATAAAGTTGAAAAAGGAGATTTGGTATTTGTTGATCATCCAAAATATTATGATACCTGTTTAAATAGTGCAGCTGATTTTATTATTATAAATACTGCTGATGTAGAAATTCCAAATGGGAAAACCATTTTTATTGTTGCTGACCCTTTTGAAGAGTACTTAAAAATTGTGCAACATTTTAGCCCTTTTCTTCCAGCAACTGATTCTATAGATGCTACATTACAATTAGGGGAAAATACTATTGTCATGCCCAATGTATTCATTGGAAAAAATGTAGTGATTGGAAATAATACCATCATTCATCCCAATGTAACTATTCATGCAAATACAAAAATTGGAAGTAATGTAATTATACAATCAGGATCGGTAATTGGTGGGGATGCATTTTATTATAACACTAAAAAAAACAGACCAGTTTGGTATAAAAAAATGTTGAGTTGTGGTAATGTGGTGATTGAAGATGATGTAGAAATTGGAACGGGTTGTATGATAGATCGTGGAGTAACAGCTGAAACAAGAATAGGTCAGGGAACTAAAATTGACAATATGGTTCATATTGGTCATGATGTTACCGTCGGAAAAAATTGTTTGTTTGCCGCACAAGTAGGTATAGCAGGCGGCACCATCATTGAAGATGGTGTAACGCTCTGGGGTCAGGTGGGTGTCAGTAAAACATTAACTATTGGTGCTAATGCGGTGGTATTAGCACAAAGCGGTGTTCCCTCCTCTTTGGCAGGAGGAAAAACCTACTTTGGCTATCCGGCAGAAGATGCTTCCATTAAACGCAGAGAATTGGTTTGGATCAAACGCATTCCTGAACTATGGAAAAAGGTGATGGAATAATTACTCTTTTAAGTTAGCGTGATTGGGTATATATGGTTCTTTCCTAAGTATACTTAACAGATCCTTTTCTAAAGTCACAACTGGGGATTCTATAATTCTGCCGATTTCTTTGTTTTTATCATAAATAATTAGTGTAGGCACTCGCTGAATATTTTTGCCTATTTCTTCACCTTGGGGACTTTTTTTATACAGATCAATTTCGTTGCTGACACATATAATGGCCAATTGACTGGTGTCAAAACCAGCAGCTTCCAAAATTTTCAACATTCTTGGGACTTCCCATTTACTGTCTCCACACCATATGCCAAGGAAAAGGTCAATTTTCTTTTTCTTGAGTAATGGTTTAATTGCTTCTACACTATGGCTATCAATTTGATGGGATGCATAGTTTTTTTGAAACCAACTATTTTAAGGTTCCTTTTTAAAAGCGCTAATACTGCAACGACCCAGTAAAATGGGTGTTTGATCAGGTTGCTTTTTCTCAAAATTGAGAATAGGCGTATTTACTTGGGCTGACAATGATTCAGCATAAAATAAAGCACAGCAGTACACTAGGCATGCAATGGTATTTTTCATGACAACATGTTTTAATAGTAATAAATAAATTGGCTTACTATTAAACACAGGGTGGGCGAAACTGTGAATGCAAAGGTGCTTCAGGAATAAAGCAATGAATAAACTCGCTACTATTTTGACAATTGATTAAAAGAGGGGAATCTATTTTTACCATTGGTGTATTTAGAAAACTCCAATCGGTTTGTATGGATACCAAAACCTTGACATTGTCTTCCTTTGAAGGCAATTGTGAGAAGTTTTTGATTTTATTACAATCACAAAAAAACGGATCTGTATTGGCCAATAACTGGATAGAACAATCTGTATATGCAGCCATTTTTACCAATGAAGGCGTGTAAAGTGAGAGAAACAATAGTATGGCTAATACAATTTTCAAATTGGGTATTTAAATCAAGTTATATTTTATTTTTAATTCCGCACAAATTCGTTCGATTGATGTATTTAACGGGGTATAACTAAATTCAGGAAAGGATTTTAATAATTTGCTGTTATTGAAACTCACTTTAGCCCTTGCAGTTTTGGCTGTTTCCTTTGTTAATAATGGATCTTTTCCGCTGAAAAAGGCTTTGATGGCTTCTAATCGCCAAACAATCGCCGCAAGTAAAGGGGTTACTTTTTTATGCGGAGGCTTTTTGTGAAAGGCGGTTGCAATCAACCCAAATATGTCTTTATAATACGCATTGTGTCCGCTCAAAATAAAACGTTCTCCATTAATGGAACTATCCATTAATAAGACCATTGCTTGTACAACGTCTTTTACATCTACAAAACCGCTCATGCCTTCGGTATACCAAGGAAATTCATTGTAGGCAGATTTAAAAATGCCCGAAGATCCTCCTTCCCAATCTCCATTTCCTAAAATAATTACAGGATTCACTACTACAACTGAAAGCCCTTCACTCATGCCCCTCCAAACTTCCATTTCTGATAAGTATTTGGTCTTACCATATTCACTATTGCTGGTTTCTGGCGTCCAATTCATTGTTTCATCAATTGGCTTGTCTTCTCTAATTCTTCCCAATGCTGCAACAGAACTTACAAATAGTAATCTTTTTACGCCTTTATTAATGCATGCATTAACTACGTTCGCGGTGCCCTCAATATTGGTATGTTGCAAGGCCCCTTTTTTAGCTGGATTAAAAGAAACTACCGCAGCGCAATGGTACACTTTGTCTACTTGGTCCATGGATTCTTCTAATGCCACCACATCCAATATATCTCCCTTAATCCATTCTACCCCTTCAATATTCTTAATTGTGGGAATAGTATTTCTATATAATGCTTTTACTGATTGCCCTGCTTGAATAAGCTGTTGCAGTAAATGAGAACCAACTAAGCCAGAGGCACCGGTTACTAATATCATTGTTCGCATTTATTACAGGTTCCACTAATAACCAAGTCTGTTTGAACTGCGTTGAAACCCTTTGGCAGCTTTACTTTTGGAACACTTACTTCATCTATACAATAAGTGGTTCCGCAGTCGTCACAAATAAAATGTACATGGTCATCGTGGTGATGTCCTGCTGCGCATTCGTCTTTGCAAAGTGCATAACGAACAGAATTATCCGATGTAGGGATGGTATGTATGATTCCTTTTTCTACAAATGTTTGTAAGGTTCTGTAAATGGTTACTCGATCAAAATCTTCACTGCTTCTTTGTTCAATATCACCATGGGCTAGCGCATTACCTGTTTCCCAGAAAAAAGAAAGTATCTTTTTTCTTGCTTCAGTAATGCTGAGCTGGTGTTTTCTTAAAATTGCTGTTATTTTAGCCTCCATTAATTATGCTATGGATTGTTATTAAAAATTCCATTTACAAAATTGCTATTGGCCGATCTTTCTTTAAGCAATTCCTGAATGTCTAATTTAAGTTTCTCTATCTCGTCTTTTTTAAGCCCATCATAAATTTGAGAGCGAACTTTTCCATCTCTATCTACCAAAGCAAAAAATTGTGTATGAATAAACTGGTCCTCAATTTTATCTACACTGTTTTTTGGGTCATCTAATAAATAGGCACTTCGTGCAATCTGATAAAGACTGTCTTTTCTACCCGTTACCATCACCCATTTTCTAGGGTCTATCTTTAATGAATCTGAGTAATGTTTTAATCTTGGAACAGAATCTGTTTCTGGATCACAAGTATGTGCCAAAATCATAAAGTCGGGCTCAGATTTAAATGTTTCATAAATCCCCTTCATATTGTTGTTCATTTTAGGACAGATTCCTTTACAGCTGGTAAAAAAATATTCAACAACCGTTACTTTTCCTAATAAGTCTCTGTCATTAAATGGTAGTCCTTCTTGGGTAGTGAATTGAAATGGCTTCACGTAACTAATTACCGAAAGTTTTCTTTTCCACTTATCTGTTCCCCTAAAAAGGAAAAAATAGAATGCACCCAATAAAACCAAAAAAAATCCTAGATACACCAATACTCGCTTACTCATAGTCTAAATTATTTGGTAAAGGTAAGATAGATTTACAACAAATATTTTGCAACAAAGTTGCATTGTTGTAGTTTTGCACCGAATGAAATTCAAGATGAATTGGGACGCTTTGGGAATTGCCACTTCGGTGGCCTGTGCCATACATTGTGCCCTATTACCCCTATTCTTAAGCAGTTTACCCTTATTTGGGGTAAATATTATTGAAAATATTCGTTTCGAATATTTTATGATTGCTTTAGCCTTTGTTGTTGGTATTTATGCTTTATACCATGGTTTTAAAAAGCATCATCATAGCTGGTGGCCAATCAGTTTGTTTTCTTTAGGCATCATGTTTTTGATAGTTAAAGTTAATTTCCACGATTTAGAATTGATCCTCTTAATTCCTTCTGTTGGACTAATAATTGTTGCTCATTATTTAAACTTTAAGCTTTGTCGTGTTCATGACCATGCTCATAAGGATGATTGTGCACATTAATTGAAAAGGGCTATCTTTAAGTATAAAGAATATGTTTAATGAAAACGGCCCAGCTTCAATTTGAATCAGGTATTTGGAAAGTAGATAATATCCCGGCAGATTTTCCAACAGATAAAGCACAATTAGTACTCGTTTTTGGTTCTGGTGAATTGGTAACTAGCCAATCTTTATTTGATAATGTCCGATCCAAATTTCCGCATGCTGATATTGTTAGTTGTTCAACTGCTGGTGAAATATTACACAACGAAGTGTATGATGATTCTGCTGTAGTAACTGCTGTTTACTTTGAAAAAGCCACCGTAAAATCGGTATCTGTAGAGATAAATAAAAACGTAAATAGTTTTGAAACAGGTAAATCTTTAATGAGTCTTTTGAACCAAGATGATTTAGTATCAGTATTGGTTATTTCTGAAGGGTCTTTTGTGAATGGATCTGACCTTGTAGGAGGATTCAATGAATTAAATAGTAATAATATTCCCGTTACAGGTGGATTAGCTGGCGATGCTGCTCGCTTTGCAAAAACACAGGTTGGTTTAAATACCGTAGCAAAGGAAGGTACTGTGGTAGCTATTGGATTTTACGGTACTAATTTAGTCATTGGGCATAGTTCTTTTGGGGGTTGGGATGAGTTTGGAAAAGAAAGAGTTATAACCAAATCTACCAAGAATGTATTGTATGAAATTGATGGAAAAAAAGCCTTGGATTTATACAAAGAATACTTGGGCCCATATGTTGATGAGCTTCCTGGTTCTGCACTATTATTCCCTATTTCATTAAGAACTAGTGATGCGGATAAAAATTTAGTTAGAACTATTTTAAATGTTAACGAAGTGGATGGTTCTATGATATTTGCAGGTAATATGCCTGAGGGAAGTAAATTAAGATTGATGAAGGTGAATTTTGAAAAAGTGATTAATGGATCTTCTATTGCTGCTACCAACACTTCTTTGATGCATAAAGAACATAAAGCAGAATTAGCAATATTAATTAGTTGTGTGGGTAGAAAACTAATTTTGCAGGATAGAACTTCAGAAGAAGTTCAGGCTGCACAAAAAGTGTTTGGCAATAATACTGCAATTACTGGTTTTTATTCTTATGGCGAATTATCACCCTTTAATCCTGGTTCAAATTGTGAGTTGCATAATCAAACCATGACTATTACTACATTTACCGAATTATAATTATTGCTACTGAATGGCTTATCATAGTTTACTACAGAAACAAATTTCACAATTTCTAACTTCTGCTGAAGAGAACAATCCTGCAATTGTTAAACTCTTGACAGCAATTAATAATAGCTATTCTTCATTCGAAAGAGATAGAAAAATTACTGAACATGCATTTGATGTAAGTGAACAAGAATACCAGCGGGCAACTAAGGATTTACAAGAACAAAACGATATACGTAAGCAATCGATATCAAAGCTAAAGGAAGCTATTCGAGCACTTGATCCATCGGCACCTCAACAATTTGCAGATGATAACGATGACCTAATTGATATTATCTCATTTTTAGAAAAACAAATTCTTAAAACAAAGCAATTAGAACAAGACTTAATTAACGCTAAGGAAGTTGCCGAAAAAGCTGCATTGGCAAAGAGTGAATTTTTATCTGTAATGAGTCATGAAATTAGAACTCCATTGAATGCAATCATTGGAACTATCATGCTATTGCAATACCAAGACTTAGCACCTGATCAACGAGAATTGTTGAATGTAATGGAAATTTCTTCTGAAAATTTACTAAGCCTTATTAATGATGTACTAGACTTTAGTAAACTAGAGGAAGGCAAAATTATTTTTGCTGAAAGAAATATCAACATATTGCATTTTCTCAAGAATATTAAAATGGCTAATCAAGTTAAAGCCGAAGAGAAACGCAATAGAATTAAAATTACTTACGATGATGATATACCAGAATTCTTGGTTTGTGATGATGTAAGACTTGGACAAATTTTAAATAACCTTATTTCCAATGCGGTAAAGTTTACCAAAGATGGAACAATTACAATTAGGGTAGAATTAAAAGCCAATAATAAGCAAGATGTAGATTTAATGTTTTCTATTGAAGATAGTGGAATAGGTATACCTAAAGAAAAACAGCATTTAATTTTTGAAAGATTTACCCAAGCCAATAATAATATTACCAGAGAGTTTGGCGGATCAGGCTTAGGGTTAACTATTATTAGAAGGCTTTTGCAACTTCAAGGAAGCGAAATATTTATTGATAGTGAGCTAGGCGTTGGATCCAAATTTTACTTTACACTTAAATTTAAAAAGAATACAAGTGAAATAAGAGAAGAGTCTAAGCAAAATGGTAGCGAAAACAAACCTGATTTATCTGGTAAAACAATCTTGTTGGTAGAAGACGTTGAGTTTAACGTAATGGTTGCACAAAGAATGTTGCGGAATTGGAATGCAGAAGTAGACCTAGCTGAAAATGGTGCAATAGCAGTAGAAAAAGTAAAACAAAATCATTACGATTTAATTTTAATGGATATTCAAATGCCAGTAATGGATGGGTATACCGCAACCAGTAATATCCGAAAATTAAATAAACAGATCCCCATTATTGCACTTACTGCATCAGTTATAACAACTGATATTGAGGCTAAAGCGGTACAAATTGGAATGAACGGTTGTTTATCAAAACCATTTAATCCCAATACCCTTTATACCATCATTGTAAATAATATTAAAGAGCAATAAAAAATTTAATACACTATTGATGGCTAATCTATCTATAGGAGCACGTTTGCGCTCTATATTTTTATTGTTTAAAGAATCATTAAACAGCGAAGGAAAAGACTTTACAAAAGGAAGCTTGCGTAAAGCCATCTTTTTACTTGCTGTACCCATGATACTTGAAATGTGCATGGAATCTGTATTTGCTGTAGTGGATATTTTTTTTGTTAGCAAGCTAGGGTCAGCCGCTGCAGCAACAGTTGGATTAACAGAATCTGTGTTAACCATTATTTATTCTTTGGCAATTGGGTTAAGTATGGCTGCAACTGCAATGGTTGCAAGAAGAGTGGGTGAAAAAGATACGAAAGCTGCAGCGGAAGCGGGTGCACAAGCGTTAATCATCTGCTTTTGTATAAGTATAATTATAAGCATTGCGGGCTTATTATATGCTCCAGAAATTTTGGGTTTGGTAGGCGCTTCAGCAGAAATTATCAGCATTGGTTCTACCTATGTAACTATAATGCTTACAGGAAATATTGTTATAATGTTGCTCTTCTTAATCAATGGAATTTTTAGAGGAGCAGGTGATGCAGCTATTGCCATGAAAAGCTTGTGGTTGGCTAATATTTGTAATATTATATTGTGCCCTATCCTAATTCATTTTTATGGATTAACAGGAGCAGCTATGGCAACAACTACAGGAAGAGGAATTGGAGTTCTCTATCAGTTGTATCATTTATATAAGGGTAAAGGGTTGATTCAATTGGGGCTATCTCATTTTAAACCTGTATTAGCGGTAATTAAATCTATTTTGAATATTGCTTCCACAGGCACATTGCAATTTTTAATTGCATCAGCAAGTTGGATTTTTATGGCAAAAATTATTTCTGGTTATGGTAGTGATGCAATAGCAGGTTATACAATAGCCATCAGATTAATCATCTTTTTTTTAATGCCAGCCTGGGGCTTAAGTAATGCAGCCGCAACATTAGTTGGACAAAACTTAGGTGCAAAACAAATTGAAAGAGCAGAAGAATCTGTATGGAAAACAGCAAAGTACAATGGAATATTTATGGGTATTGTTTCCTTGTTGTTTATAACAGCTGCGCCATTTTTTGTGGGGCTAATGAGTAATCAACCAGTGGTTATTGAAACAGGGGCAAGGGCATTGCGAATAATTAGCTTTGGTTATTTGTTTTATGGAGTAGGTATGGTAATGATGAATGCATTTAATGGTGCAGGAGATAGTAGAACGCCCACCATCATTAACTTTTTTTGGTTCTGGGTATTTCAAATTCCGGTTGCTTATTTTTTATCTGGAAGCGCCAAATGGGGAACCAGCGGTGTATTTTGGGCTATCGTAATTACCGAAACTTGTATAGCCATTACAAGTATGATTTTGTTTAAAAAAGGGAGATGGAAAAAAGTAACCATTTAAAACCAACCTCTTTTTCTAAATATAAAAACCATAATGATTGGTACAATAATCATTAGTGTTGTGGCAATAAAAAATCCATTTCGCTCATGTGCATAAGGAATTACGTCAAAGTTCATTCCAAATATTCCCCCTATTACAGTTGCTGGCGCTAATAAGCAAGTAACAATGGTCATTACTTTCATTACTTCATTCAATTTTAAATTGACATTGCTAACATATAAGTCGTGTAAGTTGATCATC
>CAZTDV010000036.1:0-36591 GCA_964612195.1 uncultured Sediminibacterium sp.
TGGAGATTTTGGTCTTAGGACCTGTGTAACGTGCCATAGTTTAAATTTTCATTTCGATTTTTTTAGAATTCGTTGCTTCGATCGGTTAAAAATCGTAAAAAATGAATCGGGCAACCTTTTGATAAATGAAACCTTGTGGCTCAATATTATTTCCACTACCCCTATTGGGGCTTAGGGTTATTATACTCTTCTTTGTTTTGGAGGACGACAACCATTGTGTGGCATAGGGGTAACGTCTTTAATTGAAGTTACTTCAATACCTGATTGTGCTATAGAACGAATTGCTCCCTCACGTCCTGCACCTGGTCCTTTTACAAATACATCCACACGCTTTAAACCTGCATCCATTGCAACTTTAGCAGCGTCAGCAGCAGCCATTTGTGCTGCGTAAGGAGTATTCTTTTTAGAACCTTTGAAACCCATTTTACCAGCACTGCTCCAGCTAATTACTTGGCCGATTTTGTTGGTAAAACTGATAATGATGTTGTTGAAAGTAGCAGAGATTCTAACCTCACCGGCCGCATCTACTTTTACTACTCTTTTCTTGGCAGCAGCTTTTGCACTGTTCTGCGCTTTTTGTGGTTTAGCCATTTTCGCTTTTTTAGGTAGTCTTCCCCGAAGGGATGGTTAAAAAAAATCCGTTGTTACGGAACCTTTGCATCTCCCCCTTTAAAAATAAAGAGATCCAATACAAAGGATTTATTTATGTAAGAAAGCCCGAAGTGATTACTTCGGGCTAACTATTTATTTTTTAGCTGCTTTCTTCTTGCCGGCAACCGTTTTACGCTTACCCTTTCTGGTACGGCTATTGGTTTTGGTTCTTTGACCACGAACAGGAAGTCCTTTACGATGACGCAACCCTCTGTAACATGCAATATCTAGCAAACGCTTGATACTCATAGATACTTCACTTCTAAGTGCACCTTCTACCTTAAACTCATTGTTAATGATATTACGGATAGCAGTTTGCTCTTCGTCATTCCACTGGTTTACTTTCTTATCAAAGTCAATACCTGCTTTTTCAAGTATATACTGAGCTGTTGAACGTCCAATACCAAAAATGTAGGTTAAACCAATCTCACCTCTTTTGTTTTTTGGCAAATCAATACTGGCAATGCGAGCCATATTATTATTGTTTTATGCTGTTAATTTGATTAATCGAATTACCCTTGACGCTGCTTAAAGCGAGGATTCTTTTTGTTAATCACAAATAATTTACCCTTGCGCTTCACGATCTTACAATCGGCACTGCGTTTTTTAATGGAAGCTCTTACTTTCATTGTTTGGTTGTTTAACTGTTATATTCCTGTTACGTTCCGTTTCTGTTTTGGTTGCTATTCTCAGTTATTTATTTATATCTGAAAATGATTCTTCCTCTACTTAAATCGTAAGGGCTCATCTCAACCCCCACTTTATCCCCTGGTAGTATTCGGATGTAGTGCATCCTCATTTTACCTGAAATAGTGGCCAATATTTCATGACCATTTTCTAATTTAACTCTGAACATAGCATTGCTTAATGCTTCCAGAATTACTCCGTCTTGTTTAATCAATGGTTGTTTCGACATACTATTTTTGGGGCTGCAAAGATATTAGAATACAACCGAATTATGAAAAATAAGGGGAAAAAACTCTTGAAAATGTGGAAAAAAAATCAAGAAAAGGGGTTTTCCACAGCCAAAATGGCCAAAACAAGGCATTTTCGGGTGCAAAAATAATGCAAAACGCCAGCACTCGAGCACTGGCGTTGAAATATTTGATTGAAAAAATTTCCGTTTAGGGGCACTGAAAAAAAATCACCCCCTTTACATAGGGTCTCTGGTCAAGTGAATCTTAACCATATCTAAATATTGATTTTGCAATTGGTGAACATGGTGCACATTTGGATGGTGCCTTTTGTCTTCTCTGTACCACATTTCAATTGACGAAAAATCGCCTGCCTTGGGAGCAACTAACCTAAATGCTCCCTTTGAATACTTTACTGAGCCATCATCTGCGGCTTGTTTGGTGAAATGAAGATTTAAGAGTGCATTTTCATCCAAAGGGATTGGATGAAGATGATCGGTTGAAAACCAAAACTCTTGAACGGATGTAAGTAAACACACTTGCTTCTCGTCTCCATTTAACCTAGTTACTTCTCCTTCCCATAGCTTGCCTTCAAACTCACCCATCATGTAATCTCCAATTTTGATGTCGTTGAATTTAATCATATAGCAATCGTTTAAGCCATAAGTTAAGAAATATTTTGATTATTCCGCCCAACTCATCGTATATCCTTGATTTTCTATACGCAAAGCTTCTTCGGTTAATTGTAAAGGATGAAATGTATCTACCATCACCGCTAATTCTTGGGTTTCTTTCTTCCCAATACTTTTTTCAACAGCGCCAGGATGAGGCCCATGAGGAATTCCGGCAGGGTGTAAAGTAATCATCCCCCTGGTAACATGCTTTCTACTCATGAAGTCTCCAGCAACATAATATAACACTTCGTCACTATCAATATTACTATGATTATATGGAGCGGGAATTGCATTAGGGTGGTAATCGTATAAACGAGGACAAAAGCTACAAACCACAAAATTATGTGCATCAAAAGTTTGGTGCACAGGCGGTGGTTGATGAACCCGACCAGTAATGGGCTCAAAATCGTGGATACTAAATATATAAGGATAACAGCAACCATCCCAACCAATCACATCAAAAGGATGTGTTCCGTAATGCAAGCCGTATAATACTCCTTTCTTTTTGGTTTTTATTAAGAAGTCTCCTTTTTCATCTATGGTCACTAAATTTTCAGGACCCCTAATATCACGTTCGCAATAAGGAGAATGCTCTAATAGTTGTCCATGTCTACTTAAATACCTCTTAGGATACCTAAATGGACTAAAACTTTCTACAATAAATAAACGGTTATCTGCAGTATCAAAATGAATTTGGTATATGGTTCCTCTAGGAATTACTATATAATCACCATATGAAAAAGCCAATTGGCCGTATTGGGTGAGCAACTTTCCCGTTCCCTCATGAATAAAAATCAGTTCGTCGGCATCAGCATTTTTATAGAAGTAATTGGTCATACTTTGCTGAGGTGCAGCTAGTACAATATGACAATCGTTGTTCACCAAAACAGCTTTTCTGCTTTTTAAGTAGTCTGCTTCAGGTTGTACGTTAAAGCCTTCAAAACTTCTATGCTTCAACATTTTTTCTTCTGCTACTTTAGGAGCAACAACTACTGGTTCATCCGTATGAATAATTTGTGTTGGTGGATGAATATGATATAACAAAGAATAATCATCACTAAACCCTTCAGTAGAAAATAACTGCTCTGAATACAAGCCACCATCTGGTTTTCTAAACTGTGTATGACGCTTGTGAGGGATTGAACCCAACTTAATATAATGAGGCATACAATTGAATTTAAATAGAATAACTTCAAAAAAAGTTACTGATGATTTTTAAAACGACTATGCTCCTGGGAATAACGGTCTTCCAATAATTTCACCTCTGAAAGGCCAAGGAACACCTGCAAGTAAAAGAATTGCAGCTATCAAAAAGAAATAGAACGCTTTTTTATATTTCACTTCATCGGCAACTGCTTTTTTAGACATGCCATGTGCAAGAGTAATAAAGACAATGGCGCCAATCATTGTGATTGGATGCTCCATCCAAAAGAAACGGTAGAATTTATCTTTCATAAATGAAGTTCCTTCTGGCAAACTTGTATTGAAAATACCAAACCTACCCAGCGCAACTTGATACAACCCAAGCAGCAGGGTAATATGAGAAGCAATCATAGTAAATAACCATACTTTTTTATCGCCAGCTGCAAATACTTTTTTAGAAGACCACCCGGTGTAAGCTTTAATTAAAGACACCAACAACAACACTACAATAGTCCAACGTAATAAATTATGAAGATGTACAAATCCTGTTTGCATAAATAATATTTTAAAGCAAGATACAACAGAAATGGTTTACGCTATTGCGTAAACCATTCAAACCAAACAAACAAACAAACAAACAAAATTTACCTATTGTTGAACCCATTCAGCAACAAACAAATTGGTGTCTCGGGTACCACCATTATTTCTATTAGAACCAAATACAATGCGCTTTCCATTAGGACTTACCATTGGAAATGCATCAAAACCTTTGTCTCTACTAATTTTCTGCTTATTATTTCCCTCAAGATCTACTAAATACATGTTGAAAGGAAACCCTCTTGGATATTCATGATTACTTGAAATAATGATTCCCTTGCTATCTGGGGTAAAGTTGGGTGCCCAATTGGCTTGACCCCAACTAGTAATTTGTTTAGGGTTTGATCCATCAGCATCCGCCACCCAAACTTCCATATTAGTAGGTGCTACCAAGCCTTCTTTTAATAACTCTTTGTATTCTTTTACTTCAGTATCTGTTTTTGGTCTACTTGCACGCCAAACAATTTTCTTTCCATCAGGACTAAACCATGCTCCGCCATCATATCCTAAAGCAGTAGTGATTTGCTTTTCTTTACCAGTTGCCAAATCCATAATATATAATTCTAAATCGCCGCTTTTATCGCTGCAATAAATCATTTTTTTTCCGTCATAAGACAAAGTTGCTTCTGCATCATACCCTTTTGCATTGGTCAATTTCTTTACAATCTTTCCATTTAAGTCGGCCATATAAATATCATAACTACTGTATAAAGGCCAAATGTATTTGTTACCGTATTTAGTTCTATCTGGTACAGGAGGACAATCGGCTCCACCTTCATGTGTAGATGCATAAATAATATGCTTGCCATCTGGCATAAAGTATGCACATGTAGACCTGCCCTTACCAGTTCCTACTAATTTGTATTCGAATTTTTCTCCCGCCTTTGAAGGCACTTTCCCCACAAAAATTTGGTCACAATTAATCCCTTCCTTTGGATTGGTTCTTTGAAAAACAATATGCTTGCTATCAAAACTCCAGTAAGCTTCCGCATTATCACCTCCAAATGTTAGTTGAATTACGTTTTTGAAGTAGTTTTCGCCTACAAATCTTAAGGTATCCCCTACTACTGAAGGGGTATTTGCCATCGGTGGCTGAGCAGTAAGCGCTAAAACAAAGAAACAATTGACAAGAGCGAGTGAGATTTTTTTCATGTGTAGTTGAATGAAGTGCAAAATTAGTTTTATCATAGCTTAGTATTGTCAGGAAATTGTCACAGAATTAGTTAACAATTAGCTATTAAAATCCCTGCGAAACAAATTACTTTTGCATTCTACAAAAACAATAGCTAATGCCCATT
This sequence comes from uncultured Sediminibacterium sp., assembly GCA_964612195.1. GTDB lineage: Bacteria > Bacteroidota > Bacteroidia > Chitinophagales > Chitinophagaceae > Sediminibacterium. Next base: position 5,278 of record CAZTDV010000036.1, read on the forward strand.
ATTGCTCCTTCCCTTTTAAGTGCTAATTTCTTGAATCTTGAAAAAGATTGTAATATGCTCAATAATAGCCAAGCTGATTGGTTTCATTTAGATGTAATGGATGGGCAATTTGTTCCAAATATCAGTTTTGGGTTACCTGTAATAAGCCATATTCGAAAAGCAACCCAGAAAGTGTGTGATGTGCATTTAATGATTGAAAAGCCTGAAAAATATACAGCTGCATTTAAAGATGCTGGCGCAGATATTTTAACTGTTCATATTGAGGCCTGTATTCATTTACATAGAAATATTCAGGAAATTAAATCAATGGGCATGAAAGCAGGCGTGGCGGTTAATCCGCATACTTCTATACAATTATTAAGTGATTTAATACAGGATATTGATATTGTATGCTTAATGAGTGTGAATCCAGGTTTTGGCGGGCAACATTTTATTCCACATACTTTAGAAAAAATAAAAGATTTAAAGCAATTGATATTGCAAAAAAACAGTAACTGCTTAATTGAAATAGATGGCGGAGTAACACTTGAAAACGCTCCCTCCATCTTAACTGCTGGAGCAGATGTGTTGGTTGCAGGTAATACTGTTTTTAAATCTTCAGACCCAACCGCAACAATTGCAGCATTAAAAGCATTGTAATTGGCCATTTTAAGGAATGGTTAAATTGTAATTCTTTCCACAACTGTGAATAAGAATCATTAGGTAATATCTATTGCAATTAATTAAATTTGAGAAAGAGGCTTTAATTGCCTCCATTAATTGATTCGTTAACTAAAACCCTATAGATTGACAGAGACAATCATTAGCCTAGAGTCGGTAAATCCTATTGAATTTTTTGGTGTAAACAACGGCAAATTAGATTTACTAAAGAAAAAATTTCCCTTACTAAAAATCCTATCAAGAGGCACTCAATTAAAACTGAGCGGAGCTCCCGAACAGATTGATACTGCCCGTGAAAAAATTGATTTAATTGTTCAGTATTTACAAAGAAATGGTCATTTAAGCGAGGGCTATTTTGAACAAATTTTAGGCGGAGACGATGCAGAAGTAGTAGATAATTTTGTAGACAGAAACCCAAATGATATTTTGGTGTTTGGACCCAATGGAAAAACGGTTCGTGCAAGAACGCAGAATCAAAAAAAGATGGTACATGCGGCTGATAGAAATGATATTGTTTTTGCCATAGGACCCGCTGGTACGGGCAAAACATATACTGCAGTTGCATTGGCGGTAAGAGCATTAAAAAATAAAGTGGTTAAAAAAATCATTTTAACTAGACCTGCTGTAGAAGCAGGGGAAAGTTTGGGGTTCTTGCCTGGCGATTTAAAAGAAAAAATTGATCCCTACCTAAGACCATTATATGATGCCTTGGACGATATGATTCCTGCAGATAAATTGGGTTATTATATGAGCACCAGAACCATTGAAATTGCTCCTTTGGCCTATATGAGAGGTAGAACATTAGACAATGCCTTCATCATTTTAGATGAGGCGCAAAACACCAATGACCTTCAATTGAAAATGTTTCTTACCAGAATTGGTGCAAATGCAAAAGCCATTATAACAGGCGACCCAACCCAAGTTGATTTACCAAGAAATATGCGAAGTGGATTAGATAAATCAACTCGTATCCTAAAAAATATTGACGGGATTGCACATATTGAATTAACGGAAGAAGATGTTGTAAGACATAGATTGGTTAAAGCAATCATTAAAGCATACGATAAAGAAAAAGAAAAAGAAGATGCGGAACATCCCCCCCACCACCATAGATAATAAAGGAAGGCGCCCATGAGGCGCCTTTTTACTATTCGTAACGAGCATGAACACTAATTTTGATTTAACTTCGTTTAAACCGAATAAGCAGTTATATATGAAAAAAGTTTTGCTATTATCAATCGCAACTGTATTGTTTCAAATTGCCATTCAGGCACAAAGGCCCACTACGAGCGGCAAACCCAAAACAGTGGCAGCTCCTGTTGATGCCAATGCCGCTGCAACAGGTGACAAGCAAAATATATTTCCTGAAGCAGGTTTTGTAGGTATTGGTATATTAACACCAGGCGCACCCATTGAAATTAAAAAAGCAGCTGGCAATACAAGGAATAAAAATATCTTATTGAAACTAAGCAACGAATGGGCTTCTGGTGGGCAAAATGAGCCATCCATCATGTTCTCTAATGGAGACGTTTCTAATCCAAAAAATTTAAGCTATTGGACAATAGGTGCAAGGGTTTCTGGCGATGAAGTATTGAAAACCCCTCAAACATTTAAAATTAGTCATAAAGCGGGTTCCGACGCTATTGAGAAAGAATTTTTTTCAATTGACTCTTACGAAGGGAGAGTAAAAATTGGAGACGTAAATACTCAAGTGGATGGATACAAATTATATGTTGAACAAGGAATATTAACTGAGAAAGTAAAAGTTGCTGTTAAAAATTCTAAGGATTGGTATGATCATGTATTTAACAAAGATTACCAGTTAATGCCATTAAATGTATTAGATCAATACATCAAAACCCATAAGCATCTACCTGGCATTCAAACTACAGAAGAAGTAATGAAAGATGGATTAGACCTTGGTCAAATGAATGCACTCTTGCTAAAGAAAGTAGAAGAGCTAACACTCTATACCATTCAATTAAAGAAAGAATTAGATGAAACCAAAGAACTCATTAAAAAGAAGAAAAAATAAAATTATTGATCTCCTAAAATAGAATGGCCTAGTTTATCCCTTTTAGTAGTTAAGTATTTTTCGTTGTGAGGATTAGGGGCTACTTCAATAGGAACAGTATCCACTATCTCTAATCCATATCCTTTTAGTCCAGCCCTTTTTCTTGGATTATTACTCATTAATTTAAGCTTGGTAATTCCAAGAGAACGGAGTATTTGAGCCCCCACACCATAATCTCTTTCATCCATGCCAAACCCAAGATGGATATTGGCTTCAACGGTATCCATTCCTTCTTCTTGAAGTTGATAAGCGCGTAATTTATTAATCAAGCCAATACCCCTGCCCTCTTGATTCATATAAAGTATTACGCCTTTTCCAGCTTCTTCAACCATTCGCATGGCTTTGTGCAATTGTTCCCCACAATCGCACCTTAAACTACCCAGTATATCCCCAGTAAAACAACTACTGTGAACCCTTGTAAGAACTGGCTCATCTTTTTCCCATTTCCCTTTAACCAAGGCTAAATGCTCTGCTCCGGATAAATTTTCTTTAAATGCTACTAATTGAAATTGACCATACTTGGTAGGCATATTAACTCGAACCAATTCTTGAATTAATGAATCTGCCTTTAATCGATAGTCTATTAAATCTTTAATGGAAATAATTTTCAACCCAAACTTCTGAGCAATTTCAAGCAGTTGTGGTAATCTCGCCATAGTTCCATCTTCATTCATCACTTCTACCAATACCCCTGCAGGCTCAAGTCCGGCCAATCTGGCTAAATCAACTGTTGCTTCTGTATGTCCACTCCTTCTTAATACCCCACCTGCTTTTGCTTTTAGTGGGAAAATATGACCGGGTCTTCCTAAATCATTTGCTTTGGTACTTGGATTTACCAATGCTAAAATGGTTTTTGAACGATCCTGTGCAGAAATACCTGTAGTTGTTCCCTGACCAATTAAATCAATAGATACAGTAAAAGCAGTTTCATGTAAGGAAGTATTGGAACTTACCATTGGCGTTAATTCAAGTTCTGCACAACGCTCTTCGGTTAAAGCAGCACAAATTAAACCGCGCCCTTCCTTACTCATAAAATTAATTGCTTCAGGAGTAGCAAACCTTGCAGCCATAATGAAATCTCCTTCATTCTCGCGGTCTTCATCATCTACCACAATAACCATTTTCCCTATCCGAATATCATCAATCGCAGCTGCTATACTATCTAACATAATTGTTAATTGAGCGGCGAAATTACATAAACCTACTCATGGTACCGCTTTAAAACAATTTTGTTCCGTATAAATACGAATCATTTTAACAATTCATAAGAGTAGCATTGGGCTCAAAATGAAAGGATGAAAAAAATTTATTTCATAAGCCTATTCATATTAATGCCTTGCTTAATATTTGCACAAAGCACTTTTGGTTCTATTAGCGGCAAAGTACTCTATAAAGAAAAGCTAGTATTTGGTGCCCAAATTATTTTGACTGATGAAGGCACCCAAACCATCATCCAAACCAAAAGCAATAAAAGCGGCACTTATGGATTTTATCAACTAAAACCAAGTAGCAATTATTCATTAAAAGCAATCTATCCAATGGCTGATACCATTCATATCCAATATATTCAAATTATTGTAGGCGAAGACGTATTACTTAATATTCCCTTTCAACCAAAAGTAAATCAACTAAAAGCCGTTCAAGTAAGTAATGCAACAAATATTTATAAAGCAGCTACCAGTATTAATCTCTTAAAAAACAGTTTAATAAAAACGAACGAATTGAGCAGTTTAATGATGCATCAACCAGAGGCATATATTAAATCTAATAACAGTGGAGCTGCTTCCTTTTCAGGACAAAATAATCGTTATAACGCCTACTATATAGATGGGGTTTTACATAATGATCAATTTGGCCTTTCCCCTACTGGCACCATTATGGGCGAGTTGGGGAATTTAGCAGCAGCGCCTGAAAGTTTTGAACAAATGCAACTACTTGTGTCACCTTACGACGCGTCATTAGGCAATTTTACTGGGGCTGCCATAAATATTATTACAAAGTCTGGAAAAAACAAACCATTTCAAGAAGCTTATACAACCATCAGAACTAATAGACATTTATATAAACATTTGGGCTTGAGTATTGGCGGACCAATTGTTTACAACAAACTTTTCTATTTTATTAATTCCGATCAATTAGATGAATATATTTTAAGTCCTTTCTCCATCAATAAATACCTAGGTAAAACCAATCAGACAAATAAACTAAATCGATTTAGACAAACTATACAAGAAAGATTTGGATACGACCCAGGTATATTAGACCAAATTGTTCATTCAACATCCAACAAATGGGCTATTAGATTAGATGGAATTCTAAACCCAGAAAATCAATTTGTAGTTAATTTTAGAACTACAAAATCGTATAGGAACAGTAATACTCCCAGTTCTGAAAGCATGCTGATTTTTTCGAATAATGGCAAAATTCAACAACAGAAAAATATTTCAATAAGTATTGAGTGGAAAAACAAAATCAACTCGTTCACTCAAAATAGGATGCTACTTTCCTATAATAGTCATTCATCTATAACAACGCCCAAACAGCAGGCCTTTCCACTTATTAGATTATTAGATGGCGATGGAATGATTGTATTAGGTGCTTCTGAAGAAACCTATATAAACCAACTCAGTCAAACAAGTTATGGTATAAACAATCGTTGGAGTACTTTAAAGGGAAAACATTTTTTTGAATTAGGAATAGATGTTGATTATACCATCCTGAAAAATAAGTTTATGTTGAATGGAAATGGCCAATATTTCTATTATGATATTAGTCATTTTTTACAAAATAGAAGTCCGGTAGAGTTTAGTATAAATAGACTTTCAACATTTACTAAAACAGAAGAACTGTCCCCTGCTATAAACGTATTGAAATGGGCTTACTTTATTAATTATAAAATTAATCTTAATAAAAACATACAACTACATGGGGGGGTTAGATGGAATGAAGAGCGCTTTTTAAATATGCCACAAACAGATTCTTTCACAAATAATATAGCAATACCCGTAATAAGTCAAGTGCATCATTTGCATGAAAGCATTTCAGGAAAGCTTCCGATACTTTTGTCTACACCATCACCAAGAATTTATTCAACATTCTTTATTCCGAAATGGAACACTCATTTAAAAATCGGGGCTGGAATTTTTACTGGTAGAATACCCTATGCTTGGTTAAGTGGAATTTACGCTAACAATGGAAATAAAATAGAACAATACGTTTCACAACAAGATCAAATAAGAAATTACCCATTTAACCCCAACAATACTTTAGTAAATTTTTTGCCCCCATATAACCATACTGTTAATAAAGGAACGATTTATATAAGTGCAGCAAAATTGCAGCTTCCTGCTGTATTTAGATCTACTGTACAGTTTAGTAAATCAATCTTCCCAAATACTATTTGGTCAATACAATTCATGTATTTTAAAAATCTTACAGAGCTTATTTTTTCGAATGTTAATATAAACAATGCAAATGCACATTTAGAAAGCCCTGATACTAGATTAATTCATGCACCTACAAATACGCTGAAAATTCCAATTAATCAAGATGGTTCTAATCCTTATGATTACATTATTTTAAGCAAGAATAGCAATAATCAACGTGGATATGGATACGAAATGTCAATACAACTAAAACACCAACAACAACAATCAAAAAGTTTCATCAAATATTTGTACGGAAAAGCATTTTCTTTATTCGACGGAAATTATTCTATTGCTTTAAATCATTGGAGACTAATGGAACAATCGAATGGAAGAAACCATATTTCATTATCTACTTCTGATTATAGTCAAGGTCATCGAGTTTATGCGGAATATCAACTTCAATTAAAACAGCAAAAAAACAAACGATTCAGTGGCTCTATTCATTACAATGGACAATCAGGAACTCCTTTTAGTTATGTGTATGGGAAAGGGAATATATCAGGAGATGATCCAACAGTTACAGGGTATGATTTAATATATATACCAAGAGAAGCAGAAATCAATCAAATGCATTTTGAACCCATTTTTAAAAATGACAAGTATTACACTAGCGATCAACAAAAAGAAGCTTTGAATAATTTTATCAATTCAAACAATTATTTAAAAAAAAGAAGGGGACTATATGCCGAAAGAAATGGAAGCAGAGCGCCTTTTACGCATCGGATAGATATAAAAACAAATTGGTACATACCAATAAAAATACATGCGCAAAAAATACATATGAATTTGTCTATTGAACTTTTAAATGCAGCCAATTTATTGAAATCAACTTGGGGAGAACAATTGCAGGTTGCTAGCAACAGAATGAGAATTATTTCATTTCTTGGGTTTAGAAATAATCAACTTTTAACCCCCATTTATTCATTTGATCCTGCCATACTAGAACAATCAATTTTCGAGTTAAATAACGCTTTAAACCCAGCAAATAGCAGTAACTGGATGTTACAACTTGGATGCAGGTTAAGTTTTTATTAACAAACCATTGTTTTTAACAACCCTGATTATAGTTAAATAAAACGTCACAAAATATTGAATATCAATATTTTAAGTTGACATATAATTGGCAAATACTTGATCTAATGTTTATAAACTAAGCCAAAATAGCGCTTTATTTTAACAAGATTTTGGGTACATAAGCCTTTAGTCGGATATTTGCCGCACAAAACCAAGATTATGAGAATTTTTAAAAGAATTTCAATGATTATGGTTGCTGCACTGGCAACTTTGATCACAACCGCCCAGGTTACTACAAGTAGTATCTCAGGGGTTGTAAAAACTGCTGATGGGCAACCAATTGAGGGCGCCAGCCTTGTTGCTGTACATACCCCTTCTGGTACGCAGTATTCTACACTTGCAAAAAAAGGCGGTGTGTTTACTTTACCTGGATTAAGAACAGGTGGACCTTACACATTAAAAATTACTTTCACAGGATTGAAGGTAGAAACAGTAAATGATATCTATCTTTTACTGGGTGAGCCTTATGTAATTAACCCTACTCTGATTGACGAAACAAAAGTATTGAGTGAGGTAGTGGTGAATGCATTGAAGAAAAAGTCTAGCGGAGACAAATCTGGAGGCGCTTCAACAGTAATTAACCAAAGAATGCTTGGTACTTTACCTACTATTAGCAGAAGTATTACAGATTTTACAAGAGTAACTCCTCAATCGAATGGTACCAGTTTTGCTGGTAGAGATGGTAGATTCAACAACACGCAAGTGGATGGAGCAAACTTAAACAACAACTTTGGATTAAGTTCAAATCCATTACCTGGTGGTGGTGCTAATCCAATTTCAATTGATGCAATTGAGGAGGTTTCTGTAAATATTGCTCCTTTTGATGTAAGACAATCTGGTTTTACAGGTGCTGGTATTAACGCGGTAACCAAGAGTGGTACAAATAAAATTAAAGGTACTGTATATGGCCTTTACAGAAACCAAGATTATAATGGAACCAATGTTGGTAGCGTTAAATTACCTGCACAAGTAAAATCTAGCAACAAAATTTTTGGTGCTACTTTAGGTGGAGCAATTATAAAAAATAAATTATTCTATTTCGCTTCTTATGAAGAAGAAGAGGGTAATCAACCAGGTATTACATTTAGTCCAACTGGTGGATCAGGTGCAGGCAATGTTAGTAGTACAAATGTAGATTCGTTGAATAAATTTGCAAATGCATTAAGAACAAAGTACGGATATGACCCAGGATCTTTTGATAATTTTCCAAATTTCACAAGAAAGAATACTAAAATTCTTGCAAAAATTGACTGGAATATCAATAATACACATAAACTTACTGTTAAATACAGTGATTTAGTAAGCTATAATGATCAACCTGTAAATGCTACTTCAATTCCAAATAGTCCAAGCTTCAGGCCTGTTGGAGCAAGTGGTTCTGTAAATAGACTTCCGAATGGTCGTTTTAGTTTAAGATCAATGTCATTTTCAAATTCAAACTACAAATTCAAGGATGTAGTTAAAACTGGATCAATCGAATTAAACTCTAACTTCTCAGGTAGATTCTCTAACCAGTTTATTGCTACTTTCTCTAAAATTCAAGCGACTCGTTCAATTGACGGTGGTTACTTCCCTACTATTGATATTTTCAATAACAATGGTCAAAACTACATGTCTGCAGGATCTGATCCATTCACTAGAAACAACGACGTTAAAAATGATGTATTTAATGTAACCAATAACTTTACCTACTATGCAGGTAAACATACTTTAACCTTTGGTGCAACCTATGAATACCAAAGTGTTGGTAATATGTTTATGCCTGGTTCTGCAAGTTATTATGCATTCAATTCATTGGATGATTTCATTAATAACAGAGCTCCAGCCGCATTCTCTTATACTTTCTCTTTAGACCCAAATAAGCCTTCTGTTTATGCAGCAGACTTAAAAGTAGGTCAGTTGGGGATCTATGCACAAGATGAGTTTAACGTTAATGAGAATTTTAAATTGACTTATGGTTTACGTATTGATAAAGTACTTTACCCTGAAGCTCCATTAGAGAATCCAAATGTTACGGCTTTATCTTTCCCTGACAGAAATGGAGTTCCAACCAATTACAAAACCAGTGAGTGGCCTAAACAAAGTACTTTGTATTTCTCTCCAAGAATTGGCTTCCGTTATAAAATTGACCAAGAGAATTTAGTATTTAGAGGTGGTACAGGTTTATTTACCGGAAGAATTCCTTTTGTGTACTTAACCAATATGCCAGGTAATAGTCAAATGTACCAAGCAAGTCAGGCTGTAACAAGTCCTGCACTATTAGGTAACTTCTTATTCAATCCAAATCCAGATGCATACCGCGGTAGCTTTAGCCCAGTTGCTGGAGTTTTACCAAACAATGCTAATATTGCCCTAATGGATAGAGAATTCAAATTCCCGCAAATCTGGAGAACTAACTTAGCAGTAGATAAAAAATTAGGTAATGGATGGAGCTTAACAGCTGAAGCTTTAATAACAAAAGATATTAATGCAGTTATTTTGAGAAATGCTAACCAGCGTAATCCTAATGCAGTACTTGCTGGCGGTGGTGACACAAGACCACGTTATGCAACAACTGCTGATAGAAGATTATACAGCAATATCGGATCTGCCGTAGTACTAGAAAATGCTACTCAAGGAAATAGTGGTTCTTTTACCCTTCAGCTTACTAAAACCACATCCAAAGGATTTTTTGGTTCAATCGCATATACTAAAACTTATGGAAATGAATTAACTGCAAATCCAGGTAGCCAAGCAACATCAGTATGGCAAAGTAATCCTACTACAGCTACTCAAAATGATTTGCAATTATATAATTCTGCCTATGTTAACCCTGATAGAATTATTACATCATTATCTTATAAGTTTGCTTACGGAAAAAATTTAGCTACCACATTTAGTTTATTTGGCGAAATTGCAAGAGGGGCTAACTATAGTTATGTAGTTAATGGAGATTTAAATAACGATGGTAATAGTACTTCAGACTTGTTATATATTCAAGCAAGTCCTGTTTTTGTTCCACAAACTGCATCGGGTGGCAACCCAGCAAGATCGGTTGATGAACAACATGCAGCTTGGCAGCAATTTGTGCAGAATACCCCTTACTTAAGAAAAAACTTAGACAAATATGCAGGTCGTAATGAAGCATACCTTCCTTGGGTTAGCAGTTTTGACTTAAGAATCGTTCAGGATATTATGGCAAATATTGGAGCACATAAACATACCTTACAAATAACAGCCGATATTTTCAACTTTGGAAATATGTTGTTCAAAAATTCTGGGGTTAGACAAATTGTGACAACCGATAGACCACTAATTTTTAGAGGTTATGATGCAACTGGTCGTCCTACATACAACTTACAGCAACAAAATGGCCAGTTGGTTACTAAACCATGGCAGAACAACTTAAGCTTGGCCAGCACTTGGTCTATGCAGTTAGGTGTTCGTTATATTTTCTAGTATAACTCCTTACAAATACAAAAAGGCCCCGTAAATCGGGGCCTTTTTAATTTAATCTGTCAAGTGAAATTGCGGCTCTTGGTTATATTTCAAACAAAATCTTATTTACCCCAACCCCATTGTAAAAACTGGGGCATAATTTTCTCCCAGGTTTCAATGTCGTGTTTGCCATTTTCAACTTGTAAATATTGAATATGATTTTCGGTGTATCCCTTTGCTTTTAATGCTACAATTAAGTCTAAAGCATCATCTATTGAATCAATAATACCATTGTTGTTTCTATCTGCAGTTTCATCTAGTTCACCACATTCAATAAAAAATTGCAACCAAGGATGAAATTTACCTTTTCGAATTTGCAAATGCATTAATCGATCTTGTTCGTCGTCGTACCCATCTTCATAAGCCTTCCTACGCCACCAAAGTGAAGGGCTAAATAAACCAATTTTCCTAAATTCACTGGCATTGTTCCAAGCAATATCTAATGCACTTAACGCCCCTAAAGAAAAGCCAGCAAATGATTTGTCTTTAAAAGATGGCGCATTGTATTTCTTTCTGATAAAAGGTAGTAATTCATCAAAAATAAATTTGCCGTACAATCCTGCTTTAGCGCCTCTTCCATTAAAATCGGCAGAATAAGCAGTACCATATTCCATTTTTCGTTCGGGCCCGCAATGAATACCCACACAAACGATTGGCTCAATACTTCCATTCGTTAATAAATCGGAAAAGAGTTCTTCAAAAGACATTTTGATTAAATCTTGCCCATCGTTAAACAATAAAAGACTTACCTGATCTAGGTAATGTATTTTAGAAGGCAAATAAATATTGATGGTAACATCTCGTTCTAAATATTCAGAATAAACCACGCTGGTCTCCATTTGCAATACTGGTGGTTGAATAGTAACATGATTAGCCATAATATCAAAAATAGGGTAATGAATGAAAAATAGGGCATCGTCTGAAAAATAGATAGTTATATTTTTTTATTTATGTATAGATAGCTTAAATTACAAATCAACCTTAAAAACTGCAATTATGAAAAAAATAGGTATCCTATTTGGGCAAGAAAGAAGTTTCCCTAATGCATTTATTGAAAGAATAAATAGCAAACAAGTAAAGGGAATTTCTGCAGAGCCAGTAAAAATTGATAAAGTAATCCAAGGAGAAAGCAGTGGTTATGCAGTAATTATTGATCGTATTAGTCAGGATGTTCCTTTTTATAGGGCATACTTAAAAAATGCAGCCCTTTGTGGAACTGCGGTGATTAATAACCCATTTTGGTGGAGTGCCGATGAGAAATTTTTTAATAATTGTTTGTCAACAAAAATTGAAGTAGCTGTTCCTAAAACAGTAATACTGCCTTCTAAAGAATTGCCAACTGATACGGCAGAATTGTCTTTTAGTAATTTGTCTTACCCATTAGATTGGGAAGGAATCTTTAGCTATGTTGGCTTCCCCGCATATATGAAACCATTTGCTGGAGGAGGTTGGAAAAACGTGTACAAGCTAACAGACATGAATGACTTTTTTGAAAAGCACGCCGAAACAGGCCAGTTGGTTATGTTGCTTCAAGAAGAAATTGTATTTGAAGAGTACTATCGCTGTTATTGCATTGGGGGGAAACACGTTCGTATTATGTCTTATGAACCAAGGAACCCTCATCATCTTAGATATGCTGCAGACTTTAAACCCAATGCAGAAAAGCTAAAAATGATGACAGATATAGTGCTTAAAATCAATCAATATTTGGGTTATGATTTTAATACTGTTGAATTAGCATTAAGAGACGGTGTACCATATGCAATTGATTTTTGTAATCCTGCGCCTGATGCAGATATCAAAAGTGTAGGTCAAGAAAACTTTGATTGGGTAGTAGAAACAGCCGCAAACTATGCTATTGAAAAAGCCCTTGCTCAAGAAGACGGAAAAGATAATTTAACTTGGGGAGAGTACATCAAAAGAAGCGCAAACGGTAAGCCACTTTATTAATCAGTCTATATCTTGTTTAGTATATGTCTAATTTAAGTTACAAGCATTTTACTTTAGGAGTTGAAGAAGAATACATGGTAATAGACCCAATTTCTAGGGAGTTAAAAAGCCATGAGCAGAAAATTGTTCAAGTTGGTCAACTTTCTATGAAAGATAAAGTGAAAGCCGAAATGCACCAGGCTGTAGTTGAAGTAGGAACAGATATTTGTAAAGATATTGACGAGGCATTTAAAGATGTGGCTTCACTAAGAGGCAATATTGCTCAAATTGCCGGGGACTTGGGTCTTTGGGTTGGGGCATCGGGTACACATCCTTTTAGTCATTGGGAAAACCAATTAATTACAGACCATGTTCGGTATAATCAAATTGTAAACGAATTACAAGAAGCTGCAAGAAGCAATCTTATTTTTGGTCTACATGTACACGTTGGAATGGAAGACAGAAAAATGGCCATCCATATTGCCAATACAGCTCGATATTTTTTGCCACATGTGTATGCTTTAAGTACCAACTCCCCTTTTTGGGAGTCGAGAGATACTGGCTATAAATCTTTTCGAACCAAAGTGTTTGATAAGTTCCCAAGAACGGGAATTCCAGATCATTTTGAAAGTTTTGAAGCCTATGAAAATTATGTAAACCTTTTAATCAAAACGAATTGTATAGACAATGCAAAAAAAATATGGTGGGATTTAAGGGTTCACCCTTTTTTCAACACAGTGGAATTTAGAATTTGTGATGTACCAATGAATATCATGGAAACTATGACCATTGCGGCTTTGTTTCAAGCGATTTGTGCAAAAATTTACAAACTCAGGAACCAGAACCTCAATTTCATGATTTATCAACGATCGTTGATCAACGAAAATAAATGGAGGGCTAGCCGCTATGGGATTGAGGGGAAACTCATAGACTTTGGGAAAGAAACAGAAGTAGATACCAAGGCATTAATTTATGAATTGCTTGATTTTGTAGACGATGTAGTAGACGAATTAGGCAGCAGGCATGTAGTAGAACATGTAGCTAAAATATTTGAAAAAGGAACTGGGGCCGATAGACAGTTAAAAGTCTTTAAAGAAACAGGCAGCTTAATAAGCGTGGTCGACTATATTCATGACCAGTTTTTAAGTATTTAACTTAAAATAAATATAAAATAATGAAGCCTCTATGATTATAGGGGCTTTTTTATTCATATTTGTTTAGTTTAGACCACTCAGGCAGCATTTTAACTGAACAGGTCGTCTATATTAAGTCAACGCTAAATAAACCTCATTTGACAGAGCACGAGTTGATAAAAGGCTGTATTAAGCAGGACCCCTCCTGCCAGCGTATGCTATTTGAGCGTCACGCGGGTAAAATGATGGGGGTATGTTTGAGGTATGCTCAAGATACAATGGAGGCGGAAGACATGTTACAAGATGCTTTTGTAAAAGTGTTCCAATACATTAATCAATTCAAATTTGAAGGCTCATTTGAGGGCTGGATTAGAAGAATTGTAGTAAATACCGCAATCAGGCATTTAGAGCGAAAGAAAATGAGCTTTAAAGAGATTGACGACCATCATGCAGACCTGCCCTCTATAGATCCAAGTGCATTTACCTATTTAGGAGAGGAAGATTTATTGAAATTGATTAGTGCTTTGCCCGAAGGTTACCGGATGGTATTTAATTTAAGCGTGATTGAGGGATATAGTCATGATGAGATTGCCCAAATGTTGAATATTCAAGCTGGCACCAGTAGAAGTCAATTGGTAAAAGCCCGAAAAATGTTGCAGGCTCAAATTCTGCAACTTCAAAAGATTGCCGTTTAATGACCAATAAGGAATTTGATATCATTTTTAACCAAAAACTACATCAGTACACTGCCAGTGTGCCTACTGAGTTATGGGAAAAAATTGCCTCACAAGACTTATCTGGTCCGAAAGATGGATTCGACGAGTTCATTCAACACAAATTATATCATCACAGCGCATCTGTACCAGCTGATTTTTGGGAACGAATTAAACCGGCCGAAAAAGAAAAAAGAAGACCATTTTTTTTCTGGCTTCCCAAAAAATACATGGCGGCTGCTTCTATTCTCTTACTCGTTTTAGCAGGCACAACTGCAGCTTATATTTATTTGAATGGGAATCCATTTATTTTAGAAGAATCCGAAACTGTACAATCGCCCCAGCCAAATAAAAGCAATGGGGAACAGCATTCTACTCCAATAAGGCCAGAAGATGTAGTACCAAAAAATTCATTGGACAGTATTCAAGAAAAAATGGACCATACTATTGTTTCAGGTAACAGTTCAAATAAAACAAATACAATTACCGAAAACAAGACAGATTGGAAATTAAATAAGAAAAATATTACCCAATCATTCAAACAATCAGGTTCTATATTTCCTTTTGATCAATCCATTAAAAATAAAAATCAGGCAATTGCAGAGGGCAACGCTAACTATAATAGTTCAATAGAAACAGTTAAATTGGCCGATAATATTGAAATGTATGAATTATCGCAAAAGGCAGGCAATGCTTTTATAAACCAAAAAAGAAACCTATCTGCTTTATTTAGTAAAGAAATGAGCGCTTATAATCATGCATCTAGTTTTAAAAATGTGGTGATTTGCCCAACAGATAGAAAATTGAGAAATACCGATTGGGATATAGAAGTGTATATTTCACCTGATATGCCATTTAAAACAGTAACCAATAATACTGCAAGCCCGCAATTATTAAGTAGAAAAGATAGTAGCGAATCATTAAGACCAGGTTTTTCTGCAGGGTTCCGAATTGTAAAACCGTTGAATGATAACTTTTCTATTAAAACTGGATTACAATATTCTCAAATAAACGAACGCTTTACTTATAGAACAGAAAACGAAACCAGAACTACAACAGTAGTAACAGTTCGCTCCATTATTAGGGCACCTGGTGATACTTTGTTTGTAAGAGACACCAGTACATTAACTCAAATTGGATACAAGACCAATACCGTTAAAAATAGGTTTAGAAGTTTAGATATTCCAATACTAGCGAGTTATCAAGCGGGCAATGACGATTTAAGTATCGGGTTAACAGCAGGAGTAATGGTGAATCTTTCCAGTTGGTATCAAGGCGTTATATTAGACAGTAGTTTAACTGCAGTTCCATTGAGTAAAGAAACCAATATGGTATACAAAAGTAATATAGGACTAGGATTGTATGCAGGCATAACGGTAACTAAAAGAATTAATTACAATACCCAATTATTTTTTGAACCATACTTTAGGTATAATTTATCTAATATGACTAATCCTGATGCTGCATTTAATCAACGATTCAGTATTGGGGGATTGGCAATGGGACTAAGATTTAATTTAAACAAAAGATAGGCAACAATCAAACCAAACGAAGTATCTCGATAGTAATGTTATTCAAAATCAGTAAATATTATTTAATTGCAGCCATTAGCTTGGTAATATTAGCTTCATGCAATAAAGAAATTTCTGATGGTAATTTTACTACCTATGCTGGCAATGACATGAATGATACCAGCTGGTCTTATTCTACCACCACAAGTTTGGCATTACAAAGAATTAGCGATTCCACTTCGGTATATAAATACAACGACACATTATTGGGTTCAAACGGAAAAACCATCGTTTTCTCCGACCATTTCAGTTTATTTCTGCCACCCAATGCTTTTATTAATAATGCAGGTGTACCCGTTACTGGCACTATCAATATCAGAGTCATTTTACTAGATGAAAAATCTGAATTTATTCGATCAATTAAGGCTTCTTTGAATAACGAAAACTTACTTGAATCGGACCTTGCATTTTGTATTATTGCAACGGCATACGGACAAGAGTTACGTATTGCCCCAGGTGTTAATTATCTAATTCGCGTAGGCAATAAGGAGAATATTGTAAAACAGGGAATGAAGATTTATAAGGGGGATGAGTCTATTGTTTATACCAATCAATTATTGGTAGATCCATTATTTAATTGGAATGATAATACGGCACTCAATTACCAACAATCGCTATACAAACAACCAGGCAATAGCGGCTCAAAAGAAATTGAACGATACGATATAACCACCAACCAATTAAGATGGATTTCATTGGCAAGACCATTAAACAATATTGGTTCTCAAGGCAAATTCAATATTATTTTACCGCCAAATTTCACCAATAAAAATACCATAGCTTTTATTACCACAGACGACTACAATAGTGTAATTCAATTAAAACCTGAATTGTCTAGTAGAAGTTTTACAGCAAACAATATACCTTTACAAAAGAAGATTCATATAGTTACTATTTCACTGATTGGCACTCAATTTTATTACAGTGAGAAAGGCATTAGTGCTTTAAATAACACGCCAGTGCATTCTTTGAAGCCGCAAAAGAAATCATTAAGTAGTATTGTAGCAGATTTAAAAAAGCTTTAAATAGTTCATGACGCATATCGGGGGATATGCTGGCTCTGCATACCTGCAGGGCCATTTTTATTTTTTGACTCTTTTAATATGCAATGCTTTATATGCCCAAATTAAACTGCATAACATGAATACAGCGCCCAATAAAAAAGAAGCTCCAGCAAAATAAAATGGTGCAGAAGGGCCTGTAAAATAAGCAAAGGATCCAGTCATTATTAAAGGACCAATAATAGAAGTTGCACTGATTAAACTAGTTAATGCCCCTTGTAATTCTCCCTGTTCATTAGAAGGAACATTCCCTGAGATAATGGATTGTAATGCTGGGCCTGCAATTCCTCCTAAACAATAAGGAATTAAGAACACAAACATCATCCAACTTTGAGTAGCAAATGCAAAAAGAATTAACCCAACAGTATATAAAGTAAGTCCTAAGTAAACACTTTTTTCGTTCCCAATTTTAGGATTAATTACTCTTACCAAACCGCCCTGAACCAAAGTAACTAATAACCCCACTACTCCAAGGGAGATGCCAATCATTTTAGGGGTCCATTTAAATTTTTCAATATTTACAAAAGTCCAATTACTTTGAACTGAATGAGCTGCTAAATAAATCAAAACCAGGGAGCCAATCAAGCCAGTTACTGCAGGATATTTTTTTAATTGCATTAATGAGCCCAAAGGATTAGCACGTTTCCACTCAAATGGTCTTCGCAAATGTTTATCTAGTGATTCGGGTAAAACAAAATAACCATACAACCAATTGGCTAATGCTAAGCCAGCAGCAACAAAGAAAGGAACCCTTGATCCATACTCGCCCAATAACCCACCCAACATAGGCCCAATAATAAACCCTAAGCCAAAAGCTGCACCTATCATTCCAAAATTTTGGGCCCTATTTTCTGGTGTACTAATATCGGCCATATATGCAGATGCAGTAGTAATACTAGCTCCTGTGATACCAGCTATAATTCTGCCTACAAATAACCAAGTGATGGTTGGAGCAAATGCAACAAACAAGTAATCGATACCAAAACCAAATAAAGAAAATAATAAGACAGGTCTTCTTCCATATTGGTCACTCAAATTACCCAAAATAGGAGACACTAAAAATTGCATGAAGGCATAGGAGAATGTGAGCCATCCGCCATACTGAGAAGCAAGGCTAGCACTACTGCTATGTACTAATTCTTCAATTAATTTGGGTACTACAGGAATAATTAACCCAATTCCTATAACATCAATAAGTATGGTGATAAAAATAAAACCGACTGCTGCTTTTTTATTAGACGCCATAATATTAACATTAACAATTCCGGCAAATATGCTTTAAATAATGGAAGATTAAGCCATTGATCTAGTAACGCCAGGAATTTCTAATACCAAGTCTGCTCCAAAGCAAGCTGCTGGCGTTTGATAGCCGGGCTTAAAATTACCAGAAAGTACTTTTTTAAGTATGATTAAACTACTTAAGGCTGTTAATGTATATCCTTCTGGTCCTTCTAAATTTGCATTTAAAGAGTGCCCCTCTGAATTGGCTACTTCTCCCCAAACCAATGACTTTGCTTTTTTACGCATTGCTTCGTCTGGACCAGCGGGCATTTTTTTAATTTTCTTTTTATAATAATTGCGAACAAAAGATAATTTAAGCACCCAATTGTATAAGCCTTGCCATTTAAGCATGGAAAAGGTTTTAGGAGAAACAGAAGTATAGGTTTCAATATTAGGAATTCCAGTAGTTGTAAACGCAGTGGAAATATCCCCCCACGGAATAGTCATCGTAAATAATTTCTTACTGCTAAAATTGACCCATATTCCTTTATGCCCGAGTGGTTTCTTTATAATTCTTCCATTCTCTCTAACAGCCCCTCCCTCTCCCATTCCTTCGGCCATAGTGGTAGCTGTTCCATGAGATAATTTTCCGCCAACAGAAGCAAATGCCAATTTCAAATGAGTTGCTTGGGGCATTTGATCAAAAAGAAACTTAGCCATACAATCGGTGGGCACAACATCAAACCCCACTCCTGGCATAACCATAATTCCTCTTTGCGCAAAATCGCCACCCATTTTTTTCAATAATTCAAATACCCCTATTTCGCCAGTAATATCTAAATAATGAACACCCGCTTTTATGCAAGCTTTCGCCATCTTTAATGCCGTATGCATAAAAGGACCAGCAGCATGTAATACCACTTTGAATGATTTCAATTCTTCAACCAATTTATCTGCATCATCTAAGTCTACCACTATGTATTCTAAAGACAATTCTTTGGCCATTAAAGATAATGCAGGCTCATTTCTACCTGCTAAAACAGGTACTAACTCATATTGATTTGCCATTGAAGCAATTAGTCTTCCAGTGTACCCATTGGCACCGTATAAAAGAAATTTATTTTCTTGCATCCTGTAAAATACAAAATCCCGACAACAATAGTTGCCGGGATAGTACAATCAGGGGAAATATCAACAAACTATTTTTTGAGGGTAATTAACCCTAATTGGGCTTCTTTGGTTTTTGAAACAACTACATTGGTGATGGTAGTATCGGAATACCCATTAGAAGCGTTTACAAAAACACTGTAAGTTCCATCGGCTAAACCGCGAATTTTAAAATATCCCTCATGATTGGGCAATGCATATGCAGTATCGTTATTATTGAATACAGTTATAACCGCTTGCGCCTCTTTTGGAGTAACCTTTCCAGATATACCTGCAGTAGATTTTACAGTAAAGAACTTAATATATGGCTTCAAATAGAACTGGTTATTTTTTTCAACGATTGATCTACTGATATCAAAATCTAACCAAAGTCTTGAACGATTCGGCAAAAATTCATCCCACTCGCCACCTTTTAATTTAATAAGCACGTATGGCTTTTCATTAAATGGAATATTCAAAGGATAAGTAATACTGTCTTTTACTAATGAATGTGTAGTACCTAATTCAATTTTAATTAAACGGATTGCACCTTTAAACACGGTGTTGGTAGCCAGCAAAGTATCAACACCATTACGCAACTTCAATATATCATAAACACCTGCTTTTATACCAAGGTCTTGCCATACCAACGAAGAATCATTTTTCTCCTGTCTGGAACTTCCAATTCTATCCCAGTTGCAAGTATCTTTTTTGCGAGTGTCTTTACTAGTATCAATCAATAAAGACACCGATTTGATATCAATAAAAACATTGTCAAATACGCCTGGAGCATCGGTTAAATACAACGATACAGACTGAGTGCCAATTGGACTTTCAACAGATGCAGATTTGTTACATGCTGTAAACACAAAGGACACTAAAATTGCTGCAACAGCAATAAAATAAAGGGGGTTTGTTTTTTTCATGGTTGAAGGTTTTAGTGTAGCATTATGCCATCTATTCAGTTTTTTGTTAAGTCAATAATTTGCTAGGCCGCATTACACAGCATGATTATCTCAAGCAAATAGTTTTAAGGAATTAAGCCAATTAATATATGGTTGGCTTATATACAGGATAGATGCTGGCAAAATACGTGCCGTTGCCTGTTAATTCAATTTTAACAAAAAAACTTTTTTTACCATGCAGCTATTATAGCTTTAATATCTTTTATAGAAGCCTTCTTTTTAGATTGCTTAAAAGCAGTTGGTAATGCGTCTGCATCTGCAATAAATAATTCTTGCATTGTTTTACCTTTAACAGCAATTAATGATGAAGTAGTTAAGTTGTATAGAAATGATTCATTAAAAATCCTGAATTCTTTTCCACCCGAAGACTTCCCATAATCGTAGGTATCAGCTGCTTTTTTTTGAACAAGGTCTAACAAATAGTATTTAGATCCTTGAGCTTTTATTTCATACAATAAAGAATTATTAGCAGCCATTTTAATGAAAACAGTAGAATCGTATATTCCTTCGGAGTTATAGAATAAGGTTATTTTTTTAACAGGTTCAATAAACATGAACTCGGCATCTTTCTCTAAAAAATGAATATTCCCATTTACCAAATTCACAATCAGCTTCATATTACTGAATGTTTTTCCATTGAACATTTCAACATTTGCATTGCACCATTCATCTTTCCAAAGTGCACTACCTTTAATGTTCCCTACGTTCCCACTAAATAAATTTCCTTTCTCATCATACACTTCTACAAAATGGGTAACTGGCTTTGCCAAAAACATATTCTGCCCTAATAAAAAAGTGCTGAATAGTAAAAAGAAGAAACTAAGTAAATATTTCATAAACTTCATTTCTCTAATTTAATCATTTCTGAATACAACCAATCCATCAAATACATCTACCAAAACAGGTTGTGATTTATCTATATCACCAGATAGTATTTTTTTACTCAATGCATTCACAATGAGTTTCTGAATTAACCGCTTTAATGGCCTTGCGCCTAATTGAGCATCAAAGCCTTGTTCAATTAGATAATCAATTAAATAGTCACTGTATTTTAAGTTGATATCATTCTCAGCTACTAATTTTTTAAGCCCCTCCAATTGTATAGTTACAATACCTCTAAGTTGGGTTTTATTTAAAGGACTAAACATGATCACTTCATCTACCCTATTTAAAAACTCAGGTCTTACCGTTTGTTTTAATAACTGCATTACTTCTGTTTTTGCTTTCTCCGTAGCTTCCTCTATTCCGGTTTCAGCCACACCTTCAAAAGCATCTTGTATAAGATGACTACCTATATTGCTGGTCATGATGATAATGGTATTTTTAAAATTCACCATTCTACCTTTATTATCAGTCAATCTTCCATCGTCTAATACTTGAAGCATTACATTCCAAACATCAGGATGCGCTTTTTCTATTTCATCTAACAATACCACGCTATAAGGCTTTCTTCTAACCGCTTCGGTCAATTGCCCTCCTTCATCATAACCAACGTATCCGGGAGGAGCACCAATTAATCTAGAAACAGTATGTTTCTCTTGGTATTCACTCATATCAATACGAGTCATCATTGTTTCATCATCAAATAAATACTCAGCCAAGGCCTTTGCCAATTCAGTTTTACCAACACCAGTAGTTCCTAAGAAAATAAATGAACCAATTGGTTTTTTGGGATCTTGTAATCCAGCCCTACTCCTTCTTATGGCATCAGACACTGCACTAATTGCTTCTTCTTGACCAACCACACGACTATGCAATTCTTCTTCAAGGTGCAATAGTTTTTCTCTTTCCCCCTGTAGCATTTTTGCAACAGGTATACCAGTTGCTTTTGCAATACTTTCTGCAATATCTTCTGCATCCACTTCTTCTTTCAATAATCTTTTTTCAGAAGAATTTAATAGTTGTTCGGTTACAGAAGCAATTATTGTTTCTTGTTCTTTTACTTTACCATATCTAATTTCAGCCACTTTACCATATTCACCATTACGTTCTGCTTGCTCTGCTTCTTGCTTTAACTGTTCAATATTTGCTTTAGCAGTTTGCACTTTTTCAACTAGCTCTTTTTCTTGTGTCCACTTTGCTTTTAGTGTATCTCTTTCAACAGCCAAATTGCTTATTTCAATATTGAGCTCTTTTAATTTATCTTCATCATCTTCACGTTTGATGGCTTCTCTTTCAATTTCAAGCTGCCTTATTTGTCTTTCTAGTTTATCTAACTCTTCTGGCATTGAATTCATTTCAAGCCTTAGTTTGGCAGCACTCTCATCAATTAAGTCGATGGCTTTATCGGGTAAAAAACGATCAGTTACATATCTATTAGACAATTCAACTGCAGCAATAATAGCTTCGTCTTTTATTCTTACATGGTGATGGGTTTCGTAACGATCTTTTAATCCACGCAAAATAGAAATAGCGTCTTCTACAGTTGGTTCATCAATAATTACTTTTTGAAATCTGCGTTCTAAAGCTTTGTCTTTCTCAAAATATTTTTGGTATTCATTTAATGTTGTGGCTCCAATGGCACGCAATTCACCTCTTGCTAAAGCAGGCTTTAAAATATTTGCAGCATCCATAGCACCTTCCCCACCACCTGCACCAATTAAAGTATGAATTTCATCGATAAATAAAATAATTTCTCCTTCACTAGAAGCTACTTCTTTAACTACCCCTTTTAATCTTTCTTCAAACTCACCTTTGTATTTGGCACCGGCAATTAATTGTCCCATATCTAATCCATAAATCACTTTAGATTTCAGGTTTTCAGGAACATCCCCATTCACAATACGCATGGCCAATCCTTCAACTATAGCCGTTTTACCCACACCAGGCTCACCCACTAAAATGGGATTGTTTTTTGATCTTCTTGTTAAAATATGGAGGGTTCTTCTAATTTCTTCGTCTCTTCCAATTACAGGATCTAACTTGCCTTTACGAGCCATATCGTTCAGATTCTTCGCAAACTTGTTCAGCATATTTAACTGCGTTTCCTGAGCTTGCGATTGAATGGTATCTCCTTTACGCAAATCTTTAATAGCAGTGGTTAATCCTTTTTCAGTTAAACCAGCACTCTTCAATAATTTACCAGTAGCATCATTCATTTGCACCAATGCCATCAATAAGTGTTCTGGTGTAATGAATTCGTCTTTAAATAAACCCATTACCGCATTTGCTTTTAACAATGCATTGCTAAAATCTCTGCCTGCTGCTTGAGCGGGTTCACCATCTTGAATTTTAGGTAGTTTATTTAGTTGCTCCATCAGTTTCGCTTCTAAAAAAACAGGATTCACATTGTTCTTTTTTAATAAGAAATCAATAGCCGAATCTTTTTCCGCTATCAATGCTTTTAACAAGTGATCTGTTTCAATAGCGGGATTGCTGTTAGTATAAGCAATCTGTTGAGCAGATTGAATTGCTTCCTGCGCTTTAATGGTATAATTGTTCAGATTCATAATTGTGTTGATTAACTTAACTTTATTAAATCAATCAAACTACAATCCAAGCCAATAATTCGGTAAATATGTCGCTAAAAAAAAGTAAAACATGCGTAATAGTCAGCCTAGTAATGGGTTTTCTGTTATTATTACAGCCAATCAAGGCACAGTTTAATTTTCAGCAATTAGAAACCGCTATTGCAGCTTCCAATAAAGAGTTGGGTAAAGAGTATGTAATTCTAGTTTATAAGGAGGGGAAAATCATATTTTCAAAATCTGCGGGAGAATTTACGCCTAAAACACAGGCCCCAATTGCAAGTAGCAGCAAATGGTTAACTGCCGCATTAATAATGGTATTGGTAGACGAAGGGAAAATTTCTTTAGACGATAAAATTAGTAAGTACTTACCCGTATTTACTAAATATAGTAAAGGGTTTATTACTATAAGACATTGCCTAAGTCATTTAACAGGTATTGAATCGGAGCCAATTAAACTAGCCAATATACTCAAAAGAGGAAGATACAATAGCCTAGAAGAAGAAGTGGAAGAATTTGCAACCAAAAAAGAAATCATGGCCAACCCTGGATTAGAATTCAGGTACAGTAATGTAGGAATGAATATTGCAGGCAGGTTTATAGAAGTGGCCACTAGAAGAAGTTTTGAACAATTGATGCAAGAAAAAATTTTAAGACCACTTCAAATGCGAAGTACCAATTTTTCAAATTTAAATGCAATCAATCCTTCTGGCGGTGCACAATCTACTGCCAATGACTATATGAATTTTTGCTCGATGTTATTGAATAAGGGCCTATTTAATGGGAAGCGAATTTTATCGGAAGCATCAATTCAATTATTAATGCAAACACAAACCACTTCATCTATGATTAAATATGCGCCCAAATCTGCAGAAGGATACAATTATGCTTTGGGATCATGGATTATTCAAACCAACCAAAACGGCGCAGCATCAGTGCTTGCTTGTCCTGGCTTATTTGGAACATGGCCTATGATAGATTTGTGTAGAAATTATGCAGTAGTATTTTTTGCCAAGCAATTCTTATCAGAAGAGAAGAAAGAAGTATATCTTAAGTTGAAAGGAATCATTGATGAACAAATAGTAGCCAATTGTAACTAATGTTGCCCATTCAACAACATACGCAAATAGTAAAAAAAGTAGCAAAAGAGCTGGGCTTTGATTATTGCGGAATTGCTAAAGCAGTGAAATTAGACGAAGACGCAAGAAAGCTGGAACAATGGCTGCACCAAGGAATGCATGGCAAAATGCAATACATGGAGAACCATTTTGATTTACGCGTAGACCCCAGCAAATTGGTGCCCGGTGCCAAGTCGGTGATTACGGTACTCAAGAATTATTATCCCTCAGCAAAACAAAAACCAGACACCCCACTCATTGCTAAATATGCATGGGGCAAAGATTATCATGAAGTAATTCGTTCACAGCTAAAATTATTTTTAGCAGAATTAAGCACCCATATTGGAGAAATAAACGGAAGAGGCTTTGTAGATTCAGCGCCCGTTTTAGAAAGATCATGGGCCGTACAATCTGGTTTGGGATGGGTAGGTAAAAATGGAAACTTAATTCATAAGCAATCGGGCTCTTTCTTTTTTATTGCAACTTTAATAGTAGACATCGCTTTAGAAACAGATGCACCATTTGCAAAAGATTATTGCGGCTCTTGTACCAAGTGCATAGAAGCTTGCCCTACAGAAGCTATATTACCCGATAAAAAAATAAATGGAAGTAAATGCATTAGCTACTATACTATAGAATTAAAAGACGCACTACTTCCCAATGAATTAAAAAACCAATTCAACAATTGGATGTTTGGCTGTGATATCTGTCAGGATATTTGTCCATGGAATCGATTTAGTAAGCCTCATCAAGAACCGTTGTTTGAACCAATTTCTGCTGTCTTAAATTTAACAACCAGCCAATGGGAAGAATTAACAGAAGAATCATTTAAGACCATCTTTAAAGAAAGTCCTTTAAAGCGTTCAAAGTTCAGTGGCATTAAAAGAAATTTGCGGTTTATTCAGACCACAGACTAATCTGACTTATGCCCTTTTTTGCGGCTTTTTGCATTTTTATCAGCCATAATTGAGCGTTTTCCCCAAATATTCACCGTCTGTATAAACAAAAACATGAAATTCCCGCACATATTATATATTTATGAAGTTTTATAAAACTCCAAAACGATACGCATATGAATGTTAACTATGGCAAGGCCAATGTTATCTCGAAGTTGTGCTTCCTTCTCTTCGGTATTACATTGACAATTGGCTTGCAAGCTCAAACAACCATTAAAGGAAAAGTGACAGACAGCAAAGGGCTACCAATACCTGGCGCTTCTATTACCATTAAAAATTCAGGAGCAGGAACTGCTTCGAACACCGATGGTACTTATCAGTTTATTGCCAATTTAAAGCAAGGCAAGTATGATGTGGTTATTTCTTCTGTTGGATTTAGGTCTGCAGAAAAGAATTTGACCGTGAGTGCCACTACTGGCAGTTTCACTTTTGATGCTTCTTTAAAAGAGGATGCTACCGGATTAGATGAAGTAGTGGTAACAGGTACTTCACAAGGAACTACTAAAAAGCAATTGGGTAATTTTATTGGTACTGTTAAAGGCAGCCAAATCAACAATGCAGGATCACCCAATGCCATTGCTTCTTTACAAGGTAAAGTACCTGGTGCACAAATCACACAAAACTCAGGAGACCCTGCAGGTGGAATGAGTGTAAAATTACGTGGCGTAAGTTCTATCTCTGGTTCATCTGACCCATTGTATATTATTGACGGAGTAATTTTAAATAACTCCAATGCAAGAGTAACCAATGCACAGAGTGACTACGATACTTATGGTAGCGTAGGGCAAAATAGAATGGTAGATATTAACCCCAATGATATTGACAGAATTGAAGTGTTAAATGGTGCTGCTGCTGCTGCTATTTATGGTAGCCGTGCAAATGCGGGGGTTATCCAAATCTTTACAAAAAGAGGATCTACAGGTGCACCAAAAATCACTTTTAGTTCTAAAGTAAGTACCAATTCATTAAGAAAGCGTTTGGTATTCAACAATTCAACTACCAAATTTGGCGGGCCAACTGATGGACCAGGTGCTGTTACACAAGATATTTTGTTAACGGGATTAACTACCACTTCTCCAGTAACTCGTTACGACTACCAAGATGATATTTTTAGAACAGGTTATGGTACCGATAACAACGTTTCTATTACAGGTGGACAAGACAAAATGCGTTATTTTGCTTCTTTAAATTACAATAGCAACCAAGGTATCATCAGAGGTACAGACAATACCCGTTTTGGTTTCAGATTAAATTTAGACAATAAAGTAAACAACTGGTTTAGTTGGAATGCTGGCATTAACTATACCAATAATGCAACCAATGAAAAGCCAGATGGTAATAGCTTCTTCTCTCCTATTAACTCTATGACCATTATTGGAAATTTCCACAATATTGGCGTAAGAGATGCAAACGGAAATTTACAAGCAGTGGGCGAAAGAGGACGTGTGAATCCATTAACAATTATCAACGATATCAAACAAAGAAACGTTACCAATAGAACTGTTTCTAATGTAGGATTTAAGTTGTTCCCAGTTAAAGGGTTGGTGATAGATTACACAGCAGGTTTAGACAATATTGCACAAAACGGAACCACGTTTATTCCTCCATTCCCCTACAATGCAAGTCCAGGATTTTACGGCGGTGGTGCAACTTTAGACCCAACATTAAATGGTTATGCAAGTGCAGCAAGCTTTAACTCTACGTTCTTTAACCACGATTTAAACTTTACTTACACTACTCAGTTAACCAACAAATTGTCTTCAGTAACACAGTTTGGTTATTCTGAACAGTATGAAAAAGCCAATTATATTTTAGCACAAAGCCGTGGTTTATTGCCAGGCATTTCAACTGCAACAGGTGGTAGTACTTTATTGCCTAACTCAGATGGAAGAAGCGAAAGAACCATTCGTGGATTTTTCTTACAACAAAATTTTAAGTTCAACAACCAATTGTTTGTAACAGTTGCAGGAAGAATAGATGGCTCATCTGTATTTGATAAAAACAATAGAAACTTCTTCTACCCTAAAGTAAGTGGTAACTATATTTTGTCTGAAACAGAATTTTTTAAGAAATCTGCTTTAGCTACTACAGTAGATGTATTTAAGATTCGTGCAGCATACGGAGAAAGCGGAAACCTTACTGGTATTGGAGCGTATGACCGTTTCAATATTTACAATATCTCTCCTTTCTTGGGTAGAACCAGTTTAACTTCTCCATCTGCAACCATTAGTTCTGATTTAAAACCAGAGCGTCAGAAAGAATTAGAAATTGGTACAGACATTGCGTTACTAGGTAATAGATTACAATTCACTTTTAACTATTACAATAAAAAAGTAACCGACTTATTGGTACCGAATATTACCAATGCACCAAGTTCTGGTTTCCCTACAGCTACTAAGAACGTGGGTTCTTTAAGCAACAAGGGTTTTGAAATTATGGTTACTGCAGTTCCTATTAAGAACAAAAATTTTACATGGGAAATCACGGGTAACTTTAATAAGAACAAGAACAGAATTGAAAACTTAGGAGTTCCATTCATTTCATTTTCTGCTCCGACCGGTGCAGTATTTGCTTTGATTCCAGGATATGATGCACCAGTATTCTATTCTACTTTCTTTGCTAGAAATGCCAATGGAACAGAAGTGAAGAATGCTGCAGGTATACCAGTTACCGCAAGAGGGCCAATTGCAAATGGTCAACCATTTGGAACACCTACTTTAGATCCAGCAACCGGATTACCTTATACTACCGGGCCTAACGCTACCATATTAAGATCAGTTTTAGGTTCTCCAAACCCAACTTATACAGCTACTTTAATTAACAGCTTTACTTACAAGAAATGGACAGTTGGTTTCCAATTAGATAGAGTAGCTGGAGCCGAAGTGTTCAACGCAGATTTCAGAACCAGACAAGGTGTTGGTAACGGAAGTGAGTTTGCACAAAGAGAACATAAAGGAGAAATTCCAAGAGGATATATCAGTGGAATATACGGTATTGAAGAGTGGAGAGTAGATGATGGATCATTCACCAAATTGCGCGAACTATCTGTTGGATATGCATTTGGAAAAGTGAGCAACCTTTTCAGCAATTTAACCGTTACACTTACTGGTAGAAACCTAATATCATGGGACAACTACAGAGGATATGATCCTGAAACCAACTCAACAGGGCAAAGTAGTTTGTTCAGAGGAGTTGATTTTGGTAACGTACCTATTCCGAAGACATTCCAATTCGGTGTTGTAGCAAATTTCTAACCCATCAAACTAGATTAACATGAAAAAAATATTATTGATTATTTTATCCGGAGTAAGTCTGGTTGCTTGTAAGCAAGACTTTACCAATCCCGGCGCAATTGGCGATACGGATGCATTTTCTACACCAAGAGGATTAGCTGGTGTTGCTGTTGGATTGCAAAACGTTTATAGCAATGGCAGACTAAGCCCAATGTACAATGGCATTACAGCAGCAGGCGCATTAACCAACGAATTCAGGTTAATGAATGCGGGTAATACCGACGAGTTACAATTATTTACAGGAGGTGCTGTAGTAGACAACTTGAACGGTATTGTAGGTAATATGTGGACTTGGAACAACAAGATCATTTATGATGCAGACAATGTAATTGCAGGCGCCAATAAATTAGGAGACAAAGCCTATGCATCAGGATTACTAGCTTATGCCAGTATTTTTAAAGCAATGGCCATTGGTAACTTAGCAATGTTCTTTGAACAAATTCCTGCTGCACCTGGTACACAAGCTGCACCAGCAGCTTTCCAAAGCAGAGCAGATGGATTTAGAAGAGCAGTTACTACTTTAAGAGCAGCGCAAACAGCATTAGGCGCGAATCCTCCAAGTGCAGCTTTTTTTGCAAACGTTCCAACTTCTGTAACCACTGCATACTTTAACAATACCATCAATGCATTGATTGCACGTTACAGTTTGTTTGCGAGTGATTATGCAAGTGCATTAACTGCAGCCAATGCGGTAGATTTAAATTATGGTGGTGCCATTTTAGGCTATGACGCCATTGTTACCAATCCTATTTTTACTACTGCAACTGCAACCAATAACGTGTTTCAAATTTTGGATTCAACTTTAGGTTTGCCAACAACATTGGCACCAGATTTGAACGACCAACGTATTGCATTTTACACTACAATTAATCCAACCATTGCACCACGATACAGAATCAAAGGCTTTTTTAGCGCAGCAACACAGGCAATACCTGTTTACTTACCAGATGAAATGCGTTTGATTAAAGCAGAGTGTTATGTAAAACAAGCAGCACCCAATTTAACAGCAGCAGTTGCTGAAATTGATGCAGTAAGAACTCAATTGCCAAGTGCTGATCCATTCGGCGTAGGTGCTGGTTTAACCGCATACAGTGGTGCTGTTAGTGCAGCAGCATTAACCGATGAAATCTATCGTCAACGTTGTATTGAATTGTGCATGAGTGGCATGCGCTTAGAAGATAATAGAAGATTAGGCCGTCCTTCAAGTGAAAGAAAGAGAACCTTCTTCCCTTATCCTAGCAGAGAGCGAGACAATAATCCAAACACACCAGCAGATCCTGCTAATTAAAGAGTCTCTCCCCAATTAGTTTGTAATAAGGCCCCGATCAATTTATTGATTCGGGGTCTTTTATTATAAGTAAAAAAAAATCTATTGTTCTAGGCTTTTTTTAAGCGATTGTAAATTTTGCTCCATCATAGTTCCCAAGATTTTATCGTTCATCATAGAACCAAAACGATCCCAAGGGTACCAACCAATTTTTTGAACAAACTGCCATTGAACAACCGCATAATCTTGCGAACTGTTTCCAATAATGCGAATGGTACTTAATTGCGCTTGACCATTCAAACTGGTCCAAGTAGAAACAACAGAAGAGTCTGTTATTGAGCTTATTTGCACATGCGTATTTCCCAATTGGGCATCCGTAGCAGAATTGATTTTTACCGAAGTATCATTCATGCCAGCAATCCAACCCTTCCATTGTTCCATATTACCAACACGATATTTAATAGAGTCAATAGGTGCTTTAATATCCACAGCTCTAGAAACCAATACAGTTGAAGGAAATAATAAACCAATAAGGGTTACAATAATTCCCAATACTATTAAACTAATAAAACCCAGTTTAATCAATTTCATCTTACTCCCATTTAAATGTTTTAAAAGCAACTATATAAACCACTACAATCCAAATACCTAAGACGCTTAATTCTAGGGTGCAATCGAGCAATCCAGCTCCTTCAAAAGCAATATTGCGCATGGCATTATTAAAGTGTGTCAAAGGCAATATGCGAGAAATAGGTTGTAAC